>NZ_JBEZUS010000005.1:0-425011 GCF_040636475.1 Streptomyces sp. NPDC037389
GGGGGGGGGGGCCTGGGGAGGGGGGCGGCGTGCACAGGCCCGAGTCGGCGGGGGGGCGGGGGGGGCCCCCGCGGGGGGGGGGGGGGGCGCCCCCGGGGCGCCCCCCCCCCGCGGCCGTGAGGAGGCCGCGGCGGCTGCACGAGAAGCGGTCCCGGAGGCTCATGCCACCAGCTCGGGCGCGGGCCGGGGCTCCGCCCCGGCGATGGGGTTGCCCGCCCAGTGGGTTCCGGCGGGCACCGTCTCGCCCCGCATGACGAGGGAGGACGGGCCGATGGCGGCGTGCTCGCCGACCGTGCTGCCCGGCAGCACGATGCCGTGCGGGCCGAGCGAGGCGCCCGCGCCCAGATCGACGCCGTCCATGCGCATGATCCGGTCGTGGAACAGGTGCGTCTGGAGCACACAGCCGCGGTTGACGGTGGCGCCGTCGCCGAGGGAGATGAGATCGGTCTCCGGCAGCCAGTGGGTGTCGCACCAGACGCCACGCCCGATGCGGACGCCGAGGCTGCGCAGCCACCAGTTGAGGACCGGCGTGCCGGTGAACGGACCCGCCAGCCACGGCACGGCGAGGGACTCCACGAAGGTGTCGTAGAGCTCGTTGCGCCACACGAAGGAGCTCCACAGGGGGTGCTCCCCGGCCTTGAAGCGGCCCATGAGCAGCCACTTGGCGGCGGTCGCGGTGAGCGCGGCCACGATGCCGGCGGCCAGCAGCAGGGGAGCGGCGATGAGCGCGGCGAAGCCGATGCCGCGGGCGTCCAGGGCGTCCTGCTCGATCAGCATCACGGCCTCGGCGAGCGCGAGGCCGCACATCAGTGGCAGCACCCGGCACAGTTCGACGGCCGCGCGGGCCATGACGAGGCGTCGGGGCGGCTCGAAGGTGCGCCCGGAGTCGCCGGCGGAGGCGACGCGCGGCAGCGGCATGGCCGGGCGGCCCAGCCAGGAGCTGCCGGGCTCGCTGTGCGCGGGGGCGTCGGACAGCACACCGATCAGCGCGTGGTCGGGGACCTCGCGGCCGGGGCCGACGATGCCGGAGTTGCCGACGAAGGCCCGGCGCCCGATACGGACGCGGCCCAGCCGCATCCGGCCCGCGTGGAGCTCGAACGGGGCGACCAGGGTGTCGTCCGCGAGGAACGCGCCGTCGTCGACGGTGAGGAGCGAGGGCAGCGGCAGGACCGTGGAGATCTCGGCCCGCCGGCCGATCCGCGCGCCCAGCAGGCGCAGCCAGCCGGGGGTGGCCAGGCTCGCGTAGAGCGGGAAGAGGCCGGCGCGGGCGCCGTCGAGGAGCCGGGTGACCAGCCAGACCCGCCAGGCGACGCCGCCGTCGGCGGGGTGGTTGCCTGGGGTGATGCCACGGCCGAGGATCCGGACGACCAGGGCGATGAGCAGCATCCAGCAGATGGTGGTGACGAAGGTGAACGCGGGGGCGGCGGCCAGCAGCCACAGTCCGGCGGACGTGAGGGTGGCGCAGCCCTTGATCAGGTAGTACGTGCCGATGAGCGCGGGCAGCGCGGCCAGCAGCGGCAGCAGCGGCAGCCCGGCGAGGGACAGCCCGTAGGCGAGGGGCCAGCGCCGCGAGCGGCGGTGTCGCGGGGTGTGCCGCCGGCCGTGCTCGGCCTCGCCGGGGCGGCGCGCCCCGGGAACGTGGGCGCTCCGCGCGGGGTGGGGTCCGGCGTGGGAGACGCCGGCGTCCGGGCTCCCGCCCGGGAACGTCCGGCCGCCGTGACCCGCCCCCGCGTAGGACACGTCCAGGGACGGCGCCCCGGAGTGCGCGGGCCCGGCGGCGGGCAGCCCGTCGTAGGAGTACTCGGCGTGGAACGCCTCGGCGCCCGGAGCCCCGGCCCGGAGCGGAGCGCCCTGGGGCGCTCCCGCATCCGTGAGCCCAGCCGCAGGCGACCCCGCAGGCGACCCTGCCACCGGGCGGGCCGGGGAGCCCTCCCACGTCTGGCCGGCCGGGATGTGGCCGTCCAGGCAGCCGCCGCCCTCAAGGGTGGCGTTCGGGCCCAGGGAGGCGCCCGGCATCAGCATGGTGCGGTGGCCGACGCGGGCGCCGGCGCCGATGGAGACCGCGCCGATGCGCAGCGTCTCGCCGTCGAGCCACCAGCCCGCGAGGTCGGCCTCCGGCTCGACGCCGCAGCCGTCGCCGAACTCGGCGAGGCCCGTGACCGGCGGCATGGCGTGGAGGGAGACGTTCCGGCCCGTCGCGCAGCCCAGGGCGCGGGCGTACCAGACGGCCCAGGGGGTGCCCAGCAGGGCGGGGACGCCGAAGGAGGCGACGGTGCGTTCGGCGGCCCACAGCCGCAGGTGGACCCGGCCGCCGCGCGGGTAGGCGCCCGGCGCGATGCCGCCGGTGAGCAGGCGTGCGGCGGTCGCGCCCAGCAGGAAGCGGGAGGGGGAGCTGAAGAGGATCAGCCAGCCGGCCAGCACCAGCCACCAGGAGGTGTGGGGGGCCCAGGCCTCGGGGGCCAGCAGGCCCAGGACGTTGTCGGCGGCGGCCAGGCCCACGAGCCCGCGCAGCCCGGCGACGCCGAACAGGGCGGTCTGCACCACGATCTGGGCCGCGCCCATGCGGCGGCGCACGGGCCGGACCTCGCGTTGGACGGCTTCCTGCGGGGCGAGGGTGTCGAGGTGGCCGGCCATGTCGCGGAGCACGGGATGGCGGTAGAGGGCGGCGACGGAGACGCCGGGGTAGTGCTCGCGCAGCGCGGAGGCCATCTTGGCGGCGGCCAGGCTGGTGCCGCCCAGGGAGACGAAGTCGGAGCCGGCGGAGGGCCGGGTGCCGAGCAGCTCTTCCCAGACGTCGGCGAGCCGGGCGGCGGTACCGGTCAGCGGCCCGCCCTCGGTCCCGTCGTCGCCGGTGGTGGGCAGCGGCCAGAGCAGGGCGTCGCGGTCGACCTTCCCGGAGGTGCGGGTGGGCAGCTCGGCGACCTCGCCGAGGACGGGCACCAGCGCGGCCGGCAGCCGTTCCGCCAGCAGCTTTCTCGCGAGCTCGCGGTCGTACTCGGGGCCGGGCACCACATATCCGGCGAGCAGCCGGCCGCCGGCCGGGGTGGTGCGGACGGCCGCGGCGGCGCCCAGCACGCCGGGCAGGGCGCTGAGCGCGGCGTCGATCTCGCCGAGCTCCAGCCGGCGCCCGCCGATCTTGATCTGGTCGTCGGCGCGACCGGCGAAGACCAGGCCCTCGGGGTCGGCGCGGACGAGGTCGCCGGTGCGGTAGGCGCGGGCGGTCTCCAGGGCGGCCGAGGGGCGGTAGCGGTCGGCGTCCTTGACGGGGTCGAGGTAGCGGGCGACGCCGACGCCGGCGACGACCAGCTCGCCCTCGGCGCCCCAGGGCACGGGCTCGCCCGCCGGGTCGACGACGGCCAGCTCCCAGCCGTCCAGGGGCAGCCCGATGCGCACGGGGTCGCCGGGGTGCATCCGGGCCGCGCAGGCGACGACGGTGGTCTCGGTGGGCCCGTAGGTGTTCCACATCTCGCGGCCGGGCACGGCGAAGCGGTCGACGAGCTCGGCGGGGCAGGCCTCGCCGCCGACGATCAGCAGCCGCACCCGGTCCAGGGACTCCGGCGGCCACAGCGCGGCGAGCGTGGGCACGGTGGAGACGACGGTGATGCCGCGCTCGACGAGCCAGGGGCCGAGCTCGTGGCCGGCGCGGACGAGGGAGCGGGGGGCGGGCACCAGGCAGGCGCCGTGCCGCCAGGCCAGCCACATCTCCTCGCAGGAGGCGTCGAAGGCCACGGACAGCCCGGCCAGGACGCGGTCGCCGGGGCCGAGCGGGCAGTCCTTGAGGAAGAGACCGGCCTCGGCGTCGGCGAAGGCGGCGGCGCTGCGGTGGCTGACGGCGACGCCCTTGGGGGCGCCCGTGGAGCCGGAGGTGAAGATGATCCAGGCGTCGTCGTCGGGCAGCGTCGGACGGCCCGCGCCGGTGGCGGGGGCGGGGCCCGGCATCAGCGTGTCCGCGGTGATGACCAGGCAGACCCCGGCCTCGCGGAAGACGGTGGTGGCCCGCTCGTCGGGGTCGTCGGCGTCGACGGGCACGTAGGCGGCGCCGCAGCGGAGGACGGCGAGGATCGTCAGGTACAGCTCGGCGGTGCCCGAGGGCACCCGGACGCCGATCCGGTCGCCCGGCCCGGCGCCGGCCCGGCGCAGCCGGTCGGCGCGGGAGGCGACCTCGGCGGTCAGCGCCCGGTAGGTCAGGGTCTCGCTGCCGGTGTCCAGGGCGAGGGCGTCGGGATGCGCGGCGGCGGTGGAATCGAACACGTCGAGCAGGGTGCGCTCCGGGTGCGGTGGGGCGCTCCGGTAGCGCGCCCTGCCCGCTGCGGAGCCCGTGGGTACGGGTGCGGGTCCTGGGAGGGTCGATGACATCAGTCGGTACGCCTCTATTCGACGTGGGTGGCACGGACGTCATCGGACGACGTCCGCAACCACAGACGACGCCCGCCGACGAGGGGTTCGTATGCCGGTTCCCAACGTTCCGTAAATCGAACGCACCCTGGGTAACCCCATCAACACTTCAAAAGCACAGCCGTACCCGGGGTATCACCGCTGATTCAATGGTCAAACAAGGCTGACGCCATGGCCTTCTCTTGGGGAAGTGTTGGCCTTCCCCTGGGATTCTTTTCGGACGCGGCTTCACCCGTTCGCTCGGCCCCCGCACAGCTTCCGCACAGCGAGCGCCGAGGAACCGCTCGGGGTCCGCTCAGCGCTCGCTCACGCGCCCGTCCGCGACCTCCAGCCGCCGCGTGGTGTGGACCGCGTCCAGCATCCGGCGGTCGTGGGTGACCAGCAGCAGCGTGCCGTCGTACGAGGCCAGCGCCGACTCCAGCTGTTCGATGGCCGGCAGGTCGAGGTGGTTGGTGGGCTCGTCGAGGACGAGCAGGTTCACCCCGCGCGCCTGGAGCAGGGCCAGCGCCGCACGGGTGCGCTCGCCCGGGGAGAGCGTCACGGCCGGGCGCAGCACGTGCGCCGCCTTGAGACCGAATTTCGCCAGCAGCGTCCGGACGTCCTCCGGGGCGAGCTCCGGGACCTCCGCGCCGAACGCCGCCAGCAGCGTCTCCTCGCCGAAGAACAGCGCCCGGGCCTGGTCCACCTCGCCCACGACCACTCCCGGGCCCAGCGCGGCGCCGCCCTCGTCCAGGGGCAGCCGGCCGAGCAGGGCGGCGAGCAGCGTGGACTTGCCGGAGCCGTTGGCGCCCGTGATGGCGACCCGGTCGGCCCAGTCGATCTGGAGGTCCACCGGGCCGAGGGCGAACGACCCGCGCCGGGCGACCGCGCCGCGCAGGGTCGCCACGACCGCGCCCGAGCGGGGCGCGGCGGCGATCTCCATCCGCAGCTCCCACTCCTTGCGGGGCTCGTCGACGACGTCGAGCCGCTCGATGAGCCGCTCGGTCTGGCGCGCCTTGGCGGCCTGCTTCTCCGTCGCCTCGGAACGGAACTTGCGGCCGATCTTGTCGTTGTCGGTGGCCTTGCGACGGGCGTTCTTGACGCCCTTCTCCATCCAGCCCCGCTGGGTGCGCGCCCGGGACTCCAGGGCCGCCCTGGTGTCGGCGTACTCGTCGTAGGCCTCGCGGGCGTGCCGGCGGGCGGTCTCGCGCTCCTCCAGATAGGCGGCGTAGCCACCGCCGTAGAGGTTCACCTGCTGCTGGGCGAGGTCGAGCTCCAGGACCTTGTTCACCGTGCGGGTCAGGAACTCCCGGTCGTGGCTGACCAGGACCGTGCCGGCACGCAGCCCCGTGACGAACGACTCCAGCCGGTCCAGGCCGTCCAGGTCGAGGTCGTTGGTGGGCTCGTCCAGCAGGAAGACGTCGTAGCGGCTGAGCAGCAGGGAGGCGAGGCCGGCGCGGGCGGCCTGACCGCCGGAGAGGCCGGTCATGGGCCGGTCCAGGCCGACGCCGAGGCCGAGCGAGGCGGCGACCTCGTCGGCCCGCTCGTCGAGATCGGCACCGCCCAGGTCCAGCCAGCGCTCCAGCGCGACGGAGTAGGCGTCGTCCGCCCCGGGCGCGCCGTCGACGAGGGCCTGGGTGGCGGCGTCGAGAGCGGTCTGCGCGGCGGCGACCCCGGTGCGGCGGGCGAGGAACGCGCGGACGGACTCGCCCGCGCGGCGCTCGGGCTCCTGCGGCAGATGGCCGACGGTGGCGGTGGGCGGGCTGAGCCGCAGCGTGCCCCGCTCGGGCGTGGCGAGGCCCGCGAGCATCCGCAGCAGGGTGGACTTCCCCGCCCCGTTGGCCCCGACGAGCCCGATGACGTCCCCGGGGGCGACGACGAGGTCGAGCCCGGAGAAGAGGGTGCGGTCGCCGTGTCCGGCGACGAGATCCTTGGCGACGAGGGTGGCACTCATAAGAGCACCGACTGTATCCGGTCGGACAATCAGCCCGTCCGGTGCGGCGGAGCCCCTTCGGGCAACACCCGTACCACCAGCACCTCGGCACCGCACCGTGCCACCGCATACGTGCCCCACGGCACCGGCGCCCCACCCGGTGCCCGCCCGGCCCGACCCGCCCGTCGAACAGTTCGCGCGCCCGCACCCGCCCCAGCGGCCCCGGCCGGTAGCCCGTCACCCGCACCCGGCACGCCTCGGTCACCTCCGGACGGGCCTGCCCGGCCGCCCTGTCCATTCCCCCGGGTGTGCCACTTCGAGCCCGGCGGCGGGGAATTCACCGGTACCGTCGGCGCATGGCAAGCGATGTGATCGTGGTCGGTGCCGGGGTCATCGGCCTGACCAGCGCGGTCGTCCTGGCGGAGCGCGGCAGGCGCGTCGAGGTGTGGACCCGCTCGCCGTCCGCGGAGACCACCTCGGCGGTGGCCGGGGGCCTGTGGTGGCCGTACCGGATCGAGCCGCGCGACCGGGCTGGCGACTGGGCGCTCGCCTCGCTCGCGGTCATGACCGGCCTGGCCGACGGGCCGGAACGCACCGGCGTGCGCCTGGCCGAGGGGACCCACGCCGGCCAGGCCCCGGCGGAGCTGGGGGCGTGGGCGGCCGAGGTGCCGGGGCTGCGGGCCGCGGGCGCGGGCGAACTGCCGCGCGGCTACGACCGCGGCGTACGCGTCCGCCTGCCGTTGCTGGACATGGCCACCCACCTCACCTATCTGACCCGGCGGCTCCGCGCGGCGGGCGGCACCGTCGCCGTCCGCCCCGTCGCCTCGCTCGCGCAGGCCGCCCGCTCGGCGCCCGCCGTGGTCAACTGCACCGGCCTGGGCGCCCGCGACCTCGTCCCCGACCCCTCGGTGCACCCGGTACGCGGCCAGCTCGTCGTGGTCGAGAACCCCGGCATCGACGAGTGGTTCACCACCGCCGACGGCTCCGCGACCGACACCCTCTACGTCTTCCCCCAGCCCTACGGCGCCGTCCTCGGCGGCACCGCCCAGGAACACATCTGGGACCGGGCCCCCTCGCCCTGCACCGCCCAGGCGATCATCAGCCGCTGCTCCCGCGTCTTCCCCCGCCTGGCCCGCGCCCGCGTCCTCGGCCACCGCGTGGGCCTGCGCCCGGCCCGCCCGCGCGTCCGCCTGGAGGCCGAGCCCCTGCCGGGCGGCGGCCGGCTGGTCCACAACTACGGCCACGGCGGCGCGGGCATCACCGTCTCCTGGGGATGCGCCCTGGAAGCGGCGGACCTGGTGGAGGCGGCCACGCCGTCTTGACAGCGCGGGCCCGGACGGAATGCTGTACCGCGTGACGCACCTGCCCACACCCCTGACCGGCGTCGTCCCTCCGCTCTGCACCCCCCTCACCCCCGGCGGCGAGGTGGACATCCGCTCCCTCGTCTCGCTCGTCGAACACCTGCTGGACGCCGGGGTCCACGCGGTGTTCGCCCTCGGCACCAGCGGCGAGGCGGCCTTCCTGAGCGACGCCCAGCGCGACGAGGTGCTGCGGGTCACCGTCGAGGCGGTGGCCGGACGGGTGCCCGTGCTGGCCGGGGTCATCGACATGACCACCGCCCGCGTCGTCGACCGGGCCCTGGCCGCCGCCGCCCACGGCGCCGACGCGCTGGTGGCCACCGCGCCCTTCTACGCCGGGACCCACCCCGCCGAGACCGCCGGCCACTTCCGCCGGATCCGGGCCGCCGTGGGCCTCCCGCTGATCGCCTACGACATCCCCCAGACCGTCCACAGCAAGCTCACCGCCCCCGTCCTCCTCCGGCTCGCCGAGGACGGCACCCTCGCCGGCCTCAAGGACAGCAGCGGCGACCTGGGCGCCTTCCGCCGGCTGCTGGTCGCGCTGCGCGAACGTGGCCTCGACCACGCCTTCGCCGTGCTCACCGGCTCCGAACTCACCGTGGACGCGGCCCTGCTGGCGGGCGCGCACGGCGTCGTCCCCGGGCTGGGCAACGTCGACCCGGCCGGGTACGTACGGCTGTACGGCCACGCGCGGGCCGGGCGCTGGCGGGAGGCGGCGGCCGAGCAGGACCGGCTCGCGGCGCTGTTCGCCCTCGTCGACGCGGGGGACACCACCACGATGAGCGGCGGTGCCGCCGCGCTCGGCGGCTTCAAGGCCGCCCTGCGCGCGCTCGGCGTCATCGACTGCGCGGCGACGGCCGCGCCCCAGCGGCCACTGTCCGAACAGGCCGTGGCCGAGGTCCGCCGACGGCTGACGGAGGGTGGGCTGCTCACGTAGCGCGGGCTTCCTGCCGAAGACGAACGGTGAACGCCGACCGGTGGGAGAGAGCCGCTCATGGACGAGGTGACCGCGCGCTACGTGGAACTGTGCCGTGCCGACGGGAGCGGGCTGAGCGCGGCTGTGGCCGAGGCCGAGCTGCCGGCCGCGCTGCGCGACGCCCGGCTGCTGGCCCGGCCGCTGTTCGCCGACGAGCCCGGGCTGCGGTCGGCGGCGGAGGACCTGCTGACCCTCTTCGACGTCCTCGTCACCCTGCCCGACCGGCTCTTCGACGGCGACATCGAGCGGTACTGGGCGGCCCTGGGCGGCGAACCCCGCCTGGGCCCGCCGCTACGGCGCCACGTACGCGCCGGACGGCCCGCGGACCGCTTCGGCCGGGCGGACCTCTACCGCGACGAGCACGGCTTCGCCCTGCTGGAGTTCAACATCGCCGGGGGAGTGGGCGGCTTCGAACTGGGCGAACTGCCCCGCTCCCTCGAAGCCGTGCCCGCCTTCGCCGCGTTCGCCGAGCGGTACGCGCTGCGCCATGTGCGGACCGCCGAACGCGTGGCCGAAACGCTGCGGGCCGTCGCGCCACGCCCGTCCCCCGTGGTGGCACTGGTGTTCGCGCCGGGGGCGCTGCCCCGGTACCGGCGGCCCGTCGCCCCCACCGTCGCGGTGCTGGAGGGCCAGGGGCTGGAGGTGGTCCTCGGCGAGCTGGGCGACGTGCGGGGCGACGCCGGGAAGCTGTTCGTCGGCACGGCCCGCGTCGACGTGGCGCTGCGCTTCTTCACCGTCGACGACACGATCGGGCACGAGGACGCCCTCGACGCGATCACGCGCGCCCATGAGAAGGGGACCGCGGTCCTGTGGACCGGCCTGGACAGCGCCCTGTTCACCAACAAGGGCGCCCTGGCGCTGCTGTCGGACCCCCGGTGCGACGCCGTGCTCTCCGAGCGGGAGCGGCGGGCGACGGAACGGATCCTGCCGTGGACCAGACTGCTGACCGCGCCACTGGTCGACCGGTGCGTCGAGGAACGCGAACGGACGATCCTCAAGCCCTGCCGCGGCTTCGCGGGCTCGGGCGTCGTAGCGGGCTGGGCCTGCCCGGAACGGGAGTGGCGCGACGTGCTGCGCTCCTCCGCGGGCGGCGGGTTCGTCGTACAACGGCGGGTCGTGCCCCGGCCGGAGCCGGTCGTGGACCCGGGGACGGGGGTGACCGAGGACTGGACGCCGGTCTGGGGCCTGTTCGTCACCCCCGACGGATACGGGGGCAACGCCATCCGCGCGCAGCGCGCCACCGGCGGTGACGTCATCGGCTACAGCACCAGCACCGAGACCCTGGCCACCGTCGCCTTCACCCGGCCCGTCGGAGATCAGCCCACCGGCGATCAGCCGGCGGACTCCGCCCGTGCCGTCGTGTCCCCGTGAAGCAGCCCCTGGTGCCCGGCCCAGTGGGGCGCGCGCAGGGCGGTCTTGTCGACCTTGCCGATGGGGGTCAGCGGCAGCGCGTCGACGAACTCGAAGCTCGCGGGCAGATAGACGGGCCGCTCCAGCTCGGCCAGCACACACTTGCGCAGCTCGTCGAGCTCGACCCGCGCCCCGGGAGCGGTGACGACGACGGCGTGCACGGCCTGCCCGTAGAACGGGTGCGGCACCGGGATCACCGCGGCGGCCCGGACCGCGGGATGGGTGGTCAGCGCGTTCTCCACCAGCGGCGAGTAGATGGTGGACCCGCCCTCCCCCGTGATGATCACGTCATTGCGCCGGTCCATGAGGAAGACGTAGCCCTCCTCGTCCTGGTGGCCGAGGTCGCCGGTGCGCAGCCAGCCGTCCGGGTGGAACGCGGCGGCGGTGGCCTCCGGCTGGTTGAGATAGCCCTCCATGACGCGCGGCCCGCGCGCGCAGATCTCCCCGACCTCCCCCGGCGGCAGGGGCCGGCCCTGGTCGTCGCGGACACCCGTCTCCATGTCGGGGAAGGACCGGCCGACCGAGCGCAGCAGTCTCCCGCCGTCCACGACGTGATCGGCGGAGCTCAGCGCTGTGAGACCGAACGCCTCCGTCTGCGCGTACAGCTGCCACAGCACCGGACCGAACCGGTCGAGGGCCTGCCGGAGCCGGTCCGGGGTGATCGGGCTGGCCCCGTACATGACGCGGCGCAGCCGGGAACAGTCGACGCCGGCCAGTGCCGGGTGGTCGAGCAGCCGGTACAGCATCGGGGGCATCAGCATCATGGCGGTGATCGGCTCGTTCGTCAGCGCCTCGATCACGGCCTCCGGAGTGAAGCGGTCCAGGAGGGTGAGGGTGCTGCCCTGGGCCAGGCTGGTCAGCGCGTACAGGCCGCCGACGTGGGCGATCTGGCTCGTCACCAGCAGCTGTACCGGCTCCGGCAGGAACGGGTGCGCCAGGATCGTCCGGTACATCCGGTGCCGGTGGAGGATGCACTTGGTGAGGCCCGTGGTGCCGCCGGAGCACAGGACGGTCTCGACCTGCGCGGCGTCCGCCCAGCCCTGGCCGGGGGCGGCATCGGCCCGCCGGGCCACGTCCAGGATGTCCGGCGCCGGCCCCCCGGGGCCCAGCGACCACAGACGGGCCCCGGAGAACGCGCTCGTGACGGCCTGCGCGCCCGCCTCCGGAATCCGGTCGTCCATGATCAGGGCGTCGGCGGGGGCGTTCTCCGCAATGCTCGCGTACTCGGCCGGGCCCCGGTCCATCGGCATCGGCAGGAACCGCGCCCCCACCAGATGCGCGGCGAAGGGCACGCACACCGCCTCGGGGCGGTTGCCGCTGGCGAGGGCCACGGTGGTGCCCGGACCGAGGCCCACCGACCGGAATCCGGCGGCCAGCCGGCGGACCGTCTCCGCCAGCTCGGTGTAGGTGATCCGGCGGGCGCCGTGCACCACGGCCTCCCGGCTCCCGTACCCGGGGAAGACCTCGTCCACCAGCCAAGCGGCGTAGCTGCGCCCTGCCACTCCGTCCGACCCGTCCATGGGCCCGCCTCCTCTTCCGGTTCCGGTAACCGCCCCTGGTCGGTGGAGGACGGGACATCGCGGGGCGACGGCGCGGACGCGCGTCGTCCCGTGTGATCGATGGCCGGTGGCACGGCGGCTCTCACCGGGAACGCCGCGCATTCATCCGGTCGGGTGCAGGAATCGGCCCGGGCACGAGAGGTCGGGCGGCGGAGTCGTGGTGTCGGCGACGGCGTACCGGGGGGCTGTCGGGCCGGTGCCGGCGGCGTATCGGGGGCTGCCGGTCCGATGCCGGTGGGGTCCGGCACCGTTCGAGAGGTCCCGCCGGGTGACCGTCCGGCCGGGCCGGAGCACTGGGCCGCGGACGGCGTGCACCCCACGCCGGCCGGTCCTGCCGCACTCGCGGCGGCCTGGCTGCGCCTGACCGTATGACCCCGGGTTGTGGGCGATCGTCCCGCTGGGCGATGGGGGCACCTCCCAGCGGTAGCCGGGGGAGGGTGGGCACAACCCCGACCACCGGGCCGCACCCACCCACGCGGCGGGGCTAACGGCCCTGCGGCCCCAGCAGTCCCGCACGCCGCAGCGCGTCCGCCATCGCACTGTCGGCCGGGGCGGCGGCCTGACGGCCGCCGCCCTCCGCCCGGCGCGGGCGCGGGGTGTTGCCCCGGCGCGGAGCGCCTCCCCGCTCGCCGCGCTCCGCACGCTCGCCGCGCTCGCGGGGCGCACCGCCACCGCGGGCGGCCGGCGTCGCCTCGTCGTCGATACGGAGCGTCAGCGAGATCCGCTTGCGCGGGATGTCGACGTCCATCACCTTCACGCGCACGATGTCGCCGGGCTTGACCACGTCGCGCGGGTCCTTCACGAACGTCTTCGACATCGCCGACACATGCACCAGGCCGTCCTGGTGGACGCCCACGTCCACGAACGCGCCGAAGGCCGCGACGTTGGTGACGACGCCCTCCAGCAGCATCCCCGGCGCCAGGTCGCCGATCTTCTCGACGCCCTCCTTGAACGTGGCCGTCTTGAAGGCGGGTCGCGGGTCGCGGCCCGGCTTCTCCAGCTCGCGGAGGATGTCCGTCACCGTGGGCAGACCGAAGGAGTCGCTCACATAGTCCTCGGGACGCATCGAGCGCAGCGTCGCCGTGTTGCCGATGAGCGCGGCGACGTCGCCGCCCGTGGTCTTCACCATGGACCGCACCACGGGGTACGCCTCGGGGTGGACGCTGGAGGCGTCCAGCGGGTCGTCGCCGCCGCGGATGCGGAGGAAGCCGGCGCACTGCTCGTATGCCTTGGGGCCCAGGCGGGCCACGTCCTTGAGCGCCCTGCGGGAGCGGAAGGGGCCGTTCGCGTCGCGGTGGGCGACGATGTTCTCGGCGAGGCCGGAGCTGATGCCGGAGACCCGGGAGAGCAGCGGCGTGGAGGCGGTGTTGACGTCGACGCCGACGCCGTTGACGCAGTCCTCGACGACCGCGTCCAGCGAGCGGGACAGCTTCACCTCGGACAGGTCGTGCTGGTACTGGCCGACGCCGATCGACTTCGGGTCGATCTTCACCAGCTCGGCGAGCGGGTCCTGGAGCCGGCGGGCGATGGAGACCGCGCCGCGCAGGGAGACGTCGAGCTCCGGCAGCTCCTGCGAGGCGAAGGCGGACGCGGAGTAGACCGAGGCGCCGGCCTCGGAGACCATCACCTTCGTCAGCTTCAGCTCCGGGTGACGGGTGATCAGATCGGCCGCCAGCTTGTCGGTCTCGCGGGAGGCCGTGCCGTTGCCGATCGCGACGAGCTCCACGCCGTGCTCACGGGCGAGCCGGGCCAGGGTGGCCAGCGAGGCGTCCCACTTGTTCTGCGGGACGTGCGGATAGATCGTCTCGGTGGCGGCGACCTTGCCGGTCGCGTCCACGACGGCGACCTTCACGCCCGTACGGAAGCCCGGGTCCAGGCCCATCGTGGCGCGGGTGCCGGCCGGGGCGGCGAGCAGCAGGTCGCGCAGGTTCGCCGCGAAGACCCGGACGGCCTCGTCCTCGGCGGCCTGGCGCAGCCGCGTCCGCAGGTCGATGCCGAGGTGCGTCTGGACCCGGGTGCGCCAGGCCCAGCGCACGGTGTCGCCCAGCCACTTGTCCGCGGGCCTGCCCCGGTCGGCGATCCCGAAGCGCCGGGCGATCATCTGCTCGTAGGCGCTGGGGCCCTCGGTGGTCTCCTCCGGAGCCTGCGGCTCCAGGGCGAGGTCGAGGACCTCCTCCTTCTCGCCGCGCAGCATCGCCAGCACCCGGTGCGAGGGGAGCTCGGTGAAGGGCTCGGCGAAGTCGAAGTAGTCGGCGAACTTCGCGCCCGCCTCCTCCTTCCCCTCGCGCACCTTCGCGGCCACCCGCCCGCGCGACCACATGCGCTCGCGCAGCTCGCCGATCAGGTCGGCGTCCTCGCCGAACCGCTCGGTGAGGATCGCGCGGGCGCCCTCGAGCGCGGCGGCCGCGTCCGCGACGCCCTTGTCCGCGTCGACGAACGCGGCCGCCGCCGCCGACGGCTCGGCACCGGGGTCGCGCAGCAGGCCCTCCGCCAGCGGCTCCAGCCCGGCCTCGCGGGCGATCTGCGCCTTGGTGCGCCGCTTGGGCTTGAAGGGCAGATAGATGTCCTCAAGGCGGGCCTTGGAGTCGGCCTCGCGGATCCGGGCCTCCAGCGCCTCGTCCAGCTTGCCCTGGGACCGCACGGACTCGAGGACCGCCGCCCGGCGGTCCTCCAGCTCCCGCAGATACCGCAGCCGCTCCTCCAGGGTGCGCAGCTGCGCGTCGTCGAGCGCCCCGGTCGCCTCCTTGCGGTAGCGCGCGACGAACGGCACGGTGGACCCGCCGTCGAGCAATTCGACGGCGGCCCGTACCTGCCGCTCCCGCACGCCGAGCTCCTCGGCGATCCTGCCTTCGATCGACGTCGACGTCGTCACGATCACGCTCCGCTTTCCCTGTTCCGCGGCGGTTCCGCCGCGCTGAGCCGCGATCTGCATTGTGGCAGGTACCGGTGACAGCGCCCGCGCGTCGGCTACCCCCGCAGGTCGGACGGGAAGGCGCCGCCCTGCACCAGGGTCGTGGTGTACCCCTGCGTCAGCTCGGTCAGCCGCGCGACCCCGGCGGCGCCCAGGTGCTCGTAGGGGGCGCGGTCCAGGTGGTCCGTCTCCTCCTCCAGCTCCTCGCGCAGCGCGACGCCCGCCTTCGACAGGGTGCCGTCGGCGTTCAGCAGCCCGCGCTCCAGCAGCCGCTCCCGGCCGGCGGCCAGGTCCTCCTCGCTCCAGCCGCGCGTGCGCAGCAGCCACTTGTGGGACATGCCCTTGCCGGTGGCGGAGTGGGTCAGGATCGCCTCGACCGGGTCGATCCCGGCCCGGACGAGGACCAGCAGGTGGCCGTCGCCGCGGTATTCGCGCAGCAGCGTGGTGGCGTGCCACAGCGCCAGGTGCGGGGCGTCCGGCACGGGCTGGTCGGCGTGGGCCGCGTACAGCGTGCGCATGGACCGGTCGCAGGCCTCGGTGGCCCGCAGCGCGAGCTCGGCGGCCTCGGCCATCTCGGGGGAGGCCACGGTCTCCTCGCCGAGCAGCCGCCGCAGCTGGGCGTCGGCGGCGCGCAGCCGCGCGGCCAGGACGTCCTCGGGGGAGGCGATGTCCCAGACGGCGGGGATGTGCCGGGAGATCAGCTCATGGCTGAAGCTGAAGAACGAGGCCGTCACCGCGCCGGGCCCGACCCGGCCGAAGGCGGCGGCGCGCCCCGCCAGATAGACGGCGCCGAAGCTCTCGGTGCCGCTGCCGATACCGAGGGCGCCCACCTCCTGCTGGATCTCCGGGGAGAAGTACTGGGCCGAGTGGTAGGGGTTGAGGAAGGACTGGCAGCGCCGTGCGGCGCCGGCGGGGAGAGAAGTCATGTCCCGTACCGTACGTACTGGTTGGTACGGCGGAAAGGGTGAACGTCACAGGTGAACGTCACAGCTGTCGCGCCGCGTCGTCCGCGCCCGGTGGCAGTAAAGGTGGGGAACCCGTCATTGCCGCCATGCCGGACGGGCCGCCAGCATGGTTGCCATGAGAACCCGCACGGTGCTGATCGTCCTCTTCGAGGGGATCCAGCCCCTCGATGTCACCGGCCCCCACGAGGTGTTCGCCGGGGTGCGGCACGCCCATGGCGGCGAGGGCGCCTACGAGGTGCGCACCGCGACGGTCGACGGCCGGCCGGTCCGCAGCACCAGCGGGCTGCGGCTGGCCCCCGACGCGGCGCTCGGCGACTGCGCCGTGCCGGATCTCCTCGTCGTCCCGGGCGGGGAGGGCGCCCTCGACCCGGATCCCCGGATCGTGGCCTGGCTGCGGGACAACGGCCCCCGGGCCGGGCGGCTGCTCTCCGTCTGCACGGGCGCGTTCCTGGTCGGAGCCGCCGGGCTGCTCGACGGCCGCCGCGCCACCACCCACTGGGCGTACTGCGACCGGTTCGCCGAGCGCTTCCCGGAGGTACGGCTGGACCCCGAGCCCATCTTCGTGCGGGACGGCGGCATCGCCACGTCGGCCGGGGTGACGGCGGGCATCGACCTCGCCCTCGCCGTCGTCGAGGAGGACCACGGCCGGAACGTGGCCCTCACCATCGCCCGCCACCTGGTCGTCTTCCTCCGGCGCCCCGGCAACCAGCGGCAGTTCAGCGTGCCGCTCGCCGCCCAGACCGCCGGACGGCCCACGCTGCGCGACCTCCAGCACTGGATCGTCGAGCACCTCCGCGCCGACCTGTCGGTGGACGCGCTCGCGGACCGGGCGGGCCTGTCGCCCCGGCACTTCGCCCGGGCCTTCCGGGACGAGGTGGGGATGACACCGGGGCGCTACGTCGACCTGGTGCGCCTGGAGGCCGCCCGCCGGCTGCTGGAGGACACCGGGCAGGGCGTGGAGGAGGTCTCCCGCGCCTGCGGCTACGGCACGCCCGAGGCGATGCGGCGGGCCTTCGTCCGGTCCCTGGGCGCGGGTCCGGCCGAATACCGGCGCCGCTTCCGGCCCATGACCCCTGTTCAGCCCCTCGCGGGCTGACCTTTCCTGTCACATCTCGATCGACCCTGACCGAGTACGAGAGAAGGCTTCGCCATGCAGATCGCCATCCTGCTTTATCCCGGTTTCACCGCTCTTGACGCGGTGGGCCCCTACGACACCCTCAGCCGCGTCCCCGGTGCCGAGACCGTCTTCGTGGCCGAGCGGCCCGGCCCGGTGGCCAACGAGAGCGGCAACCTCACGCTCGTCGCCGAGCGCTCCCTCGCGGACGTGCCCCGCCCCGACATCGTCGTCGTCCCCGGCGGGCCGGACCGGTTCCTGCCGCTGGAGCCGGGCCCCGTGCGCGATTGGCTGACGGCGGTGGACCGCCACACCACCTGGACGACGTCGGTGTGCACCGGATCGCTGATCCTGGCCTCCGCCGGACTGCTGACGGGCCGCCGGGCCACCTCGCACTGGCTGCACCTGGAGCAGCTGCGCTCCCTGGGCGCCGAGCCGACGGGGGAACGGGTCGTCACCGACGGCAAGTACGTCACGGCCGCCGGGGTGTCCTCGGGCATCGACATGGGCCTCACCCTCCTCGGCCGGATCTCGGGCGACCGGACGGCCCAGGCCGTCCAGCTGATGATCGAGTACGACCCCCAGCCGCCGTACGACGCGGGCTCCCCGGAAAAGGCCCCCGCCGACCTCGTCGCGGAGCGGCGCGCGGCGCGGGCGTGAACCGGACGCGGCCCGTAAGGGGCGCGGGGCAGTGCCGGTTTGCGGCTACCGCCGCGTGGGCGCGACCAGCCCCCACCGGCCCGCGGTGACCGGACCGTCCCGGACGGGGGTCTAGACGGACCACTCGAAGCGCGGCACCCGCCGTTCCAAGAACGCGGCGACACCCTCCGCGGTGTCGCCGCTGCCGTGTTCCCGCGCCGCCCAGTGGGCCACGCGGTCCGGCCCGGCCGGGCCCGCCGTGAACTCCTTGGCCGCCGCCTGCGTCAGTTGCGAGCGCGCCGCCAGTGTCGCCGCGAACGCGGCGACGCGCTCGTCCAGCGCGTCCGCCGGCCACACCTCGTCCACCAGCCCGGTGCGCAGGGCCCGTTCGGTGTCGATCAGCTCGGCCGAGAACAGCAGGTACTTGGCGGTCGCCGGGCCGACCAGCTCCACCAGCCGCCGGGTGGTGGACGCCGGGTAGACGATGCCCAGCCGGGCCGGGGTGACCCCGAAGGACGCCCCCTCCACGGCGAACCGCAGATCGCAGGCGACCGCGAGCTGGCAGCCGCCGCCCACGCAGTGGCCGCGCACGGCCGCGATCGTCGGCTTGGGGAAGGCGGCCAGCGCCTCCTCCGCCGCCACCGCCAGGTCCCGGGATCCCACGCCGCCGTCGGCGGCCAGCGTGGCGATGTCCGCGCCCGCGCAGAAGGTGTCGCCCTCGCCGGTCAGCACCAGCACCCGGACCGCCGGGTCGGCGGCGCAGCGCGCGAGGAGCGCGGGCAGCTCCCGCCACATCCCGGTGGTCATGGCGTTCCGCTTGGCGGGGTTGACGATCCGGACGGTGGCGACGGCTCCATCGATGCCGAGACGCAGTGCGGGTTCCATGGCCGGATGTTAACCGGGACCAGGAAGTCATGATCAAACAGTCTGCCGGGCGACAGCCGTGTGCGTGATCGGTCGAACCCCGCCGGAATCCGTCGATAGCCAATGACTTCTGGTCAGCTCACCGGAGCGGACGCCAAGGTTCCCAACACTCGGCACAGGTGGTCGGGCCACGGCGAGGGGTGGGATGCGGAGATGGAGATGCGCGGGGGACGCCCACCCGGGCCGGGACGGGCGGCCGCGCCCCGCAAGCCCGCCGAGTACGACGGGAGCTGGCGCTGGACCGCTCCCGCGCTCGACCGGACCGTTCCCGCGGCCCGCAGCGCGGTCCGCGAGCTGATCCGGCGCCGTGCGGTGCCGCTGCGCGAGGACCAGCTGTACGGGTTGCTGCTCATCGTCTCCGAACTGGTCACCAACGCCGTGCGGCACGCGGCGCTGCTCTCCCCGGAGGTGGCCGTGGAGGTCTCCCTGGGCCCGGAGTGGGTCCGGGTGGCCGTCGAGGACAACCACCCGTACCGCCCCGCGCCCATGGAGGCGTGCCCCGAGGACGAGCCGCGCACCGGCGGCCGGGGCCTGCTGCTGGTGCAGGCGACGGTGGAGGAGGCCGGTGGCGCCTACGACATCGAGCACACCGCCGGCGGCGGCAAGGTGGTCTGGGCCGCCCTGCCGCTGCGCCCCCGGCCTACCAGCCTGCGGCGTCCCCGGTGACCTCGCGGATCGCCGGGCGGGCGGCGTCCAGCACGGTCATGAACCACGCGGAGAAGGGGTACTTCTCGCGCAGCGCGTCCAGCTCGGCGGGGGTGACGAACGCGGTCTCCGCGATCTCGGACGGGTCCGGGTCCGGCAGGGCCGTGACCGTGCCCACGAACAGGTGGTTGTACTCCTGCTCGACCAGGCCCGAGGCCGGGTCCGGGTGGTTGTAGCGCACGGTCCCGGCCTCGCGCATCAGCGCGGGCGCCAGGCCCAGCTCCTCACCGGTGCGGCGGGCGGCGGCGACGAAGGGCGGCTCGGCCGGGTAGGGGTGGCCGCAGCAGGTGTTCGACCACACGCCGGGGGAGTGGTACTTCTCCAGCGCCCGGCGCTGGAGCAGCAGCCGGCCGGCGTCGTCGAAGAGAAAGACCGAGAAGGCCCGGTGCAACCGGCCGGGGGCGATGTGGGCGGAGAGCTTCTCGGCGGTGCCGATGGTTCTGCCGTCCTCGTCGACCAGCTCCAGCATGATCGGTTCGGTGGTGTCGGCGGCCGCGGGAACCCGGTCCGAGTCGGCGGAGCGGCCCTTGGCAGATGTGATCGGCATTGACCATCCTCATTGTCGGTCTTCCACCTTCAAGTCTGCCGTACGGAATGCCCACGGCCACGGCGGATGAGTCATCGATCCGATCGGTGACTGATCGGACCGGCCCTCGGCCGGCCGTGGCTCAGCGGCAGGTCTCGGCGGCAGGTCTCAGTGGGCAGAGACCGGCCTCGTGCTCGGCGCGCCCGCCGGGCTCCAGCTGGAAGGTGCAGTGCTCCACGGCGAAGTGCTCGCCGAGGCAGTCCTGAAGGTCGTGCAACATCTTCTCCTGCCCCGCCGGGTCCAGCGCGCCGGGGTCCACCACCACATGCGCCGACAGCACCGGCATCCCCGATGTGATCGTCCACACATGGAGATCGTGGAGGCCCCGCACCCCGGGCAGGGCCAGGATGTGCGCCCGCACCTCGCCGATGTCGACGTTCCTCGGCGCCGCTTCCAGCAGCACGTCCAGCGCCTCGCGCAGCAGCTTCACCGTGCGCGGCACGATCATCAGCCCGATCAGCAGGGAGGCGACAGGGTCGGCCCGGGTCCAGCCCGTCACCATGATCACCAGCGCGGAGACCACCACGGCCAGGGAGCCCAGGGCGTCCGAGAGGACCTCCAGGAACGCGCCCCGCACATTCAGGCTCTCCTTGCTGCCCCGCGTCAGCAGGGCCAGCGAGATGCCGTTGGCGACCACGCCGGCCAGGCCGAAGACGACCGTCCGCGTGCCCGGGACCGGCGCCGGCTCCGCCAGCCGCTCGACGGCCTCGACGAGGACGTAGCCGCCGACGCCGAGCATCAGCACACAGTTCAGCAGGGCGGCGAGGATCTCGGCCCGGGCGTAGCCGAAGGTGCGTCTGCCGGTGGCCGGGCGGGCGGCGAAACGAATCGCCACCAGGGCCATGAAGACCCCGATCGCGTCCGTGGCCATGTGGCCCGCCTCGGCGAACAGCGCGAGCGAACCCGTCAGCGCGCTGCCCGCGGCGTAGACCAGCAGGACGGTCAGGGTGATGCCCAGCGCGATCCGCAGCCGCCCCTTGTGGGCGGCCGCGGCCGTGCCGGTCGCACCGGGCGGGGGTCCCCCGTGCGAGTGGCCGTGGTGGTGACCCGCTCCCATGCCCGCCGCCTTCCGAGGCCGTCGTCGCCGCCCGGCCGGCGGGCACCCGCCGGCCGGGCCCAGTCAACTACGGGCGGGGGGTATCGGACGGCAACGCCTCTTCGACACCTCCGGGAGCCCGCCCTGGCCTGCGACGAATCCCTTGTACGGGGATCAGGGGCGGCGTGCCCCGGGGTGGTGGAGGCACCATCCCTCCCAGGCCGAGGCGACCATGTCGCGAAGGCCGTGGCGGGCGCTCCAGCCCAGCTCCTTCGCGATCAGCTCGTTGGAGGCCACGACACGCGCCGGATCACCCGGACGGCGCGGGGCCGTCTCGGGCGTCAGCTCCGGGCGCCCGGTGATTTCACCGATCAGGTCGGCCATCTCCCGGACGGACACCCCGAGCCCGGTGCCGACGTTCAGCGTCAGGTCGCCCGCGCCCGGTCGCTCGGCGAGCCGGCGGGCGGCGGCCAGGTGCGCGGTCGCCAGGTCCTCGATGTGGATGTAGTCACGGACGCAGGTGCCGTCCGGGGTGGCGTAGTCCTCGCCGAAGATCAGCGGGCGCTCGCCCCGGGTGACGCGGTCGAACATCATCGGGATGATGTTGAAGACGCCGGTGTCGGCCAGCTCCGGCCGGGCCGCGCCCGCCACGTTGAAGTAGCGCAGGCACGCCGTGGCGATGCCGTGCGCGGCGCCCGTCGCCCGGACGAGCCACTCGCCGGCGAGCTTGGTCTCGCCGTACGGGTTGATCGGCAGGCAGGGCGTGCGCTCGGTGACCAGGTCCACGTCGGGCATGCCGTAGACGGCCGCCGAGGACGAGAAGACGAAGCTGCGGACCCCGGCCGCGACCACGGCCTCCAGCAGCACGGTCAGCCCGTGGACGTTCTCCCGGTAGTACAGCAGGGGCTTCTCGACCGACTCCCCGACCTGCTTCTTCGCCGCCAGGTGCACCACCCCCGTCACGCCGAGGCCGGTGAGCGTCCGGTCGAGCAGCTCACGGTCCAGCACCGAGCCCCGCACCAGCTGGACCGACTCCGGCAGCCGGCCGGCCACGCCCGAGGACAGATCGTCCAGGACGGCCACCCGCTCCCCGGCCTCCGTCATCGCCCGCGCGACATGCGCCCCGATGTACCCAGCTCCACCTGTGATCAGCCACGTCATGACGGCACCCTATTCCAGCCATCCGACGGGAAACGTTTCGTCCGTCCGTGGGAACCGCCCGGACATCCCGGACGTCCTGATAGGGGCCGGTTCCCGGGCCTTCGCCCGGGCCGGGAACGCCCGGGTGCACGTGCGGTGAACTCGGCCTTCCGGTGATCCGATAGCCTCTGCCGTCGTGCCGTGCGCCGCCCCGCAGAGCCGGGCCCGGCGCGGCACGCCAGCCGCCCGCCGCGTCCCGCGGCCGCATGGCGGCCACGCCAGCCGCAAGGAGTGAGTTCGTCTGTCGACCGCCATCCTCATCGGTCCGCCGCCCGCCGGCTCCTCGCTGGAGGACGACCTGCGGGCGCTCGGCTTCGACGTGCGCACCACGACGGGTGCCGCCGGCGCGGCCGAGGAGCTCGCCGCGGTCCCGGCCGCCGAGCGGGTCGCCGTCGTCGACCCCCGCTTCGTCGGCCACCGGCACGCACTGCGGCTGGCCCTCACCGACCCCCGCTTCCCGGCGGGCGCCGTCCCCGGCGCCCTGACGGCACAGCCGGAAGCGCGCAGCGCGCTGGCGCTGGCGCTGACCGAACCGACGATCACGGGACAGGCACCGGCCGCGCCCGCCGCCGAGAGCCCGGCGCGGCCGGCCGGCGGCAGCCTGCCCGACGCCCTCGCCGCCCGGCTCGAAGCCGAAGGCGTCACCGTGCACCGCCCCGAGCTCGGCGTGCTCGTCGCCGCCGTGCCCGATGACGCGGACGCCCGGGCCAAGACGCTCGCCGAGACCGACGCCGTCGACGACGAGGCCGTACGGCTGCGCGCCGCCGTGAAGTCCCGCGACGGGTTCTTCACCACCTTCTGCGTCAGCCCGTACTCCCGGTACATCGCGCGCTGGTGCGCCCGCCGCGGCCTCACCCCCAATCAGGTGACGACCGCCTCCCTGCTGACCGCGCTGATCGCGGCCGGCTGCGCGGCCACCGGCACCCGGCCCGGGTTCGTCGCGGCGGGCGTGCTGCTGATCGCCTCGTTCGTCCTGGACTGCACCGACGGGCAGCTCGCCCGGTACTCGCTCCAGTACTCGACGCTCGGCGCCTGGCTCGACGCGACCTTCGACCGGGCCAAGGAGTACGCCTACTACGCGGGCCTGGCGCTGGGCGCCGCCCGTGGCGGCGATGACGTCTGGGCCCTCGCGCTCGGCGCCATGGTCCTCCAGACCTGCCGGCACGTCGTCGACTTCGCCTTCAACGAGGCCAACCACGACGCCACCGCCAACACCAGCCCCACCGCCGCCCTCTCCGGCAGGCTCGACAGCGTCGGCTGGACCGTCTGGGCCCGGCGCATGATCATCCTGCCGATCGGTGAGCGCTGGGCGCTGATAGCGCTGCTCACGGCGTTCACCACACCCCGTGTGGTCTTCGTCGTGCTGCTGATCGGCTGCGCCTTCGCCGCCTGCTACACCACCGCCGGCCGGGTGCTGCGCTCGCTGACCCGCAAGGCCCGCAGGACCGACCGCGCCGCCCAGGCCCTGGCCGACCTCGTGGACTCCGGCCCGGTGGCCGAGGCCGTGAGCCGCGTCCTCGGCCGGCGGGTGCCCGGCGGGTCGTACAGCGCGCCCTACTGGGCGCTGCTCGCCGCCGCGGCCCTGTTCGTCTGGCCGCTGGCCGCCGGGAACCTGGGCACCTGGCGGGGCCTGCCGCCCGCCGTGGTCTACGCGCTGCTCGCGGGCGTCGCCGTGGCGCACGCCCTCAAGGGCCCGCTCGACTGGCTGCTGCCGCCCGTCTTCCGGGCGACCGAGTACGGGATCGTCCTGCTGCTCGCCGCCCGCTCGGACGCCCCCGGCGCCCTGCCCGCGGCTTTCGGGCTGGTCGCCGCGGTCGCCTACCATCACTACGACACGGTGTACCGCATCCGCGGCGGCACCGGCGCGCCCCCGCACTGGCTCGTCCGGGCCATCGGCGGGCACGAGGGACGTGTGCTGGCGGTCACCGCCGCCGCCTCCCTGTGGCACGGCCGAGGCTTCACCATCGCGCTGACGGTCCTGGCGGCCGCCATCGCGCTCGTGGTGCTCAGCGAGAGCATCCGGTTCTGGGTGTCCTCCGGGGCGCCCGCAGTCCACGACGAAACAGGAGAACCCGCATGATCGGCCTCGTGCTGGCCGCCGGCGCCGGACGGCGTCTGCGCCCCTACACCGACACGCTGCCCAAGGCTCTGGTGCCGGTGGGTCCCGAAGGCGCGGAGGACTCGCTGACGGTCCTCGACCTGACCCTCGGCAACTTCGCCGAGGTCGGCCTGACCGAGGTCGCCGTCGTCGTCGGCTACCGCAAGGAGGCCGTGTACGCGCGCAAGGAGGAGCTGGAGGCCAAGTACGGCGTCACGCTCACCCTGATCGACAACGACAAGGCCGAGGAGTGGAACAACGCCTACTCCCTGTGGTGCGCCCGTGACGTGCTCGGCCGCGGTGTGATCCTCGCCAACGGCGACACCGTCCACCCCGTCTCCGTCGAGAAGACCCTGCTCGCCGCGCGCGGCGACGGCAAGAGGATCATCCTCGCCCTCGATACGGTGAAGAACCTCGCCGACGAGGAGATGAAGGTCGTCGTGGACGCCGGCAAGGGCGTCCAGAAGATCACCAAGCTGATGGAGCCCGGCGACGCCACCGGCGAGTACATCGGCGTCACCCTCATCGAGGCCGAGGCCGCCGCCGAGCTGGCCGACGCCCTGAAGGCCACCTTCGAGCGCGACCCCGACCTGTACTACGAGGACGGCTACCAGGAGCTCGTCCACCGCGGCTTCAAGATCGACACGGCCCCCATCGGCGAAGTGAAGTGGGTCGAGATCGACAACCACGACGACCTCGCCAAGGGCCGGGAGATCGCGTGCCAGTACTGACGAGGCTCATCCCCTCGCCGGTCGTCGTCGACATCCGCCCCGGAGCGCTGGACAACCTGGCCGGGCTCCTCCACGACCAGCGGATCTCCAGCTCCGGCAAGCTGGCCGTCGCCATCAGCGGCGGCTCCGGGGCGCAGCTGCGCGAGCGGCTCGCCCCGGCGCTGCCCGGCGCCTCCTGGTACGAGGTGGGCGGCGGCACCCTCGACGACGCCGTCCGGCTCGGCGACCGCATGAAGAAGGGGCGCTACGACGCGGTCGTGGGCCTCGGCGGCGGAAAGATCATCGACTGCGCCAAGTACGCGGCCGCCCGCATAGGGCTTCCGCTGGTCGCCGTGGCCACGAACCTCTCGCACGACGGGCTCTGCTCGCCGGTCGCCACGCTCGACAACGACGCGGGCCGCGGCTCCTACGGCGTGCCCAACCCGATCGCCGTCGTCATCGACCTGGACATCATCCGCGAGGCCCCGTCCCGCTACGTCCGCTCCGGTATCGGCGACGCGATCTCCAACATCTCCGCCGTCGCCGACTGGGAGCTCGCCCACCGCGAGCGCGGCGAGAGCATCGACGGACTGGCCGCGGCCATGGCCCGGCAGGCCGGAGAGGCCGTGCTGCGCCACCCCGGCGGCGTCGGCGACGACGCCTTCCTCCAGGTGCTCGCCGAGGGCCTGGTGCTCACCGGCATCTCGATGTCCGTCGCGGGCGACAGCCGGCCGGCCTCCGGCGCCTGTCACGAGATCAACCACGCCTTCGACCTCCTCTTCCCCAGGCGCGCCGCCAGCCACGGCGAGCAGTGCGGCCTCGGGGCAGCCTTCGCGATGCACCTGCGCGGTGCCCACGAGGAATCCGCGCTCATGGTCGAGGTACTGCGCCGCCACGGTCTGCCCGTGCTGCCGGGCGACATCGGCTTCACCGACGACGAGTTCGTCTCGGTCGTGGAGTACGCGCCGCAGACCCGCCCCGGGAGATACACCATCCTGGAGCACCTCGACCTCTCCACCGATCAGATCAGGGACGCGTACGCCGACTATGCACAAACCATCAGTCGCTGAACTCCGCCCGGTCGTCCACCCCGCGGGTGTGAAGGACCGGCGCAGCGGTGAGCACTGGGCAGGCCGCCTCTATATGCGAGAGATCTCGCTGCGCTGCGACCGCTACCTGGTGAACACCAGGGTCACGCCCAACCAGCTCACCTACCTGATGACCGTGGCGGGCGTCCTCGCGGCCCCGGCCCTGCTGGTGCCGGGGATCTGGGGCGCCGTCCTCGGTGTGGTCATGGTCCAGCTCTATCTGCTGCTGGACTGCGTCGACGGCGAGATCGCCCGCTGGAAGAAGCAGTACTCGAACTCCGGGGTGTACCTGGACCGGGTCGGCGCCTATCTGTGCGACGCCGCGGTCCTGGTCGGCCTGGGCCTGCGCGCCGCCGACCTGTGGGGGAGCGGCCGGATCGACTGGCTGTGGGCCTTCCTGGGCACGCTCGCCGCGCTCGGCGCCGTCCTGATCAAGGCCGAGACCGACCTCGTCGGCGTCGCCCGCCACCAGGCCGGGCTGCCGCCGGTCAAGGAGGCCGCGTCCGAGCCGCGCTCGTCCGGCATGGCGCTGGCCCGCAAGGCCGCCGCGGCGCTGAAGTTCCACCGGCTGATCCTCGGCATCGAGGCGTCCTTGCTGATCCTCCTCCTGGCGATCGTGGACGCGGCCCGGGGCGACCTGTTCTTCACCCGCCTCGGCACGGCCGTCCTGGCCGGCATCGCGCTGCTCCAGACGGTGCTCCACCTCGTGTCCATCCTGGCGTCGAGCAGGCTGAAGTGAGCGAGAACACGATGAAGGTCGGCGCGGTCGTCCTGACCATGGGCAACCGCCCCGACGAGCTGCGCGCCCTGCTGGAGTCGGTCGCCAAGCAGACCGGCGACCCCATCGAGGTCGTCGTCGTCGGCAACGGCTCCCCGCTGCCCGAGCTGTCCGTGCCCGGCCTCGCCGTGCGCACCGTCGAGCTGCCCGAGAACGTGGGCATCCCGGCCGGCCGCAACGTCGGCATCGAGGCCTTCGGTCCGGCCGGCCGGGACGTCGACGTCCTGCTCTTCCTCGACGACGACGGGCACCTGCCGAACCAGGACACGGCGAAGCTGTGCCGGGAGGCGTTCGCCGCCGACCCGGAGCTGGGCATCATCAGCTTCCGGATCGCCGACCCGGACACCGGCGTCACCCAGCGCCGTCATGTGCCCCGGCTGCGGGCGTCCGACCCGATGCGTTCCTCGCGCGTGACCACCTTCCTCGGTGGCGCCAACGCGGCCCGCACCCGGGTCTTCGCCGAGGTGGGCGGGCTGCCGGACGAGTTCTTCTACGCCCATGAGGAGACCGACCTGGCCTGGCGGGCCCTGGACGCGGGCTGGATGATCGACTACCGGTCGGACATGGTGCTCCACCACCCGACGACCGCCCCGAGCCGCCATGCCGTCTACCACCGTATGGTGGCCCGTAACCGGGTCTGGCTGGCCCGCCGCAATCTGCCCGCGCCGCTGGTCCCCGTCTACGTCGGGGTCTGGCTGCTGCTGACCCTGGCCCGGCGGCCCTCCCTGCCCGCGCTGCGCGCGTGGCTGGGCGGCTTCCGGGAGGGCTGGACGACCCCGTGCGGCCCACGGCGCCCGATGAAGTGGCGTACCGTGTGGCGCCTGACCCGACTGGGTCGTCCGCCCGTGATCTGACAAGCTCGTATCCGAGAGTCGTGTCGAAGAGCATCGGGCGCGCACCGGGGCCTGGCCCTGGGGGCGCGCCTTGAGGACGAAAGTGTCAACTGTGAGCGAGACAACGCACGACAGTGCGGTCGCCCTGACTGTGCCGTCGTCACCCGACGACGGACTGCCCGCCGCCGAGCTGGCCCGTAAGTACGGCCTCGCGGTGAGCGGCGCCCGGCCTTCCCTGGCCGAGTACACGCGGCAGCTGTGGGAGCGGCGCCACTTCATCGCCGCCTTCTCCCGGGCGAAGCTGACCGCTCAGTACAGCCAGGCCAAGCTGGGCCAGGTCTGGCAGGTGGCCACGCCCCTGCTGAACGCCGTCGTGTACTACTTCATCTTCGGCGTGATGATGGACCAGAAGCGCGCGATGGCGACGAACACCTACGTCCCGTTCCTGGTGACCGGTGTGTTCGTCTTCACCTTCACCCAGAGCTCGGCGATGGCGGGCGTCCGGGCGATCGCGGGCAACCTGGGCCTGGTGCGGGCCCTCCACTTCCCCCGGGCGGCCCTGCCGATCTCCTTCGCGCTCCAGCAGCTCCAGCAGCTGCTCTACTCGATGGTCGTGCTGGCCGTCGTCCTGGTGGCCTGCGGGCACATGCCGTCGATGGCATGGCTGATGATCGTCCCGGTGCTGGCGTTCCAGTTCCTCTTCAACACCGGACTGGCGCTGATCCTGGCCCGCGCGGGCAGCAAGACCCCCGACCTGGCCCAGCTGCTGCCGTTCCTGCTGCGCACCTGGATGTACGCCTCGGGTGTCATGTACAGCCTGGTCGACAACCTCAAGCGGACCCACGTGTCCCAGTGGGTGATCGATCTGCTGGGGGCCAACCCGGCGGCCGTCTACATCGACCTGATGCGCTACGCGCTCATCGACGACTACGGGGCGAAGCACCTGCCGCCGCACGTGTGGGCGCTGGCGGTCGGCTGGGCCGTGCTGATCGGCGTCGGCGGCTTCGTCTACTTCTGGAAGTCCGAGGAGAAGTACGGCCGTGGCTGAGCAGATCACCCCCAAGGGTTCCGAGAACGTCCCGACCGTGATCGCGGACGACGTCCATATCGTCTACCGCGTCTACGGCGGCAACACCGGCCGGGGCAGTGCCACGGCCGCCCTGAACCGGATCGTCCGCCGGCAGCCGAGCGCCGGCGTGCGGGAGGTGCACGCCGTCAAGGGTGTGAGCTTCACCGCCTACCGGGGCCAGGCCATCGGCCTGATCGGCTCCAACGGCTCGGGCAAGTCGACCCTGCTCAAGGCGATCGCCGGGCTGCTGCCCACCGAGCGCGGCAAGGTCTACACCGACGGCCAGCCCTCGCTGCTGGGCGTCAACGCCGCCCTGATGAACGACCTCACCGGCGAGAAGAACGTGATGCTCGGCGGGCTGGCCATGGGGATGTCCCGGGAGCAGATCCGCGAGCGCTACCAGGGCATCGTCGACTTCTCGGGGATCAACGAGAAGGGCGACTTCATCACCCTGCCGATGCGCACGTACTCGTCCGGCATGGCGGCCCGGCTGCGGTTCTCCATCGCGGCCGCCAAGGACCACGACGTGCTGATGATCGACGAGGCGCTGGCCACGGGTGACCGGGCCTTCCAGAAGCGCTCCGAGGAACGCATCCGTGAGCTCCGCAAGGAGGCCGGCACGGTCTTCCTGGTCAGCCACAACAACAAGTCCATCCGGGACACCTGTGACCGGGTGCTGTGGCTGGAGCGCGGGGAACTGCTGATGGACGGGCCGACGGACGAGGTCGTCCGGGCCTATGAGAAGGAAACGGCCCGCTGACACGGACGTGACGTCCAAGGCCCCCGCCGGTGCGCTCGCGGCGGGGGCCTTGACCGTTCCGTAACGATCAACTGGCTTATTGTCAGGGCCGATTGGGCGCTCGCGTGGCATGGTATGGATCAAGCACATACCCCGGCGAGCGTCGGACACCTGTGCGGCGTACGCTGTAGCCTGCTCTTTTGCGGCTGTTTTGGGGCGGGGCGTGGCGATGCACGCGGACGGCCCCACCGCCGGAGCCGCGACGGAGCGGCCCGGAAGGGAGGCCAGGGGCGCGGCCCGCCCTGCGGCGTGTCCGAAATAGGATGTTCTGGGTCGGCAGTGTAGAACGGGAGATGTGACGGCAATGGTTACGGGAACTCTCCAGATCAGAGACGCGTACGCCGTCCCCGGTCCGGGCAGCCCGCGATGACCGCGGGGACGGACGCGCACGCGCGCGCCGTGCTCGACAAGGCCGCGCACGAGAACTTCCCCGTGGCGCCCTTCTTCGTGCCACGCGCCTGGCGTACGGATCTCATGGCGATCTACGGCTACGCCCGCCTCGTCGACGACATCGGCGACGGCGACCTCGCCCCCGGCGGCCGCGACGCCGAGCTGCTCGGCCTGGACCGTGAGCGGACGGACGACCGCCCGGCCATGCTGGACGCCTTCGAGGCCGACCTCCGCCGGGTCTTCGACACCACCGGCACGGGCCCGCGCCACCCGCTGCTGCTCCGCCTGCGTCCGACCGTCCGCCGGTGCGGTCTGACGCCCGAGCCCTTCCTGGGGCTGATCGAGGCGAACCGCCAGGACCAGCGGGTGCGCCGCTACGGGACCTACGCCGACCTGCTCGCCTACTGCGAGCTGTCCGCGAACCCCGTCGGCCGCCTCGTCCTGGGCATCACCGGCACCACCAGCCCCGAGCGGGTCCGCCGCTCGGACGCGGTCTGCACCGCCCTGCAGATCGTCGAACACCTACAGGACGTCGCCGAGGACCTCCGGCGCGACCGCGTCTACCTGCCCGCCGAGGACATGGCGCGTTTCCGCGTCACGGAGGCCGATCTCGCCCTCCCGACCGCTGGCGCGTCGGTGCGCGCCCTGGTCGCGTACGAGGCGGAACGCGCCCGGCGCCTGCTGAATGAAGGCACCCCCCTGGTGGGTAGCGTCCACGGCAGGCTGAAGCTGTTGCTCGCGGGATTCGTGGGCGGAGGGAGGGCCGCACTCGCCGCGGTCACCGCCGCGGGACACGACGTTCTCCCCGGACCGCCCAAGCCCACCAAGCTCAGCCTGCTGCGCGAGGTGGGGGCGACACTGCGAAGAGAGGGGTGAGCCGGAACGTGAATGCAACGCCACAAGCGTCGCCGCCGGTACTCGCCGCGTACAGCTACTGCGAAGCCGTCACAGGACAGCAGGCCGGCAACTTCAGCTATGGGATCAGGCTGCTGCCCACCGCCAAGAGGCGGGCCATGTCGGCGCTGTACGCCTTCTCCCGGCGCGTCGACGACATCGGGGACGGCCCCCTGGACCCCGAGTCCAAGCGGCTGCGGCTGGAGGACGCCCGCACCACGCTCGACCGGATCCGGACGGGCGACATCGAGGAGGACGACACCGACCCGGTGGCCGTCGCGCTCGCCCATGCCGTGCGTCGCTTCCCCATCCCCCTCGGCGGCCTCGACGAGCTCATCGACGGCGTCCAGATGGACGTCCGCGGCGAGACCTACGAGACCTGGGACGACCTCGCCCGCTACTGCCGCTGTGTCGCCGGCGCCATCGGACGGCTCTCCCTGGGCGTCTTCGGCACCGTGCCCGGCGCACGGGACGCCGCGCGCGCCCCGGAGTACGCCGACACGCTGGGCCTGGCGCTCCAGCTCACCAACATCCTCCGCGACGTCCGCGAGGACGCGGCCAACGGCCGCACCTACCTGCCCTCCGACGACCTCGCCAAGTTCGGCTGCTCGGCCGGATTCCACTCCGCCCTGCCCCCGGCCGGCGCGGACTTCACCGGCCTGGTCCACTACGAGGTCCGGCGCGCCCGCGCGCTGTTCGCCGAGGGCATGAAGCTGCTGCCCATGCTCGACCGGCGCAGCGGCGCCTGCGTCGCGGCCATGTCCGGCATCTACCGCCGGCTGCTGGACCGCATCGCCGAGGAGCCCACGGCGGTGCTGCGCGGCCGCGTCTCGCTGCCGGGCCACGAGAAGGCCCTCGTCGCCGTGCGCGGACTCTCCGGCTACGACGCCCGCAGCGTCCACCGGCAGACCGCCAGGGGGCGCGTTTGATGACCCCCGCCCGCACCATGACGACCCGCACCGGCCGTACGCCCGGCGAGACGCTCCACCGCACCGGAAACCGGTGCGCAACCCTCCGCCCGGTGGACGCGTCCCTGACAGCAGCCGAGGGGATGGGCGCATGACAGAACGAACGACAACCCGGCCCGACCGGCTCCGCACGGACCAAGCAGGCCGCCCCGACGGGGCGGCCGCGGTAGTGATCGGGGGCGGACTCGCCGGTGTCACGGCGGCCCTCGAACTCGCCGCCGCCGGGCTCCGCGTCACCCTGCTGGAGGGCCGGCCCCGCCTCGGCGGGCTCGCCTTCTCCTTCCGCCGCGGCGAGCTGACCGTCGACAACGGCCAGCACGTCTACCTGCGCTGCTGCACCGCCTACCGGTGGTTCCTCGACCGGATCGGCGGCACCCACCTGGCCCCCCTCCAGGACCGGCTCGACGTGCCCGTCCTGGACGTCGGCCACCCCTCGGGCAGGCCCCGCCTCGGCCGGCTGCGCCGCGCCGCCCTGCCCGTACCCCTCCATCTGGCCGCCAGCCTCGCCACCTACCCGCACCTCTCGCTCGCCGAGCGGGCCGCGGTCGGGCGGGCCGCCATGGCGCTGCGCGGCCTCGATCCGGACGACCCCGCTCTGGACGGCGTGGACTTCGGCACCTGGCTGCGCCGCCACGGCCAGTCGCCCCGGACGGTCGAGGCCCTGTGGGACCTGGTGGGCGTGGCCACCCTCAACGCCACCGCCGACCACTCCTCGCTGGCCCTGGCGGCCACGGTCTTCAAGACCGGCCTGCTCTCCGACCCCGGCGCCGCCGACATCGGCTGGGCCCATGTGCCGCTCGGCGAGCTGCACGATCGCCTGGTCCGCGCCGCGCTGGACGCCGCCGGCGTCCGGGTCGCGCTGCGCACCCGCGCCACCCGGATCGCCCGCCGCCCCGACGGCGGCTGGCACGTCGACACCGAGAGCGGTCCGGGCAAGGACGACCGGCTGGAGGCCGGCACCGTCGTCCTCGCCGTGCCCCAGCGCGAGACCCACGCGCTGCTGCCCGAGGGCGCCCTCGACGACCCCGACCGGCTGCTCGGCATCGACACCGCGCCCATCCTCAACCTCCACGTCGTCTACGACCGCAAGGTCCTGCGGCAGCCCTTCTTCACGGCGCTCGGCAGCCCGGTGCAGTGGGTCTTCGACCGCACCGACTCCTCCGGGCTGGCCGCCCGGGACAAGGCCGCGCAGTACCTGGCCGTGTCCCAGTCCGCCGCGCGGGACGACATCGACCGGCCGGTCGCCGAGCTGCGCGAGCGCTACCTCCCCGAGCTGGCCCGGCTGCTGCCGGCCGCCCGGACGGCGCGGGTGAAGGACTTCTTCGTCACCCGCGAGCGGACGGCGACCTTCGCCCCCACCCCCGGCGTCGGCCGGCTCCGGCCCGACGCCCCCACGAACACGCCCGGCCTCTACCTGGCCGGCGCGTGGACCGCCACCGGCTGGCCCGCGACCATGGAGGGCGCGGTGCGCAGCGGCCTCGCCGCCGCCGGCGCGGCCCTCTCCGAGCTGGGCATGCTCCACCGGAGCCCCCTGCGGGAGGCGGCGGTATGAACCAGCGAGCCCTCAAGGCGCGCGTTCCCGCGAGCGGGACGCGCATGAGCACGACCACCACCAGAGGAGAGACCGTGACATCGGCGATCCCAGCTGTCGACACCGCGGGCGTGCGCGCCCTGCTGGAGCGCGGACGGACGCTTGCCACTCCGGTGCTGCGTGCCGCCGTGGACAGGCTCGCTGCACCCATGGACACCGTCGCCGCCTACCACTTCGGCTGGATCGACATCGACGGCAAGCCCGCCCACGGCGACCCGGGCAAGGCCGTCCGGCCCGCCCTCGCCCTGCTGTCGGCCGAGGCCGCCGGTGCCCCCGCCGAGACCGGCATCCCCGGCGCGGTGGCCGTCGAGCTCGTCCATAACTTCTCGTTGCTGCACGACGACCTGATGGACGGCGACGAGCAGCGCCGCCACCGCGACACCGTCTGGAAGGCCTACGGGCCGGCCCAGGCCATCCTCGTCGGCGACGCCCTCTTCGCGCTCGCCAACGAGATCCTGCTGGAGCTCGGCACGGTCGAGGCCGGGCGGGCCACCCGCCGGCTCACCACCGCCACCCGCAAGCTCATCGACGGCCAGGCCCAGGACATCTCCTACGAGCACCGCGAGCGCGTCACCGTCGCGGAGTGCCTGGAGATGGAGGGCAACAAGACCGGCGCGCTGCTGGCCTGCGCGGTCTCCATCGGCGCGGTCCTCGGCGGCGCCGACGACCGTACGGCCGACACCCTGGAGGCCTACGGCTACCACCTCGGCCTCGCCTTCCAGGCCGTCGACGACCTGCTGGGCATCTGGGGCGACCCGGAGGCCACCGGCAAGCAGACCTGGAGCGACCTGCGGCAGCGCAAGAAGTCCCTGCCCGTGGTCGCCGCCCTCGCGGCCGGCGGCCCCGCCTCCGAGCGGCTCGCCGGCATCCTCGCCGACGACGCGGGGCTCACCGACGCGCAGCTCGCCGACTTCGACGAGGAGGAGTTCGCCTCCCGCGCGGCGCTGATCGAGGAGGCGGGCGGCCGCGAGTGGACCGAGCAGGAGGCCCGCCGCCAGCACGCCACCGCCGTCGAGGCCCTCGACGGCATCGACATGCCCGCGGAGATCCGCGCGCAGCTCGTCGCGCTCGCCGATTTCGTCGTCGTACGGAAGAGTTGATCACCATAAACGCGAACTAGCCCCGCGGTCTCCGGCCGGTGCCTTGTGTGTGCGGCACCGGCTGACGGAACCCCCCGAAGTACGGCAGTCACAGCAGTACGGCAGAGAAGGAACTCACTGCATTAGGGGAAACCATGACAGCGACGACCGACGGCACCGGGGAGTCACCGCTCCCCGAGGCCGAGGCCGGCCACAGCACCACCGCTCCGGCGACCGCCACGGCGTCACCCGGAGCGCCGAAGACGAGTGAAGCCGCGGCGCGGGCCGTCACCCTCGCCACGGAACACCTGCTGGCCCGCCAGGACGCGGCGGGCTGGTGGAAGGGCGACCTGGAGACCAACGTCACCATGGACGCCGAGGACCTGCTGCTGCGCAGGTTCCTGGGCATCGACGACGAGCGGACCACGGCGGCCGCCGCCCGCTTCATCCGCTCGCGACAGCGCCCCGACGGCACCTGGGCCACCTTCCACGGCGGGCCCGCCGAGCTCTCCGCCACCGTCGAGGCCTACACCGCCCTCCGCCTCGCCGGGGACGCCCCCGAGGCCCCACACATGGCCGCCGCCTCCGCCTGGGTCCGCGAACAGGGCGGCATCGCCGCCGCCCGCGTCTTCACCCGGGTCTGGCTGGCCCTCTTCGGCTGGTGGCGGTGGGAGGACCTGCCCGAGCTACCGCCCGAGATCATGTACCTGCCGAAGTGGGTGCCCCTCAACCTCTACGACTTCGGCCAGTGGGCCCGGCAGACCATCGTCCCCCTGACGATCGTCTCCGCCCTGCGGCCCGTCCGGCCCGCGCCGTTCGCCCTCGACGAGCTCCACACCGACCCCCGCCGGCCGAACCCGCCGCGCCCCCTCGCCCCCGCCACCAGCTGGGACGGCCTCTTCCAGCGCCTGGACAAGGCGCTGCACGTCTACCATCGCCTCCCCGTCGCCCCGCTGCGCAGGGCCGCGCTGCGCTCGGCGGCCCGCTGGATCGTCGAGCGCCAGGAGAACGACGGCTGCTGGGGCGGCATCCAGCCTCCCGCCGTCTACTCGGTCATCGCCCTCCATCTGCTGGGCTACGACCTCCGTCACCCGGTGCTGCGCGCCGGGCTGGAGTCGCTGGACCGTTTCGCCGTCTGGCACGAGGACGCGGACGGCGCCCCCGTCCGGATGATCGAGGCCTGCCAGTCCCCGGTCTGGGACACCTGCCTGGCCACCACCGCCCTCGCCGACGCGGGCCTGAGCCCCGACCACCCGGCGCTGGTCAAAGCCGCCGACTGGATGCTGGACGAGCAGATCCTGCGCCCCGGCGACTGGACCGTCAAACGGCCGCACCTGACCCCGGGCGGCTGGGCGTTCGAGTTCGACAACGACGTCTACCCCGACATCGACGACACCGCCGAGGTCGTGCTCGCCCTCAAACGGGTCCGCCACCCCGACCCCGAACGCCTGGAGACGGCGGTCCGGCGGGCCGCCAACTGGGCGGTGGGCATGCGGTCGAGAAACGGCGCCTGGGGCGCCTTCGACGCCGACAACACCAGCCCGTTCCCCAACCGGCTGCCGTTCTGCGACTTCGGCGAAGTGATCGATCCGCCGTCCGCCGATGTCACCGCCCACGTCGTGGAGATGCTGGCGGTCCTCGGCAAGCAGCACGACCCGCGCGCCCGCCGGGGCGTCGAATGGCTGCTGGGCGAACAGGAGGAGTCCGGCGCCTGGTTCGGCCGCTGGGGCGTCAACTACGTCTACGGCACCGGGTCCGTGGTGCCCGCCCTGGTGGCCTCCGGCATCCCCGTCTCCCACCCCGCCGTCCGCCGGGCCGTCGCCTGGCTGGGCGAGGTGCAGAACCCGGACGGCGGCTGGGGCGAGGACCTCCGCTCGTACCGGGACCCCGAATGGATCGGCCGGGGCGCCTCCACCGCCTCCCAGACCGCCTGGGCGCTGCTGGCGCTGCTGGCGGCGGGGGAGCGGGACGGCGAGGCCGTGGAACGCGGGGTGACCTGGCTGACGGACACCCAGCGGGAGGACGGCTCCTGGGACGAGCCGCACTTCACCGGCACGGGCTTCCCCTGGGACTTCACCATCAACTACCACCTGTACCGCCAGGTGTTCCCCCTCACCGCCCTCGGCCGCTACCTGCACGGCGAGCCCTTCGCCGAGACGCCACTGGAGGGCTGATGTCCACCGGCACGGGTACCCCCGCCCCCGCACCGCTGCTGATCGCCTGCGCGCTCGGCATCGAGCGCCTCGCCCTGCGCGGCGGCCTCGGCGGCGCGGCCGGACCCGTGACCGTCCTGCGCACCGGCATGGGCCCGCAGGCCGCGGAACGCGCCGTGACCCGGGCCCTCACCGACGGCGCCCCGGCCGGGCCCGGGTTCGAGACCGCGGTGATCGCCACCGGCTTCTGCGCCGGCCTGGCGCCGGGGATGCACCCCGGCGACCTGGTCGTCGCCGACGAGACCCGCGACCGGGCGGGCCGTACCGAGTGCGCCGGCGTCGAGCTGCTGGCCAAGGAGCTCGCCCGGGTGGCGCCCCGGCGCGTCATCCACACCGGGCCGCTGGTCGGCTCCGACCACGTCGTACGGGGCGCGGAGCGGGGCGCGCTGCACGCCGCCGGGGCGCTGGCGGTGGACATGGAGTCCGCGGCCACGCTCCGAAGCGCCGTGCGGGCCGGTGCCCGCCCCGTTGCGGCCGTAAGAGTGGTCGTGGACGCTCCCGAACATGAACTTGTGCGAATCGGGACCTTGCGGGGTGGAATATCGGCTTTCCGCGTGCTCCGCACCGTCCTGCCGGCCTTTTTCGAATGGCACCGTTCTTTGCTGCTCCCCAGGAGGTGAGCCAGATGGCCATGCCGCTTCGCCAGACCATCCGGGTCGGGACCTATCTCTTCGAACAGAAGCTCCGCCGTCGGGAGAAGTTCCCGCTGATCGTCGAGCTGGAGCCGCTCTACGCCTGCAACCTCAAGTGCGAGGGCTGCGGGAAGATCCAGCATCCGGCGGGGGTGCTCAAACAGCGGATGCCCGTGGCCCAGGCGGTCGGCGCGGTGCTGGAGTCGGGGGCGCCGATGGTGTCCATCGCCGGCGGCGAGCCCCTGATGCACCCTCAGATCCACGAGATCGTGCGCCAGTTGGTGGCCAGGCGGAAATACGTCTTCCTGTGCACCAACGCCCTGCTCATGCGGAAGAAGATGGAGAAGTTCACCCCCTCGCCGTACTTCGCCTTCGCCGTGCACATCGACGGACTGCGCGAGCGCCACGACGAGTCCGTGGCCAAGGAGGGGGTGTTCGACGAGGCGGTGGAGGCGATCAAGGAGGCCAAGCGGCGGGGCTTCCGGGTCACCACCAACTCCACCTTCTTCAACACCGACACCCCCCAGACCATCATCGAGGTGCTCAACTTCCTCAATGACGAGCTGCGGGTCGACGAGATGATGATCTCGCCGGCCTACGCCTACGAGAAGGCCCCCGACCAGGACCACTTCCTGGGCGTCGAGCAGACCCGGGAGCTGTTCAGGAAGGCGTTCGCCGGGGGCAACCGCTCCCGCTGGCGGCTCAACCACAGTCCGCTCTTCCTCGACTTCCTGGAGGGGAAGGTCGACTTCCCCTGCACCGCGTGGGCCATCCCCAACTACTCGCTCTTCGGCTGGCAGCGCCCCTGCTATCTGATGAGCGACGGGTACGTGCCCACCTACCGGGAGCTGATCGAGGAGACCGACTGGGACAAGTACGGCCGCGGCAAGGACCCCCGGTGCGACAACTGCATGGCGCACTGCGGCTACGAGCCCACCGCCGTCCTCGCCACCATGGGCTCGCTCAAGGAGTCGCTGCGCGCGGCCCGCGAGAGCGTCGCCGGAAACCGGGGCTGACCGCGATGGCCACCACGGAGCCGGTCTCCCTCGGCCTGCCCGTGCCACCCGCCCGGCCCCTGGCGGCACGCCGTCCCGCACGGCGCATCCAGGTCGGCCGGGTACCGGTGGGCGGGGACGCCCCGGTGTCGGTGCAGTCGATGACGACGGCGGTCACGGCCGATGTCGGCGCCACATTGCAGCAGATCGCCGAGCTCACGGCGGCGGGCTGCCAGATCGTCCGCGTCGCCTGCCCCTCGCAGGACGACGCGGACGCGCTGCCGGTCATCGCCAGGAAGTCGCAGATCCCGGTGATCGCCGACATCCACTTCCAGCCGAAGTACGTCTTCGCCGCCATCGACGCCGGGTGCGCGGCGGTGCGCGTCAACCCCGGGAACATCCGGCAGTTCGACGACAAGGTCAAGGAGATCGCCAAGGCGGCCGCCGCCGCGGGCACCCCGATCCGCATCGGCGTCAACGCCGGGTCCCTGGACAAGCGACTGCTGGGCAAATACGGCAAGGCCACCCCGGAGGCCCTGGTGGAGTCGGCGCTGTGGGAGGCGTCGCTCTTCGAGGAGCACGGCTTCCGCGACATCAAGATCTCGGTCAAGCACAACGACCCCGTCGTGATGGTCAACGCCTACCGTCAGCTGGCCGCCCAGTGCGACTACCCGCTGCACCTGGGCGTCACCGAGGCCGGCCCGGCGTTCCAGGGCACCATCAAGTCCGCCGTCGCCTTCGGTGCCCTGCTCTCCGAGGGCATCGGCGACACCATCCGGGTCTCCCTCTCCGCCCCGCCCGCGGAGGAGGTGAAGGTCGGCATCCAGATCCTGGAGTCCCTGGGCCTCCGGCAGCGCCGGCTGGAGATCGTCTCCTGTCCGTCCTGCGGACGGGCACAGGTCGACGTCTACAAGCTGGCCGACGAGGTCACGGCCGGCCTGGACGGCATGGAGGTGCCGCTGCGCGTGGCGGTGATGGGCTGTGTCGTCAACGGGCCCGGCGAGGCCCGCGAGGCCGACCTGGGGGTGGCGTCCGGCAACGGCAAGGGCCAGATCTTCGTGAAGGGCGAGGTCATCAAGACCGTCCCCGAGTCGAAGATCGTGGAGACCCTCATCGACGAGGCCATGAAGCTCGCCGAACGGATGGAGAAGGACGGCACCCCCTCGGGGCCGCCGGCCGTCACCGTCCTCTGAGGAATCCGGGCGGAGTCCGATCAACGCGCCCGGCACCGCCGGGCCGACGACAGGAGGAGGGGGCCGGCGTGTCGTTGCTGGAGAACATCCGCGGTCCGCGCGACCTGAAGGAACTTGACGGCGAGGAGCTCACCGACCTCGCCGAGGAGATCCGCCATTTCCTGGTCCACGCCGTGGCCAGGACCGGCGGCCACCTCGGGCCGAACCTCGGCGTGGTCGAGCTGACCATCGCCCTGCACCGGTCCTTCGACTCGCCCTCGGACCGCATCCTGTGGGACACCGGGCACCAGTCCTACGTCCACAAGCTGCTCACCGGACGCCAGGACTTCTCCAAACTGCGCGGCAAGGGCGGCCTGTCCGGCTACCCCTCGCGCGAGGAGTCCGAGCACGACGTCATCGAGAACAGCCACGCCTCGACCGTCCTCGGCTGGGCCGACGGTCTCGCCAAGGCCAACCAGATCCTCGGCCGCTGGAACAACCACGTCGTCGCCGTCATCGGCGACGGCGCCCTCACAGGCGGCATGGCCTGGGAGGCCCTCAACAACATCGCGGCCGCCAAGGACCGCCCGCTGATCATCGTCGTCAACGACAACGAACGCTCCTACGCCCCCACCATCGGCGGCCTCGCCGACCACCTGGCCACCCTGCGCACCACCGACGGCTACGAACGCGCGCTGTCCTGGGGCAAGGACGCCGTCCAGAGCGTGCCCCTGCTCGGCAAGCCGCTCTACGAGTCGCTCCACGGGGCGAAGAAGGGCTTCAAGGACGCCTTCGCCCCCCAGGGCATGTTCGAGGACCTGGGACTGAAGTACCTCGGCCCGATAGACGGCCACGACATCGCGGCCGTCGAGTCGGCGCTGCGCCGGGCCAAGCGCTTCCACGGGCCCGTCCTCGTGCACTGCCGCACCGAGAAGGGGCGCGGCTACCAGCCCGCCCTGGAGGACGAGGCGGACCGCTTCCACACGGTCGGCGTGATGAACCCCCTGACCTGCGAGCCCCTCGCCCCCTCGGCCGGCACGTCGTGGACTTCGGTCTTCGGCGACGAGATGGTCAGGATCGGCGCCGAGCGGCCCGACGTCGTCGCGATCACGGCGGCGATGCTCCACCCCGTGGGCCTGAGCAAGTTCGCGGCGGCCTACCCGGACCGGGTCTGGGACGTCGGCATCGCCGAGCAGCACGGCGCGGTGTCGGCGGCCGGGCTCGCCACGGGCGGCCTCCACCCGGTCCTCGCCGTCTACGCCACGTTCCTCAACCGTGCCTTCGACCAGGTGTTGATGGACGTCGCCCTGCACAAGTGCGGCGTGACGTTCGTCCTGGACCGGGCCGGGGTCACCGGAACCGACGGGCCGTCCCACAACGGCGTGTGGGACATGTCGGTCCTCCAGGTCGTCCCCGGCCTGCGGATCGCCGCCCCGCGCGATGCCGGCCAGCTGCGGGCCCAGCTGCGCGAGGCCGTCGCCGTCGCCGACGCCCCCACCGTCGTCCGTTTCCCGAAGGAGAACGTGGGCGAGGCCCTCCCGGCCGTGGGCAGGATCGGCGGCATGGACGTGCTCACGGGCCCGGCGGACCCCGAGAAAGCGGACGTCCTGCTGGTCGCGGTCGGCGCCATGGCCCGGGTGGCTCTGGACGCGGCCGACCTGCTGGGCTCCCGGGGCACGAGCTGCACCGTCGTCGACCCGCGCTGGGTCAAACCCGTCGACGAGGCGCTGCCCGCGCTCGCCGCCCGCCACCGCGTGGTCGCCGTCGTCGAGGACAACAGCCGCACCGGAGGCGTCGGCTGGGCCGTGGCCCAGGCGCTCCGCGACGCCGACGTCGACCTGCCCGTACGGACCTTCGGCATCCCCGAGCAGTTCCTGGCCCACGCCAAGCGCTCGGAGGTCCTGGCGGACGTGGGGCTCACCCCCGCCGAGATCGCCGGACGGATCAGCGCCGTCCTGGTGAGGACCGAGGAACAGCACAAGGACAGGGACAGGGAGAAGGAGAAGAGCGAGGCATGACCGCCGACGGCACCGAGAGATTCGACCTGGCCCGGCTGCTGGCCGAGCGCGGCGGCGAACGGTACGAACTGCACGCCCGGTACCTCAACCACCAGCTGCCGCGCATGCTCCGCACCATCGGCTTCGACAAGGTGTACGAGCGGGCGGAGGGCGCGTACTTCTGGGACGCCGAGGGGCACGACTACCTCGACATGCTCTCCGGCTTCGGGGTGATGGGCCTGGGCCGGCACCACCCCGTGGTCCGCAAGGCCCTCCACGACGTCCTGGACGCCTCGCTCGCCGACCTCACCCGCTTCGACTGCCCACCGCTGCCCGGCCTGCTCGCCGAGCGGCTGCTGTCGTACACCCCGCACCTGGACCGGGTGTTCTTCGGCAACAGCGGCACCGAGGCGGTGGAGACCGCCCTGAAGTTCGCCCGGTACGCCACGGGCAGACCGCGCGTGCTGTACTGCGCCCACGCCTTCCACGGCCTGACCATCGGCTCCCTGTCCGTCAACGGTGAGGACGGCTTCCGGGACGGCTTCGCGCCCCTGCTCCCGGACACCCCGGTCCCGCTCGGCGACCTGGACGCCCTGGAACGGGAGCTGCGGCGCGGCGACGTGGCGGGCCTGATCGTCGAGCCCGTCCAGGGCAAGGGCGTCCACCTCACGCCGCCCGGCTACCTCCGGGCGGCGCAGGAGCTGCTGCACCGCCACAAGGCGCTCCTCATCGCGGACGAGGTGCAGACCGGGGTGGGCCGCACGGGAGCGTTCTTCGCCCACCAGCACGAGAGCGGGGTGGAGCCCGACCTGGTGTGCGTGGCGAAGGCCCTCTCGGGCGGCTATGTGCCGGTCGGGGCGACCCTGGGCAAGGACTGGATCTTCAAGAAGGTCTACTCGTCCATGGACCGGGTGCTCGTCCACTCGGCCAGCTTCGGCTCCAACGCGCAGGCCATGGCCGCCGGGCTGGCGGTGCTGGAGGTGCTGGAGGACGAGGGGATCGTCGCCAACGCCCGCGACACGGGCGAGCTGCTGCGCTCCCGCCTCGCGGCGCTGGTCGGCAAGTACGAGCTGCTGCACGACGTGCGCGGCCGCGGCCTGATGATCGGCATCGAGTTCGGCAGACCCAAGTCGCTGGGCCTGCGCGGCCGCTGGACGATGCTCCAGGCGGCCCGCAAGGGTCTCTTCGCCCAGATGGTCGTGGTGCCGCTGCTCCAGAAGCACCGCATTCTCACCCAGGTCTCGGGGGACCAGCTGGAGGTGATCAAACTGATCCCCCCACTGATCATCGGCGAACCCGAGGTCGACCGCTTCGTGGAAGCGTTCACGGCGGTGATGGACGAAGCCCACAACGGCGGCAGCCTGATGTGGGACTTCGGCCGCAACTTGGTGAAACAAGCTGTGACGGGCCGGTAGACCGGGTGTGCCCACCGGCCTCAGCGCAGCAAACGCTCCTGAAGCAAGGACCGCCCCTCGGCGGAGAGCCCGAGCCCCTCGGACACATACCGCTCCGTGGACCCCCACACCTCCCCGATCGCGGAGAACGCCGCATCCAGATAGAAGCTCCGCGCCTCGAACAGCGGAGAAAGCAACTCCGAAACCTCCGGAGAAACCTCCGCGTCGCGCCGCACCCGGTACCGCCGGTGCGGCGCGTTGGACTCCAGATAGTCGGCCTCGATGGCCTCGGCCGGCACCCCGAGCGCCAGCAGCGTCACCGCCACGGACAGCCCCGCCCGGTCCTTGCCGGCGGCACAGTGCATCAGCGCGGGCACGTCGCCCTCGGCGAGGGCGCGTACGACCCGCCCGTGCTCGGCCGTCCGCGTCGTGATGATCGTGCGGTACGAGGCGGCCATCCGGTCCGCCGCGCGGCCCTCGCCCAGCACGGACCGCAGCGTGGCCAGGTCGCCGTCGCGCACCATCCGCCAGAACTCGCTGCCGTCGGCCGGGTCGCTCAGCGGAAGGTTGACGTTCCGTACCCCGGGCAGGGCCACGTCCGGGCCCTCCAGCGCGATGTCCGCGGCGTTGCGGAAGTCGAATACGGTGTGCAGGCCCAGCGAGGCGAAGAACGCCGCGTCCGCCTCGGTGGCGTGGGCCAGGTGCCCGCTGCGGAACAGGACGCCGGGCCGGACGTGCCGTCCGTCGGCGGCCGGCAGTCCCCCCAGGTCGCGGAAGTTGCGGACCCCCACCAGCTCGGGCTCGGCCTGCGGGGCGGGCGGCGTCTGTGTCACGTGCGCTCCTCGGGGGTGTTCCGGTCGTCGGCGCCGATCGTATTCCGGGTCACGCGACATTGCCGGGGTGGGATACATCACGGCACGTCAACCCCTGGTTACGGTGGCGTAGGTCACTTGGGAAGGTGAATCATGCACTGACGTGGCAGACGATTCGAATTCATTCAGCAAGAGCGCGATCGGGTCGTACGCAGCCGTCGGGGACAGCTTCACCGAGGGCGTCGGGGACCCGGGTCCCGGCGACACCTTCGTCGGCTGGGCCGACCGACTGGCCGTACTCCTCTCCGACCAGCAGGAAGAACACTCCTTCCGGTACGCGAACCTCGCCGTTCGCGGCCGGCTCCTGGACCAGATCGTCGAGGAGCAGGTCCCCCGGGCCAAGGAACTCGGCCCCGACCTGGTCTCCTTCTGCGCCGGCGGCAATGACATCCTGCGCCCCGGCAGCGACCCGGACGACGTGGCCCAGCGCTACGAGGCGGCCGTCGCCGAGCTGTGCTCCTCCGTCGGCACGGTCCTGCTGTGCACCGGCTTCGACACCCGTGGCGTCCCGGTCCTGCGCCATCTGCGGGGCAAGATCGCGACGTACACCGCCCATGTCCGGTCCATCGCCGACCGCTACGACTGCCCGGTCCTCGACCTGTGGTCGCTGCGCTCGGTCCAGGACCGCCGGGCCTGGAGCGACGACCGGCTGCACCTGTCGGCCGACGGGCACACGCGCGTCGCGCTGCGGGCCGCCCAGGTGCTGGGCTTCGAGGTGCCGGCCGACCCCGACCAGGCCTGGCCGGACGAGGAGCAGCGCTCCGCCGCCGATGTGCGCCGGGACAACGTCCACTGGGCGCGCGAGTACCTGGTGCCGTGGATCGGCCGCCGGCTGCGCGGTGAGTCCTCGGGTGACAACGTGGAGCCCAAGCGCCCGGACCTGCTGCCGCTGTAGGCCTGTTGCCGCAGTGGGACCGTTGCCGCTGTAGGACCAGGGGGTCGGGTAGGACCAGGGGGTCGGGTAGGACCAGGGGGTCAGTGGGGGTGCCGCCCGTGCGGCAGGTCGGCCCAGACGACTCGGCCGTGGCCGCTGTCGTCGGGCCGGACCCCCCACTCCCGGGACAGCGCGCCGACCAGGAGCAGCCCGCGCCCGCTCTCCTCGTCCGTACCGCTCCGGCGCGCCCGGGGCTCCGTGGGGGCGTCGCCCTGATCGGCGACCTCTATACGCACCGCCACGCCGCTCACCCGCAGCTGGCAGCTGACCTTCTCGCTGTCCGTGTGCCGCACCGCGTTGGTGACCAGCTCCGACACCACCAATTGGGCGTCCTCGCAGGCCACTTCGTCTATTCCCCACTCCCGCAGTCGCGCGAGGACCCGTTGGCGCGCCTCCGCCACCGAGGTGTTGAGGGCCGGGAAGTGAAAGGCGTCCTGCCGCAGATGGCCGAGGAGAGAGCCGCCGCAGAGCCTGAGCGATGGTGCGTCATGGGAGAGGACCACTCCGCAACTATGTGCGATACGTATCAGCTGTGGCAAGGTTCAATCTGCAAATTACAGAATCGCAAGGACAGTCTGTCGGGCCGACAGGCCGCGTGGCACACTGCTGGCATATGACGGCAGTTGGAGGGGGTGGACAGTGGCGGACTCGCGACCGGCGGGTGCCCCGACGGTCCTGAGGGTCGTGCTCGGCAAGCGTCTTACGCACCTGAGGGAGCGGGCCGGTCTCTCCTACGAGGAGGCGGGCCGCGCCCTGGACGTCACCCACGCCACCGTCCGGAGAATGGAGAAGGCCGAGGTCGGGCTGAAGATCCCCTATGTGGAGAAGCTCCTCCACGTCTATGGGGTGCTCGACGCGGCCGAGGTCGAGGGCTTCCTCTGCCTCACCCGCGAGGCCAACCGCCCCGGCTGGTGGCACCGCTTCCGGGACGTCCTCCCCGAGTGGTTCAGCGCGTTCGTGAGCCTGGAGGGAGAGGCCAATCTCATCCGCGCGTACGAACCCCACTACATCCCCGGCCTGTTGCAGACCGAGGAGTACGCCCGGGCCGTGCTCCGCGCCGGGATGCCGCACGCCCGCGACGCCGACATCGAACGCGCCGTCACCGTCCGCCGGGAACGGCAGGGCCTGCTCGCCAAGGACGGGGCCCCGCTGCTCTGGGTGGTGATGGACGAGACGGTGCTGCGCCGCCCCATCGGCGGGCCGGACGTGATGCGCGCCCAGGTCGACCGGCTCGTCGAGGCCACCGACATGCCGAACGTACGACTCCAGCTGATGCCGTTCGCCGCCGGGCCGCACCCGGCGATGTACGGCCCCTTCCACATCTTCCGGTTCCCCCTCCAGGAGCTGCCGGACATCGCCTACGCCGAGAACCTCGTCGGAGCCTCGTACTTCGACCAGCGTGACGATGTCTCGTCCTTCCTGGAGGCGCTGGACCGGATGTGCGCGCAAGCCGCGCCGGCACACACCACCAAGGCGATCCTCGGTGGCATTCGTAAGGAGATCTGAACCATGGATCCGGACCGCGTCTACAACGGCATGCCCGCGACCGACCTCGGCACCGAGGGCTGGAGCAAGCCGTGGAGCGGCGGCAACGGCGGCAGCTGCGTCGAGGCCATGCGCTTGTGCGACGGCCGGGTGGCCCTGCGCCAGTCCACCGACCCCGGCGGCCCCGCACTGATCTACACGCGTCACGAGATGGAGACCTTCATCCGCGGCGCCAAGGCGGGCGAAGCCGACTTCCTGCTGGCCGGGCCGGGCGTCAACGCGGCCGAATAGGCGGCCGCGGCCCGCGCGACGGATCTCCGCGACGGATCTCACAGGCGTACCCGAACAGACGTACCGAAGGGAACAGGGCGTGATCGAGCACGGCGTGGACGGACCGGTCGGCATACCGGCCGAGGAGATCGACACCAGCAGGCCGCACCCGGCCCGGATGTACGACTACTACCTCGACGGCTGGGACAACTACGAGGTCGACCGGGCCGCCGCCGAACGCGTCATCGAGGCCCACCCCCAGGTCCGCCTCTCCGCCCGCGCCAACCGCGCCTTCCTGCGCCGGGCCGTACGGGAGGCGGTGCGCGGCGGCATCCGCCAGATCATCGACATCGGCACGGGCATCCCCACCTCGCCCAACACCCACGAGGTGGCCCGCGAGTCCGCCCCGGACGTCCGCGTGGCCTACGTCGACAACGACCCCATCGTGGCCACCCACGCGGAGGCCAAGCTCACCAGCGCGGGCGGCGCGGGCTTCGCCCTCGCCGACGTCCGGGAACCGGAGACGATCCTGGGGCACCCGGTCGTCCGGGAGCTGATCGACTTCGACCGGCCGGTGGCCCTGCTGCTCGTCGCCGTCCTCCACTTCGTCAAGGACGAGGAGGACCCGGCGGGCATCGTCGCCACCCTCGGCGACGCCCTGCCCGCCGGCAGTCTCCTGGTGATGTCCCACGCCACGGAGGAGCCCTACGAGGGCTACGCCGAGGGCCGCACCGACACCGCCGCCCGGGACGGCGTGCTGGACGTCTACAGGAACGCCACCGCCGCCCTCAACCTGCGCGGCCGCGCCGCCGTCGAGCCCCTCTTCGGCGACTTCGAGCTCCTCGACCCGGGCCTGGTCCGGGTGCCGCTGTGGCGCCCGGACGGACCGGTCCCCGGGCCCAAGGAGCTCAGCGACACCGTCTTCTACGGCGGCATGGGACGCAAGTGACCCGTCGGGGTCTCACACCCCCGGGCGGGCCGGGATCTCGCAGCTGTCCTTGAAGCCCTGACTGGTCAGCCCCAGCGCCGAGTTGATCCGCGAGCGGAGGTTCTCCACCGCCACCATCGCGGTCAGCTCGACGAACGCCGCCTCGCCGAGGCGCGACCGCAGCCGCTCCGCCAGGTCGTCCTCGACGGCCGGCGGGGTGGCGCTCATCGCCTCGGCGTACTCCATGACGTCCCGCTCCAGCGGGGTGTAGGCGTCACTGGACCGCCAGCGCGGCACGTCGCGCAGCTTGTCGGGCGCCATGCGCTGGTTGTGGCCCAGCCAGTAGCCGAAGTCCATGCACCACGAGCAGCCGATCGCGGCCGCCGACGCCATCACGGCGAGCTCCTTGAGCCCGCTGTCCAGCGCGTTCCAGCGGGCCAGCGACATCTCGAAGCGCGCGTCGGTCATCAGCACCCTGCGGTTGTGCCCCAGGGCCAGCAGCGGGTCGATGACCTTGCCGTAGGTGCGCCGGCTGTACCAGGCGGTGAGCCGGTTCACGAGCGTACGGGGCGGGGTGAGGGAGATGCGGGCCATGGCCGGTGCCTCCAGGAGGGAACGGTTGCTGTCACCCCTACGACGAGACGACCCCACCCGGATGTGACATCACAGGGTGAAGATCTTTTGTCGGTGCCCCCACATAGGCTGACCGCATGGACGGTGAGCTCTTCCCGCGGCCCGTGACCGAGGTCGCTCCGGGCGCGGTGCACGTCCCGGGCTGGCTGGACGAGGCCGCCCAGCACCGCCTCCTGGTGGCCTGCCGCGAGTGGGCCCGTCCCCCGGCGGGCCTGCGCACGGTGCGCATGCCCAGCGGGGGCGAGATGTCCGTGCGCTCGGTCGGACTGGGCTGGCACTGGTTCCCCTACGGCTACGCCCGCGCCGTCGTCGACGGCGACGGCGCACCGGTCAAGCCGTTCCCCCGTTGGCTGGACGAACTGGCGCGGGCGGCGGTGGCCCGCGCGTACGGCCGCCTGGCCGGGCCGGAGGCGTACGACATCGCGCTGGTGAACTTCTACGACGCCGGCGCGAAAATGGGCCTGCACCGCGACGCCGACGAGAAGTCCGCCGCGCCCGTCGTCTCCCTGAGCCTCGGCGACTCCTGCGTCTTCCGCTTCGGCCATCCGGGCGGCCGCACCCGCCCCTGGACCGACGTCGAGCTGCGCAGCGGCGATCTCTTCGTCTTCGGCGGCCCGGCCCGCCAGGCCTACCACGGTGTGCCCCGGACCCTGCCCGGCACCGCCCCGCCCGGGCTGGGGCTCAAGGGGCGGCTCAACATCACCCTGCGCGTGAGCGGGCTGTGACCCCCGGCGGATAATGGGACGACCTGCCTGCTCGACCCTGGAGGTGCCGTGACCGGCTCCCGCCCGTTCCGCTCGCCCCTGGACGCGCTGCGTCCCGCCGCCTTCGGCGCGGATCCGGCGGGGGAGCGGATGGCGCGCATCCGCCGGTCGCCGCACTTCGCCGACGGGGTGTTCGTCAACCCCGAGGGAACGCGCCGTACGCCGTCCGGCTCCATGCTGAAGTTCCTGCCCACCTACTTCCGCAAGGAGGAGCGCGCCCTGCGCGCCCCGGCCCACCCGGTGCCCGTCCACCCCACCACCGTCGCCGACCTGGCCGCCCCCCCGGCCTCCGGACTGCGGCTGACCTGGATGGGCCACTCCAGCGTGCTCGCCGAGATCGACGGCCACCGGGTGCTCTTCGACCCCGTCTGGTCCGAGCGCTGCTCGCCCTTCGCCTTCGCCGGCCCCCGGCGGCTCCACCCGGTGCCGGTGCCGCTGGCCGAGACCGGCCCGCTGGACGCCGTGGTCATCTCGCACGACCACTACGACCACCTCGACATGCCGACCGTCCGGACCCTGGCCCGCCGCACCGGCGTCGCCTTCGTCGTCCCCCTCGGCGTCGGCGCCCACCTGGAGCACTGGGGCGTCCCGGCGGACCGGATCACCGAGCTCGACTGGCACGAGTCGACACGGGTCGGCGGGCTCACCCTCACCGCCACCCCCGCCCGGCACTTCTGCGGCCGCGCGCTGCGCAACACCCAGCACACCCTGTGGGCCTCCTGGGTGGTCGCCGGGCCGGAGCACCGGATCTTCCACAGCGGCGACACCGGCTACTTCCCCGGCTTCACCGCCATCGGCGAGCAGTACGGCCCGTTCGACGCCACGATGGTGCAGATCGGCGCGTACTCCGAGTTCTGGCCCGACATCCATATGACCCCGGAGGAGGGCATGCGCGCCCACCTCGACCTCCAGGGCGGCGACGCCGCGCGGGGCGTCATGCTGCCGATCCACTGGGGCACGTTCAACCTCGCCCCGCACCCGTGGGAGGAGCCCGCCGAGGAGAGCGTGGCGGCGGCCCGGGAGACCGGGGCGCGGATCACGGTGCCCAGGCCCGGCCAGCCGTTCGAGCCCGGTGCGGGGCTGCCGCTCGACCCGTGGTGGCGCACGATCGCGATGCGGCCCACCGAGGCGGTGCCCGAGGCCGGAGCGCCCGTCGACGCCGAGGTCGCCCTTCAGGCATGAACCTTCAGGCATGAGCCCGGCAACGCCCTTGCACATGGCGTGAATCCGCATGTCTGTACGTGTTTCCTCTTGCGGAGGAAACGGAGCTGCGGCTTCAATTCCCGGTGACGGTTAGGAAACCTTCCTGACAGTTGCTGTCCGTTCCTTCACCGGGAAATGGAGTTCCGCATGCCCGCGCGCACCTCGACGAAGCCGAAGAAGACCGCCCGCCTCGCCTTACCGGTCCTGGCGATGGCCCTGCCCGCCTCCCTGGTCCTGGCCGGCCCCGGCCAGGCGGCGCAGCCGGCCCACGCCCGTACGGCCACGGTCCCCGCCGTTGCCGCGGCGGGCGCGCCCCTCGACGACCCGTACGAGAAGGACATCGCCATGCGGCTGGTCTCCAGCGCGGAGAACTCCTCGCTGGACTGGCGGGCGCAGTTCCGGTACATCGAGCCCTACCCCGACGGCCGGGGCTACACCGGCGGCATCATCGGCTTCACCTCCGGCACCGGCGACATGCTCGAACTCGTCGAGCGCTACACCAAGAAGAAGCCGGGCAACCCGCTCGCCAAGTACCTCCCCGCCCTGCGCAAGGCCAACGGCAGCGATTCGCACGAGGGGCTCGGCAAGCCCTTCGAGGAGGCCTGGCGGAAGGCCGCCGACGAGGACAAGGCGTTCCGGGACGCCCAGGAGGCCGAGCGCGACCGCGTCTACTTCGACCCGGCGGTCAAGCAGGCGAAGGACGACGGCCTGCGCACCCTCGGCCAGTTCGTCTACTACGACGCGATCGTCATGCACGGTCCCGGTGACGGCAAGGACAGCTTCGGCGGCATCCGCAAGGCCGCCCTCGCCAAGGCCAAGCCCCCGGCCCAGGGTGGCGACGAGAAGGACTACCTCAACGCCTTCTTCGACGCCCGTAAGAAGGTCATGAAGAAGGAGGAGGCCCACAGCGACACCAGCCGCGTCGACACCGCCCAGCGCGTCTTCCTGGGCGAGGGCAACTTCGACCTCCGGCCGCCGCTGAAGTGGAAGGTCTACGGCGACTCGTACCGGATCGACAAGTAGCACCACGGGGGTGTCGCGGGGCCGGGGCGCGAAGCCCCGGCCCCGCGGGCCGTCGGCGGACGCCGTCAGTGCCCGTCGTGCCCCAGGCCGCCCAGGTCGCAGCAGGAGTCCTTGCGCAGCTCCCGCCCGACCTCCAGCCACTCCCGGTGGAGCAGCCCATGGCGCGGGGCCGTGCCCGCCGTGCCCTCGTACGAGGCGACGAGCTCCCGCTGCTCGAAGCGGACCCCGCCGCGCAGCACCGACGCCGTCCGTACGAGCGTGTCGAAGTCGGTGAACGGATCGCCGTCGATCACGGTCGCGTCGGCGAGCTTGCCGACCTCCAGCGTGCCCAGGTCCCGCTCCGCCCCGAACGCCCGCGCCGGCAGCACCGTCGCCGTCCGCAGCGCCTGGGCCGGCGTCAGCCCGTACCGGTGGAGGGCGCGCAGCCCCAGGTGGAGGGAGAGGCCGACGGGAACGAGCGGGGCATCCGTGCCGAGGGCCACGATGCCGCCGCCGGACAGCACCTTCCGGTAGACGTCGATCTCGCGGCGCAGCGCGGTCAGCTGATCGTCCGTGGGCGCCTTCGCGGCGGTCTGCCGGACGGTCGCCACGTCCCACGGCGGCATCAGCACGGTGACGCGGGGGTCCTCGGCGAGGTCCGGGGTCTCGCCCAGCAGGGGCACCGAGGTGAAGATCGTGGCGATCATGCGGAAGTCGGTGGCCGTGTAGATCTCCGCCAGGTCCTGGTACGCCCGGCCGGTCGCCGTCGTGGCGTGGCCGAACTCCAGCCGCTGCGTCGCCTGGAGGTGCGTGGTGAGGTCCTGCCCCAGCTGGACGCCGGGCGAGCACAGGTGACTGCCGGTGCGCACCCCGAGTCGTTCGTGCGCGAAGCGGGCCGCCTCCCGCATCACCCAGCCCGGCGCGCGGACGTACGTCTTGACGAAGTCCCAGTCCAGGGCGGCGGCGCGGGTCAGCGAGCGGCGCAGCCCCTCCTCGGTGCGGTGGGCGCGGCCCATGCTGTAGGCGACGCGCGAGCCGTCCAGCAGCTCGCCCGCGGTCAGCAGCCTCGGCCCGGCCAGCGTGCCGGCCGCCACGGCCTCGCGGATGCGGGCCTGCTCGTAGGCGAAGCCGCCGAGGGAGACGGCCGTGGTGATCCCGTAGGCCAGCTGGAGGGTGGTCTGGCGCCCGCCGTAGGCGTACTGCCAGGGGTGGGTGTGGGCGTCCCAGAGGCCGGGGATCACGGTCTGGTGCGAGGCGTCGACCGTACGGAGGGCGGCCCGGCGGGCCCGGTGCGGTTCGACGGCGGCGATCCGGCCGTCGCGGACGACGAGGTCGACGTCCTCGCGCACGGTCGTGCCCGTGCCGTCCCAGAAGCGGCCCGCGCGCACGACGGTGTCGGCGGGGGTGGGGCGGCGGTAGTCGAGGGTGACGGGGACCGTGCGGGCGGTGCCGCCCGCCACGTCCAGCAGCCGGAGCCGCCCGGCGGAGAGGTAGAGGATCCGGCGGCTGTCGGCGGACCAGGAGGGGTGGTCGGCGGCCTCGTCGGTCAGCCGGCGCGGCTCGCCGTCGGGGGTGCCGTCGGGGCGTACGGGCAGCAGCCACAGCGCCGACTCGTTGATCACGGCCATGGAGCGGCCGTCGGGCGACCAGACGGGCCCGGAGTCGTAGCGGTCGGAGACCGAGGCGTGCGGGGCGAGGGCGTGCAGCCGGGCGGTCCCGCTGTCGGCGTCGACGACCCTGATCAGGTTGTAGCCCTCGCGGAACCGCTGGTTGAGCCGGTTGCGGTCGCACAGGGCGACGTAGCGCCCGTCGGGCGACCAGGTGGGCCGGCCGGGCAGGCCGCCCGCGCCCATGGGGGCCGCCAGCAGCTTCTCGGTGCCCGCCGCGAGGTCGCGGACGATGAGGTTGCCGGACATGTCGACGCAGGCCAGCCGGTTGCCGTCGGGGGAGAGCGCCGGGTGGACGCGGCCGCCGTCGGCCAGCACGGTCTCCTCGCCCGAGGCGAGGTCGCGGCGGCGGACGGCGTAGAGGCCGTCGCGGTCGTCGGTGAAGATCAGCGCGCGGCCGTCGCGAGTCCAGGTGGGCGCCATGACGTAACGCCCGGGGGAGGAGGCGAGGACCTGCCGGGGAGCGTTGCTCTTCTCGATCTCCGCGACCCAGAGGGCGTTGAGCGCGGCGAAGGCCACCTGGCGGCCGTCGGGGGAGAGGGCGGGCAAGTGGAGCGAGCGGACGCGGCGGACCACCGCGCCGGTGTCCGCGAAGTCGTACCGCTTGACCTCGTAGCGGGGCCGGTCCAGGGGCAGCTTCGCCTGGAAGGGGATGGTGACCGCCGGGACGCCGTGGGCGCCGGCCGGGGGCGTGGGCGCGGGGGCGGCCGAGGGGTGGGGGAGGGAGTCGGCGGCGGGCGTGCGCGGCGGCTCGGGGGCGGCGCCCGGTCTGACGATCGTGAACTGCCCGCTCACGGTCAGCAGCAGTTCGTCCCGCGAGACCCAGCGCGGCGGCACGGGTTCCACGTCGCCGTCGACCGGCACGACCGCCCCGTCCACGACGAGGAGGCAGGACGCGGCGGGTGCGGGCGTCGTCCGCAGATAGGCCAGCCGTCCGGCGGGCGAGACGGCCGGCGTCATGATCTGCGCGCCGGCCGCGTTCTCGGTGTGCTCGACGCGCACCGGCCCCCGCCCGTCGGCCGCCACGGACGCGACCGTACGGGCCTGGAGGGCGCCCCCGGCCACCTGCCCCCGGACGAACAGCAGCCGCTTGCCGTCCGGCGACCAGACGGGGTCGAAGTCCTCCCAGGCCCCGTCCTGCCCGGGCCCCTCCTGCCCGGCGGTCCCGGTGATCCGCGTCAGCGCTCCCGTCCGGACATCGACCACCCACACCCGGTAAGGACTGCCGGCCACGGGGTCGCCCTCGCGCTCCGACGCGAACGCGATCCGCGTCCCGTCCGGCGACCAGGCCGGCCCCCGGTCGTCCCACGGCCCGTCCGTCAGCTGCCGCAACCCGGAGCCGTCCGGCCGCAGCGTCCAGATGTGGAAGCCGCCGCCCCGGTAGGCGCAGACGGCCAGCAGCCGCCCGTCCGGCGCGTACGTGGGCCGGGTCGGCTCCAGATCGGCCGGGGTGATCGCGACGGCCTCCCCACCCTCGCGCGGCACGGACCACAGCACGTTCTGCACCTCGACGACCAGCCGCCCACCGTCCGGGGCCGGCGATCCCGCCCCATTGGTGGCGCCCGTGAACGACAGCGCGCCGTGCCCGGCCCGCGGGGCCGCCACCGCTTCTATCGCGTCCACGGGCAGCGCGACGGCCGCACCGGCCACGGCGGCGGTACCGGCCGCCGCCTGAAGAAAACCGCGTCGTGAGAGGGTGGTGTCCAACTGTCCTCCTGAGTCGGGGGAGTTGCACGGGGCGGCAGCCCCCATGGCGGAAGCCGATGGTTGCACGCCCCACAGGCCATGGGTCAACACCCTGGGACGATCACGAATGCCGGGCGGGGGCGTTTCCCGGGGCCCCCGCCCCACGCCTCCCGCCGGGGGCTCAGGGCCCGGGGGGATTCTTCATCCGAACGGGTAGCCCACGTCACACCCCCCCTTGTCGCGGCGGGCGCGGGCCCCGGCGGCGGGGCGGCGACGGGGCGGGAAAGCGGTGCGCGAGCACCGCGTGAAGTGCGGTATTGTTCTCATGCGCGGTCGGCGAGGGCGAAAGCCCGGGCCGGACGAGCACCGGGACGTGGCGCAGCTTGGTAGCGCACTTGACTGGGGGTCAAGGGGTCGTGGGTTCAAATCCCGCCGTCCCGACCAGCGATTTTCGCAGGTCGGAGGCCGTTCTCGCATGATGCGGGGGCGGCCTTTCTGATGTTTCGTCGGCTTGTGGTCGCAAGGTGGTCGCCATGCTCACGGCTGCCGGGGCTGTCCTGGCGTAATCCCTGGTGCTGGTGGGCTGTCTGGTGATGGTCATCTGGTTGTGCAGCTGGGGGATGTGGTCGCAGGGCGGTCGCGGTGCCGGGATAGACCGTGGGGAGCAGGTGGCCAGTCGGCGTGAGTGAGGGTTTTGTCGACAACGTCAACGGCTTCGCGGGTTGCCTGGGCGGTCAGGTGGCTGTAGACGTTCGCCGTAGTCGAAAGCGTGGAGTGCCGCAGGGTTTTCGATACCACCGTCAGTGGCACCCCCGCGTTGATCGAGATGGTGGCCGACAGATGTCGGAGATCGTGAAGTGTGGTGCGGGAGACCCCGGCTTTGCGGCACAGCAGGTGGAAGTGGTTGAGGACGTGCTGCGGGTGTAGTGGTCGGCCCTCGGCGCGGTGGAAGACGAAATCGCCCTCGAGACCTTCCATGGCTGACGGGTATCGCTCACGTCTGCGGCGACGAAGCGCAGTGGCGACGTGACTGGAGATCGCGACCCAGTTCCTGCTGCTTCTGGTCTTCGGTGTAGTGATCACCATGCGCTCCGCCGCTGGTCGGGGGATGATCGTGGGCCGCGCGGGATTGCGGTCGAGTCGGTGGTGCCGGACGGCCTCGCTGAGCGCACTCGACAGGGTGGCGAGGATGCGATGGACGGTGACTGAGCCGCGAGCGCTGGCGAGCTAGGCCCGTACGAGGGCGGCGATGTGGCCGTAGCCGAGGTCATCGAGCTTGATCTTCCCGAGCGCGGGGATGAGGTCGTCGACGACGTACGCGTGATAGCGCACCACGGCCGTCGGCTTCAGCGTCATGGTCTTGGCCTGGAGCCAGGCGGTCAGATAGTCCGCGACCGTCTGGTTCGGGTCCGCAAGGAAGCCGCCGGCACTGTCGACCATCCGGCGCAGAGCCTGCGCAGCCGTGTTCCGGTCAGGGAAGCCGCCTCGTCGGATGGTGCGCCGACGAGCGGGGGAGGGGAGATCGACGGCGAACGTCCAGGTTCCGTGATCAGGATCGGTGAGGAGCCGTGGACAGCGTGATCCGAGTTGTTTGAGCAGGTGGTCCCGGCAGCCGCAGTGCCGGTAGACGCGTCCCCGAGTAGCGGCGGAGCGCATGGTGATCGCTTCCAAAGGTTGCGCATTGAACTGCTACACCCAGTGTCGACCCGGGAGTGCCGATTCCTGTGACCACATGCGACCACAACGGCATCCGCACCCTCTCTGACCTGCGGAAAACCCTTGGCAGGGCGACAAGTGCGTGATGTTGTCGAGGCTCCATCAAGCCGTCATGACATGACACAGCGTTGCCCGACATGGAGCAGCGTGGCTCTGCGGCTCACGGCAAGTTTTCCAGGATGACGGTGAACCAACTGAGGTCGTTGTCCGTGCGCCAGGACCGGATCAACGACCGTTTTTCGGTGAAGTTCCATTTCTCTACACTGCACAGTTCGTTGTCCAGCGGTGCGGGACAATGATGTTCGGCGATAATTCTGCCCTCTGGAATCGCGCCATTCTTGACGGACTGGCTGGCGATGGCACCTACTTCCAGGGTCTTCGCGACGGCGGCGTGGCCGTCGATAAGCTGCTCCGGTGTGCAGAGAAAATAAACGCCATAGTAGTAGCACCGTTTTCTGCCGTAGTGCTTCCAGCCGCGACAGACGCATTGAAGGCCCGAAATGCCCGCGGCCGTCTCCTCGCGGAATTCGCGGATGGCCTCCTTCGAGATCCTCTCTTTCTGGCATTTTGGATTTCCCTGCCCATCTTCCTCTACAGGGATCTTCGGGTATTCATCGACCCCGCCTCCCGGGAGGGCGCATTTGCCTCCACCGTGTGGAATTCTGATTCCGCTGCTCTGGGTGGCGCGGCCTTTGTAGAAGTACCCCATGGTGTTCTTCTTGAACATGAGGAAATTCTTGTTACCGTCGTGCATGACTGCATAGACGTATTCGGGCAGGGGCATGGTGCTGCTCCATTCGGATGCGGCGCCGGGGCATCCGGTCGCGATGGTGGTGTGGCCTGCTACGTGAGCATGGTGGTCAGGTCGGTGAAGGGTACGGGGGTCTGCAGTGGATCGGATGCGCCCCAGGATGCTGAGATCGCCCAGCCCCTGGTGGTGTCTTTGTCCAGGACGCCAGAGAAGAGAGCGGATTTTCTCCCGATGAGAAGAGAAAAGGTGACACGCAGATGGAATCCGCCGGGGCTGTACCTGATGTGCAGCTCTTTCATTTGCGCTGGAATGCCTTCCAGGGGTGCATTCATGTGCGCGGTGAAGGTGAAATCTCGCGCATCATTGGTTCCTGTGCGCACTGTGGTGATTGTCAGTGACAGGTGGGTGATTGAAGTGGTTCCTCCTGTGACGAGGGGAAGATCCAGACGCCAGGTGGCTTCGAGCCACGCCGCGAGGTCGCTCATTTTGATGTCCTGGATCCGGCCTGCCTGCATCAGGAAGGTTCCTTGCCCGGCGGAGTGAAATGTGAATTTCTTGCCGCCGATGGTAGGCGGGGGATAAGCGCTCGCCGAGGTCATGGATTTCGTCCTTTCTCGGCTGTCCTTTCCTGCCGGTCCAGGGAGATCCGGTAGCCGGTTCGGGTGGAGGCCGCCGTTTGGCTGGTTTGCGATGACTCGGGCACTCATGCGGGCGGTATGTGTGGTGATGCGAGGTTATGACTGGACCGGATGCCGGCAGCCGTGGCGCGTCCGCACAGCGCCCGCTCGGGGGAGCTGAAACGACCAGGCAGCGGAACATCAGGGGCCAGGGCGGCTCGATTTCCGATTTCGCCATGGCGGCGGCTCACAGGCGTGTCGCCGTAGGTGGCACCAGGCATATGTCCGTAACGCCACCGTCGCATTGATCCTGCGGTAGCCCGCCGGGGGACCGGACCGGATTCCTGCCCAAGGGCGGCCCGGTATACCCGGGACACGCCGAGATCGACCCGAAAGAAGGAAGAATTCCAGGATCGTGGAAAGGTTCGTCGCGCCTCCTGAGCCCAGCGCCCAAGACTCGGAGAATCGACTGGGGGTGGCATACCAGCCGTAGCCGGAGTGGTCTCGTCGTGTCCGTGGCACACCGTAGGAAGGTCCGACGCATGGGAAAAATCTATGTTCACGGAAACTTTCGATATCTGTCCATCATGGGAAGGTGGACGCAGCTGTCTTTCGGGATAGAACTCCGACGGGAAGGCAGGAAGCCTCTGCCGATGGCCGCGGAGGAAGACCTCGCAGAGGAACACGTGAACGGAGGCCCCGGCGAGACCAGGGCCCGACACTCGAGGATCACCGTCGACGGCGTGAATCGACTGCTCTACGGCTATCGGACGAATAGCTATGCCAGCTCGAACTGCCTGTCCGAGCTGAATACGTCATGGGATGTCGATGAGCCGTCCAATGCTTCCTACTTCTTCCCACCGGACGGACGTTTGTATATCGGTCATGACGACAAAGCCGAAGTCTACATTTACAACAAGCCCGTCTCCGGTACGCGCAAAGGGCGGAAAGACCCAACCTTCTACCATTTCAGCGATGACTGGAAGGAAGGGATCACTGATCTCGCGGTCGGACAGGCGAAGGAGACGAAGAAATTCTTCGCCCTCTCGCGGCACGTCGATGAATCCGGCCACCGTCTGCTCTTCGCGGGAACCATGACCACACCCGGAACGGTGTGGAGCCCCGCGGTCGACCCGACAATCAAAGTCCACGGCGGCAGCCGTTTCGTCGCGGTTGACCCATCGAACGGTTATGTTTTCGTCGGTGGGGACCGAACTCTGCAGCGCCTGAACCTCATGAACCCATCCGGTAGCCTTGTCGATTTTCCCGGAGTCGGCATGCTCTGCTGTCCGCCGGTTTTCTGCGAGAAGGGCGGCACCGTCTATTGCTGTACGGTGGAAAATAATGACGGGCAGCTCCAGTCGGTCCGATACAAGACGACGGATCCTTCGAGTCGTGAACCGCTCACGGTCGTCAAAACGACGTACATCTCCGCCGGTGCGGCCGTCGACCCGGAGACGCAGAATCTATGGGTAATTCGCGCCAAGAATCCGACCACCCTCAATGTATTCGAGATCGACCCCGTAACGCCTGCCATTCTGGGGACATTCACCCAGGAGATCCCAGGAGAGCTTGAACGGCTGGACCAGTGGATTACCAATTCCTGCTATGCGGCAATGTTCGTCTCGTGAGCTCATGAGCAGACCGCCAGAACCTCATGGAAACCTGAAAATAGACAGCAGTACGACGATCACCATGAGCACTGTTGTCTCCGGTCACAAAAGAATCGAATACGGGCGGGCTCGAAACATTGAGGTGGCGAAGCTTGCGGACTGGATGCAAACGCAGCTCGGGGGAACAGTTCCTCTCCCGCCTTCAATCCGTGGAGCCACGCTAGACCAGATGACCGTTCTCATCTCGTCAAAACATATCGACGAGAAGGTGCTGCGGGCATTCGAGTTCAGCGCCTCCCTCGCGGTGCCGGTTACGGGAATCAGTGTCGATATCTACCGCCTCAAGATCACTCACTCTCTTGAGGGCGGGGTGTGGGCGGAAGTGAGGCTACGTCTTTCGATTCCCGGAGAAACGCCGAGAACCATGCTCTTCGGTGGCGAAATCGCCGCCGGTGAAGCAGGTCCGGCCATTCAATGCGACTGGGCTGTCGCCGGGCCGGAGGGAGTGACGGTCGCAGAGATCGCCAAAGCGCTCGGCATCACATGATCAGGGCTGGTCCGGAGTGCCGTACCGGACAGTCTTCTTGCGCTCCGTATGTCTGCACTCCGACGGCTTGTTGTGCTTGACAACAAGCTCATGAAAGAATTTGTCGACTCCGGCACACTTTTTGTTTCCCTCCGTGAAGCCGGACTCATAGTGCTCGCGCCGGGTTTCCACTCCTGCTGGAAGCCCGAGCCGTTTTTTGATGGCATGAGCCATTTCTGTGGGGCCGGAAACCGGCCATTCATTTCTTTCGAACAGAACCCATCCGTCGGTGCCCAGGAAATCCGGACCCCAGGAGTCGAGCACGCCGATGATGTCGACCAGGAAGACGGCATCCGGCGAGAACATCTTTCTCATCTCTCCCAGGATTCTGCTGGATGAGTACTCCTTCAGCTCCTCGTTCGTCTTGATCATGGCGCCCATGTGTGCGCCGATCAAGATGTTGTTTCGCAGGTGGCATGTCACGGTCAGGCAGCTCGTGATGCTGGGATAGACAATCGCGACGCCCTGCCCCGTCTGCCCTTCCATAATCTTTTTTACCTCCCCTTCCTGGATCCTCCTGGGTGATGTGGTTCCGGTGGGCACTTCCACTTCCTTTCGGTCGACCCGGCGCGGGCTCTACGTGCTACTTCGGCCACAACATGACGTATCCCGCGCTCGTTCGCCAGAACTGTGAAAACCCACCAGAGGTCATGGCCATCACTTTATTGACAATCGCCATGCCGGTGGTCTCGACTTCGAACACTCTGAAGCAGTTGGCGCTGTCCGCGTGAACAACCCAGAGGTTTTGGGTGGTGGGGTGCACCGCCACCCCTGCGCATGTGGCCGAGGTGGTGACCAGGTCTCGTGGCGTCCGGCTGCCCGGGTCATTCACGGCATACCGCACTGCCTGGATCTTTCCGGATACACGTTCAACGGTGAAGCAGTAGACGGTGCCTGCTCTCTCGCTGAAGACTGGAGGCGCACAACTTTCTCCTGGATCGCGGAAGTCCACCAGAGAGCTGTTAGAAGACAGGGTGAGACGTTGCAGCGCACTGGTGCCTGCGACGAAGGCGTAGCTGTTCGAGGGGTCGATCGAAACGAAGCAGCTGTTTCCGTCTACGTCGAAGGTGGGGTCGTCCAGTACGTGAGCCGTTCCGGGCGGTTGCATGCTGCCGGCGTGGAGCAGGCGCTTTCCTGCTTCGTTGGTATGCGCGGAGAGCGCGTAGAAGCGCCCCACCTCATCCCTGCCGGTACCCAAGGCGAGGTCGGTTACGCCGTGCGTCCAGGAATCCGAGAAGGTGTAGGACTCGGGGTTTTTCTGCCCCCGGCGGGTGCCGTTCGCTGGTTTGTTGAAGATCTGGACACGCCCGCAGTTCGATGCGCCTACGTACAGCCGTCCATCCTTCGGCCGGAAACACGCTGATCGGTTGTAGGTATTGTTGTCGAGCGTGTTGCCCGAGGGGGCTTCTTTTAGAATGAACGGGCCGAACATGCCGTAGTACCAAAGGCCATTGACTGGATCGAGCATCACATGTCGGAACTTCGGCGGTGCAGCGAGCGTGTGTTCCTCCTCTCGCGGCTGCGCGCTTCCTCTGTGTACTTGGAGTACTTCGGCGTCGGTTCTTCCAGTGGTGACATCGATGGTCACCGTCTCGGTGGACAGTGGGGCGTGGGCGACGCCCTTAATCTTCATGTGCATGATGCTCCGTGGTGACGAAGGTCGCCGGTCCTGTTCGCTCCAGATTCGCGGCGGTGACCTCCGTGAGCGAATAGGCCGCGATTTTTTCGCTCGTATGGCCGATGCCGGCTGTGGCGCATTGCCGAGTAACCGTGGTCGGCTCGTAGCGTGTGAGAAGGTCCCGGTTCTCGGTCGAATGGGTTGCGATGAGTGACGGTGTGTGGGATCAGCTTCCCGGGGAAGCCGTGCCGGCGCTGACCTCTGCCTGCCTCCGCCTGGAATTCCCCTCCGGCGGCGGACAGGTCTCCCTGGCACTGCGTGCCTCTGGTACGGCGTCGGGACGCACCTGGTCAGTGGGTCTGGCTTCCGCACACAAGCCGGAGGAAGGGCGGGTGACCGCCGTGGTCGCCGCAGCGAAACCCGATCTGTCCCTGGCCCAACTGCCCGTGGTGGGGTCGCGGTTGCCGCAGAACGCCGCTCGGCTCTCGCGGGTCGCGCTCGCTGCCAGAAACGGTGCCAAGGTGCCCTCGGGCGCGATGATCGCGCGTCTGCAGAGCCTGCTGGCGAGCCTGGGATGTGAAGCTTTGCCTGCGCTGACCGCCCAGGCTCTGGAGCGGAAGGCGTCCGTGGGCGTCGAGGCCCAGGTCTCCGGCGCCCCGGTCCAGGTGTGGACCGGTTTCGGGAGCGGTCCCCGTATGGATCTCACCAGCACCGGCGAAGCCGGTGCGGAACCTCTGCCGGGGCCCGAGGGGTCGGGAAGCCCGGCTCTGCTGCCGGCCTCCGAAGGGGAGTGGTGGGGCTCACGCGCCCTGCCTGTCGCCCACACGGCACCGGACAAGGCAGACGCCGATCCGCCCGAGCCCGGGTACGACGACACCGCTCGGACAGCCGAGATCGTTCCTGTCGTCGGCAAGCTGACGTCCCCGGAGCTCGCAACCGGCCACGAGAGCCGCGCGGGTGCCGTTGCTGCCACCGTATGGAAGGACGTGAACCGAGCTGTCGGCCCCCTCCAGATCCATCGCTTCGGCTTGGCCTATACCACGTCTCCGAAGCGACTGTGGCTCCTGCTGGACGCCTCTCTCGGCGCGGTCGGTCTCGTCTTCGACGCCGTGGGACTCGGTCTGGGGGTCGCCTTCGACGGGGCCTTCACCGTCTCCGGGACGCTGGACGGCTTGGGAGTGTCGTACGCGGCCGGGCCCGTGCACATCGCCGGTGCGCTCGTCCGGGACCCCAACCCGCCGGAGCCGCTCGTTCTGTTGATCGGCGGCATGCTCGTGGTCACCACGCCACGACTGGGTCTCCTGGCAGCCGGCATGTACGGGGAGATGTCGGACGGGCGCGCCACCGTGTTCGTCGTGGGCCAGATGACGGGCCTTCACCTGCCCCTGGGGCCGATCGACGTCACCGGACTGCTCGGAGGGCTCGGCTACAACTCCCGGCTGGCGCTGCCCGAAAAGGCGGCGGAAGTTCCGCAGTACCCGCTGGTGGCAGGCATCGGGAACGAGAGTGCCCTGCCGCTCAAGGGCGGTGCGGCCGCGGTGCTGAAGAAGCTGGGCAGCCTCGTCACCGCAGCCGGAGATCACTTCTGGATCGCTGTCGGTGCCCAGTTCACCGTCTTCAAGGTCGTCGAGGCTTCCGTGGTGGTGGCTCTCCGGGTTTCGCCCGGCGACCTGACGGTCGCGCTGCTGGGTGTGGCCCGTGCCCGGTTCCCGCAGAAAGACGACCCGTACGCCTGCCTCACGCTCGGTCTCCGCGCCGTCTACCGGCTCTCGACGGGCGAACTCTCCGTCTCAGGAGCACTGGATCCGGCCCAGTCGTACCTGGTGAGCAAGGACTGCCGCCTCAGTGGCGAGTTCGCGGTGTGCACCTGGGTACCGCCGTCGTCCCGGGCCGGGGATTTCGTGATCACCCTTGGCGGTTACCACCCGGCGTATCAGCCGCCCCGGCACTACCCCCGGGACGTGCAGCGCATCGGCATCAGCTGGCAGCCCAACGATGCCGTCGTCGTGCGCGGCGAGGCGTACGCGGCTGTGACGCCGTCGATGCTGCAGGTCGGGGGAGCGCTGCGCATCGAGTACTCGTCCAGCCGTGTCTCTGCCTGGCTTCGGGCTCACATCGACGCCACGGTGCAGTGGGAACCGTTCCGCTTCGAGCTGTCCGTGGGCGTTCAGGTCGGTGTCGAGATCCGATTCCTTGGCACTCACCGGCTCGAACTGGACGTCAAGCTTGTCCTGTGGGGGCCGCCGACAGGCGGAGTGGCCCAGTTGCGACTGCCTGTGGTGCCCGACGTGTACGTGCGCTTCGGAGCCGGACGACCCAAAAATGCCGCCGCATTGGGCTGGAGTGAATTCCACACGCGTGTGCTGGCCGGCGCCGGAGCCGAGGTTTTGGTGGCCTCCGGTCTCCTCCAGGAACAGAAGACACCCTCTGCCCGGAACGCGACGCCGGTGGTGCATCTCGACAGCCTCACCCTGGCCGTACGGACGCCGGCACCCTGCACCCACCTGCGGACGCAGACGGGAGCCGATACCCATCAGACGAAAGCCGGCTCTGCCGACGCCACCGTTCCCATCCGGCCCATGAACAAGGGCGCAGTGACAACGGCCTGCACGCTCTCCCTCAGGGACAGCTCCGGTAGGGTCGTCAGCCTCGAAGGCTGGACCGTCACCCCCGACCACGCAGCTCTTCCGGCCGCCGCCTGGGGCGCCCCTCTCGGCCCCTCCTCGCCCCCGCCCGTCGCGCCCCGCCAGGAACTCCTCGGCGGTCAGGTGACCGGCGCCAGGCTTGTCCCCCCTCCGGCCACCCGCACCGACCCGCCCCTTCAGGGAATGCCGAAGGAGCGGCTGGAGGCGGAGTCCGGCAAGGACGGCAAACTGCCGGGCGCCGACGGCGAATTCGGCGACCGGCTGACCGATGGGACCCGCCGGAAGGTGGCCGAAGCCGTGAGCACCACCGCGGCACAGCAGGCACGCACGGGCCTGTACGCGTGCTGGAGGGCACTGGGAATCGCCCCCGGAAACCCGACAGGCCCGCCCCTGGATGCGCTGAACGGCTATGCCTCCCGGCTGTGGTCCACCGTCGCCGACGACCCGATGCTCGTCCCCACCTCCGGCGGTTCCCGATGACCGATCCCACTGCTCTCCGCCTCACCGCGCCCAAGGCCCTCAAGGTCACCCTCGTAGGCCAGGACCAGCCACCGCTCCAGCCCGGCACCTACACGCTCTCGGTCGACCAGCCTGTCAAGGAGGGCGCCACCACACTGGGCGGGCTCTCCAGCAAGCAGTCCTTCACGTTGCATGCACCACGCTTCGCCCTGGACCCGGCAGACGTCATCGCGGTGCATCCGCCGCCCACCGCCACCGGCCGCTTCGAGATGACCCTTCCGCACCTCGTCCTGGCCCGCGGTGGTCTGCCCTGGTCACGGCGGCTCACCGGTGACGGCCAGATCCCATGGGTGGCGCTGCTCCTGCTCACCGATGACGACGTGCTTCTCAATCCGGACACCCGGGAGCCCGTCTCCGGGCGTACCGTCAAGGATCTGCTGCGACCGCCCCGGAACATCCTGGCCCCGTCCCTTACCCCGGTCCCGGACGAGGCGCTGCACGGCCGCCCCTGTCAGACCCTCGACCTGCGGGCCGACGCGCTGACCGACGTACTGCCCAAGTGCGGAGAACTCCGATGGCTCGCACACGTACGCAATGTGTACACCGAAGGGCAGTCGCAGACGACCGGGAGCGCTGACACCTTCGTCCTCGGCCGCCGGGCCGTGATCACCACCAACCGCTTCCCCCGAACGCCTTCCCGCCGCTACACTGCTGTCCTGGTCTCCCTGGAGGGCTACGCCAGCTACACCTTCCTGGGAGGCAGTACCACCCCCCCCTCCGGCACCACGGCGATCCGGCTGGCCGCCCTGTGGTCCTGGTCCTTCACCACCGGCCCGTCGACGGGAGACCCCCTCAACAGCGACTTCCACGCCCTCGCCGGACGCCTGTCCGCAGCCACCGCCACCGAGCGGCTGCTGCGCCTGCCGCACAGCGCCGGCAAGGACGAGATCGCCACGCATGTGGCCCGCCGACTGGAAGGCGGCCACGTGCCGGTCACCTACCGGCTGCCGACCGGCGAACACGCACCCGCCTGGTTCCGAGGCCCCTTCACGGCCCGCCCCGCCCGCAGAGTGCCCACCGGACGCGAAGCGCTGCAAAGCGCCGACGCAGCCCTCATCTACCTGGAGCGCTACGGTGCCTGGGACGTCAGCTACGCCTGCGCCTACACACTCGGCCAGGTGCTCGCAGCCGCGGATCCCGGCCTGTTGCGTGCGCTGGAGGGCTACCGGGCCGACGGGCTGACCGCCGCGCAGCGTTCGTACCGTGCCCCCGCAGCCACGACCGGTGGCGGCACTGACGCCCGTGCCCGCTTCCAGGCCCTTGTCACACGGGACCTCGCCAAAAGGATCGACGAGGGACTAAAGAAGCGTGACACGGGACAGGCCGCTCCGCCCGCCGACGACAGGCCCGTGAGCGGGAGCCAGGCGACTTGGCATGGCATCGGCGCCCTGGAGCGCGCTGTTCACGCTCTGACCGTACAGCCGGCAGCGAACAGCGGCGACGGCCCGGCCGACAGTCCACTGTCGCGAGCGCTGCGCACAGTGGCCGGTGACCACACGGACGCCGTGGCCGAGGCGCTGGGGCCGCCGGTGCAATGGCTCTCCCGCGTCCCCTTCGACCACTTGGTCCCGCATGCCGGAATGCTGCCCGAGCACAGCGCCCGCTTCTTCCAAGTCGACCACCAGTGGATGCGCGCGCTCTTCGCCGGCCTGCGCAGCGTGGGTGCGGTCAGTTACCTCGACCTCCATCTCGACCAACTACTGGCGAGCGCCCTGGCCGAGCGCATGGAGCCCGAACTGCCCGTGTTCGGCGGGCTGGTGCGCTCCCCGCTGATCCGATACTGGCCCGATTTGATCGTCGAAGCGTCCAAGAACGGCAGCAGCATCACCATGTACACCAGCCGACCACTGCCTGACGTTCTACTGCTGTTGTGCAACAAGCAACAGCCCGACACCGTGATCCTCCGGGAACCCCCACACGGGCTGAGCATGGGCATCGACACCATGGACTCGGGCGGTGCACTCAACTTGCGCCGACCGAGCGGCGACACCATCGGCAGCCCTCTCGGCGCGCAGGCAACCGGACTCAACGCCTGTGTACGCGGTGCCGGCGGCCGTACCAAAGAAGTGCTGCGTCTTACCGAGGGCAGTGAACCGATGACGGAGAAGGTGCAGGCCGCCCTGCGGGCCGCGCTGAATGACAAGGGTTACGCACTCACACCGGCCGGACTGGCACTGCAACTGCTCAACAGCGCCGGCCAGCTCCGGCTCGTCACCTCCTGACCGGCTGCGTTCGTACGAAAGAGATGCCGACCTTATGGACAGCAGTCCGCACACCGCTCCCACTGTCGTCATTGCGCCGATGACCATCGACGGGCTGGTCGTGACCAAGCTCGTTGCTGCCGATCCGTTCTGGCGGAAGCAACTCGCTTTCCCCAGCCACTACCGGAACCCCGAGCCGCGGCCGCTGGACGCCAGTCACCGGTTCGGTGTCCAAGAACGGGACCAAGGCGTCTACCTCCACTGGCACTTGCCGGAAGCGCTCGGCAAGGGCCGCATCGACCTCACCCAGGGCACCGACGCATCGCTGCGTTACCCCGCGGTGCCCAACAGGTGGATCATCCTGCGCTACTACCACCCCGACGGAAGATCTGCCGACCAGAGCCCTCAGGTCGCGGGCTGGCTCATCTACAGCGATTACCTGTCCGCCAAGCCCCGGGGAGAGAAGGGGGGAGCCACGTCACGTGTGGGGCGCGCCCAGTGGCTGGGGCTCAGCAAGTCCCTGACCAGCAGCGAATGGAGCGAGCCCACGGGCGGCCAGTGGCTCAGGCCCCTGACCGCGCTAGGGCCGGGCGTGCCGGCTTTCGCCGCGTTCCAGCCGTACTGCGAGGACGTTTTCTCCTTCCACGACCCCCTGGTCGGCGCCGACGGCAAGCCTGCGGCTCTCGGCAAGGGCAGTCTCAGCTATCTGGTGGCCGGCTGGCACACCACGGCCGTCGACGACCCCGTGGCTGCCCAGCAGATCACCGACCTGCTCTCCTTCTTCTGCGACAGTTCCACCGACCACCGAGCCGAGAACGCGCTGCGCCGCCTCGGCTGGAGCATCACCCCCGCACCCGCCTTCATGGGCAACGACCGTTCGCTGTATGCGGGCACTCTGCTGGCCATCCCGTGGGATCCCGCGAAGAAGCCCCAGCCCGATCCACGTCCGGACGGCAGCCAGGACATCAAGGCGGCCATCGGCCACGACATGGCGGACGCCATGGCCGCCCTCGTGCAGGACAGTCTCCCAGGAGAGCCGTCCAACGGTGTCGACAAGGCCGCGGCCGAGCCCTTCCACGCCTTTCACGCAGGCCACCTGGCCGCCCTGGACCGGGCCGTCGACCCCGGATTCGAGCCCGACCTGCTGGCAGTCGCAGCCCACCGCGACTGGTTCGCCCCGTATCCGGACGGCACCTGGTGGAAGGTCACCCGTACCGAGGTCGACGCGGTCCTCACACCGGACGACGACGGCGACGACGTCTCCAGGGATGAGTCCCTCCGGGCAAGACTCGCCGCCCTCAACACCGCTCAGCGCGCCCTCGACCACAAGCAGTACGAGGTGGTCGGCCGACGCCGGCAGGTAACCGAAATGTGGTGGCTGACATGTCTCTATGCCGAAGCGAAGGCCAAGCCCCCCTTCGACAACGCCAAGGCCGTCGACCAGACCGACCCCGCCAAAGCCGGTGCCGCAAAGGACTTGAAGACCGCCGTCGACGCACTGCTCAAGCTCCGCGGCGAACGCGACGCCGCACGCACCGCCCTTCAACAGGCCCTGCCGAAAGGGTGGAAGCTCAGCTCCGGGCCCGGCGCCCCGTTTTACGCTCCCGAGGATCCCACCCTGCTGATGCGCGGAGCCGGTACCCCGCTCAGCGACTCACTCGCGCGGAACACACCCCTGCCCTGCCGGTACGGCGGCCAGCCGGTCAGCAGCGCCTCCGTCGTCGCCAAGGAGGGCTCTCCTGCCGAGAAGTTCACTGCACCGTCGGCGGCCCGCCTGCCGCTTCCCGCCACTTGGGACCGCGCCGTCCGGTCGGCCCCCGAAGCCGTGCGCGGCGTGCTGAAAGACCTCGGCCGTGAGCTCTACGTCCTGCACGCCACGGCGCACTACCTCCACCAGGCCGGTCACCTCTCGTACGGCACCCGCCTCGCGGACCACGAGCGGCTCGCCAAGCCACTGCCCGCCACGTGGCCGCTTGCCGACACCGTGTGGCAGCAGCCCTGGCGCCCGCTCACACTCACCTGGCAAGTCCGTTGCCATACCCTGCCGTACGAGCGGACCGGTGGGGCCGGAGTCTGGCACTTCGACGGCGGTCGGCGTCGCCTGAAGACGGACACGAATGCCGTCGGAACCGTCGAATTCCAAGGGCGCAGTCTCATCAGCGCCGTACCCACCACGACGCTGCAGCAGCGGATCAACACCCACAAGGCCACCTATCCCGACACTCCTGCCGGTGCTTTCGACGGCTTCCGGGACCTGGCCGGTACCTGGAACCTCGCCTCACAACGGCTGACCGGCCTGCGCGCCGCCCTCACCCGCCGGACGGCTGGCCACCTCTTGCCCGGCGCCCCGACACCGCTGCCCGACATCCTCAAGCCTCTTGACTCTCTGGTCCCCGACCCCGGACTCGGCGCTCACCTGCCCGTCCAGGCTGCTCATGTACGGCTGCGCAAGCTCAACGTCGTCGACAGTTTCGGCCGCGGCGTCCTCGTCGTCAGCGACGACAACGAACAGAACTACCGCGTACGCCGCTCGCAGAGCCTCACCAGCGCCCGCAAGGCCAAGACCGGCGACGAGGCAGAGGACAAGGATGTCCACCGCTACCTGGAACTGGTCCCCCGGCTTCCCCAGCCCGCCCGGCTGTGCATGACGCCCATGTCACACAAGGCCACCGCCACCGGCCTCGACAAGGTCGTCGACGCGGACAGCGACCCCTTCCTGGCGACCGACACCCCTGTCGGAGGCTGGTTCGTCGTCCGCCGCACCAGCCCGCAAGGCCACCCGGCCAGACACTGGGTCCTCGCCGCCTACGCCCCGAACGGTGACGCCCTGGGGGAGGTCCGCTTCCTCTCCGGACCCGCCATTGACGGCAGCCGAGACGCCGTCACCTGGGTCCCTCTGCCCGGCTCGCCCTATCCGACGCCACGGTCCCTGTGGCAGCCCGCCTTCGCCGCCACCTACCCCGCACTGGCAGGCTTCCTGCGCGGGCTCGTCGACGAAGACCCGGATGCCATCGCCGCCGGCACCAAGCCCGCCACCGAGCGGCCCTTCCGCATGGTCGACCTTGCCCAGAGCGTCGAAGCCGGGTTGCTGGCCACCACCCACCGACCCGGCAGTCGGCCCATCGGAGCCGGCCTGGCTGCGGGACGGCCACTCGCGCTGGTGCGGCTGCGACTCCACCTCGAACTCGACGCCCGCCCGCTCACTGATCCCGCCTGGAACAAAGTCTTCGACAAGGACACGACCACGGACCCGTATTACGCCACCCGCCGCTGGCCCGTCCGCCTCGGCTTCGGCGGCGACCTCGCCGACGGACTCATGGGCTACTTCACCGGCCCCCTCACCAGCCCGGGAGCCACTGACTACGACACGCTGCACGCAGTCCACGCCCCCGAGCATCCCGCCGGCATCTACACCGTCCCCATCACCGACGGCCTGGACCTCGCCGTCCCCGCACGCCCCGTCGCGCCGACAGTGAATCCTGCCGACGCGGCCTACCTGACCGCACTGATCGACCCGTACACCCACATCACCGCCCACACGGACATCCAGCCCGCCCTGCGCTACCGGCTGCCGCCCGCGGCTGTTGCCGAGCACCTGCGGCGCCTGACCCTCGCCGTACGGCTCGGGCCGGCCCTCGCCCGCATTCTTCCCCCGACCCTGCGCAAGGGGGGCGGAGCTGCACTGCCCCAGCTGACCATCCCGACCCCGGAAGCAGCTGGGGCCTGGGGGTTCGCCGAACCGGCCCGGCCACCCGCCGAAGGCTGGGCCCGGTACGCACTGGCTGCCGCCACCAGCGAAGCCCGCCTCGGGTCCGACGCGCCCCAGGCGCACAGCGGCTACCTCACCCTCACCGTGCAACCGCCCAAAGAGAACGAGAAGCGATGACGACCACACCGGACTGCACCGTCACCCTTCAGCCGGACTTTCTCCGCTGCACTCCACACGGCGACCTCGAAACCAGCACCCTTCACGTACGCATCGACCCCCCTGCACCGTGCCGAACCATTCGCATCACCGTACCCACGGGCAACGGGGCCGGTGACCTCGCGGCGGCCCCCTCAGAGCTGGCCACCGCCACGCCGAGCTGGAAGCTGACGCATCCGGCCCCCGGAGTGATCGAGGCAAGCACGGATGGCAATTTCGGCGTCTCTCTCGATCTACAGCTGACCGGTCTGCTCGTCGGGCCTGATCCGGGTCCCGTCGACATCACGGTCACCACCATGCTGGACGACGGCACCGAGCACACGGTCACCCGGCAACTCATCAAGGACTTCAATGACTTTGCCATCACAGGACTGCGCCCGGAGCCGCTCCAGACCACGTACGACGGTTCCGTCGAGCTGCTGTGGCAAGGGCCGAAGACCACTCCCAAGCCCACGTATTACCTGTGGCGCTCGGACGGGAAACCAGTCGATAGCCCGATCAACGTCAACGACAAGAACGGCGAGTGCCGATACCAGGTCAAGAACCTCACCAGTGCCGCCAATGCCTTTCTACTGAAGGCCACGGGGCCTGGGAACAAGGAAGCTCGTGGCGTGACCGCAGTCGCCGTCACCCACGGCGACGTCCATGCCGGAGCTCTGTCGGCCAACGGCAACACCACTCTGCTCAAGAGCCCTGTGACCTGCCTGGACGAAACGGTGGTCAAGACGAAAAGATACAAGTCCACCACCGACGGCTTCCTCATCGCCAACCTGACGACCAGGAGCGCTGGCGAACGAGCCACCCTGGAGATCACTGTCTCTCCAGGCGGTTCCTACGCTCAGCCCGCCGTCACCCGTACTCTGCATGCGGATGCTGCCCACATTCCGGTCGACATCCAACTCCCTGTCCCCGCAGGGGCCACCCTGAAACTCGAGCTCACAGGCGCAGCCCCGAAAGCGCAGGCGAGCTGGTTCGCGCTCGGGGGCGGACAACTCACCGAGCAGAGCGAGGCCGACCAGTGACCGCGAACACGGCACCCACCGCGTCTGCGGCGGACGATACGGGGCCGGCCCTCGCTGACGTCCCGCTCCTCACGTATTCCCTCGGCCCGGACCACCTCGATGCCGCGGCCCGGAACGCGGAACTGATGTTGATCGCCACCAACAAGACCGGCAAGGACGTAACCGTCACGCGTCTCACCCTGCGCGTTCCCCGCGGCCGCGGCGAGAACGACCTGACCATCCAGACAAAGGAGGGGGTGGGAGTCAACACGCCTGATGGTTGGGACACTTACGCACAGGACCTCATCAACCCCACCCGCATTGAGTTGGGCGCCGAGTATTCAGGCAGCGACGGGAAGGTGGTGCCGCACAACGGCACGGTGACATTCACCCTCACCGGCATCACCGTCAACGGACGGCCGGGCGTGGTACCGCTCACGGCCTGCGAGTACGCACGGGATGACACCCTCCGCACCAAGCCCCTCGCCCTCAGTAAGACCACTCCGGGCTTCGTCTTCCGTGACTTCCGCCCCGATCCCTACATGATCGACGCGAATCACCGCAGCACCAGCCTGACCTGGAAGACGCAGAAGCCACCGAAGACCGCCGTTGTCTATTGGCTAACCTGCACCACCGACAGCGGCCCGAGCCGGCCCATCAACGTCTCGAACCGTACGAGCCACCCACTCGCTCCCATCACGAACACGCTCTGTCTGCTCACGGCCGAACTCACGCCGGCCACGGGTCCGAAGACCACCGCTACTCTCAACACCCAGGTGTTGGTGGCCCGTCCCACCGTCTCCACACACAAGCTCTCGGTCGACCGCACCGTCAGCCTGCTCAACCGTCCGCTCGCCGAGGGCGGCCCCGTGCCCGGCTACACCAGCTCCGACTGGCGCAAGGACCCGATCGAAAGCCCCAGGGCAACCTTCACTGCGGACACAGACGGTCTGCTCCTGGCCACCGTGCGATCCCGCCTGTCCGGAAAGGTCGCGACGGTCCGTATCGAACTGAGCAAGTCCGGTACTAGCCTGGCAACTTTGAACGTGCGCGCAGGAGTGACCGAACGGACCTGCTGCCTTCCGGTCCCCGCCAAGCACACGGTCACGCTTACCACGACCTTGTCCGACAACCCTGACGAGAAGTGGTACCTCCTCGCACTTGATTGGCGCCCCTTCGGTGTCGGCCGCCTCACCCAATGAGGGCGAGCACGGCATCCGGGTGATGATCCGCCCCCGTATGAGCAGCCCGTCACGGGACGTTCAAGGACAGTTCCTGCTCCGCAGAGTCACGCCCCGAGGGGGCGGGCGAATAGCCGCAAGGCGCAGCGGGAACAAAGGTCGTCCTCACCACGAGAACTGGGCCGATCCTCAGTCGTGGACCGTGTCCCGCACCACCTCGATCAGTCGACCGCGGTTCTTATCGGCTACTTCGATGGTTCTGCCCTGCCCAAGAACTTCTGCGCCGACTGCTTGCTAAAGGTGCATGACGAGCTCTTCCTGGTCACGGTGAAAGAGGTCTCCTCCTTGCCGTCCGTCCCGGCATATACGCGCAGGACCGGCTGGGTCTTTACCTGGTCGTAGCCAAGAAAGGCAGCCGTCACGGCCGAGTCCAGCGGACCGGGCACCGCTTTGCCGACCGGACCGCTGGAGGGGTCCCAGAGGCAGTAGGCACATTTCCGGTCCAGGGTCTTCCCCCACAACAGCACGTTACTGTCCGCGAGTTCAGCGGCTGCCGTCACCGTGAATCCCGGCGGAACGGCCGGTACGGGGCGGATGTGGGCGGCTTGGCGGGGCTTCAAGTGATGCCAGGAGACGCGCCGGTATGCGGAACCGTGCGTAACGAGTGCGTGCATGGTATATGCCTCGAAGCCGATCTGCTCATCTCTCCGATAGATCCCCAGGGGCGGATTGTCGCCGAACCTGCCGACAAGGCAGGGCCATAGATCGGAATACCGTACAGGCTGTGCAGAGAATGGATGGTTAACGGGAGGCTCCCCGTTTCCTGAATTCCAGGATTCGATCGGATCTCCCGTGCCCTCCTTCTGAAGGATCCTTCGCACGACGTTGCTGCTGTAGAAGACGTAGACAAGCGGTTCGCCGACGGGCCCCTTGCCTGCCACCAGTGCGGCGGGTGCTTTTCTCATGGGTCTTCTCCTCTTGCGGTTCCGGTTCGACCGGGCTGTCACCAGTTCGGACAGTCTGCCCTTGCGCCTACCTACCGAGAAGAACCCTGTCTCGGCGAGTCCTGCAACGGCTACCGGCCCCGCGCCGGGTGTTTGAGGGGGCTTGGTGCCTTATTTGGGCATGAATTGACCCCCTGGGGGTCAAAGGGTCGTGGGTTCAAATCCCGCCGTCTCGACTTGCATTTTCGCAGGTCAGCCGTTTCCTTGTAGTGAGGGAACGGCCTTTCTGATGTTGTGTCGGTTTGTGGTCGCAATGTGGTCGCACGTGCTCACCGCTGCCGGGGCTGTCCGGGGGTAAATCCTGGTGCTGGTGGGCTGCCTGATGGTGATCATCTGGTTGTGCAGCTGCGGGATGTGGTCGCAGAGCGGTCGCGGTGCGGGGATCGGACGTGGGGGAGCGGGTAGCCGGTCGGCCTGGGTGAGGGTTTGATCGATGGCGTCGACGGCTTCGCGGGCTGCCTGGGTGGTGAGGTGGCTGTAGACGTTCGCGGTCGTGGAGAGCGTCGAGTGCCGCAGAGTCTTCGACACCACGGTGAGCGGAACGCCGGCGTTGATCGAGATCGTGGCCGACAGGTGCCGGAGATCATGGATCGTCGTACGGGAGACGCCTGCTTTCCGGCAGAGCAGATGGAACCGGTTGAGGACGTACTCCGGGTGGAGCGGTCAGCCGTCGGGCCTGTGGAACACGAAATCGCCTTCGAGCCCTGCCATCGTTGACGGCGTCTGTCCGGGGCGCGGTGGTGGAGGGCGGTGGCGACGCGGCCGGAGACGGCGACCCAATTCTTACTGCTCCTGGTCTTGGGCGTGGTGATCGCGAGACGGTTGTTGTCGATCGCGGAGAGCGTCGCGTGTATATAGAGGACGCGCTTGTCGAGGCGGAGGTCGTCCCAGCCCAGAGCGAGTGCTTCTCCCTTGCGGATGCCGGTGCCGATGAGAACCTCGACAAGATCGGCCATGAGCGGATCGGCCGTATGGCAGTGCCGCAGGAAGGCGACAGCCTCGTCGACGGTCCAGATGTGGCGCTCGGCTGTTGCCGGCCGGGGGATGATCGTGGGCCGTGCGGGGTTGTGGTCGAGCCGGTGGTGCCGGACCGCCCCGCCGAGTGCGCTGGACAAGGTGGCGAGGATCCGGTGAACGGTGACTGGGCCCCGTCCGCGCGAGAGCTGCGCTCGGACGAAGGCCGCGATGTGGCCGTAGCCGAGATCGTCGAGCTTGATCTTCCCGAGCGCGGGGATGAGATCGTCCTCGACATATGAGTGGTAGCGGACCGTGGTCGTCGGCTTCAAGGTCATGGCCTTGGCCTGGAGCCAGGCAGTCAGGTAGTCGGCGACCGTCTGGTTCGGATCGGCGAGAAGACCCGTACCAGCGGTGTCGATCAGGCGCCGCAGGGCCTGTGACGCGGTGCCCCGGTCAGGGAAGCCGCCACGACGGACGGTGTGACGCCCCGGGGCGCAGTGAGGGATATCGACGGCGAACGTCCATGTGCCGTGATCAGGATCGGTTACGAGTCGCGGACAGCGTGATCCGAGCTGTTTGTGTAGCTGGTCCTGGCAGCCGCAGCGGCGGTAGACGCGCCCCCGAGAGGTGGTGGAGCGCATGGTGATCGCTTCCAAAGGTTGCGCATTGAACTGCTACAATCAGTGTCAATCGTGGTGTGGCCGATCTTGAGACCACACGCGGCCACAATGGGTCCCGCACCCCTCCTGACCTGCTTCGCTCCCTTGGCGGGGCCCCAAGTGCGGGGCTGCGTCCCGGTGGCTGAAGCCCCTGCTGCGGCCGGGGGCGGGCGATGCCGAATATGGACAGTGAGCGGGGGATGGTGAGACCTGCTCGCAGAACGTGATCAGTCGGCGTTTGGGTGTTGGAGTCCGTCCAGGAGCGCTTTGTCTGTTGTTCTTGAACCATGACGGACGCCAGCGCGGCGGCGCGGGCCGACGCCCTCGCCGTCCTCGCGCTGCGCGAGGCCATCCACCGCGAGACGGAGCACGGCCGCGGCGTGTACCTCCACGACGCCCTTTGGCTCGGCGCCACCTGGAACGATGCCGGCGCCGTCCTCGGCCTCACCCCTGACGCTCGCGAGCTGCTGCGCGCCTGGGCTACGGGCCAGCACACGCTGTACACACCGCATCCGAGGAATGGGGCGAGTAGCTGCTCGGCCTCAGCACCGAGCAGCACGTCGCCGGCCTGGCCCTTACCGAGCTCGTCGGCGACGAGCCGACGGAGGGCGCTCAGTGAGGTTCGCGCCATTCATCCGCTGCTCGCATTGTGGTCTCGTCGGCATCCCGGCCGAGGAGCGCCGCCGGCGGGTGGCCGGGATGGCGCAGGCCCGCCGTGCGGGCTTGTCCCAGGGACGGAGGGGGTGATGACCACCGGCATCGAGCAGCGCCGAGGTGGCCGTTGACGCTGAGCTTGTCCCTGCCCAGCCCGTCGGCGGGGCGGTGGAGGCTTACGACCCGGCGGCGGCTGCGGTGCTCGCCGCGCTCGAGCAGGGTACCGACGAGCACATCGAGGCCGTGCGCCCACGCAAGACGAAGATCTCCTACGCCCGCGACTGAGCGCTGTGGACGGAGTTCCACGGCTGGCTCGCCGAGCGCACCGGCACCGATCGACCGCCGGATCACCGGGGTGGCCGGCACCGACCGGCGGTCTCCGTGCAACGTGACCGTGCCCAAGGACGCCGCGCTCGCTGCCCGGCAGCTGGCCAAGCGGTTCCGCGCGCAGGGCAGACGGGCCGGACGCGCCGGGGCGGGGCGCCCGGAAGAAGTGCCCCGCCCCGGCGCGCCTGTGCTCAGCTGAGGGCCGTGAAGTCGCCCCAGCCGCCCGTGCCCACAGCGAACGGAGAACCGTGATCGCGAGTGGTGATCTTCGGGTAGAAGAGGAGCCCCGCGGCGTTGTCGGTGGTGGTAGCCCAGAGGTCCGGGACACCGTCGTTGTCGGCGTCGCCTCCGGAGGCGATCAGGGGGCGGTAGGCCGCGGTCCAGTGTTGGCCGAACTGCTGGCGCGTGCTCCCGTCACCCAGACCCTCACCGGCCGGTCCGCTTCCCGGGTACACATAGATCTCACCCGAGCTGCGCCGACGAGTCACCAGGTCGACGCGCCCGTCACCGGTGACGTCTCCGGGGGCGATCACGTCGAAGTCGGTCCAGCCGCCGTCACCGATGAGGACGGGGTCCGTCTCGTCGAGGTACCAGCTGCTGGATCCGTAGTAGAGCCAGAGGTGGTCGCCTTCCTTGACCAGCAGGTCGGGAAAGGAGGGGATGTCGGGCGTGCCGTCGTTGTCGAGGTCGGTGGGGCCATCGACGTCGCCGATGGCCACGATCTGCTGGGCGTTGTTCCAGTGGTTGTGGGTCGGGTCGTACACGCGGAGCTCCTGGCTCCCCATCGGGCAGCCCTGCGGCTGTCCGTCGACGACCTCGACGGACTTCGTGCAGGCGTAGCCAAGGCCGTTGTTGGGATGGACGAACAGCTTCTTGGTGCCGTCGCTCTGGGGACGTGCGGAGATGAGATCCTCGTAGCCGTCACCGGTCCAGTCGCCGCGGTGGGTGATCAGGGCGCCGGTGAAGTTCTCATTGCTGACGACCGTCGCCGGTCCGACGCCTCCGTTGCCGGTTCCGGCGTAGAGGCGCAGGTCACCGTTGGTGCGGATGCCGTACAGGTCGGAGTTGCCGTCGCCGTTGAGGTCCCCGGGCCTGTCGGCGATCTTGGGGCTGTTGGCGTAGAAGAAGTAGATCTGGATGTCCGAGGGGTTGCCGGCCTTGTCGAGACTGCGGGCGTAGAGCTTGTGCACGCCGACCGACATGGGGGTCACCTTGACGGAGACGGACCCTCCCGGTGAGGCGGCGGAGACCGTACGGCGGGTGGTGTCCCAGTCGTTCCAGTACTCGTACTTCGTCACGTCGCCGACTCCCCCGGAAGCGATGGTGAAGGAGCCGGGGGTACGGGCCGTTCCCGTGGCGGCCGGCCAGCCGTTGCCTCCGTCGGGGTACTCCGTGGAGGAGACGACGGGCAGGGCGCCGGGGCGCGAGGTGTCGATGGTGAAGCGGCACGGCTCGGCGGGTGCCCAGGGAGAGACGGCGGTGCCGTCGTCGGCACGCACCTGCCACTGGTGGACGGCGCCGTCCTTGAGGACGGACTTGGGCACGGTGACCCGGGCGACGTTGCCGCTGGTGACCGACACGGTCTGGTTGAAGATCGCGGGATCGCCGTCCTTGATCCACATGTTGAACCGTGCCTTGACGGTTCCCCCGTCCGGGTCGGAGATCTTGGCGTACAGTTGAACGTCGCTGTTGCCGATGACCGAGGTCTGCTTGGCACGGCATTCGGTGGCGGGACTCGTACCGTAATCGGTCGGGGTGCTGGGCGGGGTCGTGTATTCGGTCGACAGTACCGCGGACTTGGCGTCGAACTTCTTCCAGCTGTAGACGGACGTCTCCGTGGCGGCGCGCAGGCCGAGCGTCCAGTTGGTCCAGTGGGAGGCGGCGGCCTCCTTGGTTCCCGACGTCACGTCGAAGGCGAGGTTGCCCGCAGGGCAACTGGTGCTGCCCGCCCAGCCCTTGGTCTCACTGGTGGTGGCCACCTTGCGGGTCCAGCTGGGCTGGTTGTTCCAGGTGGTGCCGGAACTGATGCTGCCCGTGTCCCACAGCTGGGTCTCCCGATCCTCGCAGGACCAGGACCATGTGTTCTTGATCCGGAACGTGGACTTGATGATCCGCTTGTCGGTGTCCCAGAGGTTCTTGGTGTTGAGCTGGAAGAAGGAGCGGCCTAGCCCGTCGGTTTCGTTCTCGTAGCCGATGCGCGCGGTGGACGTGCCCTTCGTGCCGTCGCGGTCGATCCACCCCGCGCCGTTGTAGAAGGCGCTGTTGGCGTACTTCTTGTAGACGAGGGCCCAGGCCTGGCGGGCGCCGTCGACGTACGGGTCGATGAACACCGGGTAGGTGGTGTCCTTGCCCGTCAGCAGTCCCGTGTCCGGAGTGATCTTGAGGTTGGACGGTGTCACCGCCACCTTCATCTCGGAGGTCCTGGCACCCTGCCCCGGCTGGAACTCGTCATCGGCTGGGGCGGGGGCAGGGAGCGCGGCGGTTCGCGCCAGGGGAGCGCTGCGGGCGGCCTGCTGCGCGGTATCAGCGTTCTGGGCCGGTCCGGAGCTGTCCCACATCCTCGGGGTCGGCCCCGAGAAGACCACCTGCCCGGCCGGGTTGACGCCCGTGAGGTTGCCGTACTGGTCGACGGAGACCTTCACCCCGTCGGCGGACATGCCGTACTGGATGGCCTTGAGCGCCGGATCGGCGGCTGCCCGGGGTGACCTGACCACCAGGAGCTGCCCGAAGCCGGTCGCGCTCGCCCGCACCTTCAGGTCCACGTCCGGGAGCACCTCGGGATAGGTGACCGTGTTGCCGGAGACCTGCGCCTTCGGCAGCGCCTTCGGCCAGGACAGCGATACCCGTCGGCCGTCGCGTTCGATGGTGGCCAATGGGCCGTCGCCGCCCGGGGAGAAGGACATCTTCACCGGGGTCGCGGCCGGGCTGATGCGGCCGTCCTCGGCCGGGGCCAGCGCGGTGTCGATGTCCACCAGCGCGTGGTTCTTCTTCACCCGCTGAGGGAGGGCGTAGCGCTCCTCGGTGAAGGTGCCCGAGGGGTTGGCGAAGACGGACGACGTCTCGGTCCGCCGGGGTATGACCTCGACCGGCTTCCCGCTGCTCTCCGCCTCCTTGAGTGCGGCTCCGTCAGCCTTCGCTACCGCGGTGGTGGGAGGACCTGGTGTGCTGCCGTCACCGGGCACCGGCGTGGCGGCGGCCCCGGGCAGGGAAATGCCATTGACGATGAAAAGAAGCGAACAGGCGAGAAGAGCGCGTGGAATGCCTCTTCTGCGTGCGCCCAGCCTTGTTGGCATGGGAAATGCCCTTCGGTTTGTCCATGAATTGCGAGGGCACCGTAAAGGCAGACCCAAAGGACTGGCAAAACGAATGATGCCACAGATGATCATGGGCTGGCCAGAGGTTTCATTTATCTGCACATTATGTCCGGAAATATCGGAGGTGATATCGGTCAAATCGCCCAGCTGGTAGTCGCAGGCGATCCACCGTGCGGGGGTCGATGGTCACACAGCGTGATATGTTTCACGCCACCTTTACGTAACCAACTTGGGGATTTGGCAAATGCCTGCCTTTATGAGGTTCTCGTCGAGGAGGCGCCCGGAAGGCGCTCCCGCGAGACATTCGACAAGTCGAATAACCGCTGCACTTACGGCTACGGTGACCATTGCCGGGCTGCTCTCCTACGATTCGTTTTCGACCCGGGGAACGGCTCCAGGGACCCAGCGGATCAAACCCGTACCCGTCTCGGAGGTGAAGGCCAGACCGGACCGGACCCCGGACCAGGCGGCACGGAACGCGTGGCACGAGGCGCCGTCCGCGACGTGGCCGAAGGCCGGCGGCGTCACCGTCGCGCTCCCGTCGGCCGCCGGCGCGTCGAGTCCGAAGAAGGCACGGGCCGGTTCCCTGCCCGTGGAGATCGCGTCCTCCCATACCGCCGACAAGGCGGGGCTGGGCACGGTGCGCGTCGAGACGCTGGACCGCAAGGCGGCGGAGCGTGCCGGTGTCGACGGCGTGCTGCTCAAGGTGACAGGCCAGGGCAAGGCCTCGGCCGACAGCGCCGTCGACGTCAAGGTGGACTACTCGGCCTTCCGGAACGCCTACGGCGGTGACTGGGCGTCCCGGCTCACCCTCGTGCAGCTGCCCGACTGCGCGCTGACGGACCCCAAGGACGCCGCGTGCCACCGCGGTACGCCTCTGCCGTCGGCGAGCAACGACGCCGCGAAGGGCGCGCTGAAGGCGACCGTTCCGCTACGGCGCGTCGCCAGGTCCGCGGCCTTCGCCCCCGTACTGCTGGCGGCGACCGCCGATGCTTCCGGGGCCTCCGGGGCCGCTGGAGACTGGAAGGCCACTTCACTCTCGCCTTCCGGTAGTTGGCAGTCGGGAGGTTCCGGTGGTGGCTTCGGCTGGAGCTACCCGATCGTCCTGCCCGAGGTCCCGGGCGGTCACGCGCCGGAGCTCGCCCTCTCCTACTCGTCCCAGGCCGTCGACGGCCGTACTGCGGCCACCAACAACCAGGCCAACTGGGTCGGCGACGGCTGGAGCATGGCCGACAGCTTCGTGGAACGGCGCTACAAGCCGTGTATCGACGACATGAAGGACGGCAACAACAAGGCCAAGAACGGCGACCTCTGCTGGGGCACCGACAACGCCGTGCTCTCCCTCAACGGCTCCACGACCGAGCTCGTCAAGGACGACAAGAGTGGCGAGTGGAAGCTCAGGCAGGACAACGGCACCAAGATCGAGCGCCTGAACTCCGCCGACCGGGGCAACGGTGACAACGACGGTGAGTACTGGCACCTGACCACTCCGGACGGGACCCAGTACTACTTCGGCTATAACCGTCTTCCCGGCTGGTCCTCCGGCAAGACCGAGACCCACTCCACCTGGACCGTTCCCGTGCACGGCAACCACAAGGGCGAGCCGTGCCACAAGGACGCCTTCGGGGACTCGTCCTGCAGCCAGGCCTGGCGGTGGAACCTCGACTACGTCGTGACCCCCGGCTCGGACGCCATGGCGTACTACTACACGGCCGAGACGAACCACTACGCGCGCAACGCCAGCTCGACCACGGGCAAGGGAACCGTCACCGAGTACGTCCGCGGCGGATACCTGAACCGCATCGACTACGGCCTGCGTGCGGACAACATCTACGGCACCAACGCCGCGGCCGCGCGGGTGACCTTCACTGAGGCGGAACGCTGCCTGCCCGACTCGGACTTCGCGTGTGCTGAGGACAAGTTCACCAAGGACAACGCCAAGTACTGGCCCGATGTGCCCTTCGACCGGTACTGCAAGTCCGGCGACGAGTGCAAGGAACAGTACTCGCCGAGCTTCTGGACCCGTAAGCGTCTCGCGAAGATCACCACGGAGTCGCTGATCGACGGCTCCTACAAGACGGGCGACACCTGGGAGCTCAAGCACCAGTTCCCGAGCAGCGGCGACGGCAGCAGCCCGGCCCTGTGGCTGTCGGCGATCTCCCACACCGGTCACGTCGGCGGCAAGGAAACGACGCTGCCGGACGTCACCTTCAAGGGAATCCAGTTGCCCAACCGCGTGGAGAAGGCCCTCGACGCGGTGCCGCCGCTCGTGCGGTACCGGGTCTCCGCCGTGCAGACGGAGACCGGTGGCACCATCGGCGTCACCTACTCGGAACCGGAGTGCAAGGCGGGCGACCTGCCGGACGAGGCGCACAACGCGCGCCGCTGCCACCCCGTCTACTGGGTGCCCCAGGACTCCCCGGCCGCGGACTACAAGCCGGTCAAGGACTGGTTCCACACCTATGTGGTCACGCAGGTCCGCGAGTCGGACAACACCGGCGGCGCCCCCGACAAGCAGATCGAATACACCTATCTCGACGGTCCTGTCTGGGAGAAGAGCCAGGATGAGCTGACGAAGCCCGAGCACCGCGCCTACAGCGAGTACCGGGGCTATGGCCGGGTGCAGACCCGCGCCGGTGCCGGCGCCGACCGGCGCACGCTCACCGAATCCCGCTACTTCCAGGGCGCGACCGGCACCCAGGTCGCCGACAGCGAGGGCAACAAGACCGACGACCACCCGGCGTTCGCCGGAATGGTCCGCGAATCGGCCACATACGACGGCGACGGCGGCAAGCTGCTGTCCGCCAAGGTGTACGAGCCCTGGCGCAAGGGACCGACCGCCACCCATGCCCGCGAGGGCCTTCCCGACCTCACCGCTCAGGTGTCCGGGATCCAGGCTGAGAGCGGCCGGACGGCGGTCGGTGACGGCTGGCGGCGTACGAAGTCCGAGCGGACCTTCGACGACTACGGCATGCCCCTGACGGAGACTGACTTCGGCGACACGGCGAAGACGGGCGACGAGACGTGCGCGACGACGACGTACGCGCGTAACGGCAAGAACCCCATCCTCAACGCCGTCGCCGTGCGGCGCGTCCTGTCGGTGCCCTGCGGCAAGGAACCGAGCCTCCCCGACGACCTCATATCGGAGAAGCGCTCGTACTACGACGGCTCGGGCACGCTGGGCGAACTGCCGGACAAGGGCCGGGGGCTCGTCACGCGGACGGACGAGCAGGACGCCAAGGGAACAGGGTTCGTCACGACCGGCACGGCCACCTACGACCAGTACGGCCGGGCCCTGACGGTGACCGACGCGCTCAACAACAAGTCCACCACCGCGTACACCCCGGCAACCGGCGCGTCTTCCACCAAAATCACCGTCACCAACGCGCTGGGACACACGTCCAGCACGGAATTCGCGCTCGGACACGGCGTGATCACGGCCCAGACCGACGCCAACGGCAAGAGGGTCGAAGCCGAATACGACGGCCTCGCCCGGCTGACGAAGGTATGGAAGCCCGGACACTCCAAGTCGGCCTTCCCCAAGAGCCCCACGTTCGAGTACGACTACCAGATCCGCCGTGACGGCCCCACCGTCGTCACCTCGAAGACGCTGGAGCACAACGGCTCCTACCGGACCGACTACGCCCTCTACGACGGGCTCCTGCGCTCCCGCCAGACCCAGACGGCATCCGCGACGGGCACCGGCAGGGTCATCTCGGAGACCTTCTACGACACACGCGGTCTCGAGTGGAAGTCGTACGGTTCCTACTACGCCGACGGCGACCCCTCCGGCACTCTGGTCACCAGTGACGACTCCAAGGTGCCGAACCTCACGGAGAACCTGTACGACGGGGCGGGGCGTCTCACCGACGCGATCTCCCGGAAGTACGGGGACGAGACGAAGCGCACCCGGACGATTCACGAGGGCGACCGCACCACGGTGATCCCGCCCAAGGGCGGCACGGCCACCACGACCGTCAGCGACGCCCTGGGGCGTCAGACGGAACTGATCCAGTACACGAACGACGACCGCACGGCCTCGCAGTCCACGCGCTACTCGTACAACGCCAAGGGACAGCGGGAGAAGGTCACCGACCCCGCCGGCAGCACGTGGGCCTACCGTTACGACGCCCGGGGCCGGGAAGTGGAGACCGACGACCCCGACAAGGGGCTGAGCACCACCGCGTACGACGCCCTGGACCGGCCCGTGTCGCTGACAGACGCGAAGAACGCCACGCTCACCACCGTGTACGACGTGCTGGGCCGCAAGACGCAGCTCAGGCAGAACGGCGCGGTCCTGAGCGAATGGGTCTACGACACCGTCGCCAAGGGCCAGCTGACGTCGGCCAGCCGGATCGTCGGCGGCAAGAAGTACACCTTCGAGACGACCGCTTTCGACGACTGGTACAACCCCACCGCCGACAAGGTCACCATCCCCGACAGCGAAGGGGGCCTCGCGGGCACCTACGAGTGGACCCGCGGCTACAACGCCAATAACGGACTCCCCGAATGGGTGCGCCAGCCTGCCATCGGGGGACTCGCCGCGGAGCGCGTCACCACCAACTACGACGACTCCAAGCCGTACGACCTGCCCCTGCGCACGACGGTGAGCGGTGCCACGCTGGTCGCCGACACCAAGTACGACGCCTTCAGCCGTCCGCTCCGCAGGGAGATGGGCACGCAGGGCAAGCGGCTGTGGGAGACCAAGGAGTACGACGAGCACACCGGTGACCTGACGCACACCACGACGGAGCAGGAGTCCGGCCCCTCAGGCCCCGGGCGCCTGGACGACATCCGGTACACCTACGACGCGGCGGGCAACATGACCCGCCTGACCACCGTCACCGGCCAGGGAGAGGCCGCAGTCACCGACACGCAGTGCTTCGTCACCGACTCCCTGCGGCGGATCACCCACGCGTGGACCACGACCGACGCCTGCGCGACCAAGCCGGAAGGCAGCAACCGTCCGAAGGTCGGCGGGTCCGACCCGTACTGGCACTCCTACGCCTATGACGCGATAGGCAGTCGACAGACCGAAACGCTGCACGACGCCGGCGGGGACGTCGCCAAGGACGTGAAGCGGGCCTACGCCTACCCGGCCAAGGACGCACGGCAGCGCCGGGCCCTGACCTCCGTGACGACGACACGAGGGGAACAGACCACGCCGGAGCGCTCGGACGACTTCGTCTACGACGCCGTGGGCAACACCGTCCTGCGCCGGACCGAAGACAAGGAGCAGGCCCTCGACTGGGATGCCGAAGGCCATCTCACCAAGGTCACGGAGAACGGTCGGACCACCAGCTACGTCTACGACGCGGGCGGTGCCCGGCTCATCCGCAAGGACGCCGAGGGCAGCACCCTCTACCTGCCCGACGGCAACGAGCTCCTGCTGAAGCCCGACGGCACCACGAAGGTCGGGACGCGGTACTACACCCACAGCGGCGAGACCACCGCCCTACGGGCGGGAGGCAAGCTCAGCTACCTCTTCTCGGACCACCACGACACCGCCACCACCGCCGTCGACGCCGCCACCCAGGCGGTGAACCGCCGCAAGCTGACCGTCTTCGGTGCCCAGCGCGGCGCGGCATCCACGGCATGGCCCGGAGACCGCGGGTTCGTCGGCGGCACGAAGGACAATGCCACGGGGCTCACCCACCTGGGAGCCCGTGAGTACGATCCGGCGACCGCCCGGTTCATCAGCGTCGACCCGTTGATGGACGTCACCGATCCGCAGCAGTTGCACGGGTACAGCTACGGCAACAACAACCCATTGCTGTACAGCGACCCGGACGGGAAGTGGTGGGGCTCGACACTCGTCAACTGGTTCTTCGGTACGGACGTCGGTGAAGTCATCAACGAGGCTATTGAGGTCTACGTCGATTACCACGCTCAGCGGGCCGTCCGGCCTCATGTGTCCAATCAGAAGCTCAACAACTACCTGGGCAACATCTATGCGCGGGACAATGCCAAAAATGTCTACGGAAACGGCAAGGCCAGCGCTGCCATCAGGTACGAGCTTCGGAACGGCCACAGGCTCGTGTCCGGTGGACTGGAGAAGGACCAGTGGCACGTACAGAAGGGGTGGGCCGTCCTTTCCGGCCTTTCTGATCTGATCGACGGGGACCGTGCGGCCCGTGAAGGAGCGAAGGGAAAAAACGCGGTCCGGCTCTCGGACGAGGATCTGGCGACAGCGAAGCGAGAGGCGCAGGAGCTGTGGGAGGCGTTGAATTCCAGAGATGTCACGGGAAATGTGGAAAAGGAAATCAAGAGTAAGCCTCAGCTGGAGAAGGAGATGAGGACGAACCGGGATAAGGTGGTCAAATCAGCTGGTATGCAGGATGTCACGGGCCAGGGGTTCGAGCGCAATAAGTACAGTGGTCGCCCGGAGCCGGTGGGGGAGCCCACGAAGATGCGCGGGTTCGCGCGTACCTTTGGCATCGTAGGTGGAGTGGCTCAAGTACCCGGATATGCGCGAGACGTGCAGCGGCATGGTTTCAAGCAAGCGACGAAGGATCTGATCAAGAACTTGGTCGATCCGTTCGGGATAGCGAAGAGAAACAGCACGCCATCGAATTCCGGCTGTCCGTGCTAGAAGGAAGAAGTAACTCTGTGATCGTCACTTCCTACACTCAAATCCCGGCTCTCCTGGTCGACTTCGTGCCCGAGGCGGCGAGCCTGATCGAGGAGGAGGCCGACATGCCCATCCGCGAGGCGGTTCGTGACGACGACTTCGCGCTCGGCTACTTCAATCTCCTTGGAAATGTGCTGTCCTACCCTCTGCTGATGCCTCAGCTGCGCTCGGGTGATCCGGATCGCGATCTCGTCGCGCGCTGCTTCGCCTTCGTGGAGAAGTTGATGGAGAGCCCGGAGGACGGGATCCGGTCGGCTGCGCACTTCCAGTGCCTGGAGCCGCTTCTCGATGCGGGCGGCCTTCTTGAGACGGCGCTTCCGTTCATGGGGGAGCGGACGAGGGGAGAGGCCGCGAAAATGGTGCAGTTCTACGCCGTCGAAGTGGACGACGATACGCGTAGGCAGCTAGGGCTGTAGCTCTGCTGCATTCCGATGAAAAAGAGGGGCAGGAGCCGTCGAACGGCTCCTGCCCCTCAGCGCATTCAGGGCCCGAGGGCCCCGCACCTCAGGTCATCCGCAACGCCAGGAAGAAGTCCGGCTTGTCCTCCAGCCGCGACAAGTCGCGCCCTGTCAGCTGCTCACCGACAACTGCCCCCCACCCGGGCGGGAGCCCACGTCGCTTTCCCGCCGGTCTCCGCGGTGGCCGGAGAGAACCCGAATGGTGAGCGGCCACCTATCCCGCCACACATCGGCCAACCATGGATCCACGCTGTCGCCTGATGTGCGGAGAAGCGAAATAACAGGCCCCACGCGCGCTCCTGCCGGTGAAGAGCAAGGGCAAGCGCAGCTGCGGGAGGGGGCTGGACCTCGCCTTGGGGGTGTCGCCTTTCGGGGCGGCGGGTCAAGTCGGGCGGTGCGTCGGGCTGGAGGATCCCCGGGACCAGTTTGGGACCACACGAACGCGCGCCTGGGGTCAAGGGGTCGTGGGTTCAAATCCCGCCGTCCCGACCAGCGATTTTCGCAGGTCGGAGGCCGTTCTCGCATGATGCGGGGGCGGCCTTTCTGATGTTTCGTTGGCTTGTGGTCGCGAGGTGGTCGCAGGCTCGGGGGACCTTCAGGGCTGGGCTGCTGTAATTCCTGGTGCTGGTGGGCTGTCTGATGACGGTCATCTGGTTGTGCAGCTGGGGGATGTGGTCGCAGGGCGGTCGCGGTGCCGGGATGGGCCGTGGGGGAGGGGGTGGCTGGTCGGCTCGGGTGAGGGTTTTGTCGATTACATCAACGGCTTCGCGGGCTGCCTGGGCGGTCAGATGGCTGTAGACGTTTGCCGTGGTCGAGAGCGTGGAGTGCCGCAGGGTCTTGGACACCACGGTGAGCGGGACACCGGCGTTGATCGAGATCGTGGCCGACAGGTGCCGTAGATCATGAATCGTGGTGCGGGAGACGCCGGCCTCGCGGCTGAGCAGGTGGAACCGGTTGAGGGCGTATTCCGGATGGAGTGGCTGACCGTCGGCTCGGTGGAAGACAAAATTGCCCTCGAGGCCCTCTGCGGTTGACGGACACAGCTCGCGTCTGCGGCGCTGCAGGGCGGCGGCGACGCGGCCGGAGATCGCGACCCAGTTCCTGCTGCTCCTGGTCTTGGGCGTGGTGATCACGAGGCGGTTGTTGTCGATCGCGGACAGTGTGGTGTGTATATAGAGGACACGCTTGTCGAGGTGAACGTCCTCCCAGCGCAGAGCGAGCGCTTCCCCTTTACGGATGCCGGTTCCGATGAGGACTTCGACGAGGTCGGCCATGAGCGGGTCGGCGGTGTGGCAGTACCGCAGGAAGGTGACCGCTTCGTCGATGGACCAGATGTGGCGTTCGGCGGCGGTGGGTCGGGGGATGATCGTGGGTCGTGCGGGGTTGTGGTCGAGCCGGTGATGCCGCACCGCCTCGCCCAGCGCACTCGACAGGGTGGCGAGGATCCGGTGGACGGTGACCGGTCCACGGCCGCCGGCGAACTGTGCTCGTACGAAGGCCGCGATGTGGCCGTAGCCGAGATCGTCGAGCCTGATCTTCCCCAGTGCGGGGATGAGGTCGTCGACAACGTAGTGGTGGTAGCGGACCGTGGTCGTCGGCTTCAAGGTCATCGCCTTAGCCTGGAGCCAGGCGGTCAGATAGTCAGCGACCGTCTGGTTCGGGTCGGCGAGGAAGCCGCCGGCACTGTCGACCATCCGCCGCAGCGCCTGGGTGGCCTCCTCGCGGGTAGAGAACCCGCCTCGCCGGATGGTGCGCCGACGGGCGGGGGAGGGGAGATCAACGACGAACGTCCAGGTCCCGTGATCAGGATCGGCGAGTAGCTTTGGACAGCATGGTCCGAGCTGGTGGTGCAGGTCGTCCCGGCAGCCGCAGCGCCGGTAGACGCGCCCCCGAGTAGTGGCAGAGCGCATGGTGATCGCTTCCAAAGGTTGCGCATTGAACTGCTACACCCAGTGTCGAACCCGGGACGGTGGTTCCTGCGACCACATGCGACCACAACGGCATCCGCGCCGCGTCTGACCTGCGCATATCCCTTGGCGGGGCGACAAGTACGGCCTTTGCTGGCAGACCATGCACACTGGCACGGTCACATTGTCGGGCGCGTCGTCATGCCGCTCACCGCAGATGCGGCACGTGCGACTCAGACCATTTGAAGGCGACTGCTCGCGCACACGACGCAGTGTTTCTGGTGAGGGGTCCGAGAAGCGGCGCGGGTGGGTGATGATGACTTCGTGAGTCTGGACCTGAGTAACTATGAACTTCTGTGGCCAACATCGCTGTTTATTTCCGAGGGCGAACGCATCCTCAAGTCACGGGGGCACTCCTGGGAGGAGCGTGCGATATGGCTCATGACTGAGGCGCTGACCGGCACAACCGCCGTCACGGACTTCGAGGATACGCCGGACCACAGCGCCGATCCCTGGGCGAGCACCGTCAGCGACTTGGGCACCAAACCAGCCGTGACAAATAGGTACGACTGGTTTGCCGAGCTCATCAACCGCGCATCTGAACTTCGGCCCGCGGCCGCGCCGCGGCCGTACTGGCCGCAACGGCAGGGGCGGGAGCTTTCCCATGACGGCAGCACCGCGCAAGACGCCCGCCGCGACTTCGCGCGGATCATCTACGAGTTCACGGACAACGGTTACCTGGCCGAGAGGTTCGGCGAGGAATGTGTCGACGCCCCGAATGGCTTGCCCGACGCCTCCGAGGTGATCGACAAGTACCTTGGCATACCCAACCTGTGGCCGCTGACACCGGAGACCTGGGACGAGGACACTTTCTACGGGCTGATCGAGGTCTTCCACGACCTGGTCAGCCGCCCCCGCCTGCGGCGCTTTCACTCCTACGCCAGCTGCGGCTGGCACCACTCAGAATTCCACAACGGCCCGGCCCGCATTCTGTACCGGTCCAAGGTCAACGAACTGCTGCGCTTCGCCAGGATTGAGTACGAGCTGGCCGCGGAAGGTGAAGACCTGGGACGCCTGGTCGCCTTCACCGACGACGCCCGAAGCCAGCTGGTGCACCGGGCGCTCAACGACAGCGCACCCAGCATCGCCACACGCATCCGCCACGCCATAGCGCTCTTCCGCGGCCGCGACACGTCCGCCGAAAGCAAGAGGTCGGCGATCGTCACCCTTGCAGGCATCCTCGAGGAACGCCGCACCCTGATCAAGGATGAAGTCGGGAAGCCCGACGAAGGCGCCCTGTTCGAGATCGCCAACCGCTACGACCTGCGTCATCGCCGAGCCGACCAGCATGGCGACTATGACGAAGCGTTCCTCGACTGGATCTTCTGGTGGTACCTCGCCACGGTCGAGCTGACCAACCGGCTGATTGCGTCACGGCGGCACCTCGCCGAAGGTAGCTGACCAGCTACCCACCAGGCCCGCCACGACCGCAGACGACTCCATCGGTCTGGATACTGTCCGTATGGCTGAAGGCTCCGATCCACAACAGGACGTCACCTACAGGGCCCCTGTTGGCTCCGTCGACCTCCGGGCGTTCGACGACAACGGCAAACCCTATGAGATCTGGGCGTGCCACGACTGCCTGCCGTGGCACGCCGAAGTTGTTGTCATTGAGGAGGAGACCCTGATCAGGGAGTGGCACGCCGTCGAGTGCCCGCAGTTCCAGCAACTCATACAGGACAGGTGATGTCTGATGGCCTTATGGCGAGATCGCCGAGCCAGATGTCCATGGCGGCGTTGGTCCGTGGTGCAGGTGGTCCTGGTAGCCGCAGCGCCGGTAGACGCGTCCCCGAGTGGTGGCGGATGACGGGGCGTCAGTCTCGCTGTCGTAGCTCGTCGCTCTGGGCATGGGCGAAGGAACTCACTGGTCGGCTCTCTGTGGATCGTGGTGGCGAGCGTTCTGCTTGAGCTCGAGGATGGCCCGGTCCGCCTGGGCGTTCTCCCCTTGGGCGACTCGGTGTACTCCAGCCCGCCACCGCTCCGTCACCAGACGCTGCGACCTGAACCGAGCTGATCGACAAGACGGACCCAGCACAACCCGGGGCGCTGGCCACCGACCGCACCGGTGCCCGACGCCCCGGACTTACGGCCGCGCCGCAGCAAGAGCGGCCGCGCGGCAACGCTCGCGGTTTCTGCCCACTCGCGCCACGTTGCGCTCCTCCTGCCTGTAGCGTGATTGTCCCAACCATGCGCTCCAGGAGGGTAGATGGATCCGGAAATGGCAGCCTTAGCATCCTCGGCTGCCACGGCACTGGTCACCGCGTGGACGACCGAGGCGTGGACCGGACTCAAGCAGCGGCTCGGGCGTCTGATTGGCCGGGGCAACGATCGTCAGGCCGCCGTGGTCGCGGCGGACCTAGCCACCACGCAGACCGAGCTGGCCGTCGCCGACGCGACGGGTGACCTCGACCGCGTGGCCCAGGTGGAGCAGGCATGGCGGGACCGCCTCCGACTCTTCCTCGCGGAGGACCCGGCGGCCGCAGTCGAACTACGGCTCATCCTGGATGAGTTCGAGCGTGCCCGGAGCGGCGGCGCCGCTCGTGACCGGGACCACCTGGAGGTCCACCACAACACCTTCCACGGCCCGGTCCAGTTGAAAGGTGTCCAGAACAACCACGACTGAGACACGGGAATGGACAACGAGCGCACCTCCTTTGATGTACACGGCAACCGCATCGACGGGCCGACACAGGTCGCGGGGACGCAGAACAACTACTTCTCCGCCGGTCCCGCGAGCCCACCGCCACCCGGCACGTGGACGACGGTGGAACGGGCGGATCCGCTCGCCTTCGGCGTGCATCGCCCCCGCCGGCAGGAAGGTCGGCCCCTCCTGCACCCCTACGTGACCCGGGATGTCGATGTCCGCGTGCGTCCCCTAATCGCCCGGCTCAGACGCACCGGCGGCTTCCTGGTTCTCACCGGCGACTCGACCGCGGGGAAGACCCGCTGCGCCTTCGAAGCCATGCGGGCTGAACTGGCCGGGTGCCGAGTGTGGGCGCCTCCTCGCACTGCCGACCTGCGGCCGCTCGCGGGCTTGGACCTGCCCTCAGCGGAAGGCTGGGTGCTCTGGTTGGACGATGTCGAGGACTACGTCCGGGACGACGGACTGGAGCCCGCGCTCCTGTCCGGCCTCGTTCACCGAGGGGTCGTCGTGCTCGCGACCCTGCGGGACGAGCAGGTCGACCGCTTCTAGCGCCGGAGTTCCAGCCGGGCCGCCCTCGAAGCGCCGTACGCCTTCCTGGCCAACCTCGGCGCGCGTGTGCTCCACATGGCCGAGCAGATCCGCCTCGACCGCATGTGGAGCCGAGCCGAGCTGGGCCGCGCCGAGGAGGTGGATGACCCCGGGCTGGAGGAGGCCCTGAGACACCGGGGCGACTACGGGATCGCCGAGTACCTGGGCGCAGGGCCGGCGCTGCTGGACGAGATGAACCGGGCCTGCCGGGCAGGTGGAAATCCGCGAGGGCACGCCTACGTCAGGGCTGCGGTCGACCTGCACCGTGCGGGTCTGCTGGAGATTCCCTTCGCCGCCATCGAGGAGCTGCACCTCACCTACTTGGAGAGAATCCCGGGCGCACGGCCGGAGTCGGCCGCAGAGGCGTTCACCTGGGCGACCCGGGTCCACTACGGGGCGACGGGAATGATCAACCCGGTGGGCGTCGACTCCGTCGCGTGGAAGCCTTTCGACTACCTCGTGGAGCACTTCTCCTGGGGCGAGCAGCCTGTCCACCGGGACACCTGGGACATCGTCCGCAGGCACGTCCGGCACGACTTCCATCTGTACCTCGTCGGCAGGCTCGCGGCAGCGTTCGGAGAAGACGACGTCGCCGAATCCATCTGGCGCCCGCTGGCCGACTCCGGGAATGCGGACGCCCTGTTCTGCATCGCCCTCCTACGGTCCCGACAAGGGAATCCGGCGGAGTCCGAAGGCCTGCTGCACCGCGCCGCGGATCTCGGGCACGAGGACGCCCCGTACGGACTGGGTCTGCTACTGCGCGAGCAGGGACGGCTGCAGGAGTGCGAGATCCAGTGGCAGCGCGCCGCCGTCGACGGTAACGCAGAGGCCGCGTACGACCTCAGCAAGCTCATGCACGACCAGGGGCGGGACGCGGAAGCGGAAATGTGGCTTCGCGCGGCCGCCGAACACAGCCACGGCGAGGCCCTCTACACGCTCGGCGTACTGCTGGCACAACGGAAGCAGTACCGGGAATCCGAACGCTGGCTCTGGGAAGCGGTTCACCAGCACGTCGACGGGGCGGAGGAATTCCTGGAGACCGTGATCCGGCTGCGCGAGACCGCCCGGGATGTCGAGGAGTTGAGGAACGAGGCGCGGAACGGGGACTGGGACGCGGCCTTTGCCCTCGCTGAGCTCCTCAGATCCCTCGACGAGCTCAAGGAGGCGGAGCACTGGTTGCACCGGGCCGCGTATGCCGAGCATTCCGAGGCGACGCTGAGGTACGGGTTCGTCCTGTCCGTCGTCCATAGGGACTACGAAGGCGGGGAGCCCTGGCTGCGCCTGGCGGCGAACGCGGGGAGCATCGAGGCTACCTACTGGCTCGGGGTGAACCTCGGGATGCAGAAGAGGGGGCGTGAGTCGCTCCAGCTCATCGCGCTCGCCGCCCGGGCCGGACTCCCCGCCGCGACGGAGTACCTGAGGAACCGGGCCGAACCCTAAAGGCCTGCAGAAGAACAACATGCCGATGTCTGGTTCGGCTGCGCCGTCATGTGGTAAGTGGCTCGCTAAGCTGCAGGATTCGCCCGACCGCGGTCATGGATGCCACGGTCTACGGCGACGGCTGACGCTGCTTCCTTCCTGGTCACCGAGGCCTGCCACAACGAGCGTCCCCGGAACTGAAATCCGCATGTTGTTCTTCTGTAATCCCTTAAGTAACGGCTGAGTATTACCTCGATGAGCCAGATGCCGCAGACCTTGCCATCTTAGAGTCGAAAGGTGAACTGGCTGATATGTTAATAGGTGACGAAATTGGCAGAGTTGACGGTCGGACGGGTGGGGTTGTGAAGGTCTGCAGGGCCACTGGAGACGGCTGGAAGTGTGACAGGCAGGTCATAGCGAAGGGCCTGTGTAACGCGCACTACCAGCAACATAAGCGAGGGATGCGGGAGTTCAAGCCTGCACAGGTAAAGCGTCGCAGTGACAAAACGTACTCGAAGTTCCGCTGTGAGGCGTCGAGCCAGCACCCCCTAGCTATGCCTGGGTCCTCCGTTTGGGGCTGCGATCGGGAGGTCCGCAACGCGAACAAAGGCCTGTGCGACACCCATTACCTGCAGACTCTCGCGTCGAGTGTGGTCAAGCCATTCAAGGCGAAGCTCCCCATGGCGACTATCCTTGCGTATCGAGACCAAGGGCTGAAGCAGTGCTGCACCTGCAAGCAGGTCAAATCGTTCGAGGAGTTCTATAAGAGCAAGACCTCGGCTGACAGTTATCGGCCACAGTGTGTTTCATGTATCAAATGGGTCCATATTGAGGGGAGCTTCCACCTCACGCAGGAGGATTACTGGGCACTGCTTGACCATCAAAACCAGTCCTGTGCAATCTGCAACGTGAAGGGGCTGCGGGAAGTTGGGACTTGGCACATCGATCATGATCACTCTTGTTGCCCGAAACAGGGTAGGTCGTGCGGGAAATGCATTCGAGGTCTCCTCTGTAGCAGTTGCAATGCGAAGGGGCTCTCCTGGTACGAGAACCTTCCGGCGGACCTCCGTAACATCCCGATATTTGAGTCCTATCTTTCCGATCCACCCGCAAAGAAGGTCCTCCTCTGAGGTCAGTTCCGTAACCGCTGGTCATGGGTGAGATGATCTTTGCACGGCTGGTGTGGTCACGGCATCGGAGCCGTCTTGGATAGGCCCGTTCACCGGGCTGAGCCCGCGCTGCTTCGGCAAGTTGGTGACCATGGTGCAGCGTGAGAGTGCAGCCGAACCACGGCTGGGGCGTCCGTGGGGTCTGTTGCTTGAGGGCAGCATTCTGTTGGTCGCGGCCTCCTGACGCACAAACTTGACGATGTGCCAGCTGGTCCTGCTGTTCGGAATTTCGAAGTCGGCGGCCGACCGGATCATCGACCACATCGGCCCTCTGCTGGCACTGCCGTCTCGGCGCCGGTTCACGAGAGGCATGGTGCTGATTGTGGAGGGGGCCCTGTACACACTCGTGATCACACGGTCGCCGAGCAGTCCAAGAACTACCGGTACACCAGGTCGTTATCGACTCCGAAACCCGATTGGTCGTCGTGGCCGGACTGCCGCTGCCGGGCAACCTCAACCACTGCAAGGCGTGGGAGGAATCGGAGACCAAGAGCGCGGTCGGCCGGTCGGCCGTGAAAGCGGATGGCGGCTATCCAGGGACCGGGGTGATCATGCCGCACCGTCGCTCCCCGGGCGAAGAACTGCCAGGCTGGAAGCGGGAGCGCAATCGCTCGCACAAACAGGTCCGGGCCCGAGTGGAGCATGTCTTGGTCAGCATGAAGACCTCGAAGATTCTTCATGGTTGCCGGCTCAAGAGCGACGGCGTACACCGCGCCATGTACAGCATCGCCCGCCTGCGCTACCTAGCCCCTACCCGATAGTGGTTGCGCATCCCCTTGAATCCGGGCATGCAGATGCATGTCATGTCAGCCATCCGCATGCCGTAGCGCAATGCGCCGAACGCCCTCAAATGCGAAACCGGCCTTCTCTCCGCCACCCGGTAATAGATCTCGTTGCGGTCAGAATGTGCAAGCTCCAGACGGTGGAAGTCCACCTCCTTCAGCGCCCAGTTGAACAGCGCGGCGAGAGAGCGCGGAGTGATCCCTTGTCCGCGGGCATGGGGCAATACTCAGTACGCGCATTCGGCAAGACCCTGGAAGAGATCCATCCAGCGCAAGGCCAACTGGCCCAGGTGCTCACCGCCGACCGCACGGTTGACCTCCCACTGGGCGCCGCGCTCCTCCTGCCACTGTCGCTCGGCGGCCACAATCCACCTCTCAGCTGCCGTCCGCGAGTTCATACGACGCATAGACCAGAGCCGGATCGTCGTGTCCTGGAAGGCGTCCAGCAAGACCATTGCGACCTGCCAGGCAAGCGACCCAGTGACCAACCATCGAAGATCACTTACGGGACAGCCCTTAGGCACGACCGCGACCCGGCATTCGATGCTCGATGCGCTGTGATTAACTCCCGCCCCCGTATGACGCTTTCGGTATTCGGCGCTGAGTCCTGAAGTCCACCTGAACGAGGTCGAAATCGGCGGCGGGCTTCAGTGTCATGCACCGGAGTGGACGTATGCGGCCCACAGCGACGGCGCAGCGCGGTATTGGTCCCGCAGCATGTGCACTGTCCGGTGGAGGGCCTCAGCGGATCGGGGGATGGCAAGGTCGCCTTGCTCGTTCCCGAGCATGTCGTAGAACGACTGCGCGGCCTGTTCTGCGACGGCGTCATCGATCTCCCAGAGTGTCCCGATGACATGCCGGAAGCCCGCCAACTGGAATGCGCTGGTCAGTTGGATGGCTTCATCTATGAGGTCGGTGTTGGTGTTCGCTGCAGTGCTGCAGGCCGAGAGATAGGCAAGGTCTGCGGAGTCGAGGTTGATCCGAGCGAGGCTCGCCAGGGTCAGTGGGGCGGATTGGTGGTCGCTGAGCAAGAGCCGGCTCCGTGACGGGTCTGTCCGGTCGGTGATCCCGTGACAGGCAAAATGGACGATGGCGCTCTCCTCCAGCGCGACGAGGATCTTGTCCTTCGTCGGGTCATCAGCGTCGGCCCGGCCGTCTGGAAGTGCGGCGGCGATATAGGTCTGCGGGGAGGGCAGACGAGTGCCCACCCAGTCAGCCTCGGCCGCAGCTTTACTCAGTGGGGCGCCGTTCGGTAGGCCGGGTGTGACAGGCATGGCCACGACCAGTGATCGACGCTCGACGGTCGGAACCGCTCGCACGGCTCTCCGCGCATACTGCAGAGAACGTATGCTCGGCGCGTACGAGGAGATCACGCGGTCCAGCACGGTGCGGCTGTCCTGCTGGTCTTGGTGGTACCCGGCGGCATGGAGGGGCAGGAGTCCGAGAATCCCACCGGGAAGCCACCAGACGCGCGGCGTCGGCGAATCGGGTGATGGCAGGGAATCCAGGCCGAGGCTCATGAGAACCGGTTCAGCGACGACGTCCCAGAGCCACTCCAGGACCGCCGACACATCACGTTGCGCGTGGATCCTCTCGGCCCGGGCAGCCTGCGGGTCGCTGGCCGTGGCAAGAGCAGTGTAAAAGACGTTGATCTGAGTGGTGAGTGACTCGGTGTCAAGTCCTCTGAGGTGGATCCTGCTGACGCCGTTCTCCGTCACCGCAATGGCATCGCTGCCGTACCTGCTGACGTTGAAAAGTACCACGGGACCCAATCGAGCTTCCTTGATCAGGTCCTCGGCGACCGGTTGGCGAAGGAAGCCCGCGAAACCGTCCAACGAGCGCACCTGGTCGATCAGCTCGGCAAGGTCCAAGGCCGCCCGATGTCTGCCGAGTGGCTGCGATGCTCCCAGCGCGCTGGCGCGCGTGGAAGCCTGGACGGCCACAGTCGGCGGCGCAGGAACATCGGAGTCGAGCACGTCGGTCAGCTGGACAAACCGATCAGCCAGGCGCGGGTGGGTTTGCCGAAGGGCTGTCAGGTCTGTCCTGTTCTCAAGCGCTTGGCCCAGCAAGACCGCACGCCCCGATTCCAGTACGACCAGTGCGCGCTCGAGCACCGGAAGGGCAGGCGGTTCCGAGTCGGAGCCGCCCAGTAGCAGCGCTGCGGCATCACCGGCGAGCCCGGACAGTTCACTGAGCTCGTGCTGCTGGTCGCTTCGCCTGAGCCACCGTTCTGCGACGGTTGGCAACAGCTCGACTGCGGTAGCGAGCAATTCGGCGCCCCGGGCAGGTTCCGACTCGGCGAGCAGCGCCGTGGCTGATCTCGCCGCGCGGATCCGAGTGGACGGCGCACCGGAGGTGAGCTTTAGCGCCGCCTCGAAGGCGTTGACTGTTTCCTCCTTACCGTAGCCGGTCGCTCGGAACCGGGCGTCCAGGGACATCCCGAGGTTTGCCAGCACAACCGTCCGGAAGGGCTGGTCCGCCGGACTGGCTGCCACCGCCTGCTGGCCGGCTTCGATCGCGGACTCAAGGTCACGGAGATCACCGGTGGCCGTGAACCTCGAGCGCAGTGCGCCGCCCAGGTTGGAGATGAACCCTGCGCGGTCAGGGCGGCCGACCGGCGTGACATCCGCAGCTTGGCCGAGCAGCTCGATGGCGTCATCCAGGTCCTGCAAGTCGCCGGTGAGCTCGTACCTGGCTTCCAAGGACATTGCATGGTTGGACAGAAGCAACCCACGATCGGGATGGTCGACCGCCGCACGATGCGCGGCCTCGGCGTTCGCCTGAACCGCTGCCTCCAAGTCTGCTTCCGCGCCGGTACGCCAGAATCGCGTCTGCAGGGCTCCCGCGAGATTGGAGAGGTACCTGGGGCGGTCCGGGTGGTCCGGCTGAGTGGCCGCGACAGCCTGTTCTCCGTACGAGATCGCGGCGTTCAGGTCCGCCGTTGTGCCGGATCGCCTGAATCTCTCGGCCAGGGCAAGGGCCACGTTGGACAGGTACCCCGGCAGGCCCGGGTGGTTCTCCGGTGCCGCCTCGACTGCCTGCTCCCCGAAAGCGATCGCAGCTTCCAGATCCGCGACTTCTCCAACGGATCGGAATCGGGTGCTCAATGCGATGCCGAGATTGGACAGGTGGTTCGCGCGCTCGACATGACGGTCTGGCGCGAGCTCGACCGCCTCTTGCAGGGCTTCGATGCCAAGCTCCAGGTCGGCGGACACCGCCGTCAGCCGGAACCGCGCCTGCAACGCACCGCCGTAGTTGGACAGCGCCTCTGGTCGCTCGGAGTGCCCGCTCGGAGTGACCGCCAGGGCTTTCCCGAGGGCGTCGACGGCATCGTCGATGTCCTGTACCGCACCGCCGGCTTCGAAACGGGTCTGCAGGGCGTGTCCGAGGTTGCCGAGAACCCCGCGCAGCAACTGGGAGTCGGCTGGCGCACGGTCGGCCGCACGCCGATTCAGCAGGACGGCCTCAGCCAGATCCTCCGCATTCCCGGATTGCTCGAACCTGATCCGATGAGCAGTTCCGAGGTTTGACAGAAGTCCGGCAAATGCCGGGTCTTCCGGCTCGGCGAGTTCCATCGCCTGCCGATGTCTGTGGATGGCCTCGTCCAGGTCCTCCAGGTTCCCGCTGTGTCCGAAGGCGATCAGCAGCACTTCACCGAGGTTCGCCGAGAGGGTCGGAGCGAGGGTGTCTTCGCGGATGGCTTGGTCAACGCCTTGCCGAGCAGTGCCGAGGGATTCCCTCAGATCTGCTGACGCGCCGACAGATCTGAATCGGGTGAGCAGTGCCTGGCTCAGTAGCGCCAGCGCCGTGCAGTGCTGCGGCTCTCCCGCCGGGAGAGCCGCAACTGCTCGTCTGAAGACAGCAATCGCTTCGTCGAGATCGGATGGATCGGTGCGGCGTTGGAAGCGTTCCTGCAGAGCCACCGCGAGCGTGATCAGGGCCCCTCCCCGGAGCGGTGAGTCAGGAAGACCTGTGGCCACCGCCCGCTGCATGTAGTCAAGGGCCTTATCGAGATCAGCAGGCTTCTGAGTGACTCCGAACCTGCTCCACGCGAGAGAGCCCGCGTTGAACAGAATCTCCGCGGGCGGGGAGTGATCCACTGGAATGATCTTCACCGCTGCCTCGGCGAAAGCGACGGCGGTATCCTGATCCGCTGGGTCACCGAGCAGGTCGAACTGCCGCTGCAGGGCGATACTCAGATCTGACAGGCGCCAGGCTCGTATGGGGTCATCAGGTGCAGTGGCTGCAACGATGCGGTGCCACAGCCGGACAACTGCGCGAACCTCGGATCGGTCGACTTTCTTGAGAATCGAGGTCGCGCTGATCACGGCATTGTCGACAATAGTGGGGAGCAAAACCTCGGGTAGGGGATCTACGCCAGCGATGAAGCAGGGAGTGAACGCTTCGACAGCAGCGATCCAGTCATTTTGACTCGTCCCAGGCTCCTGAGCCCTGATGCGATAGAAGTGCACCCATCCCAGCACCAGCCACCCCTCGACGCCGCCCTCGCCCTTCTGCAGGCTCTGCTTGAGTAGTTGCGCGTTGGCGAGGACCTCGGGCCCAAGTGCGACTTTGGGATCACCGGCCAAGCGGGTCGAACTCAGCTGCTTCATCGCAGTGTTCAGGTGTTCCTGGTACAAGGCGGCTCCCGGCTCTCCCAGCAAAGGTTGCAACTGATATGCAATCAGAGAGCATGCTGTCACGCGCCGTTGCTAACGCCGTCCATGCGTACCGGCATGATGACCAGCACTCTTACGATATCGTCCTCCCGGGCCAGCTCCACGCGTCAACTACTACTGCAGGCGCCACGCAAGCGGGTCCAATGACTCCTGGGAGGGCAGATGGTCGACAGGCCAGACGATGAGCTCGCGGACGCGGTTGCATACGTTTGCGGGGATGCAGCGGAGATCCGCGAAGCACTGGAACCTGCCACCGAACCGCTGGACCGCCTCCTGGAGGCTGTGCGCGCCGGCGAGGGCGTCGCCACTGCCCTGAACGACCTCCACGTGGCTCTGCAGGCGGCAGGTGATGCCCTGGGTGTGCATGGCCGCAACCGATCCGCGGCAAGTGGTCTGCGGCTCGCCGGTGTTGTGGCCTCCCGGCCAAGAGATACTCTCCTGATCTGTCCGACCGGACGTTGCAGCCGGTATGACCGGCCCGATCCGGTCGCTCCCGCTCCGAGCTGCGCCATCGACGGTCTGGCGCTGCGCCAGACGCTGCTCTGACATGGGCGGCCTGTTGGCGACGCTCAGCGGTAAGTTGGCGGAACGCTGGCTGTCCCTGCTGGTCCTTCCCGGCGTGCTGTTCGTGTCGGCCGTCGCGGCCGCCCGGATGCTCGGTCACGGTCATGCCCTTAACCTTGCTCTACTAGTGCGCCAGGTGAAGCACTGGGCGACCGCTGTCAAGCTAGCTGGCCTTCCCGGTCTGGCCGTGGCCATGGTGGCCCTTCTACTTGCCTCCGCTGCGGCCGGGCTTGTCGCCCAAGCCCTTGGCTCGGGGTGCGAGTACGTCGTGCTGGCGAGCCGGTGGGATTCATGGCCGCCCCCGTGGCGGCAGCTCGCTCGGAGCTGCGTCGACAGGCGGCGCCGTAGGTGGGAACGCGAACGGGCCGCCTATGCGCGGGAATGGAACGCCGCTGCACGCCGCACAGTCCTGGCCGCCCGGTCCGATCCGCACGCTGGTACGGCCGACCAGGTACCGCTCCGACGAGACGCCCTCCTCGATGCCGCGTACCAACGGATCACTCGGATCTCCGAGTTCGAACCCCAACGCCCCACGTGGACCGGTGACCGCATTCATGCCGTCACGGTCCGTCTCGACGAGATCTACCGGCTCGATCTCGGAGTCGTCTGGCCATCGCTGTGGTTCACCCTGCCCGAAGTCGAACGCACCGAGATCAACGCGGCCCGTGAGGCCCTGACGCGTGCCACCACCCTGGTCGGCTGGTCGCTGCTCTACCTCTCGCTCGCGGTGATCTGGTGGCCGGGGCTCGTCATCGCCTGCGTCACTGTGGCCACTGCCTGGCGCCGCACCCGGGATGCCGCCGACGCCTACGCGCAGCTCATTCAGGCGAGCACCCAGTTGCATGCCCGTGCGCTCGCCTGCCAGCTCGGAATCAGCCCGGAGGGCGAGGAGCGCCTCACTCCCCAAGCGGGATGGGATCTCACACGCTTTCTGCAAGGGCGTGTTCGGGGCACCGTATCCACCGACATGCAGGCATCGACAACCAGCCTGCCGTGAGAGCACGGTAGCGCCACGGCGGCAGCTACTGCGGGTCCGCGAACGACTGTGGGGACGCATGGGGAGACGGGACAGCTTGCTCGCAGCCGTCCGAGCCCGAGTCCGGCAAATTGTCGATCTTCGGATCCTGCGCCGGCCCTTGAGTCCGAAGCTCTTGCCGAGGCAGGGTGGTTCGCCAGAACTCGAGCCCAGCCTGATCTCGTCGAACCGCCGCAGCCCCTCGATAGCCGTCTGCGCGATCGGCGCGCCCAGCGGGTGGTGGGCCTTGCCCAGCAGGCCGATCAGGTCAGTGATCTCCGTGGTCATGTGGTCGGCGATGTTCAACCCGTTGGCCGCAGAAACTGTCGTCCGATGCCGACGCCCGGCGGCTCGGGCTCGCGCGGCGTACGCTGGTCTTGTGGCCAGCTGACAAATCCCTGAACTGCGGGAGGTGGCCGAGGTGATGGAGATCCTGGGGACCACTTGGGGACCACACGTCATGCGCGTAAATGGACAACCAGGACGTTACTGAATGAACTGTCACGGTAATTTGCCCTGATTGTCCGGGATTTGATGGTTTAGTACTTGACTGGGGGTCAAGGGGTCGTGGGTTCAAATCCCGCCGTCCCGACACGGTGAAACGCCCTCTGGCCTGGGAGAAATCCCAGGCCAGAGGGCGTTTTGCATGTCTCGGAGCGAGGGCGATTCTGATGTGACGTCAGGCGCTCGGGGACCACTTGGGGACCACGCCATCCGGAAAACCCCTGATCAGACCCTGTTTCGCTGGGGACCGAGATCACGAGTGATTTCGGGGTTTTGTGTACATCGGTAGCCGCCATCGACGATGAGTACGTCGCCGCTGCCCGGCCTGCGCTTGGCCGGGGCCGGGGCCGGGGCCGGCAACGGCCCGTGCCGGGAGATGATGCGGCCGGCGGCGGTGGAGATCCCGAAGGGCGGGGCGAGCTGTGGCCTGGGCAGGTTGGTGCGGCAGTACATCGCCACCAGCAGTACCCGGCCCTCCAGGGGCAGCGGCCACGGACGACCGGGCCGGCCAGGATCCAGAGCCTGCCCGCCAGTCCGGTGGACAGCCTTCACCAGGCGCTGGAACTGCCGCGGGCGAAGCCCGGTGAACACCTGGACGAACTCACGACGCTGAGCGGAGACCACCTGCACGACCAGACCGACGCAGGCAACCCGACACGGTTACGAGAAGAGCTTTGTGCCGGAAGGAGGCCCGGCAGAAGCCGGGCCTCCTTCCGGAGTCGGAACTCGTGACGCCTTACCGGAAGCGGCGGAGGCGGAGGCTGTTGGTGACGACGAAGACGGAGGAGAAGGCCATGGCCGCTCCGGCGATCATCGGGTTGAGCATGCCGGCCGCCGCGAGGGGGAGGGCGGCGATGTTGTAGCCGAAGGCCCAGAAGAGGTTGCCCTTGATGGTGCCGAGGGTGCGGCGGGAGAGCCGGATCGCGTCGGCGGCCACCAGCAGGTCGCCCCGTACGAGGGTGAGGTCGCCGGCCTCGATGGCGGCGTCGGTGCCGGTGCCCATGGCCAGGCCGAGGTCGGCGGTGGCCAGGGCGGCCGCGTCGTTGACGCCGTCGCCGACCATGGCGACCGAACGGCCCTCGGCCTGCAGGCGCTTGACGACGTCGACCTTGTCCTGGGGGAGGACCTCGGCGATGACCTCGTCGATGCCCACCTCGCGGGCGACGGCCTCGGCGACGGCCTTGTTGTCACCGGTCAGGAGGACGGGGGTGAGGCCGAGGCGGCGCAGTTCGGCGATGGCGGCCGCGCTGGTGTCCTTGACGGCGTCGGCGACGGTGAGGACGCCGCGGGCCGCGCCGTCCCAGGCGACGGCCACGGCGGTGCGGCCCTCGGCCTCCGCGGCGGCCTTCGCCGCGGCGAGTTCGACCGGCAGCTCGATGACCCACTCGGCGAGCAGCTTCTCGCGGCCGACCAGCACCGCGTGCCCGTCCACGACTCCCTGGACGCCCAGCCCGGCGATGTTCTCGAAGCTCTCGGGGGCCGGCAGGGTGCCGGTGCGCTCGGCGGCGCCGTCGGCGATGGCGCGGGCGATGGGGTGCTCGGAGGCGTGCTCCAGGGCGCCGGCCAGGCGGAGCAGGTCCTGCTCGGAGACGCCGGGGGCGGTGATGACCTCGTGCAGGGCCATGCGGCCGGTGGTGACGGTGCCGGTCTTGTCCAGGACGACGGTGTCGACGCGGCGCGTGGACTCCAGGACCTCGGGGCCCTTGATGAGGATGCCGAGCTGGGCGCCGCGGCCGGTGCCGACCATGAGGGCGGTCGGGGTGGCCAGGCCCAGGGCGCAGGGGCAGGCGATGATGAGCACGGCGACGGCGGCGGTGAACGCGGCGGTGGCGTCGCCGGTCACGGACAGCCAGGTGAGCAGGGTGCCGAGGGCGATCAGCAGGACGACGGGGACGAAGATCCCGGAGATGCGGTCGGCCAGGCGCTGGACGGCGGCCTTGCCGTTCTGGGCGTCCTCCACGAGCCTGGCCATGCGGGACAGCTGGGTGTCGGCGCCGACGCGGGTGGCCCGGACGACCAGGCGGCCGGAGACGTTGACGGTGGCGCCGGTGACGGCGTCGCCCACGGTGACGTCCATGGGCACGGACTCGCCGGTCAGCATGGAGGCGTCGACGGCGGAGCCGCCCTCGGTGACCGTGCCGTCGGTGGCGATCTTCTCCCCGGGGCGTACGACGAACAGGTCGCCGGCCGCCAGTTCCGCTACGGGAACGCGGACTTCGCGCCCGTCGCGCAGGACGGCCACGTCCTTGGCGCCCAGCTCCAGCAGCGCCCGCAGGGCCGCGCCGGCCTTGCGCTTGGACTTCGCCTCCAGATAGCGCCCGGCCAGGATGAAGGCGGTGACGCCGGCGGCGGCCTCCAGGTAGATGGAGGACGAGCCGTCCGCCCGCGAGACCGAGAAGTCGAAGCCGTGCCGCATGCCCGGCATGCCGGCGTGGCCGAAGAACAGCGCCCACAGCGACCAGCCGAGCGCGGCGAGCGTGCCGATCGACACGAGCGTGTCCATGGTGGCGGCGCCGTGCCGGGCGTTGGTCCACGCCGCCTTGTGGAAGGGCAGCGCGCCCCACACCACCACCGGCGCGGCCAGGGTCAGGGACAGCCACTGCCAGTTGTCGAACTGCAGGGCCGGGACCATGGCCATCAGCACGACCGGCACCGCGAGGACGAGCGACACCGCCAGCCGCTGCCGCAGGGCCCCGGTCTCCCCGCCGTCACCCGCCTCGGCGGCTTCCGGCTGGACCGTCTCCGTCCCCGTCCCCGTCTCCGTCACCGGCTTCGGCGGCTCCTGCGCCGTGTAGCCGGTCTTCTCCACGGTGGCGATGAGGTCGGCTATCCCGGTCCCCGGCCTGTAGGTGACCTTGGCCTTCTCGGTGGCGAAGTTGACCGTCGCCGTGACGCCGTCCATGCGGTTGAGCTTCTTCTCGATGCGTGCCGCGCAGGACGCGCAGGTCATGCCGCCGATGGAGAGTTCGACTTCGGAGGCGGCCGCGGCGGGTGCCGGGGTCTTCTCGAGAGCGGTGCTGGTCATTCGGAGTCTCCTGGAGGAGGGCCGGAGCTGCGGGCGTCCATATCAGTGGAGCGGCACGAACCGGCGGGTACCGGGAACTGTGTACGGGGAGGGGGTATCCGGGGGGAGTCCCGGGTATCCGGGGTGTCTCAGGCGCGGCCGGCGAGCTCGTAGCCCGCCTCGTCCACGGCGGCGCGGACGGCCTCGTCGTCCAGCGGGCCGGTGGAGGTGACGGTCACCAGCCCGGTGGCGGCCACGGCCTTGACGGAGGTCACGCCGGCCAGGGCGGAGACCTCCTGCGAGATCGATCCCTCGCAGTGGCCGCAGGTCATGCCGGTCACCTTGTAGACCGTGGTGATGGCGGTGGCGGTGCCGACCTGGACGTCTGTGGCCGTGGAGGTGCCGCAGGTGCCGCCGGGGGTGCAGCAGGAGCCGGAGTTCGTCGGGGAGGTCATGGCTGGTCCTTGAGGTCGTGGGCGCACGTGGTGCGCGGGGTGTGCGCGGTGTCTTGTGCGAGAGGCGGCCGGGAAGGTGCCCGGCGTCTCCTGCTGACCAGAACCATATACCCCCCAGGGGTATTCCGTAAGGGGGGTGCAGCGGCGTGTGGCACGGCGCAAAGGTCTGTGGGCTGCGCACGGTCGCTGCCATGGGAGTGGCGAGTGGCGCGTGCGCCCGCTCAAGCGGTTGTGCACCCGGACACTGCTGCGTACGAGTTGCAGCTACGAGTGCGGCGCGCCTACGGTGTGCCGTCGTTTGCGCACCGCAGGAAGGGGCCGCCATGGTCACCACCGTCTCCACCGCCCAGGACACACGTCTCACGCGGTGGCAGCGAATATCGGGAGTGATGACCCGGGCCGAGTGGCGCCGCATGGGCGGTATGGCCGCGTTCATCCTGGCCCTCCACATCGTGGGCTGGTTCACGCTGGTCGCCATCGTCGCCCCCGAGCACTACAGCGTCGGCACGAAGTCCTTCGGTATCGGCATCGGTGTCACCGCGTACACGCTCGGCATGCGGCATGCCTTCGACGCCGATCACATCGCCGCGATCGACAACACCACCCGCAAGTTGATGCACGAGGGCAAGCGGCCGCTCTCGGTCGGCTTCTGGTTCTCGCTCGGCCACTCCAGCATCGTCTTCGCCCTGGCCCTGCTCCTCTCCCTCGGCGTCAAGGCCCTGGCAGGACCGGTGGAGGACGACAACTCGCAGCTCCATGAGATCACCGGCTGGATCGGCACCACCGTCTCCGGTGTCTTCCTCTACGCCATCGCGATCGTCAACGTCGTGATCCTCGCGGGCATCTGGAAGGTCTTCCGGCGCATGCGCTCCGGCCACTTCGACGAGGCGGAGCTGGAGGAGCAGCTCAACAACCGGGGCTTCATGAACCGGCTGCTGGGCCGGGTGATGAAGTCGATCACCAAGCCCTGGCAGATGTACCCGCTGGGCCTGCTCTTCGGCCTCGGCTTCGACACCGCCACCGAGATCGCCCTGCTCGTCCTGGCCGGCTCCGGCGCCGCCTCCGGCCTGCCCTGGTACGCGATCCTCTGCCTGCCCGTCCTCTTCGCGGCGGGGATGTCGCTGCTGGACACCATCGACGGCTCGTTCATGAACTTCGCCTACGGCTGGGCCTTCTCCAAGCCGGTCCGCAAGGTCTACTACAACCTCACGATCACCGGCCTGTCCGTCGCTGTAGCCCTGGTCATCGGCACGATCGAACTGCTCGGACTCCTCGCCGACAGGCTCGGCCTGCACGGCCCCTTCTGGGACTGGATCGGCGGCCTCGACCTCAACACCGTCGGCTTCGTCATCGTCGGGCTGTTCTTCGCCACGTGGGTCCTCGCCCTGGTGATCTGGAAGGTCGCCCGGATCGAGGAGAAGTGGACCGCCGACGTGAAGTCGGTTCCCGCGACCTCCGACTAACCGGCCGTGCGGCTCGGCGGTGACCATGACTGCGATCCCGGGGCCGCGCCGTCCGGAAGCAGCGAGCCGCCGGCCCACGAGGACACCGGCCACCACCACTGACGACCAGCAGCGTGAGCCCGCACCATGATGAGCGGGCTCGCACGCCGGGGGCAGCCCACCGCGAAGGCGGAGAGCGCCCCGGCGACCACGGCTCGCGCGGTCCTGGGCCGTGCCGTGCCGGTCTCGGCCGCGCTTCGTCCGGACCGGGCCCGGATGCACGTGGCGACCAGCAATCCGTCGAGCGCGGAGCTGACCACCCAGACCGGGTGGTTCCACCACAGCACCGGATTCGTCCGTGTGCAGAGCGGCGTGGGCACGATCCCGGTCGGGACGCCGATCACCAGCCCGGCGAGAGTCGTCACGACGGCCGCCACCGACCAGTGGCGCCAGGTCCACATCCGCATGCGTCCGCCCTTCGCCGGCTTCGTCCGCGCATTACCGCTGAGCAGCTTGACGGAAAGGGGTGTGCCCCGAGGAGGGGCGGCGGGCCTGGTGGTCGGCACCCCTCCCCGGTGACGGTGTGACGTGCGTCAGGTGGTTGTCGCCTTCGCGTTGCGCGGTTCGGGATGTGTCCGTGACTGTGGGGAGTCGAGGCGGCCGGTGCGATGCAGGCCGTACACGGCAGCGCCACACGCCAGCCCCAGGGCGAGCAGCGCGGCCCACGGCAAGGCCGGGATGCCCGCGGCGCGGGCGGCGTCGAGTGCGGCGCCGGTGAGAAGGTTGCCGAGGGTGATGCCGATTCCGCAGATGGTGTTGTAGAGCCCGTAGTGAGTGGCGACGAGGCGGTTGCCGGAGAGGCGGACGATGGTGTCCATCTCGAAGGGGTAGGCGATCATCGTGCCCAGTGCCAGCAGCAGCGCCGCGAGCGCGGGCGGTACTGCCGCGAGCAGCCACAGGCCCGGGCCGTCGTGCGGTACGGGTGCGGCGGTGGCCAGGAGCAGCGGCAGGAAGGCCGCCCCCATGGTCACCAGGCCCCAGCCGAGCGCCCGGCCGGGCGCCACGCGGGCCTCGCACCAGGCGGTGACCCTGGTCTGGAACGCGATGGTGCTCAGGCCCGAGACGGCGAAGAGAGCTGCCACGGCGGCGGTGCCGAAGGTGCCGTCACCGCCCAGGCGCCGTACCTCCAGGGGCAGGGCGAGGTACACCTGGAAGGACAGCACGTACGAGCCGATCATGGCCGCGGAGAAGAGCAGGAAGGGCCGGTTGGCGAGAATGCCCCGCCACTGGGTCCGTAGACCGTGCTGTTCGTCCGGCTCCTGGGTGGCCTCGCCCCTCCGGGCCGGCAGGGCGCGGATCTGTACGACGCTCAGTAGCGCGAAGATCCCGGCGGCGACCAGGCAGGTGACGCGGAAGTCGACGCCGGTGAGGACCATGCCGGCCAGGGGGCCCATGAGGATGCCCGCCTGGTAGAAGACGTTGAAGAGGGCGAACGCCTCCACTCGGCGGTCACCGGCGTCGGTGGCCAGGTACGCCCGCACGGCCGGGTTGAACAGGGCGCCGGCCAGGCCGGTGGCGGCGGAGGCGGCCAGCAGGGCGGACAGGGAGTCCACCAGCCCGAGCGCCGCGAAGCCGGCGGTGCGCAGGATGCAGCCGGCGACGATGAGCGGCTTGTAGCCGAAGCGGTCGGCGAGGGCTCCACCGACCAGGAACATGCCCTGCTGGCTGAAGTTGCGCACACCCAGGACCAGTCCGACCAGCCATCCGGCCAGCCCGAGGGTGCCGGCCAGGTGCGCCGCCAGATAGGGCATGAGCATGTAGAAGCCCAGGTTGATGGTGAACTGGTTCACCATCAGCAACTGGACGCTGGCGGGGTAGGAGCGTGCTTGCGCGATGGTGCTCTTCACCGACCGTCCTCCGTTCCGGCTTCCTCGCCGGTGTCGGCGCCGGACAGGGTGAGGGGGTCGACCACGGTGGTGCAGCGGGTCCAGCGGGTGACCTCCTTTTCGTCGAGCCGCCCGACGACCTCCGGTTCCGGCGCGGGTGGTGCGTCGAGGAGTCCGTGGGCGGCGCAGTAGTCGTCGTCGTAGACCGTGCCGAGGTAGCGCTGCGGGCCGTCGGGGAAGATCGCCGCGATCCTGGTGTCGGCCGGCAGGGTGCGGGCCAGCCAGCCGGCGACCAGAGCGACGGCGCCGACGCTCCAGCCGCCGGTCGCGTAGTGGGAGGCGGCCAGTTGCCGGCAGGTCCACACGGCCTCGGCGGGGGAGACCCAGTGCACCTCGCTGAAGTGGTCGTAGGCGACGTTGCGGGGGTAGATGCTGGAGCCGAGCCCGCGCATCAGACGGGGCCGGGCGGGCTGCCCGAAGATCGTCGAACCTATGGTGTCCACGCCGACGAGCCGGAGCCCGGGGAAGAGCTGGCGCAGGACCCGGGAGACGCCGGCCGAGTGGCCGCCTGTGCCGACGCTGCACACCAGGACGTCGATGTGCCCGAGCTGGTGGGCGAGTTCGAGGGCGAGCGGGGTGTAGGCGGTGGTGTTGTCGGGGTTGTTGTACTGGTCGGGGCACCAGGAGCCGGGGTGCCGTTCGAGGAGGCGGGTGACGCGGTCGCGCCGGGCTTGCTGCCAGCCTCCGGCCGGGTGGGGCTCGGAGACGATGTTGACCTGCGCGCCGTAGGCGGTCAGGAGCCGGGTCATGGACCGCTCCAGGCCCGGGTCGGTGACCAGCGTGACCGGGTGGCCGTGGACCATGCCGGCCAGGGCGAGGCCGAGACCGAGGGTGCCGCTGGTGGACTCGATGATCCGTCCGCCGGGCTCGAGGTCGCCGCGGGCGCGGGCCCGCTCGACCATGTGGAGGCCGGGCCGGTCCTTGATGCCTCCGGGGTTGAATCCCTCGAGCTTCGCCCAGAAGCCCCGCCCTGCGGGGGCCAGCGGCTCGGAGACCCGCAGTAGGGGCGTGTTCCCGACGAGGGAGGACATGTCGTGGGCGCGGGGGGAAGCCGTGGGGTTCGAGACAGCAGAAGTCACGGGTTGCATGGATTCGCTTTCGCTTGATGAGTAACAGGGGACGTGCTCATCTCGCGCTGTGTCGCACGGAGGCCCGGGGCCTCTCGTCGTGGGGCAGCGCGGCGGGATACGCCGCGGCCGGGTGTGCTCGGCCGCGGCGGCGGATCTCTAGATCAGCCAGCGGCAGACGGTGGCAAGCAGGGATCTGCCCGTGCGTGGCATGCATGGCCCGTGGGACATCCGCCTCGGGACCAGCGGACCCACCTTGCCCGCGGTGGAGGCGGGGAACGGGGCTTGTGGCAGTCCCAGTGACGAGCGGCAGGTGTGGCTTGCCCGGGCGGCCGCCACCTTGGGGGCGCAGTCATGGGACGAGGGAGTGTGGGGTGCCGCTTTCTCCCCGGATGCGTGGGGTTGCTGCTGTGAGGTGAGTGCAGAGCCCGGCAACTGCGCCGCCGAGGGAACCGGGCAGACCAATGCGCTCAGCAGGGCAAGGAGGGAGAGCACGGCCAGCAGGCGCGTGCGCCGCAGGCTTGCGCCGGCTGTCCCGGTTCGGCCCGGGTGGACGGTGGGTGTGGGCAGGACTGGTCGGCACGCCGGTGCCGACCGCACCTCTCGCGGTAACCGCATGATTCTCCGAGCGGCTATCGACGTGTCACGACGCCGGGTGTGCCGCAGGCAGGTTCAGACAGGGCTACGGGCAGGCACCGGTGAGGGGACGCACCTGATACTGCAGGGGCGTGGGGGAATCAGTCAGCGGTGCCGAGGACAAGCCGGTGCCTGGAGACCCGTCGGCGAAGGAAGGGAGCCGACGGCCCGGGAAACGGCCGGCGGAGAGGGGCGCCCGGATCTAGATCCGCAGAATCGTGGCCCCGCCGGTTGGCGGGGGAGAGACGAAAAGGGCGTCGGCCGTCGTGATCGCCGGAGCCACGGCCGCGTACGGCGCCGGTGGCGCACCCGAAGAAGACGCGCACGGCAGCGGGAGCGCCACACCATGATTGGGCTGACCGGCCAGGCAGCTGTGTGCCGCGTGCCCCGCTTCGTGGCCGTCGTGACCGTGACTGCCGCAGAGGCCGTTGCCCGTGGTGCCGTCGTCGACGGCGTGCTGCACCGCTGTCCGGTGGATTGCCCAAGCCGGCTGGGTTGCCGAAGCCGGCGGAGCGTGGACTGCGGGAACAACTGAGAGAGGTGAGATATGGCCTTCGACGGCTTCGGCGCTGATCCCATGGGAGTACAGCAGCCCCAGAAGAAGCGCCGCCAACCACAACAAACGCCGCAGACCCACTCGGTGCGAGCGGGAACACAGCGCACGCGTGGCGGGCCGGGCCGTGACCATGCCGTGATCGTAGCGGCATTGCCGTAAGTCGCGCTTCAAGACCGGCGTTTCCCGGACGTTGAACGATTCGTCTTCGCTTATACGGTGGGCGACTCATCGCTACTGAGCCAGGGCGGCCGGTTCCGGCGTACTCTGCGACGACCCGCTGGCCGGATGACTCGGTCCGGCTCGGTGCCCCGGAGACAACGGAGACAACTTGGCCGGATGCGGTCCTTGCGGTGGGCGAGGTCACTTTCCGGCGACAAAGCTGCCGCAGGGGTACCGGGCGGGGGTATCGTCGGAAGAGATTCCGTTCCCGCCGGGTCCGGAACCGACCCCAAGGAGTATGCGTGGGCGTCGCACGGTCGCACGGGCGGGCTCTGGCCCGTCTGCTCGCGGTGTGCGCTGTGCTGCTCGGGGTCTTCCTCATGCACGGCACCCCGGCCACCGCTGCTTCCGGCTGCCACGAGGCCATGCCGGCCTCCGCCTCGATGCCCGGTGAGCAGTCTGCTCACGGTGAGCATGCGACTACTGCCGAAGCCGCTTCCGCAGCCCTTCCCGCACCGGCGCACGCCGCCTCCCAGGCGATGGCCGGCGAACACGGGACCCAGTGCGTCGCGACACCCGTTCGCGACCGGATCCCGCTGCCGACGATTTGGCTTCTGGCAGCAGCGGTCTTCGGAGGTCTCGCCGTCTGGGCGCTGCCGTGGCGGCGCGTCGCAGGCCGGACCGGGCGGCGTGGGCCCCCGGGGAGCGGACGCGACCTACTGCTGAGAGTGTGCGTAGCGCGGAACTGACAGGCACCCCGCCCGCGCCCGGTAATACGGGCTTCGGGCCACGTGCCCTGATCACCTGTGCGCCGTCGTGATGCGCACTCCGCAAAGGATTTTTCTCAGATGTCGTTCACTCCTCGTTTCACCCGTCGCCGCGGTCTCGCAGCTGCCGGTACAGCCGTCGTCCTCGCGGTGACGCTGGCCGCCTGCGGCTCGTCGAAGGACTCCGACTCGTCCATGCCGGGCATGGACCACGGCGCCAAGCCCTCGCCGTCGTCCTCGGCGCCGTCGATGCCCGGTATGGACCACGGCAGCATGGGCGATGGCCTGGCCGACTCCAAGGACGGCTACAAACTGACGTCCACCGCCACGGAGCCGGCGGCGGGCAAGGACAGCGAGTACAAGTTCCAGATCATCGGCCCGGACGGCAAGCCGGTCACCGCCTTCGCGGACGACCAGACCAAGAAGATGCACTTCTACGCCGTCCGCTCGGACCTCACCGGCTTCCAGCACCTGCACCCCACCATGGCGGACGACGGCACCTGGACCGCCGGCCTGTCGGCCCTGGAGCCGGGCACCTGGCGGACGTACGCGTCCTTCGTCCCGGACAGCGGTGCGGGCAAGGGCAAGGACTTCGTCCTCAGCCGCACCGTCACCGTTCCCGGCGATGCCCGGAAGACCCCGCTGCCGCAGGCCGCCACCAGCGCTGAGGTCGACGGCTGCACCGTCACCGTCAAGGGTGGCCTCATGGCCGGCATGACCCACCCGATGACCGTCAGCGTCAGCAAGGACGGCAAGCCGGTCACCGACCTCCAGCCTTACCTGGGGACCTACGCCCACCTGACGGCCTTCCACGAGGGCGACCAGGCCTTTGCCCACCTCCACCCGGAGACCAAGGTGAACGGTGACAAGGGCGGGCCGGACCTCGCCTTCCAGGCCATGTTGCCCAAGTCCGGCAACTGGCGGCTGTTCCTGCAGTTCCAGACCGGTGGCAAGCTCCACACCGCCGCGCTGACCCTGAGCGTCGGCTGACAGCCCGTTTGACGGTCGGGGCGGTGCTGCGACGCCGCCTCGACCGGGTCACGAGCTGCTGGTGCCGGGCATCTCGCGCATCTCGGCGATCTCGGCGGTCCGGGAAGTGACGATGTTGCCGGCCATCTCCTTGGCGGGGACCTTCTCGCCCCAGGACGTCAGCCAGGTCGTCATGGTGTCGATCTCCGGAGACTGAGCTTTCTTGATCTTCTCTGACGTGATCGTCGACGCGGCGCACCGCTACCGGATCTTCACCGTGCGGCGGGTACGGGCATGGTGGAAGGCGGTGCTGGACGCGGCCTGCTTCCCGGGCGACGCGTCGGTGGTCGTGACCGAGGACGCCTACGCCGACGCCTACGCGATGCCGGGCCTGCCCGGACGCGTCGTCGTCTCCACCGGTATGCTCGCGGCCCTCGATCCGGCCGAGCGCGAGGCGCTGCTCGCCCACGAGCGGGCTCATCTGCGGGGCCATCACTATCTGTTCACCGCGGCCGTCCAGACGTCGGCCGCGGCGAACCCTCTGCTGCGGCCGCCGGCCACCGCGGTCTCCTTCACCGTGGAGCGGTGGGCCGACGAACACGCCGCCACCGTGTGCCGGGACCGCCGTCCGGTGGCCCGCGCCGTGGGCAAGGCGGCCATCGCCGCCAAGCGCACCGGACACCGGCGGATCCCCGCCGCGGCGCTCGGCCTGCTCGGGCGCGGCCGCGAGCCGGCCGTCGGCCCGGTGCCGCGCCGGGTGGCGGCCCTGCTGGCCCCGCCCCCGCGCAACCACCCGGGATGGGTGTGGGCGGCCGCGCTGCTGATGGCCGCCACCGTGGTGTGTGCGCTGGAAGCGATGCACGACCTCCACAAGCTGCTGGAACCGGCCGAGCTCTCGTGAAACACACGACCTGCCGCCCGGACGCCGCCCCCTCGCTGCCGTTAGCGTGAGGCCGTGGCACGCATTGTGATCGTCGAGGACGACGAGACCATCGGAGGCAGGCTCGCCTCGACGCTGCGGGCCCTGGGCCACGACAGCGAGTGGTGTCCCGACGGTGCGGCGGCGCTGGGAAGGGCCGCCCGGGGCCCCGCCGAGCTGGTGCTGCTCGATCTGGGGCTGCCGGACGCCGACGGGTTCGAGCTGTGCCGGCAGTTGCGGGAACGTCTGCCCGACGCCGTGCTGGTGGTGCTGACCGCCCGCACCGGTGAGATGGACGTGATCCAGGCCCTGGAATCGGGCGCGGACGACTACCTGACCAAGCCGTTCCGGCTCGCCGAGCTTCAGGCGCGCATCGCGGCGCACCTGCGGCGTGCGTCACCGGGCGGGAACGGCGGCACGTCACGGATCCGCCACGGCACGCTGCTCATCGACCGCGCGGCGCGGCGCTGCTCCACTCCGACGCGGGAGGTGGTCCTGCGGCCCAAGGAATTCGACTTGCTGGCCCGGCTGGCCGCCTCCGCGGGGCAGGCGGTGAGCCGGGAGGACCTGATGAGCGACGTGTGGGACGAGAACTGGTTCGGTTCCACCAAGACGCTCGACGTCCATGTGGCGGCGCTGCGCCGCAAGCTCGGTGACCAGGTGCGGATCACCACCTTGCGGCACTTCGGGTACCGGCTCGAACCGCCCGGGGGGCGGTGATCGTGCGCCGTCGCATCCTCCGGGCCACTGTGGTGGCGGTGGTGTGCGCGGTGGTGCTGTTCTCCGTGCCGCTGGCTGTGGCGGTGCTGCGGCTGTACCGGCAGGACGAGGTGCGCGAGCTGCAGCAGCTGGCCGATCAGGTGGCCGTGAGCGTCCCGGCGGACGTGCACGACACGCGGGATCCGATGGAACTGCCGCCCGCCGAGTCCGGTACCCGGCTCGGTGTGTACGACGACACGGGGCGTCTGGTCATCGGGGCAGGTCCAGCCCGCGGTGACGGTCCGGTGCGTGAGGCCCTCGCGGGTTCGGCAGCATCGCGCCGACTGGGCGACCAGCTGGTGGCGGCGGTCCCGGTGGGCTCCGGGGAGCGGGTACGGGCGGTGGTGCGGGCCGCCTCCCCGGCCGATGGTCCGCTGCGCCGGGCGGCTCTCACCTGGGCCGGCATGCTCGGGCTGGCGGCGGTCGCGGTCGGGGTGGGCGTCGTGCTGGCGGTGCGGTCCAGCAGGCGCCTCGCCCGCCCTCTGGAGGCGCTGGCGGCGACGGCCGTACGGCTGGAGGGCGGTGACCTGACCGCCCGCGCCGCCCCCACCGGACTACCGGAGGCCGACGAGGTCGCCGACGCGCTGGGCCGCGCCGCCGGACACATCGACCGCCTGCTGCGCCGTGAGCGGGCCTTCAGCTCGGACGCCTCGCACCAGCTGCGCACCGCGCTGACCCGGGTGCGGCTGGAACTGGAGAGCGCGCTGTCCGCCACCGCGCCGACGGACCCGCACGATGCGATGCGTACCGCCCTGGCGTCCCTGACCCACATGGAGGCCACACTGGGCGACCTCCTGGCCCTGGCCCGGGATGTGCCGGAGCGGGCGCCGCTGGACGTGGGCGAGCTGCTCGCCGAGGCCGAACGGCGCTGGCACGGCGAGCTGGCAGCCGCCGGGCGGCCCCTGCGGGTCGTCGCCGAGGAGGACCTGCCCGAGGCGGTCGGCTCACCGCGCGCGGGGCGGCAGGTCCTGGATGTCCTGCTGGCCAACGCCGTTGTCCATGGCAGCGGCGCGGTGACGGTCACCGCGAGGGACGCGGCCGGAGTACTCGCCGTGGACATCGAGGACGAGGGCCCCGCCCTGCCCGAGGACCAGGATGTGTTCGCCCGGCGGCGGAGCGACGGCACGGGCCACGGGATCGGGCTCGCACTGGCCCGCTCCCTGGTGGAGGCCGAAGGCGGACGTCTGATGCTCTCCAGACGATCGCCGCACCCGCGTTTCACCTGGCTCATCGCGGGCCGCTACGAGGAGCCGGGACAGTGACGCACCGCGTTGTCCGCTGAGCGAACCGCCCGCCGCGACGCGGTGCGACGGGCCGGGGGGCTTCCCGCTCACAGTTCGCGCAGCTCGGTCAGAGGTGGCCGACGGGCGTGGCGTACCGCTGTCCACGCCGCCGCGGCCAGGGCGGCCGCGGTGGCCGCGGCCAGTGCGCCGAGGTACCCCCACGGTACGGCGAGGGACGCCGGGGGCGGGTCGAAGACGCCGGACAGAACCTTGACCAGCATCTGGGACAGGGCCCAGCCCAGCACGATGCCGCCGACCGCGCCCGCCAGGGCGACCAGAGCGGCTTCGCTCCACACGAACCCCGACAGCTGCCGTCCCCGGGCGCCCAGCACCGATGCCAGCGCCAGGGTGCGCCGCCGTTCGGTCAGGCCGAGGGCGAGCACCAGACCGCCCGCCGCCGCTCCGATGACCAGGGCGAAGGCCAGCTCGACGCGGGTGAGCCCGCCCAGGTCCACGGCGGTGAGGCTGGACCCGGTCACCGTCCGGGCCGACGGCAGGTCGGTGACGTGCGCGGCGGGGCCGAGCGCTGCCCGGACGTGCCGGGCCACGGCCTGCTGGCCGGTGCCGCCGGTGTCGACCAGCAGCGTGCCGACCGCGCTGCTGCCTGTCGCGGAGGCCACGTAGGAGGCGTTGGCCACCAGGAAGCTGTCCTTGGGGGCGGTGGGGAACTCCTTGACAATGCCCACGAAGTGGAAGGCGACGGGGCGCAGCTGGTGGGTGCGGCCGTCCTGCAGGCGCAGCTGGACCCGGTCACCCGGGTGGAGCTGGAAGTCGTTGGCGGTCTCGGCGCTGACCAGCAGGCCGTCGGGCTGCCGGTCGAGACGGTCCATCAGCTGCCGGGCGGTTCCGCCGGAGAAGTACGCGTTCTGCAGTCGTCCCGTGTCCACGATGGTGGAGGGCCGGACCCCGTACAGGTCCTGGAGGTCGGGGCCGACGTAGGCGAAGCGGTGCTGGAGCGGCTCCACGCGCCGTACCCCGGGCAGTGCCGCCACCCGTGCCGCGTCGGAGGCACCCGTGATGGCACCGGGGGACTCGGTGACGGTGACGTCGGCGCCGTTGGTGAGTACCGCATCGGCCTGGGCCTGCTGGCGGTAGGTGGAGTTGAACACCGCGGTCGAGGCGGCGAACGCGGTCGCCAGCGCGAGCAGCACCACCGCCCGCAGGACCGTGCCCCGCTGCCGGGACAGACTCGCCGCGACCATACCGGACAGGGGTCCGGCCGCCGGCCGCAGCAGCCGGGTCAGCACCGGCCGGCCGCGCCGCAGCACCAGGTCCGTCAGCAGCCAGGTCAGCAGCGCCCCGCCCGTCCACAGCAGGGCCGGTCCGGCGAACGCCCAGTAGTCCACCGACAGGGTGGGCGTGCCTTCGGGGGCGAGGACGAGGGCGTAATTCGTACGGCTGGTGATCCGGAACACCAGCAGCGACACGGCCAGCAGCCCGGCAGCCAGTGCCCACCACGCGGCACGCGGCACCCGGCGGTGCTCCACCGCCGTCCGTCCGGCCACGACGGTGGATGCCTTGAGGTCGCGGCGGGCGGGCAGCAGCACGGCCCCGCCCGCGATGACCGCGCCCACGGCGAGCGCGGCCAGCGCCCAGCCGGTGCTGAAGGATCCGGCCGTGCCGAAGGCCGTACGCCCCAGCAGCGCCGCGACCCCCAGCCCGGCCGCCCCGCCCACTAGGGCCACGACCGCGGCCTCCACGGCCGCCAGCCCCAGCAGCCGCCCCGCGGTGGCGCCCCGGGCGCGCAGCAGGGCCTGTTCCCTGCGCCGTCGGGCCGCCCCCGCCCCGGCGACCGCGGCGGTGAGCGCCCCGGCCAGCAGCGCACCGGGCACCCCGAGGAACAGGAAGAGCATCTGCGCGTACAGGGCGTCCGAGCGGGCCGCGTCCAGCACCGCGCCCAGGTTGTCGCCCACCTGACCTGCTCCGGCGAGGCGTACCTCGGTGTTGTGCGCGCTGCCGGTCACGGCCGTGTAGGCGGCGGCCGGGTCGTGCGGCAGCGCGTGGCCGCGCCGCACGTGGATCTGGTCGTGGACGAGGTCGGGGCGTGCCTTGGCCAGCGGGTCGAAGGCCGCGTGCCAGCGGCCCTCGGGCAGCAGCACCACGTTGTCGGGCGGGGCCGCCGGCTGCGACTGCGGCGGCGCGCCGACCTTCTGGAACAGCGAGTCGGCGTGCGGAAGGTCCACCACACCGTCCACGCGGACCTTGAGCGGCGGCAGTCCGGCCCGTCCGACGGTCACCGTGTCTCCGGGGGCCGCGTGGAGGTTGGCGGCGGTCTGCTGGGCCAGCAGCACCCCGTCCCCGCGCCCGGCCAGCACCCGGATCTCGCCCGGGAACACCGAGCGGTAACCGGCCGGCACACCCAGCACCATGCCGGGTCCGGTGGTCTGGGCAGTGCCCTGGGCAGTGGCGGAAAGACCGCTGGTGCCGGCGTATCCGACCGGCAGCGCCGCCCGCGTGCCGGGAGTGTTCCGCACGGTGGTCAGCACCGACCGGGCGTCCGCGCCGCTCGCCGCCTGCACCTGCCAGTCCACGGTCACGCCGCGCACGGACTGCGCGGTCATCGTCGCCCGCGTGGCGCCGAGGAAGCCGCCGAGCGCCGCCAGCAGCGCCACCGCCGTGGCCACCCCGGCCGCCACCGCGAGCAGCCGTCCGCCACGCCGCCGCAGCAGACCGGCCAGCCAGATCCTGATCATCGCCGTCCTCCTCCCCGGCCCCGCCGGGGCGCCGGCCATCGGGCACCGCCGGCCGGCCGCCCCGGGCGGGGACGCCGACGTGCCACGTCGCTGCCTGCCGCGCTGTTCATCGTGGGCTCCGCCCGGTCGGCGGCCCCGGCCCCGCCCCGGAGCCCGTCTCCGGCTGGACCAGCCGCCCGTCGGCCATGTACCAGCAGGTGTCCAGCTCGCGGGCGACGCGTGGGTCATGGGTGGTCACCAGCACCGCCGCGCCCAGCTCCTCGGCCGCGTCCAGCAGCACCCTCAGCACCTGGCGGCCGGTCGCGCGGTCCAGCTGCCCGGTCGGCTCGTCGGCCAGCACCAGGCGGGGCCGCCGCGCCAGCACCCTGGCGACGGCGACGCGCTGGGCCTGCCCGGCCGACAGCTCGTCCGGTATCCGGCCCGCCAGCGACTGAAGCCCCAGACTTTCCAGTGCCGCCCGCGCCCGGGATGCGGCCTCGCCCTCTCCCACGCCGTCGATCCGCAGCGGAAGCGCGACGTTCTCGGCGACGGTGAGCGGTGGCAGCAGACTCGGGCCCTGGAAGACCACTCCGATGTGCCGGGCGAGTCCGTCCGTGCCTCCGGGGTCGAGACCCGGGTGGCTCACCCGGCCCGTGGTGGGGCGGTCCAGACCGGCCATCAAGTGCAGGAGGGTCGACTTGCCCGAGCCGGACGGCCCGACCACGCAGACGCGGGCGCCGGGCGGCACCGAGCAGGTCAGCCCGTGCACCGCGACGACCGCGCCCGGCCCGCCGCCGTACGTTCGCGCCGCGTTCTCGCAGCGGACCAGCGGTGCGCCGGTGGTGTCCTTCATCTCCGTGAGGCCCACGGCGTCCGAGTGCCGCTTCATCACGCCCACTTCCCGTCCCGCAGCCGCAGCACCCGGTCGGCGGCTCCCGCCACGGCGCGGCTGTGGGTGACCACGACCACCGCGGTCCCGGCGGCGGCACGCTCGCGCAGCAGGGCCAGCAGCCGCCGCTCGGTCTCCCCGTCCACCTCACCGGTCGGCTCGTCGGCGAGCAGTAGATCGGGCGCGTTCGCCAGGGCGACGGCCAGGCCGGCCCGGGCGGCCTCCCCTCCGGACAGCCGGCTCGGCAGGGAGTCGGCGCGCTGCGCGATGCCCACCCGCTCAAGAAGCTCCCGCGGCGGTACGCGGGTACGGATCGGCCCGGGCGCCAGCCGCTGCACGAGCGCGATGTTGTCCCGCACGGTGAGGTGGTCCAGCAGATTGCCCGACTGGAACAGCACCCCGATGTGCCGTGCCCGGACAGCGCCCCGTTCGCGCTCGGCCCGGTGGCTGATCCGCTCTCCCGCGACACGCACCGTGCCGCCGTCCGGCTCGTCAAGGCCCGCGAGGCAGTTCAGCAGCGTCGTCTTGCCCGAACCGGACGGCCCGGTCACCGCGACTGTCTCGCCGCGTTCGACCTCCAGACCGACGCCCTGGAGCGCGAACGTCTCCTCTTCCCCGGCTCGGAAGAACCGGTACAGCGAGCGGGCGCTGAGCACCGGCGCGGCCATCACGACCACCGGAAGGAGTCGGTGACGGTCCGCCACGGGTCGACGTTGTCCGCACCCACGGCACCGGACAGCGTCAGCACGGCCTCGCCCGCACCCGCCTTGTAAAACGCGTACCGCTGCACGTCCAGCGCGACGCGCTTACCGGTCACCTGGTCCGGCGGGGAGTCCGCGTGGTACTCGGCCAGCACCGCCCTGCCGCCGGCGCGCTGCACGGTGGTCACCTTGACCAGGCTGAAGTGCGTACTCGCGGTGCTGATCGCGGGAATGTCGGTGGCCTTCACGGAGTTCACCGACGGGGCCGTCGTGGCATGGACGCGCTCGACGCGCACGCTGTTGAACTTGTCGGTGAACACGGTCGCCGACCCCTGGGTCGTGCGCGACCATCCCTCCGGCACCTTCACCGTGAAGCCACCGCCCGGAGGCGACCAGGGCACGAATGCCTGTGTGTCCGGGATGTCACCGGGCGGATTCGAATCGGCGGGAGCAGGCTTCGAAGTGGACGGTGCCGTGGTCCCGGACGGATGAGAGGGTGAGGACGAGGAGCAGGCCGCGGCCCCGGCTCCGGCCCCGGCGACGAGCACCAGACCGGCCGCGGCGGCAGCGAACGGACGACGCATGATCGGCACCTCCACAGCGGCGCGGGGGAGGGGGAGAGAGATCCGCCACCCCTGCCTCTTCTGCCTTCGTCCATCACGCTAGGGACCCGGCGCCCAGCGCCCGCACTGCGCACGATTAGCGCACGGTTAAAAAATGGGAAACGGCTGTCGGCTGCTCGGTCGCCGGGCACTCGCGGCCGTGTCGGTGTCACGTGGTGACCGGCCCCCGTAGCCGAGCGGGCCGTTCTCCGCTCGGTCGCACGTGTCCCGCCGCACGGGCCGGCCTGCCGGCCTGACGGTGCGCGCCGAACTCGACACCGGCCAGTACCCCCACCGGTATCCAGGTCGGCGACGAGGAGATCGCAGCCCTGCTCTTAGGGGACACACGATGTGATGTTGTTGAGGTAGACCGTGAACCAGCCGTCCCCGGGCCTCTGAATCGAGAGCCTTACGGAGCACCGCGTGCCGAGAGCGCCAACGGTCGCTCTCGAAGCGGACCACTGCTCGCCGGTGTTCACATAGTTGTCGTTCTGGTCGCGGTAGGTCATGTCTATGGCGAAGCGGCACCAGGCCGGGCCGCTGATCTTGGTGATGCTCGCCCACATGGCGTTCGGGTGTGCGTGAGCGGTTGTGTAGCGGAAATACCCATCCGCAACGCAGTCACCGGCCGCGAACTGAATGTCGCCCGATCCGTTGGTCCAGATCACACGATCCCCGGAAGCCGCGCCGGCGGGGACCGGCGAGGCCAGAGCCAGCCCTCCCGCTGCGACTATGGCCAGAGCTGCCTTCTTCGCCTTACCCATGATTTCTCCCTCGAAAGGTCCTGCCGGACCTCGTTGAAATGAATGCTCTGGGACTGACTACCTACGCGCACGACGACGGCGCCCGCGGCCGGCCACCACTCATCGATCCCGCCGGCAGCTTCCTGCCCACCGGCCGGCTGTCGGCCTTCGCCTCGGACATGCTGCTCCCTCCTTCACCCGGGCTTCGACAGGTCAGGACTCTAGGTCTTCCGGGACACGTCAACTGTGCTGCTGCTGCAGAGAAGTTGGCCCTTTGTGCGCGCCTCGGAACCAGTGAGCCCAGCCGCACCGGTCCCCCCGTTGCGCGCCGTGGCGGGCGCTGCCATCCTGAGCGCGGAATCGGCCTTCGGGAGGGGAGGGCACTCAGTGCGGAAACAGCACAGGGGCGACCGTCTTGAACCGCTGTGTCCATCCCCTGCGGTTTTCGGTGCCGCACCAGCGTCCTCGCCGGGTGGTCCTGCTTTGTGAGCGCGACCCTGGACGCGGCGGCCTTTTCGCCGGGGGACCGGGAAGAAGCGGTCCGGCACGCGGTCTGGGAGTCCGTCGTACGGATCGAGATCGACCATCATCCTCCGCCGGAGGACATCTCGGTCAAGGTCAAGCTGGACACGGTCGGCTGCATCGGTGTCTGCTCGGGACGGGCGACCGGCCTGACGATACGGCGGACACGGCGGCTGGCGCGGGAGGACACCGAGCCGAACATCTTCCTGGGTCTCCAAGTGACGGGTACCAGCGTGGTGGCGCAGAACGATCGCCAAGCCGTGTTGAAACCGGGGGAGTTCGCCCTCTATGACACGTCCGTCCCGTACACCCTCGGCTTCGACGCCGGTGTCGACCACCACTTCCTGCGCTTCCCGCGCGCTGCGCTCGCGCTGCCCGAGTCGTTACTGAGGGAAATGACCGCGGTCACGTTCTGCGCCAGCAGCCCCGTCGCGGCCCTCGCCTACGCCTACTTCTCCCAACTGGCCGCCACCGAGGGGCTCCATCAGGACCGGTACGCCCAGGCGGTCACGGACCCCAGTCTCGATCTGATCCGCGCCGCCGTCACATCCCGGCTCGGCGACTCGCCCTTGGCCCGGGAATCGTTGGAGGCGACGCTCAACCTCCGGATTCTCCGGTACATGCGGGCGCACCTGCGCGATCGCGACCTGTCTGCCGCGCAGATTGCCTCCGCACACGGCGTCTCGGTCCGGCACCTCTACACACTGCTGGCCCGGTCGGGGGTCACCCCGGGCGGCTGGATCCGCTCGAAGCGCCTGGAGGAATGCCGGCGGGAACTGGCCGGCCCGAAGGCGCAGCACCGGACGATCGCCGCGATCGGGTGCAGCTGGGGCTTTGTGGACGCGACTCACTTCAGCAAGGCATTCAAGCGGGCGTACGGCATCTCCCCACGCGCCTGGCGCGACCTCAACCGCACCCGCGGCCAAGCAGGTGACCACCCGCAGGGCTGGCACGCGAGGTGATCGAGATTTGCCGGGACGCCTATCGCTCAGCTCGGTGGAGGACCGCTGATACGGCCCTGTGCTCGGGTAGCCATGGCGAAGTGCGCGCCCTCATGGTGCAGGCGATCGACCTCGGCCTCGCGCCCGAAGGCGGCGACCCCGACGGGTGCTTCGCTCTCCACGCGGCGATGGAGCGGGCGTCCTGCGACGACGCGGTCAGGGACGAAGTCCGGCGGATCTTCGCCATCGTCGAGGACGCGCTGTGCGCCACCGTCGCCGAGGGGCAGGCGACAGGCGGGATCGGCGGCGGGCGCGACGCGCGGAGCCTGGCCCGCCATGTGCTGAGCGCGTACTACGGACTGCGCGTCCTCAGCGGGGTCCGGGACGACCGGGAGGCGTTGCTGGACGTGGTGGAGACCACCCTGGCAGGCCTGTAGCCGGACCGTGACCTCGTCCTGTTGTGAGCAGCCGTGAACCCCCACGGTGCGACTACCGCGCCATGGACCTCGGCGAGTGGATGCGAGCCCGGCTGTCCCGAGTGGAGCGGACAGGGGGGCGATCGCTGAGCGTGCTGCCAGGCCGTCGGCGTCAAAAGCCGGACAGCATGGACTACTTGCAAGCGTTAGCTCCGATTCCGGGTGGAGTGCCCGCTGGCCCGGGTGTGCCGGAGCCGTGTGCTACCGGGGTGGCCTGGCAGGCGCTGGCGGTCGCGGTACGCGCCTACGAACTCGCCCGCGCCTACGCCGTCGAGCGTGAGCTCTTCGGCGGCAACGGCATCGTTCTCGACTACGGGATCGCCAAGTTCTTCGCCGACGCCGAGGCCGTCTACTCCTTCGAGGGCACCCGGGAGATGAACACCCTCATCGTCGGCAAGTCCATCACCGGGCACAGCGCCTTCGCGTGACGAGCGGGTGTCAGCCGGTCGTGAGCACCATCCGGAAGCGGGCCTTCCCGGCGAGCATCTTCTGGTAGGCCTCCTCCGCACGCTCCAGCGGTACGGTCTCGGTCATCGGGCGGATGTCGTGGAGGACGCTGAACGCCATGGTGTCCGCCACGTCCTGCGCGGTGCCGGAGGGGTGGCCCCGGAGGACGCGGGCGTCCATGAGCAGCTGGGCCGGGTTGATGCCCAGCGGCGCGGTGTCCGCTCCGATGACCACCAGTTCCCCGCGCGGGGCCAGACCCTCCACGGTGGCGGTGATGGCCTCGGAGTTGCCGGCCGTGGCCAGCACGACCTTGGCGCCGCCGAGGGCCTGGAGCGCTTCGCCGGCCGGGGTGCCGGAAGTACTGTCGACGTAGTGGTGGGCACCGAGCTCCTTGGCGAAACCGGCCTTCTCCGGGCCACGGGCGATGGCCACGGTCTCGAATCCCATCGCGACGGCGTACCGCACCCCGAGGTGCCCCAGACCGCCGAGGCCGAGCACCGCGACCAGATCGCCGGGCCGGGCGGAGCTGCGCCGCAGGCCGTTGAAGACGGTCACGCCCGCGCAGGCCATGGGCCCGGCGTCGGCCGCCGTCAGCCCGTCGGGGATGCGGGCCAGGGCGTCGACGGGTGCGATCACCTTTTCGGCGAACCCTCCGTCGTACGCCCATCCCGGGACCTTCAGGTTCCGGCAGACGATGAAGTCGCCCTTCCGGCAGGGCCCGCAATGGCCGCAGCTGCCGCCGAACCAGCCGACCGCGACCCGGTCGCCGACCCGCCAGCCGTGGTCCCCGGCGCCGTCGCCCAGCTCCTCGACGCGCCCCGCGATCTCGTGCCCCGGCACCTCCGGGAACGACACGCCCGGCAGCCCGCCGCTCACGAACATCGCGTCGGAATGGCAGACGCCGCATGCCTCGACGGCGATCCTGACCTGGCCGGGGCCCGGCCGCGGCACCTCACGCTCGGCCAGTTCGAACGGGCCGTTGGGGGTGGTCACCTGGACGACTCGATAGGTGCTCATTCTCAGCGCTCCTCGGGGAAGTGGTCGCCGAACGTCGGAAGCCCGCTGGGGGATCGGAATCGAGTATTTCAGTGCTCGCCCGAACAGACTTGCTCGACATACGCGCGCGCGTCCACTTCAGGAAGGGTCCGGGGCAGAAAAACGGCCCGGTAGACGCTCGACCCCGCGGAGGCGGCGGCCGGGCGGGTGACCTCTCCGCCGGGCGGTCACGCCGGCCGGCGAGCCGCCTGGAAGTGGGCCAGTGCCTCTTCGGCGGTGACCGGGGCGAAGGGGGCCAGGGCGGTGACGTGGAAGCGGGAGAGGCGGAGGTAGCGCTCGTCGGTCTCGGTCAGGGTCCAGGCGTGGCGGGTGCGGGCGGTCATCGGCCTGCCCGACTTCGCGATGCCCTGCCAGGCGAATTCCATGGTGAGGTCGTGGGTGCGGTCGGCGCCGGGGGTGACGGTCAGGTCGTGGACGTGGTGGATGCTGACGTCGACCAGGTCGCGCGCGCCCGCGTACCAGGCCGAGACCTCCTCGAAGGTGCGCAGGACCCGTCCGTCGCTGAGGGTCATCTCCAGGTCGTCGGCGATGAGCTCGCGGAGCGGCTCGGCGTCGGCGGCCGGCTGTTCCAGCAGGGAGAGCCAGTAGTGGAGGAAGGCGCGCACCCGGTTCTCGCCGTAGGCCTCGGTGAAGGGCGCTTCGTGCCGGGAGACGACCTGTTCGGTGAAGGTGGTGATGCGCGGGAGCCACTCGGTCGCGTCCCGCACCAGCTCGAAGTCGTAGCGGATCACGGCGGCGCCGTCGAGACTCGGGCCGCGGGTCTCGAAGTCGTGGGTGACGACCGCCTTGACGGTGGTGTCGTCGGCGGGTGTCAGCTCGATGCCGCGCAGGTGGTGGGCGTTGGCCTGGCCCGGGTAGGCGTGCGGCAGCCCGTCCAGGTAGGCCTGGCGCCCGGCCACGTCCGGCAGGCCGCTCTCGGGGGCGCGGTGCAGGACGAAGCCCGGGGTGAGCAGTTCGCCGTGGTGGGCGAGGTTCTTCCGCTCGGTCTCGTAGCAGGTGTACCAGCGGTGGACGACGGTCCGGACGCGGTGCTCGAAGGACGCGTCGGTGAGGGCCGTGCGGAGCCTGTCGGCGGCGGTGTTCTCGGACATGGGTGACCTCTTCCGGGCGCGTTCCGTGTGGAGGGGCGGGCAAGCAATGATGTGTGTACACGCACACAATATGAGTTGTGTGCGTCCGCACGCAACTCGATACGATCGACGACATGAACCGAGCCGACCTCACCCTGGGCCCCCTGTCGGAACGGGACCACGCCTTCTACGGCCTGGTCTGGGCGGGCACGACCCTCGCCGCACAGGTGGACCGCGAGCTGAGCCGGGCCCACGGCCTGTCGCTGTCCTGGTTCGAGGTGCTGCTCTGGCTCGACGGCCAGCGCGAACCGGTCGCGGCCTCCGACCTCGGGGCGAAGACCATGCTCAGCCGCAGCCAGGTCTCCCGCGTCGTGGACGCCCTGACCGGTCGCGGCCTGGTGGAACGCTCGGCTTCCGCCTCCGACGCCCGCTCGGTGCGGATCGCCCTCACCGACCGGGGCCGCGCCCTGTTCGCCGAGGCCGACGCCACCCGGCGCGCGGTGCTCGCCCCCGTCTTCACCGAACTGCTCGACGACTCGGACATCGCCGCCCTGGAGACGGTCTGGCGCAAACTCAAGGAAGCTCGCGCCCGTTGACGCCCTGAACCCACTTCTGGACTTGTGGGTCCAATCCTGGCTGCCTACCGTGCTCGGCGGATCACTTCACCACGCGTTTGTTCGCGCCGATTCGCACAGAGAGGTTGCCCCCATGCATGCGATCCGTATCGAGGAACACGGCGGTCCCGAGGTCATGCGGTGGACCGAGCTTCCGGACCCGGCGCCCGGTCCCGGCGAGGTGCTGGTCCGGCTCGGTGTCGCGGGAGTGAACTACATGGACACCGGGGCCCGCGCCCGGGGCGGCCCGGGGTGGGCCGCTCCCGCCGTCCTGGGTGCCGAGGGGATGGGGTACGTCACCGCTCTCGGCGCGGGCGTCGAGGAGCTGGCCGTCGGTGACCGGGTGGCGTGGTTCTATCATCCCGGCAGCTACGCCGAGTTACTCGCCATTCCCGTCGACTCGCTCGTCAAGGTGCCCGACGGGATCACGGACGAGACCGCGGCCGCCGTGATGCTCCAGGGACTCACCGCCAGTCACTTCAGCACCGAGACCTATGCGATCGGGCCGGGTGACACGGCCGTGGTGCACGCGGCGGCGGGCGGAGTGGGGCTGCTGCTCACCCAGATGATCAAGGCGCGTGGCGGCAAGGTGATCGGCCTGGTCTCCCGCGAGGAGAAGGCCGCCGTCGCCGAGGAGGCCGGCGCCGACCATGTGCTGGTCCGGTCCGGGGGCGGCTTCGAGGAGCGGGTCAGGGAACTGACCGGCGGCCGGGGAGCCGATGTCGTCTACGACGGCGGCGGCAGCGAGACGTTCCGCTCCTCGCAGCTCGCCCTGCGCCCCCACGGCGTGCACGCCTACTACGGCCCGTTCATGGGCGTCCCGGCCCTCCGGCCGACCGACCTGCCCAACAGCATCCTGCTGACGTACCCGGTGGTGCACCACCACGTGCCCACCCGCGAGGCCCTGGTCCGCCGGACCGGAGAGCTCTTCGACCTGATCCTCGACGGGAAGCTCACCCCGCGCATCGGAGGCCGCTACTCCCTGGCCGACGCGGCGCGGGCCCACGCGGACATCGAGTCGCGCAGGACCACCGGGAAGCTGCTGCTCCTGCCCGGCCTGCCGTGGCGCAACTCGCCCCGGCACACTTCAATGGGCGCGACAGCTCACACCGGGAGGACAGATGTCGTTGACCCGCAAGGGCGCCGCGACCAGGCAGCGCATCATCGAGGGAGCCGCGGAGGAGATCCGCGATCAGGGAGTGTTCTCCCTGCGGCTTGAGGACGTCATGGGCCGCACGGCGACCAGCAAGAGCCAGCTGTTCCACTACTTCCCCGGCGGGAAGGACGAGTTGCTGCTGGCTGTGGCCCGGTACGAGGCGGCCCGGGTCATCGACGACCAGCAGCCGGAGCTGGGCTCCCTGACCAGTTGGGACGCCTGGTGGCAGTGGCGTGACAAGGTCGTCGCCCGCTACCGCGAACAGGGCGACAACTGCCCGCTGCACGCGGTCATGTCGCAGCTGGGAACGGCCACGGACGCCGCGCGCACCGTGGCCCGTGAGCTCCTGGGGCACTGGCAGGACCAGCTCGCGGCGGGCATCCGCCATATGCAGGACGCCGGCGAGACCGCCCCCGGGCTCGATGCCGATCGCGAGGCCGCGGCTCTTCTGGCCGGGGTCCAGGGCGGCGTGATGATCCTCCTGTCCACGGGCGGCATCGCGCACCTGGAGGCCGCCCTGGACCGGGGCATCGCCCACCTGCGAGGTATATCAGTCGCGATCCCGGCTTGAGTTGTTACACTGGCCAGGATTCTGATCATGCGTTGAGGAGAGTTCAGACATGGTGGCGGACGACGACATCTCCGGGTGATCACCCGGCCCCGACAGGCCACCGGCCGGTGCGCGGAAGCACCGCCGACAGTGGCTTCGTCGGCGTCCCGTCCTTCCCTTGTCTGCTGTCGCCGAGGCAGGAGTGTCATTCCTGCCTCCCTTTCCTCCACGAGGTCACCTTCATGTCCGGCGTCTCCGTCGTCTGCTCGAACCTGTCCTTCTCCTGGCCCGACGACACCCCCGTCTTCCAGGACCTGTCCTTCACCCTGGGCTCCGGCCGCACCGGCCTCGTCGCGCCCAACGGCTCCGGCAAGAGCACCCTGCTCAAGCTCATCGCCGGTGAACTGCGGCCCGGCAACGGGTCGGTCTCCGTGTCCGGCACCCTCGGCTATCTGCCGCAGAGCCTTCCCCTGACCGGTGAGCTCACCGTCGCCGAGGTGCTGGACGTCGCCGCGATCATCCGGGCCATCGACGCCGTGGAGTCCGGGGACGCCGACGAGAAGCACTTCACCACCATCGGCGACGACTGGGACATAGAGGAACGCACCCGCGCCCAGCTGGACCGCCTCGGCCTGACCGACGTCACCCTGGACCGCACTCTGAGCACCCTCAGCGGCGGCCAGGTCGTCTCCCTCGGACTCGCCGCCCAACTGCTGAAGCGGCCCGACGTGCTGCTGCTCGACGAGCCCACCAACAACCTCGACCTCGACGCCCGGCACAAGCTCTACGACGTACTGGCGAACTTCACCGGCTGCCTGCTCCTGGTCAGCCACGACCGCGCCCTGCTCGACCGCATGGAACGCATCGCCGAACTCGACCCGCGTGGTGAACTCCGCTTCCACGGCGGCAACTTCACCGAGTACGAGGAGGCCGTCCGCGCCGAGCAGGAGGTCGCCGAGAAGAACGTCCGCAACGCCGAACAGGAGCTGAAGCGGGAGAAGCGGGAGATGCAGCAGGCCCGCGAACGCGCCGAGCGCCGGCAGAGCAACGCCGCCCGCAACCTGAAGAACGCGGGCCTGCCCCGCATCTTCGCCGGCAACATGAAGCGCGGCGCGCAGGAGGCCGCCGGACGAGCCGGCCAGGTGCACGCCGGCCGGGTCGGCGAGGCCAAGGCCCGGCTGGACGAGGCCGGGCGCGCACTGCGCGAGGAGCAGCGCATCACCCTCGACCTCCCCGACACCAACGTGCCCGCCGGACGCAACCTGTTCCTCGGCGAACAGCTCCGCGTCCGGCTCGGCGGCAAGGACGTCTTCGCCGGGCACGGCATCGACCTGACCGTCCGGGGCCCGGAACGCATCGCGCTGACCGGCCCCAACGGAGCGGGGAAGAGCACCCTGCTGCGGCTGCTCGACGGCGGCCTGGCCCCGGAGAGCGGCGCGATCAAGCGGGCCGACGGGCGCGTCGCCTATCTTTCGCAGCGCCTCGACCTGCTGGACCCGGACCGTACGGTCGCCGAGAACTTCGCCGAGTACGCCCCGGAGCGCTCCGAGGCCGAGCGGATGAACCTGCTCGCCCGCTTCCACTTCCGGGGCGCCCGCGCCCATCTGCCCGTCGGGGTGCTCTCCGGCGGCGAGCGGCTGCGCGCCACCCTGGCCTGCGTCCTGTGCGCGGAACCGGCCCCCCACCTGCTGCTCCTGGACGAGCCGACGAACAACCTCGACCTGGTCAGCGCGGCCCAGCTGGAGAGCGCGCTCAACTCCTACCAGGGGGCTTTCGTGGTGGTCAGCCACGATGAACGCTTCCTGTGGGAGATCCGCGTCGACCGGTGGTTGCGGCTGGCCGACGGAGAGCTGAAGGAGACGGGAGCTCCCGAGACGGGAGCTCCCGAGGTGTGAACCCCCGCTACCAGGTGACCGGAAGCCCCGCCGGCATGATCGCCATGCGGTTGGGGTGCCAGGGCACCTCGTCCACCGGTACCGCCAGACGGATGCCCGGCAGGCGGTCGAGCAGGACGCGGAACGCGTTCTCGGACTGCCGGCGGACCAGGTGGGCGCCGGGGCAGTGGTGGCGGCCGTAGCCGAAGCGGAGGTGGGGGTTGGGGGAGCGGTCGGGGTCGAAGGCGTCGGGGTCGGCGAAGGCGGCCGGGTCGTAGTTGGTCGCGTCCAGCGAGAGCAGGATGAGGTCGCCCTCCCGGACGTCCGCGGTGCCGACCTTGGCGTCCTCGGTGACGAAACGGGGGATGGCGTTGCCCAGGACGACGCTGTAGCGCAGCAGCTCCTCCACCAGCTGGGGCATGGTCTCCGGCCGGGCGCGCACGGCGTCCATCGCCTCGGGGCGCTGGAGGAGGTTGAGCGCCGCGACGCCCAGGAAGCTGGCGAAGTCCTCGTAACCGCTGACGAACAGGACGGAGACGATGTTCGACAGCTGCTTGTCGGTCAGCCCCTTCCGCTCCTCGTTGAGGTCGGCGAGGCGGTCGACGAGGCCACGTGGCCGGCCGGCTTCGCGGGAGGCCATGTAGTCGCTCAGATAGACGCGGATCTCTTCCCAGTTGCGGGCGAGCTCCTCGTTGGTGGGGATCACCATGGTCAGGTCGAGGTCGGCCCGTTCGGCGAGCCATTCGTGGTCCTCGAAGGGCAGCCCGAGGAGGCGGCACATGCACTGGGCGGCGACCCACTCCGCGAAGTGGCGCTGGAGATCGCCCGGGCCGCCGTGCCGGACCATGGCGTCCAGGCCCTCACGGGTGATCCCGGCGACCCAGTCGGCGGGGAGCTCGGGCTGGTTGCGGCCGAGTGCCTGGAGGACCTCGTCCCGCAGCCCGGCCTGCTGGAGGTGGTTCATGGCGTCCAGCAGTTCGGGTGCCAGGATCGGGGCGTCCTGGGTGGGGCCGTCGGGGTCGCCCAGCACGGACCGGGCGAACTTCCGGTCGCGCAGCACGTTCTGGGCCAGCTCGTAGCCGGTGACCAGCCAGGCCTCCTCACCGGAGTTGGTGCTCACCCTGGCCACGGGGCAGCGGCCCCGCAGCTCGCCGAGTTCGGGGGCGAGGCGGTCGCCCTGGGTGCTGAAGGGGTAGTGCGGGAGCTCCGCCTGCGGCAGTTCCTCGTGGGGGAGCTCCGCGTTCGGTGCGGTCACGTTTTCGGGCCTTTCTCGTCCGGTCGTCACGTCGTCGAGGGGGTGGTGCGTCACCAGCGCACCGGAAGCCGGGCGGGGGCCCGCAGGGGAGTGGACTCGTCCCAGGTGATCGACTCCGCCGGCACGGCGAGCTCGATACCGGGCAGCCGCTCCAGCAGCACCTCGATGGCGGTGGCCAGTTGCAGCCTGGTCAGGTGTCCACCGGTGCAGGCGTGCGGCCCGTGCCCGAAGGCGACGTGCGCGTTGGGGGTGCGGGTCAGGTCCAGGCGGTCGGGGTCGGTGAACGCGGCGGGGTCGCGGTTGGCGGAGGCGGGCACCGGGATGACCGCGTCGCCGGCCCGGATGTGCTGCCCGTGCAGGGTGAAGTCCTCCTGGGCGACCAGGATGTTGATGGCGTTCATCAGCGGCACGTAGCGCAGCAGCTCCTCCACCGCGGTACTCATCCGCTGCGGCGACTCGCGCAGCTCACGCAACTGCTCGGGGTGGGTGAGCAGGGTGTACAGCGCGTTGCCGGTGTGCTGGATGTTGGTCTTGTAGCCGGCCATCAGCATGGTGACGACGAAGCTGACCACGTCGTCCCGCGTCAGTCCGCTCTCCGGGCGGCGGCTCTCCGCCAGCAGGAGGTGGATGTAGTCCTCGCCCTCGTCCTCCTTCTCCTTGCGGGAGATGAGGTCGTCGGCGTAGTCCTGGAGCGCGTACAGGGCCGCCAGCACCTCGTCCATCGACAGCCCGGCGGCGCTGAGCAGGGTGAGGGTGTGCGGCAGGTAGATGTCGCGGTCCTCGTGCGGCAGCCCGGTGGTCTCGCACAGGACGCGCAGCGGCAGCGGTTCGACGTAGGCGGCGACGAGGTCGGCCGTGCCGCCGTCGGCGGACTTCACCATGGCGTCGATCAGTTCCCCGGCCATGGCCCGGATCCTGGGCTCCATGACCTCCAGGCGGCGCCTGCCGAACAGCGGCAGCACGGTGCGCCGCACCCGCTCGTGGTGGGCGCCGGTCATCTCCAGGAACGTCGGCAGGGCCGGGGGCGGGGCGTCGGGGCCCTCGCGGGGCGGCCAGGCGGAGAGCAGCGGCCGGACGAGACGGGGGTCGGCGAAGGCGGCCCGTACGTCCTCGTACCGGCTGAGCAGCCAGCCCGTCTCGCCGTTGGGCAGTTCGGCCTTGACGACCGGCTGTTCGGCTCGTAGCCGGGCGTAGCCGCACGGCGGGCCGGCGGTGTCCGGTTCGACGGCCGGGACCTGTATGAGGCCGGTGAGTTCCTCGTGGCCGCTCATGCTGTGTGCTCCGATGCGGGAGTTCCGGGAAGCGACGGGTGTCCGGGGACGGGCCGCGGGATGTAGCCGGAGGAGAAGAAGAACTCCAGGTACCGGTCCAGCAGCGCGGTGTCGACGGGCGGGCAGTCCAGCCCGCTGCCGTCCAGCGCCTCCTCGGCGTTGCGGCGGCCCAGGACCGGGAACACGCCCTTGAGGTACATCTCCTTGACCGACATGTCGGCGTTGCGGCTGCGGTCCACGCACAGGGAGACGAACGGTGCCGTGGCACTGGTGGGGTTCCGGGCGACGTGGCGCACCAGTTCGCCCACCCACTGGTTGTAGGGCATCGTGCGGATCGCGAAGCCCGCCGTGCGCATCCGGTCCAGGACGTCCGACAGCATGGCCGGGCGCGGGTTGGTGAGGTGGTGGACCCGCCAGCGGGCCGGGCGGCGGGTGGCGATGTGGACCACGGCCTCGGCGAGGTGGTCGACGGGGACGAAGTCCATCGGCAGCTCGATGTCGGGGGCCAGCCCCGTCTCGGCGATCGTCTTGAAGAGGGAGCAGATGGCCGTCTCGGTGTTGCACGCGCCGGTCGCCCGGTCGCCCGTCACCTCGTACGGCCGGTGGACCGCCACCGGCAGGCCCGCTTCCGCCGCGCGTCGCAGCACCTCCTCGGCGACCCACTTGCTCTCCGCGTAGCCCATGGTGAGCCCGTCGGCGTGCGCCAGCGGCATGTCCTCGTCGACCTTGTCCACCCCGGCCGTGCCGAATCCGGCGACGACGGCGACGGTGGAGATGAAGTGGACGGGTACGCGGCGGGGTGCCGCCAGCTGGACGACCCTCCGGGTGCCCTCGACGTTGGCCGACCGCAACTCCTCGTACGGGTAGAGGAAGTTGACCCGGGCCGCGTTGTGCACGATGAGGTCCAGGCCGCCGGACAGTTCGGCGGCGTGGTCGGGGGAGAGGCCGAGATCGGGTTCGGTCAGGTCCGCGGGGAAGCACTCCACCCGCTGCCAGGCGGTCTCGTCCAGGCTCAGCCCGTAGCGGGCGAGGGTGTTGCGCACCCGCCGGGTGGCGTGCGCGGCGCTGGACGCCCGTACGGGGCAGTGGACGCGCGCGGACGTCATGCGCAGCAGCCGGTCGAGCAGGAACGCGCCGACGAAACCGGAGGCGCCGGTGAGCAGGACGTTTTGGGGGTCCTCGGGTCGCGGGGCCGGGCCCTGGACGGGCGGCAGCTCGAAGCCGAGCTCGCTCTCGCGCTCGAAGTCGATCGCCGGTGCGTCGTCCCGCGCGGAGCCGCCGCCGCGCAGTTCGCGGACGGCCGTGCTGAAGCCCTCCAGGGTGGGCGCCGCCAGCAGGGCCCTGATCAGGGTGGAGCCCAGCGAGGCGTCGAGGCCCAGCACCGCGAGGGTGCGGGTGACGGTCTCGGAGGCGAGCAGCGAGTCGCCGCCGAGCCGGAAGAAGTCGTCCTGGGGGGTGGGGCGCACCCGGAGCACCTGCTGCCACACCTCGGCGAGGGCGTCGAGCACTCCCTCGACCTTCGACGGGTCCGTCTCCCCGGGCTCCTCGGGCCGGGGCGCGAGGGCCTTCAGCCGGGCGCGGTCGACCTTGCCGCCGCTGGTCACCGGCAGGTGGTCCATGGCCACCAGCGCCGGGACGGTCTGGGGCGGCAGCCATTCGGCGCAGTAGGCGCGGATGCCGGACAGATCCAGCGGGCCGCCGGGCACGGCGGCGGTGACATAGGCGGTCAGGGCGCCGGATTCGAGCTGGACGACGGCCTCGCCGACCTCGGGGTGGGCCCGCAGCCGGGCCTCTATCTCGTCCAGTTCGACGCGCACCCCGCGCAGCTTCACCTGGCGGTCCAGCCGTCCCCGGTACTCCAGCAGCCCGTCGGCGCGCCGGACGACCAGGTCACCGGTCCGGTACAGCGGTCCGTCGGTCTGATGGGCGGGCAGGCCGACGAACCGCTCGGCGGTCAGCCGGGGATCGCCGAGGTAGCCCAGGGCCAGGCCGTCCCCGCCGACGTACAGCTCGCCCTCCTCGCCCGGCGCCGCGGCCGAGCCGTCTGGGCGCAGGACGTGGCAGACGGTGGCGCCGAAGGGGCGTCCTATGGGGACGTGGGTGGCGTCGGCGGGCAGCTCGCGCACCACATGCGCGGTGGAGACGACGGAGTTCTCCGTCGGGCCGTAGAAGTTGACCACGGTGGTGCCGGGGCAGGCGGCCAGTACCTCGTTCGCCAGGCGGGGGTCCATCGCCTCGCCGCCGGCCGAGGCGAAGCGCAGCGGCGCCAGGGCCTGGGGCCGGGTGCGGGCGACGAGGTGGAAGACGCTGGTCGTCAGGTAGGCGACGGTCACGCCCCGGGCGCGGAACAGTTCCTCCAGCGCGGTGGGCGAGAGCAGCTCCTCGCGGTCCGCGAGGACCAGGCAGGCGCCGGTCAGCAGCGCGCCCCAGATCTCGATGGTGGAGGCGTCGGAGGACAGCCCGTAGGCGTGCAGCACGCCGTCGCCGGGGCCGGGCTGGAGCAACTCGCTGTCGGAGAGGACGAGACGGGCCACACCGCGGTGAGGTATCGCCACCGGCTTGGGGCGGCCGGACGAGCCGGAGGTGAACACCACATAGGCGCAGTCGGTGGCGGCGGCGGTGGCGGCGGGGGTGGGAACGGGCCGGTCGTCGAGGTCGACGGTCTCCAGCTCCACGCGGACGGGCAGCCCGCGCACCGGGATCGCGCTGCCCGGCAGTACGACGGCCGCGCGCAGCCCGGCGTCCTCGGCCATGGCCCGCAGCCGGGCCGGCGGCAGGTCCTCGTCGAGCGGGACGTAGGCGCAGCCCGCCTTGAGGATGCCCAGCAGCGCGACCAGCGCCTCCAGGGAACGGCTGCCGCACACGCCCACCGGTGTGCCGGGCTCGACACCCCGGCCGAGGAGGTGGGCGGCCAGCGCGTCGGAACGGGCGCCGAGTTGCCCGTAGGTCAGCGTGCGGTCCCCGTGCCGGGCGGCGAGGGCCTGCGGCCGGGCCGCCGCCTGTTCCTCGAACAGCTCGGGAAGACTTCGGTCACGCGGGTAATCGTGTGGGCCGCTCGTACCGGCTGTCCCGGGGAGGCCGATGGAGGACGGCCGGACGGAAACATCGATGTCTGTCATGAAGACCTGTTCGTTCGTGTTCGGGGGGTGTGGGTGTCATGTCATCCGCCGTGGTGGGTCCGGTGGGTGGGTGGTTCAGCCGGCGGAGTCGCTCTTGCCCTGCTCGGCGAAGTCGGCGGCGAAGGCGGCGAAGTTCGCCGTGCGCCAGTGCTGCGGGCGCATACGGAAGGTGACGTCTTCCTTGAGCTGATGCGCTGTCGCCTTCAGGTAGGCGCGCGCTTCCTCGGGATCCAGATAGCGGTGGGCCATGGCCTCGCGCAGCTCGGGGTCGGCCGGGTCGGTGACCGAGACGATGGGCCCTTCGACGCTCACGTACCGGTACGGGCGGTTGTCGTCCTGGGCGCAGAGGCTGAAGCGGCCCGCCGCGCGCAGGAGCCGGGTCTTGACCATCTCCCGGCCGGTCTGGACCACGACCTCCCCGCCGGGCTCGTAGTGGTACCAGATCGGCACCAGCAGCGGGGCGCGTTCGCCCCGGGGGTCGGTGACGCCCAGCACGCCGATGCGCGGCTCGGCGAGGAAACGTTCACGTTCGTGGTGCGGCATCGTGGGCAGCATGAAGCGCCTTCCTGTCTCGGTGGTGACTCCTCGGGGCAGGCCGATGAGGTCCGGGCTTCCCGACCCTTGTCGAACCCTTGGTGACCTTTCCTGACCCCGGGTAAATCGCCCATAATCCGGCTCTTTTGCGGGACTTACGGCCAATAGTCAGGCTATGGCTGGTTGTTCGGCTGATGAGACTGGACGGTTCTCTTCCAGGTGTCAATCACCAACATCATTTCCGGTCAGGTCCGCTCGCCGTGGTTCCGCCCGGTTTGGCAGGGAGGAGGAAGGACGCCAGGAGCGTGATCGCGAGCAGCCCGGCCTCCGCGCCCAGAGTGATCTCCATGGCGCGGGAGTAGCCCAGGCGGGCCGCCGTTCCGGAGGCATCGGCCTCCGTCGCGGCCGTGACCCGGCCGGCGAGCACGGAGAAGAAGACCGTGCCCAGCACCGCGCTGCCCAGCGCGCTGCCGAACTGCTGCACCGCGGTCAGCGTCCCGGCGGCCGAACCCGTCTCGTGCGGCTCCACGGCGGCCAGTACCGCCTGGAAGAACGGGCCCATCACCAGCCCCATCCCCAGCCCGACGACCACCAGCGCCGGGGCTCCCTGCCACACCGTGACCTGTGGGCCCGCCCATCGCAGCGCGCACGCGAACGCGCCGACGCCGACCGCCATCACCACGACGCCGGTCTGCACCAGCGGGCGCCCCAGCCGGCTCAGCGCCCCCGCGCCGTCCAGCACCTGCACCACCGCGAAGCCGATGACCGTACCGGCGGACCAGGGCAGCACGGCCAGCCCCGCCTTCAGCGGCGAAGCCCCCAGCCCTGACTGGAAGTAGAGGCTGAGCACCAGCGAGAACCCCGCCACCGCGGCGAACAGCGCCGCACCGGTCACCAGGCCGCCCGAGAAGGCCCTCTTGCGGAACAGCCCCGGAACCACCAACGGGTCGCCGCCACCACGTGACACACGTCTCTCGTACCGGCCGAAGGCCCCGAACAGCGCCGTTCCGGCCGCCATCGACGCGAAGGCCCATCCCGGCCACCCCAGTTCGCGCCCCTGCACCAGCGGGAAGACGACCGCCAGCGCGGCGGCCGAGGCCAGCACGGCACCCACCAGGTCCAGCCTGGTCGTGGCCGTGGGCCCCGACGCGGGCAGGAACCGCCACCCGCCGAGGAACGCGAGCACCCCGAGCGGCAGGTTGACCAGGAACACCATGCGCCAGCCGGCCCCGAACCAGTCGGCGCCCACCAGCCAGCCGGCCAGAATCGGGCCGCCCACATAGGACAGCCCCATCACCGGCCCGTACATCCCCATCGCCCTGCCGAGCTCCCGGCCGTGGAACATCTCCTTGATGAGACCGAGCCCCTGAGGGATCAGTACCGCCCCGAACAGCCCCTGGAGCCCTCGCGCCGCGACCAGGACTTCCGGCGACACGGCTGCCGCGCACAGCAGCGAGGCGGCGGTGAATCCCGCCGTGCCGATCAGGAACGTCCGCCGGCGCCCCATGACGTCCCCCAGCCGCCCGCCCGTGATCAGCCCGACGGCCATGGCCAGCGCGTAGGCGGCTGTCAGCCACTGGGTGAGACTGGCCCCACCGCCCAGCTCGGCCCGGATCGACGGCGCCGCGATGGTGGCCACCAGCGAGTCGAGCATGTCCATCGCCTCTCCGGCGAGGATCACCCCCAGGGCCGCCCAACGCCACCGGTAGGGCGGCGGCCCGGGCGAGGCGGAGGGTTCGCCGGGGGCGGAGGGGGCGGAGGGGGCGGGTAAGGGCAGGTCATCGGTACGGGGCTCGGACATGGAAAAGATCTTTCCCCGAAGATCGGCGAGAGAGTCGGGATCGCCGACGGTTGGCGGGAAACCGAGCCCGGCGGTCCCAAAGAGGCGCAAGGGGTCATTTAGCGCTCATCAATTGATCGTGTATGGGCCGCCGCGAGAGTCGTGGGGTGATCGCTCATCCCACGACCGAAAGGCCCGTCATGCGCAGAAGACTCTCCCGCCGTCTTGCCGCCGTCGCCGCGACCACGGTGGTCGCCGCCGCCGGAGTGATGGCGGCCGGCGGAACGGCATCGGCCGCCCGGGACGACAGCCGGGGCTTCATCTGGAACAACGAGACCCTCACCAAGGGTTCGGGCCTCAAGAACGACTACGTCCAGCTGGTGATGCAGGACGACGGCAACCTCGTCACCTACACCACCGACGACAACTGGGCGCACCGCACGCCGACCTGGCACACCGACACGGTGGGTTGCGGGGACCGCGCCATGATGCAGTCCGACGGCAACCTCGTGGTCTACGGCCAGAACAACCGCGTGTGCTGGACCAGCGACACCAAGCGGTTCCGGCCCGGCCCGGACAGCCCGGAGCTGAAGCTCGGCGTGTTCGCCGACGGTACGGTGAAGGTCTTCAGCGAGGCCCCCTACTTCTTTCCGGTCTGGTCGAACCGGTGACGCGCGAGCTCCGGTTCTCCCTCCTCGGCCCCGTGCGGGGCTGGAGCGGTGACGCCGAGCTGGACCTGGGCAGACCGCAGCAGCGGGAAGTGCTCGCGGTCCTGCTCGGCGCCGCCGGACGGACGGTGGCGATGCCGCTGATCGTCGACGGCGTGTGGGACGAGGGCGACCGTCCCGCCAGACCGGAGCACGCGATCCGAACCCACATCTGGCGGCTGCGCCGGACCCTCGACGGGGCCGGCGCGGCGGTGCTGGAGACGGTCGGCGACGGCTACGCGCTGCGGGTCGCCGAACACGCCGTGGACACCTGGTCGGTCCGGGGCGCCCTGGCCACGGCCGAGAAGGCGCGGGCCGCCGGCGGGGCGGACCGCGCCCGCGAGGTCCTCGACGAGGCCCTCGCGCTGTGGGCCGCCGAGCCGCTGGCGGGCCTCCACGGGCCGGCCGCCAGGGCGTCGCGCACCCGGCTGCGCGGCGTCCGGCAGGCGCTGCTGGAGGCCCGGCTGGAGCTCGACGCCGAACTCGGCGACCGCCCCGGGCTGGCCGCGGAGGCCGGCGCCCTGGTGGTGGAGTACCCCGCGAGCCAGCGGCTGCGCGGGGTGCAGATGCTGGCGCTGTACCGGTCGGGCCGCCAGGCCGAGGCGCTGGGGGTCTTCGAGGACACCCGGCGGTTCCTCGGCACGGCCCGGCCCGACGGGGCGTTACGGGAGCTGCACCGGCGGATCCTGCGCTCGGACCCCTCCCTCAGACTCCCCGGACCCGCACACGGCATCCGGGCCGCGGGGCCGCGCCCGGCCGCGCTGCCGCGCGACATCGACGACTTCACCGGGCGCCGGGAACAGGTGGAGACGCTCACCGGAATGCTGAACGGCGACGCGCCGGCCGTCGTGGTCTCCGCGATCAACGGCATGGCCGGCGTCGGCAAGACCACGCTCGCCGTGCACACCGCCCGCGCGCTCGGCGACACGTACCCGGACGGGCAGCTGTACGTGGACCTGCGCGGCGCCGACAGCGAACCGGCCGACCCGAGCTCCGTGCTCGGCACGTTCCTGCGGGAGCTGGGGACCGACGCGAGCGACGTCCCGGACGGCATGGCCGAACGCGTCGCGCTCTTCCGCTCGTCGCTGTCGGAACGGCGGGTGCTCCTGCTGCTCGACAACGCGGCCTCGGGCGACCAGGTGCGCCCGCTGATCCCGGGCGCGGCGGGCTGCGCCGTGCTGGTGACCAGCCGCGCCTGGCTCACCGGGCTGGAGGGCGCGCGGCACATGAGGCTCGACGTGATGCCGCCCGAGGAGGCGCTGGCGCTGCTGCGGCGAATCATCGGCGACCGCCGCGTCGACGCCGAGCCACGGGCGGCGACGGAGCTGGCGGACGCCTGCGGGGCGCTGCCCCTGGCCCTGCGGATCGCCGCGTCCCGCCTGGCCGCGGAGCCCGGCCGGTCACTGGCGGACATGGTCCGCCTGCTCACGGACGAACGGATCCGCCTGGATGAGCTGCGCAGCGGGGACGCGGCGGTGGAGGCCGCGTTCGACCTGTCGTACTCCAAGCTCACCGGCGAACAGTCCCGGGCCTTCCGCCTGCCGGCGGTCCTGGACGTGCCGGACTTCGGGCCGTCGTGCGCCGCGGCGCTGCTGGGACGGGACGCGTGCCGCCCAGAGGACACCTCGGACACCGAGGAACTCCTCGAATCGCTCGTCGACCTGAGCCTCCTGGAGTCCCGCAGACCGGGCCGGTACCACTTCCACGACCTGGTCCGTACGTTCGCGCGGGCCAGGAGCGCCCGCGAGGACACCCCCGGGGAGACGACCCGGGCCTTCGCGGGGCTCCTGGACTTCTGCGTGGCCACCGCCCGCAACGCCGACGCGGTCGCGCACTCGGTGGAACCCGAGGAGCGTTCCCTCATCGACGTGCCGACGACCTCGACGGGCCTCGCGTTCGGCACCGCCCAGGACGCCACCGACTGGATGCGGGAGGAGATCCCCGTGCAGCGCGCGCTGGTCGACCGCGCCTGCGAGGACGACGGCCTGTCGCTGACGCAGGCGGCCGACCTCATGGACAAGCTGAACACCGTACTGTCGGGGATCACCCACCTGTCCGCCGTGGCCGAACGGGCCGAGCGGGTCGCCGGTGCCGCCGCGCGCCGCGGCAGCCCGGACGTCGAGGCCCTGGCCCGGTACGTCCGGGGCAACGCCTTGTGGCACGCGAACTCCTACGCCGAGGCCGAGCCCGAACTCTCCCGCGCCCTGGAGCTGTGCGCGGGCGGATCCGCGCGGCTACGGGCTTCGGCACACCTCACGCTGTGCGCGAACGCCCGCGTCCACGGCCACTTCGACAAGGCGGTCGGCCACGGCGAGGCCTCGGTGCGGCTCTTCCGTGAGCTCGGTGCGGAGATCGCGGAAGGCACCGTACTGGGCGAGCTGGCCTTCAACTACGCCCGCCAGGGCAGGCTCGCCGAGGCCCGGGCCGCCGCCGAGCGGGGCGCGGAGCTGGTCGGCGGCCAGGAGTCGGTGTCGAAGGCCATCGGGCTGTACTACCTGGCCCGGGTCCTGCGGCTGTGCGGGGACGGGAACGCCGCGCTGGACCGGGCGAGGGCCGCGCTGGAGATGTTCCGCGCCCTGGGTGTGACCGCCTTCGAGGCGGCCACGGGCACCCTGATGGCCGAGGTCCACGCGGAAGCGGGGCACCACGCCCTCGCGGCGCGAACCGCCGAGGAGTTCATGCCGCTGGCCCGGCGGACCAGCGGCATGCTCGAGGGCGCCCTGCTCAGGGCACTCGGGCGCAGCCTGTGCCAGTTGCGACAGGGGGCGCGGGCGCGGGCCTGTCTGGAGGCCGCCCTCGACCTCTTCGAACGGCGAGGGGCCACGGCCGAGGCCGAACAGACCCGGACGCTGCTGGCAGGCATCGCCTGAGATCGTTCCGGATTGACCCTCCCCCTACGTCAGGCCCGAGGCTGTAGGCCGACGAAAGGGCAGGTGGATGAGTTACTCCGTGGGACAGGTCGCGGCTTTCGCCGGGGTGACGGTGCGGACGTTGCACCACTACGACAAGGCGGGGCTGCTCTCGCCCAGCGAGCGCAGCAACGCCGGATACCGGCTCTACGGCGACGCCGACCTCGCCCGGCTCCAGCAGATCCTCTTCTACCGCGAGCTCGGCTTCTCCCTCGACGAGATCGCCGCGATCCTCGCGGACCCGCAGGCCAACGCCCTGGAGCAGCTGAGGGCCCGGCAGCGGCGGCTGAGCGAGGAGATCGCCAGACTGCGGCGGCTGGCCGAGGTGGCGGAACGGGCCATCGAGGTCCAGCAGACCGGGGTGGCCCTGACCCCCGAGGAGCGCTTCGAGGTCTTCGGCGACATCACCTTCGACCTGAGCTACGCCACCCAGGCCGAGCTGAAGTGGGCGCACTCGGACGGCCGGCGCGAGGCGATGGCCCGCGCGTCCGCACACAGCAAGGAGGACTGGCGGCGGCTCATGGGCGAGGCCGCCGCCTGGCGCGCGGAGCTGCTCGCGGCCTTCGACGAGGGGGAGCCGAGCGACGGCGAGCGGGCCATGGACCTCGCCGAGGAGCACCGTCTGCACATCTCGCGCTGGTTCACCTCCTGCCCCACCGACATGCACCGGCGCATCGCGGACGACTTCGTCGCCGAGCCCCGCGCCTTCGCCCTGGTCGTACCGCCGTCACAGCAGCGCCCTGGGCTGGCCGCCTATGTGTCCAGGGCGGTCCACGCCAACGCGGCCCGCCACGCCGGCGGCCGCACCGACTCCGTATCCGAGGAGCGCCGATGAGGATCCTGATCGCCGCGGCCGGATCGCGCGGCGACGTCGCGCCCTACACCGGCCTGGGCGCCGAGCTGCGCCGGGCCGGGCACGACGTCACGATCGCCGCCACGGACGCCTACGCACACCTCGTACGCGACGCCGGGCTGGAATTCCGCGGCCTCCCCGCCGACACCCGGCGGCGCGGCGGCGGTACGGGCAGACGCGAGCTGATGCGCACGGCTGCCGCGTTCGTCACCGAACTCGGCCAGGGATTCGCCGACGCGGTGGACGACGACACGGAACTGCTTCTGCTGTCGGCCACCACGGCACCGCTCGGCTGGCACCTCACCGAGGCCACGGGCATCCCGAGCCTCGGCGCGTACCTCCAGCCCACCGCGCCGACCGGCGACTTCCCGCCCGCCGTCACCGGCACCCGCTCACTGGGGCGCCTCGGCAACCGCGCGATGGGGCGCTTCGCCCTCCGCATGGTCGACCGTCTCCACGAACGGGCGGTCGCCGAGCTGCGCGGCGGCCTCGGGCTCCCACCGCTCTCGCCCTCCGCGATGCGCCGCCGTCAGGAACGAGCCGACTGGCCCGTGCTGTACGGCTACAGCACGGTGCTGGTGCCGCGCCCCTCCGACTGGCGCCCCGGTATGCGGGTCGTCGGGAACTGGTGGCCCCACCACGCCCCGGCCGAACGGCTGCCCGCCGAGCTGGAGGACTTCCTCGGCGCCGGGCCCCGGCCCGTCCTCATCGGCTTCGGGAGCATGGCGGGCGGGGACGGGGAACGGCTGAGCGAGATCGCCGTGCGCGCCCTGCGCCGTGCCGGGCTGCGCGGCATCCTCCAGTCCGGCAGCGCCGGGCTCGCGGCCGACGGCGACGACGTCCTGACCGTCGGGGACGTACCGCACGCCGCGCTGTTCCCACGGCTGGCCGTCGTGGTCCACCACGCCGGGGCGGGCACCTCGGCGGCCGCGCTGCGCGCCGGGGTTCCCGCGGTCACCGTGCCGGTCACCGGGGACCAGCCGTTCTGGGCGGGACGCCTCGCCGCCCTCGGCGCCGCCACCGACCCGATCCCCTTCCCGTCCCTCGCCGCCGAACGGCTCGCCGACGCGCTCGGCCGGGTCGTGGACCAGCGGTCGTACGCGCAGGCCGCGACCGTGGCCGCGCGACACATGGCGACCGAGGACGGGGTGGGTCAGGCACTCAAGGCGATCGGGGAGCTGACGGGGTCCGGGTGATACGCCACAGGCGGCGCGGCACGACGGGCCGGTTCCGCGACCTTGCGCGTCAGGTCCGGCCTGGTGGTACGAGCGCCGGTGGAGTCCGGCGCGTTACGGCTCAGGCCGTCCCGAGCGGGTTGAGCACGGCGAACCGCCAGCAACCGTCGGCGCCTTGGCGCGCGACATTGGCGGTGGTGCCGGTCCGGGCGACGCGCTCGCCGTCGGGGGCGGTGATGTCGAGGGTCCAGTCGGTGACGAGCAGCGCGGTCCCGGCGCCGACCAGAGCGTGCCGGGAGGAGTTGGCGAGCCGTCCACGGGCGGCGGCCAGCCCGCTGATCTCCTGACGCAGCGCCTGGTCGCCGGTGATGACCTCGCCGGCCTCGGTACGCATGGTGGCGCCGGGGGCGAACAAGGCCAGGATGCCCTCGATATCACCGCCGTTGAGGGCATCCTCGAACGCGCGGGGCAGCTGTGCGGGATCGGTGATCGTGGTCTTCACAGTGAAGGGTCCTTCCTGGGCGTGCCCGTCCGGGCAGCGATGTCCGGGCGCGCGGCTTGGCCATCGGGCCCGGCAGCGCGCGGTGATGCCTCCACGATCCCGGCCAGGGGGCCCGGGCGGCGAGGTAGAGTCTGGACCCACCATGGTTGAAGTTGGACAACATGACCTCATCGACATCGCCTACCGCAACCCCGACCGCCCCCGGCTGGGCATCGAGGTCCTGACATTCGACGCCCTGCGCCGCCGTATGAGGCGGGAAGTCGCCCGCACCGCGAGCCGTCCGGACTTCCACCAGCTGCTTCTCGTGCGGGGCGGCGAGGGAACCTCGATGGTTGATTTCGCCCCTCAGCCCTGTGCGCCGCGCAGGCTGCTGCATGTACGGCCCGGGCAGGTACAGCGGTTCCCGGCCGACCCGGCGGGCCGCCTCGCCGAACTGGACGCCGTGCTGGTGCTCTTCACCGCCTCCTTCCCGCCACGCCTGCCCCTGACCGCGTCCCTCCTCGACGGCTTCGGCCCGGCCTCCTGGACCCTGTCGCCGGCCGACCACCAGGCCCTCGACCGGGCCCTGACCGAGATCGCGGCCGAGTACCGCGCGGTGGAGAACCAAGGGGAGGACACGGACGCCGCCCCCACCGTCGAACTGCTGCGCCACCTCCTCGGCGCGGTGCTGCTGCGCCTGGTCCGGCTGCCGCATCCGGATCACACCGCCTCGGCGACCGCGGGCGGCGAGGTCTTCCGCGCCTTCCGGTACGAGCTGGAGCGCTCGTTCGCCGTCACCCGTTCCGTACAGAGCTACGCCGCCCGGATCGGCTACTCGGCCCGCACCCTGACCCGCGCCTGCCAAGCCGCCACCGGACGCACCGCCAAGCAGCTCATCGACGCCCGCGTCGCCCTGGAGGCCCAACGCCTGCTGGTCCACACGGACTTGGCCGTCGCCGCGATCGGCCGGACGCTCGGATTCTCCGAGCCCACCAACTTCGGGAAGTTCCTCATCCGCGAGACCGGGCACACCCCAGGCGGCTTCCGCGCACGCCAGCGCTGACCAACGGGACCGGGCAGCACGAAGGCGGCCCTGCCGGCCTCCCCGTCACTGGCTCCCGATCCCGAACCACACGGCTGAGCGGTCTTGCCGAAGTGCGGTGCGGGTCCGCGCCCCGAAGGGGCGCGGGGAACCGCGCGACCATCCACCACCGGCCCGCAGATGACGCACCTCACTTCCCGCGGAGCGCTTGGCCGCCGACCCACTCGGCCAGAGCCGCGGCGGTCCCGGCTGCCGGGCGGCCGCTGGTGGTGAACTCCCGGCCGACGACGCGGCGGAGTTCGGCCGCGTCCTCGACCGCGTCCTCGATCCGGCCGTCGTCCCAGCCGCGCGCGGCGAGACGCGCACGCCGGTCGGCGTCGGCGCAGTCGAGCCGCGCCCAGACGGCCTCCGGCAGGGCCGCCGAGGCGGCCGATGCCGCGTGCCGCCATTCGTCCGGCGCCAGCGGGCACATGACCAGCACGGGCCCGCCGCCCCGCAGCAGCAGAGTGATGATCTCCACCCACAGCTTGTTGTAGCCGGGCCACACCCGGCTCGCCGACGAGGACCTGACGTCCACGCCCAGCAATTCGCCCACAGGGTCGATCAGTTCGTCGAAGTCGACGGCGACGAACGGGTACGCCGCCAGGTGCGCGATCAGCGTGGACTTCCCGGCGCCCGGGGCGCCGGTCACGAGGTGGAGCGTCGGCATGCCGGGCCTTCCAGGTCTTCCGGTGGCGTGGGGCGGCGCGTGCCGGTCATCGTATGCCCGGCACGCGCCGCCCCGGCGGCGTCACCCGGAATCACCGCCCGGCGCACCGCCCGTCCGTGGTCTCCTCGCCGACCGCCGCGATCCAGGTGCGGTACGTCCGGCTGAACGGCCCCGAGGCGTCGATGAGCCGCGCGGGCGGCCCGTCCTCCACGATCCGGCCGGCGTCCATGACGAGGACGCGGTCGGCGGCCAGGACCGTCGACAGCCGGTGGGCGATGATCAGGGCCGTGCGGTCGGCGAGCACCTTGGCCATGGCGGCCTGCACGGCGCGTTCGGTGGGGATGTCCAGGCTGGAAGTGGCCTCGTCCAGCAGCAGCACGGTGGGGTCGGCCAGGAAGGCGCGGGTGAGGGCCACCATCTGGCGCTGGCCCGCCGACAGCCGGCTGCCGCGCTTGCTGACGTCCGTGTCGTAGCCGTCGGGCAGGGCCTCGATGAAGGCGTGGGCGCCGACCGCGGCCGCCGCCGCGCGGATGTCGGCGTCGCTCGCGCCGGGCCGGGCCAGCGCGACGTTCTCCGCGACCGTGCCGCTGAACAGGAAGTTCTCCTGGGTCAGGAGGGTCACCTCGCGGCGCAGGTCCGCCTCGGCGAGGTCCCGCAGGTCCACCCCGTCCAGCAGCACCGCGCCGGCCGTCGGGTCGTAGAACCGGGCGAGGAGCTTGGCCAGGGTGGACTTCCCGGCCCCCGTCTCCCCGACGAGGGCCACGGTCTGCCCGGCGGGAACGGTCAGGTCCAGGCGCGGGAGGACGAGCCGGCCCGTGGGGGAGTAGCGGAACTCCACGGCCCGGAGCCGGAGCCGGCCGCGGCCCGGGCGGTCGGCGTCCAGACGGTCCGGGGCGGCCGGTTCGGGCACGGAGGACCGTACGGCCAGGAAGCCGGAGATCTTCTCCAGGGCCGCGGCGGCCGCGGCGTACTTGTTGGTGAACGTCGCGAGCTCGTCCAGCGGGTCGTAGAACTTGCGGAGGTAGAGCACGAAGGCGGTCAGGACGCCGAGCTGGAGGGTGTCGTTCGCCACCCGCCAGCTCCCGATCGCGAGCACCAGCGCCAGGCAGACGTTGCCCACCAGCCGGACACCGGCCGTGTACCGGGCCACCACGTGGAGGGCGTCGGTGTGGGCGTCGCGGAAGTCGTCGTTGAGCCGGTTCATCCGGCCGGCGGCGCGGGACTCGGCGCGGAACGCCTGGACGGCCCTGATGCCGCCCAGCGTCTCGCCCAGCTCCACGAGGATCTCCGCGACGGTGTTGCGGGCCCTGCGGTACGCCTGCCGCGACCGCTCGCGGAACCAGCGGGTCATCAGGACGAGGGGGACGGACGTCCCGAGGACCACCAGGGCCAGCGGCAGGTCCAGCCACAGCAGCAGGACGGCGATGCCGCCCACCGACAGCAGCGAGGTCAGCAGGCCGTCCAGGCTCGTCTCCACCAGGTCGCGCACCGCGTCGACGTCCGAGGTGAGCCGGGAGACGACGCGGCCGGAGGTGTAGGCGTCGTGGAAGGCGACCGGCAGCCGCTGCGCGTGCTCGAAGATGCGGGTGCGCAGGTCCAGCAGGACGGCCTGGCCGACGCTGCCGCACAGCCGGAAGAAGCCGTAGCGCGCGGCGGCCGCGACCAGGGCGCACACGGTGAAGCCGGCCACGCACCACACCAGGGCACCGGGCCGCCCCGCGACGGCCCCCGGCACCCCGACGTCGATGGCCCGGGCGATCAGCAGGGGCCCGGCGAGCTGCCCGAGGTTCTCGAACACCAGGGCGGCCAGCGCCAGTAGGGACCGTCGCACCCAGGGACGCAGCAGGGAGGCGAGCAGCTTCCGCGAACGGGCGTGGACGCGCGCCTGGGTGGCCTTGTCGAGGACGGGGGCGTCCTCGGCGGAGAGGCCGTCGGCGAGGTCCGGGGCGTGCTCGTCCGTCTTGGCGTACGTGGTGTCGCTCACGGGGTCACCGCCTTGCTGTCCGGCCGCGGGGCGGCCCGTACCGCTTCCACCGCTCCTGGCTCGCCGGGGGTCGCCATCAGGGTGCGGTAGTGGGGGCAGGAGTCCAGGAGCTCCTGGTGGGTACCGACGGCCAGGACGCGGCCGTCGGCCAGGACGGCCACCCGGTCGGCCATGCGCGCGGTGTTCGGCCGGTGCGCCACCACGAGCGCGGTGGCGTCGCGCAGCACCTCGCGCAGCGCCCGTTCCACCTCCGCCTCGGTGTGGAGGTCGAGCGCGGAGAGCGGGTCGTCGAGCACCAGCAGGGCGGGTCGCGGCAGCACCGCGCGGGCGAGGGCGAGCCGTTGCCGCTGTCCGCCGGACAGCGACATGCCGCGTTCGCCGATGCGGGTGCCCGGCCCGTGGGGGCGGAGCGCGTCGACGAAGCCCTCGGCGCCGGCCACCCGCAGCGCCGCGCGGATGCCGGCGTCGGAGGCGGAGGGGGCGCCGAGGGCGACGTTCTCGCGTACGGAGGCGGAGGACAGCAGCGCGTCCTCGAAGGCGCAGCCCATCATCGCCCGCAGCTCGGCCAGGGGCATGTCCCGTACGTCCACGCCGTCGACGGTGACCCGGCCCGCGGTGACGTCCGCGAGCCGGGGGATCAGGGAGGCCAGAGTGGTCTTGCCGGATCCGGTGGCGCCGACGAGTGCCATCGTCTCGCCCGGGCGCACCTCCAGGTCGACTCCGCGCAGCAGCGGGCGGGGCTGCCCCGGGTACTGGAAGTGGACGTCCTCGAAGCGCAGCCGGCCCCGGGCGGGGCCGGCCGGGGAGACCGGCCGGGCGGGGTCGGTGACCGTCGGCGGGCAGTCCCTGATCTCCCAGTAGCGGTCGCAGGCCGCGGCGGCCGTGCTCGTCTCCGACAGCGCCCAGCCGATGCACTCGGTGGGCCAGCGGAGATAGGTGCTGATCGTGATCGCGGCGACGAGCTGACCGAGGGTCAGCCGGCCGTCGGCGATGCCCCAGCCGCCCACCGCGAGCTGACCGGCGATACCGAGTTCGGGCAGGATGAGGAGGCCGGTGGACAGCCCCCCGAGGATGCGGACGATGCGCAGTTCGGTCGACCGCAGCCGGCGGGCCTGGGCCACGAACAGCCGGGTGCGCTCGGACGACCGCCCGAACGCCCTGATGACGCGCGTGCCGAGCATCGTCTCCTCGACGAGGGTGGTGAGGTCCCCGGACTGGTCCTGCGCCCGGCGGGCGACCTTCTTGTAGTGCGTCTCGTAGAAGTATGTGATCAGCAGCAGTGGCGCGGCGCTGATCAGCCCGACCAGGGCGAGTTCGGGCGCGATGGTGAACAGGATCCCCAGACCCACCACCAGGGTCAGGGAGTTGACGACGAGGAAGACCGCCGCGAAGGCCAGGTACTTGCGCAGCGTCACCAGGTCGTTGACCGCGCGGGACATCAACTGGCCGGACTGCCAGCGGTCGTGGAAGGCCACGGGCAGCCGCAGCAGATGGGCGAAGAGGTCGGCCCGCATCCGGGACTCCACCAGCGCGGTGGGGCGGGCGATGAGCTTGCGGCGGGCCCACAACAGGCCGGCCTCCGCCGTGCCGAGCACGGAGACCAGGGCGATCAGCCAGGGCAGCCGGCCGAAGTCGCCGGAGCCGAGCGGGCCGTCGATGACGCGCTGCACCACCAGGGGAATGCCGAGCCCGCACAGCAGGGCTCCGAATGTGGCGCCGGCCGCCCCGGTGACGGGGAGCCATACCGGCCGTAAATACGGGCCGAGCCGGCGGAGTACGGCGAGAGAGGAAGCGTTCGTCGGGATCGGGGCGCCCTCGACGTTCAATGCGCACACCTCGCAATGACGGGTCGAATGGCCGGGCTTCACCGTTGCCCGGCAGGCCGGCCATGTTATCCTGAACCGAATTCGATAGGCATCACCACACGCAGAGAAACCGGGGACCTGCCGTGCCTGAGAATGCCGTGCCCAATAAATACCCCGCCCAGCCGATGGAAATTACATCGGACGAAACCTACGCGAAACTCCGGAACGACCTGGAATTCTGGGAGCCCTGGGGCCGGCGGGCGCTGGCCGCGGCCGGCCTCCCCGCCCCGGGGGCCTTACGGGTCCCGGGGGAGAGCACCAACCCCGTGCTGATCGCCGACACCGGCGTGGTCGTCAAGCTCTACGGCGAGCACTGGTGCGGCCCGGAGAACTACGCCTCGGAGGCCGAGGCCTACGAGGTGCTGGCGGGTCAGGGCCTGCCGGTACCCCCGCTGTTGGGACGCGGCGAGCTGTTTCCCGACGGTGACGCCTGGCCATGGCCGTACCTGGTGATGGCCGCGGCCCCCGGTGCGACATGGCGGGAGGCGACGGCCCGCGCGGACCGGCCGACCCGGCTGGCGCTGGCCCGGCGGTTCGGCGAGGTACTGCGCCGGCTGCATTCCGTACCGCTGACCGGCACGGGAGCGCTGCGACCGGATTCCCCGGTCTTCGCCGAACTGCTCGAGGAACGCCGCGCGGCCACCGTCGAGGACCACCGGGAATGGGGTTACCTCTCCCCGCGACTGCTGGACCGGGTCGATGACTTCCTGCCCTCCGTCGATGCCCTGCTCGACGGCGGGAAACCCGTATTCGTGCATGGCGACCTGCATGGCACCAACCTTTTCGTCGATGCGGGGAACGCGTCGGTGACCGGTCTGATCGATTTCACGGACGTATACGCGGGAGACCCCCGGTACAGCCTCGTCCAATTGCACCTCAACGCTTTCCGCGCCGACCGCGGGCTGCTCGCCGCGCTGCTCGAAGGGGCACAATGGCAGGTGACCGACACCTTCGCCGAGGACATGCTCCGGTTCACCTTCCTGCATGACTTCGACGTCCTGGAGGAAGTGCCCGCGGACCTCTCCGGCGTCGACGACATCGGGGAACTGGCCCGGCTCCTGTGGGACGTACGGTAGCGGAGGCGGAACCCGTCCGCCGGGCGCGTGGCCGTCATGAGCGCGCCCGGCGGAACCGCCACGCGTCCTCGATCATCCCGTCGAGGCCCGGGCGCGCCGGCTTCCAGCCCAGTTCACGACGGACGCGCTCGCCGGAGGCGACCAGGACGGCCGGGTCCCCCGGGCGCCGGCCCGCCACCCGGGCGGGCACGCGACGGCCGGTGACCCGGCCCACCGCGTCGAGGACCTCCCGCACCGAGAACCCCCTGCCGTTGCCGAGGTTGTAGTTGCGGTGCTCGCCGGGCACCGCGCCGCGCAGTGCGGCCAGGTGGGCGTCGGCGATGTCCGCGACATGGATGAAGTCCCTTACGCAGGTGCCGTCGTGGGTCGGGTAGTCGTCGCCGAACACCGCGAACTCCCCGCGCCCCTCCAGCGCCGCGTCCAGCGCCAGCGGGATGATGTGGGTCTCCGGCCGGTGACGCTCGCCCGACTCGCCCAGCGCGCCCGCCACGTTGAAGTAGCGGAGGCTCACGGAGGCGAGACCGTGGGCACGGGCGTACGCCTCCAGCGCCAGGTCGACGGCGAGCTTCGACGCGCCGTACGGGTTGGTGGGCACGGTGGGCGCGCTCTCCTCGATCGGCACCCGCTCCGGCTGGCCGTAGACCGCGGCCGTGGACGAGAAGACGAGCCGGCCGACGCCCGCGCGCAGCACCGCGTCCAGCAGGGTCAGGCTCTCCACCGTGTTGTTGCGCCAGAAGCGCTCGGGGTGGCGCACCGAGTCGTCGATGAGGGCGCGCGCGGCGAGGTGCAGCACCGCGTCGAACGGGCCTCGTCCACCGGTGAGGACGTCGCCTGCTTCGGCCATCGTGCCGCGCACGAGTTCGGCGCCGCGTGGGACGGCATCGGCGAAGCCGGTGGACAGGTCGTCGAGAACGGCGACCCGGTGCCCCTCGTCGAGGAGCCGGCGCGCCACCACACTGCCGATGAAACCGGCACCGCCGGTCACCAGGATCTTCACGCGCGACCGCCTTTCGAGGATGTGAGCAGAAGACCTACGGCCATTCGTAAATCCGTTGTGACAAGGTCCGCCGTGGTATTGTCCGGCGGTTTTCCCGGGCCTTGGAGAAGAACTGTTCCGGTGCCGGCCGCCTTGCCCGCCAGTACGTCCGACTCGGAGTCGCCGATCATCACGGAATCCGCCGGGTCGATGTCCCGGAAATCCCGCATGGCGGCCCTGAGCAGCCCGGGCAGCGGTTTACGGCAGCCGCATTCACCCACCTCGTGCGGGCAGACGTAAACGGCGTCCAGGAACGCCCCGTGCCCGCGCAGCAGCGCGGCGAGCCGCGCGTGCACCGCCGCCAGGTCCGCGCTGGTCATGAGGCGTCTGGCCACGCCCCGCTGGTTGGTCACGAGCACCACGCGCCGGCCGTGGGCGTTCAGTTCGCGCACGGCCTCGGCGGCGCCCGGCAGCAGGACCAGCTCTGCGGGATACCTGATGTACCGGCCGTCGGGCGGCTTCGCATTCAAGGTGCCGTCCCGGTCCAGAAAGAAAGTGCGCACTTCTGCGTACCCGCTTTCGCTGTTATGGTCTTTTCGGCTCCCCAGGGAGCCGGAATGGAGGCAATGCGAGAATGGGCACCGCCGATCGAGCACGACTCCGTATTCTTTTCGTCTCGGCGAACGAAACCGCGCCATGGGGTCCCAGTGAGACGAACTGGGCGCTGGCCGCGCGACACTGGCTGGAGCGGGGCGCCGAGGTCCACGCCAGCGTCAAGGGCTGGGACGAGGTCCCCGCGGAGCTGGCCGCCGCCGAGCGGGCCGGGTGCGTCGTGCACCGCCGCTGGGAGCAGCCCCCCTACGACCTCCGCCCCGTCCACCAACTCCCCTGGTCCGAACACCGGTCGAGCACCCTGGACAAGGTCCGGCCCCACCTGGTCGTCGTCTCCCAGGGCGACAACTACGAGGGCCTGGGCTGGATGGAGGAGTGCCGGACGCGCGGCTACCCGTACGTCGCCTACTCCAACTCCGCCGCCGACTTCGAGTGGCCGGCGGACGACGTCGCCCAGCGGCTGGCCGTGGCCTACCGCGCGGCCCGCGCGTCCTTCTTCGTGTCCGAGGCCAACCGGGACATCACCGAACGCCAGGTCGGCACGCGCCTGCCCAACGCCCGGGTGGTCCGCTGCCATTACAAGGTCGGCTACGACGCGGCCCCGCCCTGGCCGGGCGACGCCGAGCCGCTGCGGCTGGCCTGCCCGGCCCGGCTCGACCCCGTCAGCAAGGGGCAGGACGTGCTCTTCGAGGTCCTCGCCCGGCCCAAGTGGCGCGAACGCCCGCTGACGGTGTCCCTGTTCGGGGCCGGGAGCCACGCCTGGGTGCTGCGCTCCCTGCGCGACCGGTTCGGCCTGGACAACGTCGAGTTCGCCGGGTACACCCCGGACGTCGAGGCGATCTGGCGGGAGCACCACGGCCTGGTCCTGTGCTCGCGGGCCGAGGGCCTGCCCACCGTGATCATCGAGGCGATGCTCTGCGGCCGGCCCGCGATCGTCAGCGACGTGGCGGGTAACGCCGAGCTCCTGGAGGACGGGGTCACCGGCTTCGTCGCGGCCGCCCCGGCCGCCGCCTGCCTCGACGAGGCCCTGGAACGGGCCTGGCAGGCACGCGGCGAGTGGCAGGAGATGGGCCGGCGCGCGGCCGTGGCCGTCCGCAAGCAGATCCCGCCGGACCCGATCGCGGTCCTCGTGGACCAGCTGGCGGAACTGGCCGTCTGACCCCGCCGTCCCCGGGCGCCCCGCGCCCCGGGGCGGGCGCCCGCCCCGCCGGGGGGCGCCCCCCCCCCCGGGGTGGGGGGGGGCCCCCGGGGGGGGGGGGGGGCCGGCGCGGCCCGCGCGAGGACGGCGGCTTCCGAAGTCCGGTGCGGTATCGCGCCCCGTAAGGGGCGCGGGACAGTGCCGATATGCGGCTACCGCCGCGTGGGCGCGACCAGCCCCCACCGGCCCGCGGCGACCGGCCCGCGATCCCGGCGGAAGCACTTGGGCCTCAGATGTGATGAGGCGGCTTCTCGTCCAGGAAGCGGGCCAGGTCGGCGGCGCTGCCGCCGGTGGCCGGGCGGTCGCCCCAGCCGCGGTCGGTGTCGTCCGAGGACTGCCGGTCCAGCGGGTCGTCGAAGATCAGCGCGGCGGCCGGGGACGCGGGGTCCCGGCGGGGCGCGGGCTCAGGGGCGGTGCTCATGCGTCCAGGGTACGGGCGGCGCCGGCCGCGAGGCCGCGCGCCGGACGCCGGGCGGCCTCGCGGCGGGCATTCGGCGCGCGGCGGGCCCGTACGGCGGTGACAATCGCCCTATGAGCGAGGAGCCGCCGCCCGGGGAGCCGCCTCCCGCCCGGCACCCCGGCGTGCTGCGCCGGATGACCGCGCGCGGGCGCGACGAGGAGCACCGGGCCGCGACACCCCTTGAGCTCTTCTTCGACCTGTGTTTCGTCGTCGCGGTCGCGCAGGCCGGCAGACAGCTGGTCCACGCGCTCGCCGAAGGGCATCCCGGACACGGCATTCCGGGCTATTTGATGCTTTTCTTCGCAGTGTGGTGGGCCTGGGTCAACTTCAGCTGGTTCTCCTCCGCCTACGACACGGACGACGTCGTGTACCGCGTCGTGACGCTGATCCAGATCGCCGGCGTACTGATCCTGGCGGCGGGCATCCCCCGCGCCTTCGGCAACGCGGACTACACGGCGGTCTGGCTCGGCTACGCCGTGATGCGGCTCGCGCTCGTCTCGCAGTGGCTGCGGGCCGCGCACGCCTCCGCCGGGGCCGAGCGGCGCATGGCGCTGAAGTACGCCATCGGCGTCAGCCTGTGCCAGGTCGGCTGGCTCGGGCTGCTCCTGCTGCCCGACCGGGCCAAGCCCTGGGTGTTCCTGGTGATGGCGATCGCCGAGATGGCCGTGCCCGCGATCGCGGAGATGCGCCGGCAGACCGCCTGGCATCCGCACCACATCGCCGAACGCTATGGCCTGTTCACGATCATCGTGCTGGGCGAGACGGTCTCGGCCGCCACGGTCGCCGTCCAGTCCGCGCTGGACGAGCACGAGGCGGTGGGCGAACTGCTGCCGATCGCGAGCGGCGGACTGCTGTTGATCTTCGCGGCCTACTGGATCTACTTCGCCGTGCCCATCCACCTCCACCTGGCCTCCAACCACCAGGCGTTCCTCTGGGGCTACGGCCACTATCTGATCCTCGGCTCGGCGGCGGCCATCGGCGCGGGCATCGAGGTGGCGGTCGAGGAGTCGGTGGGCAAGGCGCACATCTCCACGTTCGCGGCGTCGTCCTGCGTGACCGTTCCCGCCGCCCTGTTCATGTTCTGCGTCTGGCTCATCCACTCCCGCCACTACAAGCGCGGCACGGCCCAGCAGCTGGTACTGCCGCTGTCCGCGCTGGCCGTCCTGGCCTGTACGTTCGCGGGCGGGGCGGCAGTGCTGCTGGCGGGTCTGGTCGGGGTGGTGACGGTGGCGGTCGGGGTGACGCTCTCCACACGCAACCCGCCGGAGCCGGCAGGGGCGTCATCCCCTCAACACAGCTGACTCCTCCATCTTTTGATGGCCCGTGATACGGATGTCGTATGACTGACGCTCGTATCGCACCCGCGCCCGGGCCCCAGGACGCCCTCACCGATGTGCACGGCCTCCACGTGGGTCACGCCCGCCGCCAGGGCGACGGCGCCCTCACCGGCACCACGGTCGTCCTCACCGCGCCCGGCCTCGGCGGCGCCGTCGCCGCCGTGGACGTCCGCGGCGGCGGGCCCGGTACCAAGGAGACCGACGCCCTGGACCCCCGCAATCTCGTCCAGCGCGTCGAGGCCGTCGTCCTGACCGGCGGCAGCGCCTTCGGCCTGGACGCGGCGTCCGGTGTCATGGCGTATCTGGAGGACGCCGGCCGGGGCTTCCGGGTGGGGCCGGATCCCGCGCAGGTCGTCCCGGTGGTCCCGGCGGCCGCCCTGTTCGACCTCGGCCGGGGCGGCGACTGGCGGGCCCGGCCGAACGCCGCGCTGGGCCGGGAGGCCGCCGAGGCGGCGGCCCGTACGGCACCGGGGGCGCCCGTCGCCCAGGGCACGGCCGGCGCGGGCACCGGAGCGGTGGCCGGCGGGCTCAAGGGCGGCATCGGCACCGCCAGCGTGGTCCTGCCCTCCGGGGTGACGGTCGCCGCGCTCGCGGCGGTCAACGCCGCGGGCTCCGTGGCCGACCCGGCCACGGGCGTTCTCTACGGGCGGCTGTACGAGGGCCGGCCCGTCGCCTATCCCTCCCCCGAGCGGCACCGGGCGGCCCAGGAGTCCCTGGCGGCGGCGCGGCAGGAGTCGGCCCGGCGCTGGGCGGGTTCCGTACGTCCCCCGCTCAACACCACGATCGCCGTCGTCGCCACCGACGCCGTCCTGACCCGCGCCCAGGCCCAGAAGCTTGCGGGCACCGCCCACGACGGCCTGGCCCGCGCGGTCCGGCCGGTCCATCTGCTGACCGACGGGGACACCGTCTTCGCGCTGGCCACGGGCGCCCGGCCGCTGCCGGAGGAGGAGCACCTGCCCGGCAGCGCGGACTTCGCGGCGGGCGCGGTCAACGAGATCCTCGCCGCCGGGGCGGACGTCCTGACCCGCGCCGTGGTCAAGGGCGTACTCGCGGCGGAAGGCGTCGACGGGCCCGGTGGCGTCTTCCCCTCCTACCGCGACCTGTACGGCACGGACGGCTGAGCCACCGGACCCGCCGGCCCGGCTGTCAGACCAGGCGGCGGCGCAGCACCGCGTATGTCGCCACGAGCAGTGCCGCCGCCAGCCCCAGGAAGATCGCGGTCTCGATCCACTGGAGCGTCCAGAGGTCACCGCTGGGATAGACCTTGTGGTACCGGGCGACGAATCCGTGCTCGGTCATGCACTGCCGCATCTCGGGGCCCGAGAGCCGGCAGTACCGGCTGATGGGGAACTCGCGCCCGGCGGCGTCGAGGTAGCCGAACTCGCCGGTGGACCAGGCGCTTCCGACGTACTTCTTCGGTGCGGCGCCGGGGGTGACGCGGCGCAGCGGTTCGAGCCGGTCCGGGCGGACGAAGGTGAGCAGCAGCCGCGTACCGGCGACCGCGGCGAGGGCCGCGCCCATGGCGGGCGTCGTCCGGCGCAGGAGGGCTCCGGCGGCGGTGCCGACGGCGAGCCCGAACAGGGCGCAGGCGACGGCGGCCGGTCCGGTGGCATTGAAGAGGAAGCCGTCATGCCAGTAAAGGCCGTCGAGCATGTTGGAGACCGGCGCCCACCACCACGCGACGAGCGCGGCGAGGGCGGTGGAGGCGACGACGGCGCACAGCGCCGCCAGTCCGAGGCGCGCGGTGAACCAGTGGCGGAGGCCCGCGCCCTGGGACAGGGCCAGTTTGACGGTGCCGGTCTCGATCTCCCGGCCGATCAGGGGCGCGCCCCAGAAGAGCCCGATGATCACGGGCAGGGCGGCGCTGAAGGCGGCGAGGAGCCGGATGGCGCCGGTGTTGTCCTCGATCAGCCGCTGGGCGAGGGCGACGGTGACGGCGTCGGTCGAGCACTCCTCCGGGTCCCAGCCCTTGCAGGCGGGTATGTGGTGCGCGTCGATGAACGCCGTCATGTCCGCGCGCCGAAGCGCCACCCAGATCGCGCAGGCGGCGAGGGTGGCCAGGGCGGCAACGAGGGCGCGCTGCTGGCGCCAGGCCGGCCAGAGGGTGCCCTTCACACGGGGCGCACGGCAAAGCCCCGGGCCGCCTGTCGGAACAGGCGGCCCGGGGCTCCGGGTCGTGCTTCCGGCCGTGCTCTCAGCCGTACTCGCGAGGGTGGCCCTACGCGGCGGCGGCCAGCTCGGGCCCGGCGCCCTCGGCGCCCTCCTCGGCCGGTGCCGCGGCCGACTTGCGCGGCATCGCGAACATCAGGGCGAGGACCACGCCCAGGACCGCGGCGACCCACCACATGCCGTGCCGGAAGGCGGCGGCGAACGCCTCGCCCGCGTGGCCGCGGGCCACCTCGCCCTCGTCGAGGGCGTCGAAGAAGACGACCGACACCAGGCCGAGGCCCACGGCGTTGCCGAGCTGCTGCGTGGTGTTTATCAGGCCGGACGCCGAGCCCGAGTGCTCGCGCGGCACCCCGGCGATGACGGTCTCGGTGAGCGGGGCGACGATCAGGCCCATGCCGAGGCCCATGACGGTCAGCGGGAGGGCCATCTGCCAGGGGTGGATGGCCAGGCCGAAGTGCTCGGACTCCCAGATGTAGAGCAGGACGCCCGCCATCATCGACAGCGCGCCGGCCTGGAGCACCTTGCGCCCGAAGCGGGGGACGAGCTTCTGCACCGAGAGGCCCGCCGCCACCGACACGGCGATGGAGAAGGGGATGCCGGTCAGGCCCGCCCGCAGCGGGCTCCAGCCGAGCCCGATCTGCATGTAGAGGGTCCAGATCAGGAAGAAGACACCGCAGGCGACGCCGAAGGCGACCTCGACGCCGATGCCCGCCGCGAAGCTCTTGACCTTGAACAGCGACAGCTCGACCAGCGGCGAGCCGTCCTTGCGGGTCTTGTGGCGCTCGTAGGCGACGAAGGCGGCGAAGACGACCGCGCTGCCGGCCATGCTGAGGAAGCCCCACAGCGGCCAGCCCAGCTCACGGCCCTGCGTCAGCGGGTAGAGCAGCATCAGCAGTCCGCCGGTGGCCAGGGCGACGCCCACCAGGTCCAGCTTGAGCGCCTGCGGCGCGCGGGACTCGGAGATGTAGCGGCGGCCCATGATCAGGCCGGCGATGCCCACCGGCAGGTTGACCAGGAAGATCGGCCGCCACTCCAGCCCGAAGAGGTTCCACTGGGTGAGCAGCGCACCGAGGATGGGGCCGGAGACCGCGCCCAGACCGACGATGGCGCCGAACATGCCGAAGACCTTGCCGCGCTCGTGGGCGGGGAAGGTGGCGTGGACGATCGCCAGTACCTGCGGCACCATCAGCGCGGCCGTGGCGCCCTGGAAGACGCGCGCGGCGACGAGCAGGTGCGGGTCGCCCGCGACGCCGCAGAGCATCGAGGCGACGGTGAAGCCGCCCATGCCCAGGAGGAAGACCTTCCGGCGACCGTATATGTCGCCGAGCCGTCCGCCCGTGATCAGGCCCGCCGCGAAGGCGAGGGCATAGCCCTCGGTGATCCACTGAAGGATGCTGAAGGAGGCGCCGATGTCCTTCTGGATGCTCGGCATGGCGATGTTGACGATGGTGACGTCCACCAGGTCCATGAAGGACGCGGTCATCACCACGGCGAGCGCCAGCCAGCGGCGGCGGTCTGCGGTCGCGCCGGGGGACTTCCCGGCGGGCGGATCGGTGGTCGCGGTGCTGGTCACAGGGGTATTGCCTTTCCTCTTCCTGCGCGCCGGATCGTTTCCCTCACCCGGTGCACCCACCACGCTAGGGGCCGTATAGGTCAGGTCATGTCCTAGATACCTGCCACCCTGGTGAGATGACGGACACCCCGGCACGGCTGCTGAATCTGCTCTCGCTCCTCCAGACCCCTCGCGAATGGCCCGGCAGCGAGCTCGCCGAGCGGCTCGGCGTCAGCTCCCGCACCATCCGGCGGGACATCGAGCGGCTCCGCGACCTCGGCTACCCCGTACAGGCAACGATGGGAGCCGAGGGTGGGTACCGGCTGGCGGCCGGAGCCGCCATGCCGCCGCTGGTCCTCGACGACGAGGAGGCGGTCGCCATCGCGGTGGGACTGCGCGCCGGCGCGGGCCATGCCGTGGAGGGCATCGAGGAGGCGTCCGTACGGGCCCTGGCCAAGCTGGAGCAGGTGCTGCCCGCCCGGCTGCGGCACCGGGTCTCCGCCCTCCAGGCCGCGACCGTGCCGCTCACCGGCGGCGACGGAGCGACCGTGGACCCCCATACGCTGACCGTGATCGCCTCGGCCGCCACCGGCCACGAGCGGCTCCGCTTCGCCTATCGCAAGGGCGACGGCACGGAGACGAAACGCCTGGTCGAGCCGCACCGGCTGATCAGCACGGGCCGCCGCTGGTATCTGGTCGCCCATGACGTCGAACGCGGCGACTGGCGGACGTTCCGGGTGGACCGGGTGAGCGAGCCCTTCGCCACCGGCGCCCGCTTCACCCCGCGCGAGCTGCCGGTGCCGGACGCGGCGGAGTATCTGAAGCGGTCCATGGCCCGGCTCCAGCCGACCTACCGGCTGGTGGTCACCTTCCGCGCCCCGGCCGAGTTCGTGGCCGCCCGGCTGCCGAACTGGCTCGGGGTACCGGGGCCCGTCGACGCGACGACGTGCCGGCTGGATGTGACCGCGTCCGACTCCATCGAGTGGGTGGCCCTGCGGCTGGCGATAGTGGACTGCGAGTTCGAGGCGCACGAGCCGCGCGAGCTCGTCGAGCACCTGCGCGAGCTGGGCGCCCGCATCAGCAGGGCGGCCACGGGCTGAGGGTGCGGCCGCCCGCACGCATAAGGGCCCCGGCGCAAGGGGGGGAGATGCGCCGGGACCCGGTCTGCTGGCTTATAACCAGATTAGACCCGATCAGGCCGCCGCGTCGAACCCCGTGGCATGTGCCATCTTCTTCAGCTCCATCAGCGCGTGCTTCTCGATCTGCCGGATGCGCTCACGGGTCAGCCCGTGCTGCTTGCCGACCTCCGTCAGCGTGCGCTCACGCCCGTCCTCGATGCCGTACCGCGCCTTGATGATCGACGCGGTGCGCTGGTCGAGACGGCCGATGAGGTCCTCCAGCTCCTCGCTGCGCAGCAGCGCGATGACGGACTGCTCCGGCGAGACGGCGGAGGTGTCCTCCAGTAGATCGCCGAACTGGGTCTCGCCCTCGTCGTCCACGGACATGTTCAGGCTCACCGGGTCACGGGCCCAGTCCAGCACGTCGCCGACGCGCTCGGGCGTGGTGTCCAGCTCCTCGGCGATCTCCGCGTGCTCCGGGTCGCGCCCGTTCTCGCGGTTGAACTCGCGCTGCACCCGGCGGATGCGGCCCAGCTCCTCCACCAGGTGGACGGGGAGCCGGATCGTACGGGACTGGTCGGCGATCGACCGGGTGATGGCCTGGCGGATCCACCACGTCGCGTACGTGGAGAACTTGAATCCCTTGGTGTAGTCGAACTTCTCCACCGCGCGCACCAGGCCGGCGTTGCCCTCCTGGATCAGGTCGAGAAGGGGGAGGCCACTGCGCGGGTAGCGACGGGCGACGGCGACGACGAGACGCAGATTGGACTTGATGAAGACGTCCTTCGCGCGGGCACCCGCGGCGGCTATCGCCGCCAGCTCCTCGCGCGACGCCTCCCCGGCCCGGTCCCCGCCGGCCTCCTGGCCGTCCAGGATCTGCTGGGCGTAGACGCCCGCCTCGATGGTCTGCGACAGCTCGACTTCCTCGGCGGCGTCGAGCAGGGGCGTACGCGCGATCTCGTCGAGGTACATGCCGACCAGGTCGCGATCGGCGATCTCCCCGCCTGTGGCGCGAACACTGCTTGCCCCGCCAGCCCCACGTGCGGTGGTCTGACGACGGGCGACGGCACGGGTTGCCATGCGTACTCCCTTGCGATGAGACGTGTCGCGGGATGGACCAGGTGCCCCCGGGGCGCCCCGTCCGAAGTAAAGAACGGCCGGAATCCGGACAGAATTCCCCAGGGACGTCTTCTTTTTGTGGATCATGCAGTACCCTGCGCGGCCGCCCGGCGGGCACACAGGGTGATACGGCTCGGGGAAACGCAGGTCAGCCCCGACGACAGGACCCGGTCCCACGGCCCTCGTGAACCCCCGCGGCCACGACGCCCATGAGACGGCCGTCACATCGCGGCCACCCCCGCTTCCTCACCCCCAAGGACGCCGGCAACCGGCCACCGGTTGCCCGAGAAGGCCCGGAAGGTCGGTTTCCCGGCGACCCCGGCCGGGCACCGCGACGGCGTGATCGAGTTGCCCCGGCAAGGGGGCGGGTGTGCCCTGGTGGGACAGAGGGGCGGGACAGACGGTGAGCGAGAGGAGCCCGCCATGACGCACTCGATCATGCCCGGCCGGCACCACGCCCACGAGGGCCCAGGCCCGGTCCCCCGCACCGGCCACGTCCGCCACGAACGCACGGCCCCCACCGCCGGCTGGGCGGTGCCCGTCTTCGGCGGCTTCGCCCTCGGCCTCTACGCGGTCTTCCTCGCCCACGACAACGGCTTCGGCGAACTCCAGGGCTGGATGCTGGGCCTGGTCGCCGCGGTGGTCTCGGCGGGCCTGGGCTATCTGCTGATCCGCAATCGCGACAAGATGATCACCGAGGTCCGCGCCGCCTCGTTCGGCGCGCTCTTCGGCATCTCCATGGGCTTCCTGCGCAGCCTCACCCAGGTCTCGGTACTGGAGTCCGCCTGGATCGGCCTGGTCTTCGGCGCGTGCATGGCCCTGGCCTCGTACTACCTCTTCTATTGGCACGAGCACTGAGTAACGCTCAGCGCCGGACGGGCCGACAAAGTCAGCCCGTCCGGCGCCGAGGACCGGGGGTCCGGGGCGGAGCCCCTGAAAGAAACGGGAAGGGGCGGGGCCGGGGACTTCCCTAGTCCTCAGCCCAGTACGGCGGCTCCTCGTCCGGCCACGGCACCTCGTCCTCGTCCACAGCCTGGGCCCGGGCCGGAGCCGGAGCCTGCGCGGGCACCGGCGCGGAACCCGGCACCGGGGCAGAAGCCGGCACCGGCACAACCGGCGCCGGAACCTCCCCGCCGTGCTCCCCCAGCACCCCCAGAATCCCCTCCCCGTACTTCACCAGCTTGCTCTCCCCCACGCCGCTCACCCCGGACAGCGCGTCCAGCGACGTCGGTCGCGCCGTCGCGATCTCCCGCAACGTCGCGTCGTGGAAGATCACATACGCCGGGACGCCCCCTTCCCGCGCCGTCGCCGCTCGCCACGCCCGCAGCGCCTCGAAGAGCGGCATGGCTTCCGCAGGCAGGTCGACGGGGGCGCGCTTGCCGCTGCCCGACGAGGACTTCGCGGTCTTGGCGCCCGCCGCCCGCACCGGCTTCGGCTCGCGCCGCAGCGACACCGTGCGGCGCGAGCCCAGCACGTCGCCACTGGCGTCGGTCAGGACGAGCGTGCCGTAGTCGCCCTCGACGGCCAGCAGCCCCTGCGCCAGCAACTGCCGTACCACGCCCCGCCATTCGGCGACGGACAGCTCCGTGCCGATGCCGAAGACGGACAGATTGTCGTGGTCGAACTGGATGACCTTCGCGCTCTTCTTCCCGAGCAGGATGTCGATGATGTGGCCCGCACCGAACTTCTGCCGCCGCTCGCGGGCCAGCCGGAAGATGGCCGAGAGGAACTTCTGGGCGGCGACCGTGCCGTCCCAGGTCTCCGGCGGGGTCAGGCACGTGTCGCAGTTGCCGCACGCTTCGGCGCTCGTCTGGCCGAAGTAGTCGAGCAGCCGCGCCCGGCGGCACTCGACCGTCTCGCACAGGGCGAGCATCGCGTCGAGGTGGGCGGCCAGCCGGCGGCGGTGCGCCTCGTCGCCCTCGGAGCCGTCTATCAGCTTGCGCTGCTGGACGACGTCCTGGAGGCCGTACGCCAGCCAGGCCGTGGACGGCAGGCCGTCGCGCCCGGCGCGGCCGGTCTCCTGGTAGTAGCCCTCGACGGACTTCGGCAGGTCGAGGTGGGCGACGAAGCGTACGTCCGGCTTGTCGATGCCCATGCCGAACGCGATCGTGGCGACCATGACGATGCCGTCCTCGCGCAGGAAGCGCGCCTGGTTGGCGGCGCGCGTCCGGGCGTCCAGGCCCGCGTGGTACGGCAGGGCCTCGATGCCGTGCTGGGCGAGGAACGCGGCCGCGTCCTCGACGCTCTTGCGGGAGAGGCAGTAGACGACGCCCGCGTCGCCCGCGTGCTCGGTGCGCAGCAGCTCCAGGAGCTGCTTCTTCGGGTCGTTCTTCGGCGCGATGCGGTACTGGATGTTGGGCCGGTCGAAGCTGGCGACGAAGTGCCGGGCGTCCTGGAGCTTCAGCCGGGTGGCGATCTCCTCGCGCGTCGCCGCCGTGGCCGTCGCGGTCAGGGCGACGCGCGGCACGTCCGGCCAGCGCTCGTGGAGCTGCGACAGGGCCAGGTAGTCGGGGCGGAAGTCGTGGCCCCACTGGGCCACACAGTGCGCCTCGTCGATGGCGAAGAGGGAGATCTTGCCCCGGTCGAGCAGCCGCAGCGTGGACTCCACGCGCAGCCGCTCGGGCGCCAGATAGAGCAGGTCCAGCTCGCCCGCGGCGAACTCGGCCTCCACCAGGCGGCGTTCGTCGAGGCCCTGCGTGGAGTTGAGGAAGCCGGCCCGCACACCGAGCGCGCGCAGCGCGTCGACCTGGTCCTGCATGAGCGCGATCAGCGGGGAGATCACCACGCCGACCCCGGGTCTGACGAGCGCGGGGATCTGGTAGCAGAGCGACTTGCCGCCACCGGTCGGCATCAGCACGAGCGCGTCGCCGCCGCCGACCAGATGATCGATGATCTCTTCCTGGTCGCCGCGGAACGCGTCGTAACCGAAGACGCGCCGCAGACAGCTCAGGGCCTCGCTGTCGAGGCTGCCCGGCTCTGCTGTGGTCTGTGTGGGGTCGGCCATTGAAGAAGTCTACGAGGCGCCGCCGACAGAACCGGGTGGATCAAGGAACTCCCACACGAACGGGTGATCGAGAGATCGAGCAGGCGATCACGGCGGTCGTGGCGATCACCCGGACGATCAGGCGGACGATCAGGCGACCTCTATCCCGTACTCCTGCACCAGCGCCTCCAGCCCGCCCGGGTACCCCTTCCCGCCGAGCACGAAGTCCCAGTCGCCGTTCGCCCGCCGCCGGAAGGAACCCAGCACCAGCGCGGTCTCGCCGGGCCGCCCGTCCGAGACCTCCATCTGCCCGAGCTCGGCGCCCGAGGCGTCGGCGAGGCGGATGCGGGCGTCGGTGAACTGCGAGAGGTCCGCCTCCGGGTTGACCTCCGGGTCTATGGCCGCCACCAGCACCAGCCGGTCGGCGGTGGTCGGCAGCTCCTCGAAGGCGACGCGCAGCGCCGCCTTGTCGGCGAGGGTGGGCTCCAGCGCCCGGACGGAGCCGTCGGGGGTGCGGGGGTTGTTGTAGAAGACGAAGTGATCGTCGCTGAGGACCCGGCCGCCGTCGCAGACCAGGGCGCACACGTCGAGGGCGACCCGCCCCGACCAGGACATACCCAGCACGTTGTGGGTCTCGGGCCGGTCCTCGGCCTGCTCCTCGCCGGAGGAAGCCGCCCCACCGCCGCCCCGGGCGGGGCGGGACGTCCCGCCCCCGAGCCTGCCGCGCAGCCCGTGCTGGGCCAGCAGGTCCACCAGCTCCTCGCCGGAGACGAGCGTGAGCGGCTTGCCGTTGGCGAAGGCGTACGAGCCCGGGCCGAAGCCGGACGTCGTCACCAGGACGCCCTTGTTGGCGCCCGCGCCCTGCACCGTGCCGTACAGGTCGCGCACCGCGGTCGGCGGCACGGTCTTCCGGTACCGCTTGACCTGCACGATGATCCGGCCGCCGCTGATCGGGTCGGGGTCCAGGGCCTCGACGTCCACGCCGCCGTCGTTGGAGCGGGTGGTCATCACCGCCCGCATGCCGCGCGCCCGGAACAGCTCGGCGACGAGCTCCTCGAACTCGATGGGGTCCATCTCGAAGAGGTCCGGGTCGTCACCGCCGCCGTGGGAGACCACGCCGCGCCCGACGTCGCCCGGCACCCGCCCCGGGCGGACTGCGGCGAGCTGGTCGGGCCGGCCGGACAGCTGCCCGCCCAGGCCGTCGACGAGGCAGTCGACCGCGCTGACCTGCTCCAGGCGCAGACCCGAGAAGACGGACCGGCCCACCGTCACCGAGGCCAGGACGATCCGGGCGCGGTGCCCGGTGGCCGGGTCGTGGTCGTCGACGAAGCCGTTGAGGGCGACGGACTCCAGGATCCCGAACTCGTCGGCCGCGAACAGCTCCCGCATCGACAGCAGCACGCACTGCGCCAGTACGTCCCGGTAGGCGCCGCGGCGCTGGGTGACGGGCCGGGCCGTCTCCTTCTCCTCGTCCGCCGTCGGCATGTACCGCACCGACTTGATCTCCGGGACGATCTCGAAGCCGGGCAGCTCCCAGTCGAGGACGAGCTGCCGGGCGGCGGGGTCGTAGGCGGCGGCTATCTGGTGGGGGAACTCGTCCGGCCACGCGGTGGAGGCGTAGAGCGCGGCGGAGAAGTACTCCACCACGGCGTCCGGGTCGCTCTCGCGCAGCGCGGTGATCATCTCGCCGATGCCGGCGTTGTGCCGGTGGATGTCCGCGAGCGCGGCCGCGGCCCACTGGTCGTACTGCTGCCGGTAGGCCGCGAGCTGCTGCCGGCGCTGTGCCTCGGCGGCCTGCGCGGCGTGCCAGTCGTGCTCGTACTGCGAGCGGTTGCCGAAGCCGCGGTAGGCGTTCGGGTCCGGCATGGGCACCGGCTGCCCCAGGTGGCCGGGGTTGAACGGCTCCAGCCGCTCGGGCCGCTCCAGCGCGCTCGTCCGGAAACCGGGCGCCCCGCATCCGGCGACCAGCAGGCTTTCGAGCGCCGACATCCGCGCGTCGAGCTCCTCCGTGCGCCGGCGCGCCTCGGCCTCGCGCGCCTGCCGGTACGCCTGGCGCCGCTCACGGTCCTGGCGCGCCAGATCCCGCTCGGACGCGCGCTGCTGCCGCTCCTGCTCGCGCTGCTGCTGCACCAACGCCCGCTGCCGGGCCTCCTGCTGACGCTGCTGCTGACGCTGCGCCTCGGCCCATATGCCCATCAGTCCACTGGAGCGGCGACTCATCGGTTACGTTCCTCCCCCGGCGGACTGCGCTTGCGTGTCGACTTTAGTCGGCTTGCGCGTGAATTGATCACCGCCTGGCGAAAGACCGCCCCGGACGGCGGGATCGCAGCACGAACCAGCCACCGATCAGCGCGATCGTGCTGATGACCGCTGTGAGGACGACAGCGGTCAGTCGCGCGCCCCCGTCGAAGGCACGGGACGCCGTACCGTCTTCCGGCGCGGCCGGGGACGCCGCCGCGGGCGCCGCCGCGACGCGGGTCGCCGCGGCGGGCGCGGCGGGCACGGTGACGGCGGCCTCGCCGTGGCCGAGGTCGGGGAAACCGCAGTGGAGGGTGACTGTCCAGTTGCCGGGTGGCAGGGACTCGTGGGTGGTGTAGGAGCCCTTGGTGCCGGGGACGGGGACGAGCACCCAGGGCCCCTGGGTGTTCCCGGCGGCGTCCCGGGCCGTGAGGGTGCCGGCGACCCGCCCGTCCACGGGGTCACCGTCGTTGTCCCAGGTCGCGACGGTCCGGATGTGGCCGTCCGACGGGGGTCCGGCGACGGCGAGGCGGATCGTGTCGCCGTGCGCGGCGGCGGGGCCGGCGGCGCCCAGGGCGAGGAGGGCGCCCAGGCAGGCCGTGACAGTCGTGGTCGTCGTCGTGGTCGCAGCGAGCCGGGGAGTTCGGAGAGGCCGGAAGGTCATCGTGCGCTCCAGGGGAGAGGGGGTGGGGGGAAGGGCCGGCGGCCACCGGTGGGGGGTGGCGTGGGGGGTGCTGGTGGCCGCCGGCCCGGATCGGGGAAGGACGGGCGTCAGGAGGCCTTGGCGAGCGTCCAGTTCTGGTAGCCCTGGTCGTTGCGCTGCTGGAGTTCCAGCAGTCGGCCGCCGTAGTACTCGCGGTTGCTGATGCCCAGCACCAGCCGCGAGCCCTGCGGCTGGAGGACGTACGAGCCGTCGCCCGCGGCGATCAGCCGCCACTTCTGGGCGGCCGTGCCGTCACAGGACCGCTGGGCGACGTACTGGCCGGCCACGGCCCGCCCGTCGGTGCCCGGCTGGAGGCACTTGCCGGACTGCACGGACTTGAGGCGCAGCGCGCCGCCGCCCGCGTCCTCGAACGTCCACTGCTGGTTGGCGTAGCCGTGCCGCTGGTAGGCGATGGCGACGGTGCCGTCGGCGGAGGAGCTGCCCCACAGGTCGGCGGCCTGTCCGGTCAATCCGTTGACCAGCACGTACTTGCCGCCGGGCCGGGTCGTGCCGGTGGTCGCCGCGAGGGTGCGGAAGGACGCGGCGCGGCCGGGCGCGGAGACCTTGCCCTGCCCGTCGCGCACGGCGACGGCGACCTTGTGGGCGGTGTCGGGCGTGAGCCGGGTGATCCGCAGGGCGGTGCCCTTGACGTCGGCCAGCTTCCTGCCGTCGAGGACCAGCTCGTAGCCGGTGGCCCCGGTGACCGGGTTCCAGCCGACGAGCGCGGAGTCCGGGCCGATCTGGGTCACCTGGACGTCGGGTCCGGTGGACGGGCGCGTCGGCCCGGACGTGGGCCCGGTGGTGGGGGTGGAGCTGGGGCTGGGCGAGGGGTCGGGGTTCTTGCCGCCGCCCGCGATGAGGAAGCGGTTGTTGGCGATGTTCCAGTGGGTGGCCAGATAGCTGCCCGGGCTCGGGTTGGTGTGGAAGTAGTCGTCGTGGTGGCAGTCCAGGCGCTGGTCGCCGGCGCGGTCGGGGCAGAGGATCTGCATCTGCGGGTAGTTGGGCGCGTCCGAGTAGCACATGATGTCCCACTCGTCGACGCAGTGCCCGGCGCGGCTGGTGTGCGGGGCGCTGTTGTTGACGGCGCCGAGGTTGTGGCCCAGTTCGTGGGCGGGGGTGCTGCCGCCCCAGCAGCCGGAGTCGGTACGGCCGTAGGAGGGGCCGAAGTTGCTCATGTTGTCCTGGCCGGGGCGCTCGTCACCGTTGAAGGTGCCTATGCCGCAGTAGACCTGGGTGTCCGCGAAGATCATGTACTTGCGGTCGCGGCGGTTGAAGCCCTTGGCGGCCAGCGCGTCGTTCGTCGCGCCGAACTCCTGGAGGGCGCCCGCGGACAGCTCGACGTTCAGGACGGACGCGGTGCAGTCGGACTCGGTGACGTAGCGGACGTGCCGTTCGCCGCCGGTCTCCTGGGCGCTCGCGTTGTAGATGAGGTCGGTCTCCGACGCCCACTGCTTGAACGAGGCGGCGTACTGGGCGAAGCGGTCCCGGCCGGGCGCGTGGGCGTACAGCACCTGGACGCGGTTGCCGCTCGCGCCGTCGCCCTCGCAGACCACGCGGGAGCCGGACGGGGCCTGCGGCGTGCTCGTACCGGAGCCGGGGGCGGCCGGGGCCGCCAGGCCGCCGGTGCGGGCGTCGAGGACGGGCTGGGCGCCGCGCAGCGCCTCGGCGGCCGAGGGGGCCCGGCCGCCGTCCCCGGCCGGGTCCGTGGACCCGGAGGCGGTGGCGCGGGCCACCGGCGCGGTGTCCTTGGTGATGTCGACGTCCTTGGGCGGCGCGTCCGGGCCGTGGGTGCACAGGCGCGCGGAGGAGACGCGGTAGACGCCGGCGCAGCGGTCGCCCTTGGGGGCGGGTTCGAGGCCGTCGTAGACCATGCCGCGCGAGGTGTCGGACTTGGGCGTGGTGGTGAGGGGGGCGGGGGGTGCCTGGTGCTGCGGCGCGGCGGCGGGCACGATCGCGGCGTCGGCGAGCGGGGCCTCGACGTCCGGCGCGGGGCCGGTGCCGGAGCCGAGGGCGAGGAACCCGGCGGCGACGGTGGCGGCCGCGATCGTCGCGGCCGCCGTGAGTATCAGTGGTCGTCGTCCGTTCTTCTTCCGACGGTGGGTGGTACCGCGTCTTTCGCGTGCGGGCTTGGAGCGCATGGATGATCCCAACGGTCGTGGAGGGTGTGACGCGAACCGCGCGACGGGCGCGCGGAAGTTCGGTGGGTGGGGGGTGTACGGCGGCGGCTCAGCGGGCGGCGACGACCGGCGTCCAGTGCTGCGGCGAACCGGCGACGAAGGTGACGCCGACGCCGAGTTCGGTCAGCGAGCAGTCGCGGACGACGTCGTGGCGGACCGCGCCGCGCGTCCACACGGTCATCGCTCCGGCGACGTCGGACCGCCCGGCCGAGACCGCGCCCGCGAGACTCCAGCGGTGCCCGGGGGCCGCCTTCTCCTGCTCCCGGGAGACGTCGACGCGGCCGCGTACCGCCAGCTCGTCGGCGCCGCGCCGGGCGACGACGACCAGCTCGGCGCTGGCGCGCAGCGGCCCGCAACCGGCCTTGGCCCGTTCGTCGTTGACCTGGCGCTCGACGTCCCTGGCGGCTTCGTCCTGCTGACCGGTGCCGTTGCCGGGCGTGGTCGCGGGCGCCGGGGTACGGACCGGGGTGGTGGTGCGGGCGGACGGGGCCGCTGAGGGGGTGCGGGCGGGCTGTCGTACGACGGGGCGGTGGGCGGGCGCGGACGCGGGCGTGGGCGTGGCGGTACGGGCCGCCGGGGAGGACGCGGAGGGGGCGGGCGTGGGCGGCGAAGGGAGCTCGGTCCGCAGGGAAGTGAGCGGAAGCACCACGTTCTCCGCGCCCCGGCCCTGGCTTCCGTCGCGCGTCGCGCTGCCGTCCGGCGCGGGGGCGAGGTAGCGGTATCCGCCCAGGACACCGACCGCGACGGTGACGGCCAGGGCGGCGACGGTGACGACCGCACGGACACCGGGCCGACGGCGTACAGCCGGGGCGGGCGCCCCCGAGGACGTACCGGAGGACGTACCGGGGGCCGCCCCTCCCGCGCCGCCCGAGACACCGCCCGACACACCGGCCGTGGCGCAGGCGACGGGCTGAACGCCCGGCATCACGGCGGCGAATCGATCCAGCAGGGCGGCGCTCACCGGGACGAGCCCGAGGCCCGCGAGCAGTCCCTCGGCGGGTATGAGCGCGGTCCAGTGGCCGCCGCACTCGGCGCAGCCGCGCGTGTGCCGGGCGATGCGCTTGCGCCACAGCGGGGACGGTGTGCCGTCCCAGATGCCGACGATGCCCGCGAGTTCCGGGCAGCGCGGGGTCGTGGCCAGGGCCCGTACGACGGCCCGGGCGGTCTCCAGCTGGAGCTTGGTGCGCTGGATGCGTACGGCGGTGTGCTGCGGCGTGAGCTCCAGCGCCGCGGCGACCTCGGCCCGGGTCAGCTCGCCCGTCGCCTCCAGCCACCACAGGGACAGCGCGGCCCGCTCGTCGTCGTCGAGCCAGCGGGTGGCCTCGGCGACCTGCCGGCGCTGTCCCTCCAGCCCGAGCCGGAGGATCGTCAGCTCGACGAAGTCGGCGCCGGGATCGGAGAGGTGGCACGCCTCCTGGAGCCCGCCCACGGGGGCGTCCTGCTGTCTGCGCCAGTGGCCGCGGATCCGGTTCATGGCGATCGCGACGAGCCAGGACCGGAAGCGTGAGGCGTCACGCAGCCCGGAGAGACCGCCCACCATCCGGATCATGGTCTCCTGGACCACGTCGTCGACGTCCGCGTGGCCCTTCAGCGCCCTGCCGACGATGTTGTAGACCAGCGGCAGGCAGGCTGCCACGAGTTCGCCCTGCGCACCCGCGTCCCCGGCCCGCGCCGCCTCGACCACCCCGGTCACACTCTTCACAGTCACGCCTTGCCACCTCGTTTCTGCCCGCCATTCCTGGCGTTCCGATGCATGGGAGACCTGAGGTAACAGGGGGCATAACGAAAACTGGTCCAACTTTTCGGCCACCACTTCGGCACCGCCCGATCACGGCGGCACGGGGGCACGGGGGCTGACAGGGGTGGCGGGCACGACAAAGGCCCAGGGCGGAGACGTGCTCCGGCCTGGGCCTGTGTGCGCCGCTGGCGCGAGGTACTGCCAGTGCCCCCGGGCAGATTCGAACTGCCGACACCCGCTTTAGGAGAGCGGTGCTCTATCCCCTGAGCTACGGAGGCGGGGCGTGAGCGCGTCCGCCGACGCCCGCGGACACCCGTGGGGGCCGCGCGGCCTGCGAGGACGCTCGACGGACAGGTTAGCGGATCGGCGTGCGGCCGGTCAGTGGGCCATCAGGCGTAGTCGTCCGCCGGCGGGCGGCGGGTGACCAGGACGCGCCAGTTCCCGGCCCGGTCCTGGCCGAGGACGTCGACGGTGACACCGGCCGCCGTGCAGCGCTGGCCGGCGCGGTAGGGGGCGTCGGTCAGGGGCGGGCTCACATTGGGGTCGGTGGTCAGACAGCCCCGGCTGCCCGGGGTCGCGTCGGAGGCGCGCACGGGGGCGCCGCCCGAGGGCAGGTCGGATGCGACGGTCGTGACGAGGACGCCGGGGCGGCAGACGGCGTGGTCGAGGCGGCCCGGGGCGCGGGCCTCCAGGGTGATCGCGCGGGTCGGGGAGAGGGGGATCACGGCGAGCTTGGGGCCGCCCGGCACCGAGGTGGGGCTCAGCGTCAGCATCCGGCGGCCGGGCCGGGACACGCAGTGGACCTGCGAGGGGGCCAGCCAGCCCAGCTTCCACTTGTGCCAGGCGAGGAAGTCGTTCGAGGGTCCCCAGTCCTCGTCCATGGGGTCCCAGTGGCCCACGGGGGTGCGCGGCATCCGGTTCTGGTCGCCGCGGTAGAGGTCGGGGAGGCCGAAGCTGTGGGCGTTCTCGTGGTTGAGGACGCGGTAGGGGCTGTCACCGGTCTGCCGGCTCCAGATGAAGGACACGTTCCGGATGGGTGCGCCATTGCGGGAGGTCAGTCCCGTGGCGGCGCCCGCGAAGGTCACCGAGCGGACGTCCTGGACGGCGGGCGGACCGGCCTCCGGCGTGGCCACCACGTTGATCAGGTCGTAGCGCCGGAAGTCGACCCGGCTTCCGACGGCGGCCAGGATCTCCCGGGTGATCGCGTAGTAGCCGTCGTCCCGGTTGGGGTCGAAGGTCGCGCCGCGCGTGATGCCGTACGAGCGGTACGGGCGGGACATGCGGATCCAGCGCGGCCAGGGCGTGGAGCGGTAGTCGAGCCGCCCGTAGGAGCTGACGCGGTAGTAGTCGGAGACGGCCGGGAAGAACTCGGCGTACCGCCCCCGCGCGCTCGTCCTCGCGGGGGCGTCCGGGAAGTCGATGAGGAAGGTGGCGGCCCGTACGACGCCGCTGGACCGGGCGTACCCGCGCGGGGTGCGGGCCGCTTCGGAGACGTGCCGGGTGACGGTGCGCAGCGCGCACGGGCCGCTGGGCGGTCTGCCCCCGCCCCGGAGGCCGGCGGCCGTCCGTCCGGCGGCGGACGGGTCGCCGGCCGGGTCGCGAGCCGTTCCGTCCGTGGTGGCCGCGCGGGCGGCTGCCGCGGCCCCGCCACCGGCGGCCGTGCCCCCGGCCTCCCCCGCCCGCGCGGGCAGCGGCGCGGTGAGGGCGCCCACCGTGGCCGCCGCGACCAGGATGACCAGGGGTCTCATGCCGCCTCGCCTTCATCCCGCCGTCGTCATCTCGTCGTACTCATCACTCACCCTGTGCCCGGTGAGTGGTCCCACGCGCCTTGGACTGCGGCAGACGGGGAGCGGAATCCCGCCATCCGGGGGTGTGATTCACGCCATACGGAGCCCTGAAATATCCGGGGAGGTTCTCCCCGTTTAAGTGAGCGTTCCTGCCAAACGGGGAGTCGCTCCCCGCATAGTCATTCCTCACGGAAGGAGGGCACGGCCTTGGCCACAGCCCCGCAGCCCCGTCTGCGCGCCGACGCCCTGCGCAACCGCGAGCGGATCGTCGCGGCCGCCCGCGAGGCCCTCGTCGAGCACGGGGCCGATTCCTCACTCGATGAAATCGCTCGACGTGCCGGGGTCGGCAATGCCACGCTGTACAGGCACTTCGCGGACCGCCGCGAGCTGATCCACCATGTCACCCTCTCCGTCATGGCCCGTATCGCCGACCGGGCGGAGGCGGCGCTAGCGGAGGAGCCCGATGCTTTCCACGCGCTGAGGCGCTTCGTCCACGCCGCGGCGGACGAGCGGATCGGGGCCCTGTGTCCCCTGCTCGCCGAGGGCGTCGACAAGAGCCACCCCGACCATGTCGAGGCCCGCGACCGGCTGGAGAGCGTCATCGAGGCGCTGATGGCCGCCGCCCGCGCGTCCGGTCAGCTCCGCGCCGACATCGGCATCGGTGACCTGATGGTGGCCATCACCCAGCTCACCAGACCGCTGCCCGACACCGGCTGCCATGACTTCGGCCAGTTCGTCCACCGTCATCTCCAGCTGTTCCTGGACGGCCTGATGAACCCGGCCCGGTCGGAACTCCCCGGTATGCCCGCCACCTTGGCGGACCTGCGCCGGAAGTTCCCCTCGGCAGCGGACTCGGCCGCCGGTCCGTCCACCGGGGACGCACCCCGCCCGTAGCAGCACGCGCGGCCCGCGCACCAGGCAGGCCCACGACCCACCGCACCCACCATTACCGCTAGGTAGGCCCCACCCATGCCAGAACTCCGCACCGAAGCCGACCCGAGGCGCTGGAAAGCGCTGATATTCATCGCCCTGGCCCAGCTGATGGTCGTCCTCGACGCGACCATCGTGAACATCGCGCTGCCCTCCGCCCAGGCCGACCTGGGCATCTCGGACGGCAACCGGCAGTGGGTCATCACCGCCTACGCCCTCGCCTTCGGCGGACTGCTCCTCTTCGGCGGCCGGATCTCCGACCTGTGGGGCCGCAAGCGCGCGTTCGTCACCGGCCTGATCGGCTTCGCGGCCGCCTCCGCGCTCGGCGGCGCCGCGGTCAACACCGGCATGCTGCTGGGCGCCCGCGCCCTCCAGGGCGTCTTCGGCGCGCTGCTCGCCCCGGCGGCCCTGTCGCTGCTCGCCGTGCTCTTCACCGAGGCGAAGGAGCGCGCCAAGGCGTTCGGCGTCTTCGGTGCCATCGCGGGTGCCGGTGGTGGTGTCGGCCTGATCCTCGGCGGTCTGTTCACCGAATACCTCAACTGGCGCTGGACGTTCTTCGTGAACATCCCCTTCGCCATCGTCGCCGCCGCCGGCGCGATCTCCGTGATCCGTGAGCCCGCCGAGGGCCGCAACCCCTCGAAGCTGGACATCCCCGGTGTCATCCTGGCCACCCTCGGCCTGGTCTCCCTGGTCTACGGCTTCACGCGCGCCGAGTCCGACGGCTGGTCCTCGGGCATGACGATCGGTCTGTTCGCCGCGGCTGCCGTGCTGCTGGGCGTCTTCCTGCTCGTCGAGCGCACGGTGAAGGCCCCGCTGATGCCGCTGCGCGTGCTCACCGACCGCAACCGCGGCGGTGTCTACATCTCCCTGGGCCTGGCCGCCATCGCGATGTTCGGCCTGTTCCTCTTCCTGACCTACTACCTCCAGATCGTCCGCGGCTTCTCGCCGGTCAAGACCGGTCTCGCGTTCCTGCCGATGATCGCCATGATGATCACCGGTTCCACGCAGATCGGCACCCGCCTGATGACCCGCGTCCCGGCGCGCTGGCTGATGGGCCCCGGCTTCCTGCTCGCGGCGGCCGGCATGGTCCTGCTCACCCAGATCGACCTGGACACCTCCTACGCCACGGTGGTCCTGCCCGGTCTGATGATGATGGGCCTCGGCATGGGCACCGCCTTCATGCCCGCCATGAGCCTGGCCACCCACGGCGTCCAGCCGCGTGACGCGGGCGTCGCCTCGGCCATGGTCAACACCTCGCAGCAGGTCGGCGGCGCCATCGGCACCGCACTGCTCAACACCATCGCCGCCAGCGCCACCACGGACTACTTCAAGTCCCACATGGCCGGCGCCACCAACCAGAAGATCCTCACCTTCCAGTCGATGGTGCACGGCTACTCCACCGCCGTCTGGTGGGCGGTCGGCATCCTGTCGCTCTCCGCGCTGGTCGCCGTCGTCTTCGTCAACGCCAACCCGGGCGGCCCCGCCGCCTCCTCGGCGGACGGCGAGACGGCCGAGGACGCGATCCCGGTGATGGCCCACTGAGGCCGTGAACGCCACGGTGAACGCCACGTGCGAAGGGCCCCCGCCGAGGGAATCGGCGGGGGCCCTTCACGCGTACGGGCCACGCCCCGGGCGGCTCCGGATCAGCGCAGCCAGGGCAGGTCCGCGCCCTCCGGCTGGAGCCCGGCGGCGATGATCCCGCACACCTCGCCGAACCGGGCGATCTGCTCGGGCGTCAGCCGGTCGAAGACCGCGCCCCGGACCGCCTCCACATGCCCCGGCGCGGACCGCCGCAACATCTCGAAGCCGGCGTCCGTCAGCACGGCCAGCTGCCCGCGCTTGTCCGACGGGCACTCCTCGCGCCGCACCCAGCCGCTCTTCTCCAGTCTGGTGATCGCGTGCGAGAGCCGGGACCGGGTGATCTTCGCGCTCTGCGCCAGCTCGGTCATCCGCATCCGGCGCCGCGGCGCCTCCGAGAGCTGGACCAGCAGGCCGTAGTAGACGTGCGGCATGCCGGCGTCGCGCTGGAGCTGCCGGTCGAGATGGTCCTCCAGCAGTGTGGCGGCGTGCTGGTACGCCCGCCAGGCCTCCTGCTCGGCGTCGGTGAGCCAGCGGGGCCCGTCGGCGTCCTTCGGGCCCTCCGGGGGTCGGTTCGTCATGACATCCACTGTTTCACTCGCGGGTTCCCTCCGGTACGACGACCAGCCATTGCTTGAAGCTTAAATAATAAAGTTGTAAGGTCGGGGACCAGGCAAAAGCTTGATGTTTCAAGTACAGCGAAATCGGAGGCTGTCATGCCGGCACCCGGGCGCATGCCCGCCCTCTACCTCTCCCACGGCGCGCCGCCCCTCGCGGACGATCCCATATGGCCGGGCCAGCTCGCCGCCTGGGCCGCGGACCTGCCCCGGCCCACGGCGATCCTCATGATCTCCGCCCACTGGGAGGAGGCGCCCCTGGCGCTGGGCGCCACCGAGACCGTGCCTCTGGTCCACGACTTCTGGGGCTTCCCCGAGCACTACTACCGCGTCCGGTACACGGCACCGGGCGCCCCTGCCCTCGCGGACCGGGTCCGCCGCACCCTGCGGGGCGCCGGTACGCCCGTACAGGACCTGCCCGACCGGGGGCTGGACCACGGGGCGTACGTCCCGCTCGTCGAGATGTACCCCGGCGCGGACATCCCCGTTCTCCAGATGTCCCTGCCCACCCTCGACCCGGCGCGGCTGCTGGAGATCGGCCGGCGGCTCGCCCCGCTGCGCGACGAGGGCGTCCTGATCATCGGCAGCGGCTTCTTCACCCACAACCTCGCCGCCCTCCGTCACGCCGGCTCCGGCCCGCCCGGCTGGTCGGCGGAGTTCGACGCGTGGGGCCGCGAGGCCCTGGCGGCGGAGGACGTGGACGCGCTCCTCGACTTCGAGCACAGGGCCCCGGCCGGCCGGCTGGCCCACCCCCGTACCGAACACTTCGCACCGCTGTTCGTGGCGATGGGCGCGGCGGGCGACGACCTCGGCGCGCAGCGCAGCGTCATCGACGGCTTCTGGGGCGGGCTAGCGAAGCGGTCGGTGCAGTTCGGGTAGTCCGGGCGGTTCGGGTAGCCCGGGTACGCGACCGGACCGGGCACAGGATGTCGGGTCCGGCAGGGTGGTCCCTTCCTAACGTGAGTGATCGAAAGGGAAGGAGTCCGGGGTGATACTGGAACGGCTGAACCAGGCGCTGGAGCACATCGAGTCACATCTCGACCAGCCCATCGACGTGGCCGACCTCGCGCGCGTCGCGGTGACATCGGAGTACCACTTCCGACGGCTGTTCTCCGCGCTGGCGGGCATCCCGCTGTCGGAGTACATCCGCCACAGGCGGCTGACCGTCGCGGGCGCCGAAGTGCTCGCCGGCGAACGGACGCTGCTGGACGTCGCGACACGCTACGGCTACGGCTCGGCGGAAGCCTTCGCCCGGGCGTTCCGTGCCCTCCACGGCGTGGGCCCGGGCGAGGCCCGGCGAACGGGCGCGACGCTGCGCTCCCGGCCCCGGATGTCCTTCCGCCTCATCGTCGAAGGGAACAGCAGTATGCGATACCGAATCGTGGAGAAGGACGAGTTCCGCGTGGCCGGAAAGAAGGCCCGCGTCCCGCTCGTCCACGAGGGGGTCAACCCGGCGATAGCCGAGTTCATCCGGGGCATCGGGAAGGAGACGCAGGGGCGTATCGCCGCGCTGTCCGACCAGGACCCGGCGGGCATCGTCTCGGTGAGCGTCCTGCTCGACCAGAGCCGCGCGGAGGGCACCGAACTCGACTACTACCACGGCGTGGTGACGCGTGCCGAGGTGCCCGAGGACCTTGACACGCTGGCCGTCCCGGCGGGCACGTGGGCCGTCTTCGAGAACTCCGGCCCGTTCCCGCAGTCGCTCCAGTACTTGTGGCGGGACGTGTTCACGCAGTGGTTCCCCTCCAACCCGTACGAGAGCCGGCCGGGGCCCGAGATCCTGCGGGTGCGCCCGTCGGAGGACGGCACGCGGGCGGACGCGGAGCTGTGGATTCCGGTGGCGCGGTCCGCCACGCCTGTGGCCCGCGACTAATGGCGTTACCAATGGCATGACTAGTAGAGGGCTTCGCCCATCGGGGAGCCGTCGCCGACGATGTAGGCACGGATCGACGCCAGATACGCGGCACGGCCGACCCGGCCGTCGCCGTCGGTGTCGAGCGCGTCGAACGCGGCGGCGGCGTTCCCCGGCGAGTTGTTCAGCGCGGTACGAAGCGACGTGAACTCGGCCTTGTCCAGCGCACCGTCCCCGTCGGCATCGGCGAGATCGAACAGCGAGCCGAGCGCGAACCGGCAGATGTGGTCGAACTTGTCGGCGCCCACCCATGCGTCGTACTCGTCGAAGGTCAGCTTCCCGTCGCCGTTCGCGTCCATCGCCGCCCAGGCCTTCCGGCCTTCGGCACGGGCGGTGGCGACGAGCGGATCGTCCTCCGCGCGCCCGGTGGCCCGGACGGTCCGGTCGATCCGGGAGAGGTAGTCGTACGCCGTGATGGCCCCGTCCCCGTCCGCGTCCATCATGGCGAAGACGCGTGTTCGCGCGGCGGTGGCGGCGTCGGTCGCGTCGGTCGCGTCGGTCATGTCGGTCACGTCGGCCGTGGACCCCACTCGGATCTCCTCCTGCTGTTCGGCAAGGACTCGTGGGCGTTCCCTACCCGGCGCGTTCCGCGTGCCATGCGCTCGGAGGCGAGCGGGTGGGGCCCGGCGGGAGGGGCGGCGCGCACTGGCGGTGCGCGGGGCCGGGCGCGCGCTGGTGGTGCGCTACGAGACGCCTGGGCAGTGAGCGCCTCTGGGGGTAGGCAAAGGCCGGTAATGGGTCGGTAGCGGTGCAGAACGTTCTGGAGGGCATGTGTTCGGTAGGCGCGGTACGGCAGTGGCGCTGGGTTCCCTGCTGCTCGTGGGCTCGACGGTGGTGTGGGCACCGGCCGGTCTGGCCGGGACGGGCGAGGGCGGTGACAGTGGCGGACGCTGGGGCATCACCTGCACTGGCAGCAGCACGAGCCACTACGACCCACCCCTCACCCTCGCGCCCCAGCCGTCCCATGTCCACGCGGACATCACCTACACCTGCACCGTCGCCCCCGGCCACACCGTCCCGGCCACCGGCTCCTTCGACGCGGATCTGCCGACGGCGTCCTGCGTCTCACTCTCCGGCGGGGGCGGAACGGAGACCGTCCGATACGACGACGGCGGCGGCCGGTCGCTGATCGTCTACGACAGCGCCCCGCGCGTACGTGCCGCGGGCGCCCTGCTCCTCGAACAGTCGGGCCGGGTCACGGAGGGACGCGGCAAGGGACACCGCGTCCGGCGAACCGTCGCCGGACCGCCCCGCGAACTCCCCACGGGCTGCCTCACGTCCGGTCTCGGGGGCGGCGGCTACGCGGTTCAGCTGGAGATCCAGCCGTAGTCGCTCTCGGGGCACGGCCGCGCCCCGCCACCACACGGTTCGGGGCGCCTTCAGCCTGCGGCCCCGAACCCCCCGACCCGAAGGCCGGCGATGAACGTCGACCAAGCGCCCGCGCCGAAGGCCAGCGACGGTCCGGTCAAGTCCTTGCTGTCGCGGGTTGCCACCACCCTCTGCCAGACCGCGATCTCGAAACACTGGCCGTTCCCGCTGCTGTAGGAACTCTTGCGCCATATGCCATCAGGGGTCATCGCTCGGCCCACTGCCGCCACCTCTTCTCTCACTGCGTTTCCTTGGCCAGCGCAGCGATCAAATTCGACGTGTCATCAGGGCTGAGCGCCACCGCGCGCAGATTGTCGAAGATCGCGCCGTACCGGCGAATGTCTGCCTCGGCTTCGAGAAAGAGGTCTCCGGCCATGCTGTCGATGTAGACGATCTCGGGGTCTTCGGCCTCGGGAAAGCTCATGAGCACGAAGGAGCCAGGCATCCCGGCATGCGCACCGGCGCCGAACGGGATGACCTGGAGCGTCATGTGCGGCTCCCTGGCCGCTGCCGTCAGGTGCCGCAACTGCTTGTGCATGACATCGCGATCACCCACCATGCGCCGCAGGGCGGCCTCGTCCATGATTGCCCAAAGATGCAGAGGGTCGCTATTGCCAAGCACCGCTTGCCGCTCCACCCGTGCCTGAACTCGCTGCTCGATTTCCCTGGTACTTGCCATCGGCAATACGCCCTTGATCACGGCGCGTGCGTAGTCCTCGGTCTGCAACAGGCCCGGGACGAATAGGGATTCGTAGTTTCGCACCGCACGCGCCTCAGCCTCGAAGCTGATGTAGGCAGTGTATTCCTCGGGAAGTTCGCTGTGATACGGGCGCAGCCAGCCCTGCGCACTCGCGCCTTGGGACAACGCCAAGACCTCATCACGCTGTGACCCGCGCACGCCGTACAGGTCGAGAAGGGCGACCAAAGTCCGCTGCTGCGGACGGACACGCGCGGTCTCGATCCGGTAGAGCGTCGCCGTGTTGATGCCTGTCTGACCGGTGACGTCCTCCCTGGTCAAGTCGGCACCAGCGCGCAGCCGTCGGAGTTCGGCGGCCAAACGCCGGAGGCGGACCGTCGGCATCTGCCGCTTCGTAGGCATGCCCTCCACCTTTCATCTGCACAGGGGGCACGGCGATTCTGTCCGCCAACAGCCCCTACCTGCAAGGAAAGTTCGCACATGCACTCTATGCATTCTCATGCCTTGCATACGCATGCACGGCGGGTGCATTCCGATCCCGCGATCGCTTGGCGCGACGACATCGTCACGCAGAGGTGATCTTGGTGTGTGGCATGCCCAAAAGGAGAACCCCCGCGACCGTGCAGCCGGTCCGGGGGCATGGCCAACGCTAAAGAGGAGCGTCAGCAATGCATGACCTTATCCGCCGATGGCTCGCGTGGGCGAGGGCGGTTTTCCGTACGACCGACTCCGCCTCCCGCGCGGGCGGTGACCGCCCGTGCCCCGCATGCGCGGGGCTCGCGGCCCCGCAGCCCGAGGCCCGGCCCGTCGACGCCGTCGACGACGCGTCGTACTGGGTGTGGATCACCGCGCACGGCATCGACCTCCGCCCCCGCGTGCCCCACCACGACAGGGAGGCGGGCCGATGACCGACAACACAGGCAACGACGACGCGCTGCGCGCGAAGGTGGCCGACGCCAACCACCAGAGCAGGCAACGGCTGCTCTCCGCCAGCGGAAATCCCCCCGAACCGCCGGCCCCTCGTTGCGAAACCTGCTGGGACATCAAGCGCCGCCGCGCGGCCGCCCTGCGCGCCGACGACCGTGAGGAGGCCGCCCAGGTAACGACCGCGATGGGCGTCCATCAGCGCGACGCCCACTGACCGACGGCGAATACGGCGGTGCGGTGCCCTCCTCAGCTCAGCAGCCCCGGAGGGTGCCGCACCGCCGTGAGGTGCGCGTACACCACCACGTTCCCCAGATACTCGTCCGCCTCCGCCGAGAAGCCCCCACCGCAGGTGATCACGCGCAGCTCCGCACGCCCATGGCCGGGCGGTCCGACCGTCCCATAGACCTTCTCCGAGGGGAAGTCGGAGCGGTCGTAGACCTCGATCGCATCGATCGTGAAGACGGCCGTCAGCGCGTCCGAGCGGGCCACCTCCACCGTGTCGCCCTTCTTCAGCGCGCCGAGGTTGTAGAAGACGGCCGGGCCGTTGGCCAGGTCGACGTGGCCGGCGACGACGGCGGTGCCGGCGGCGCCGGGCGGGGTGCCGCCCGCGTACCAGCCGGCGAGGTTGCCGTCGTCCTCCGGGGGGCTGGCGAGGGTGCCGTCGGGGCCGAGGGCGAGAGGGGTCATGGGCGCGTCGACCTGGATGCCGGGGATGCGGACGCGCGTGGGCGCGACCGACGGCAGGGGCGGTACGGCGCGGTCGTCGCGGCGCGGGCCGAGCAGTGGCTCCCCGGGCGTGGGGAACGCCTCGGCCCGGGACGGCTGCGGGGGCGGCTTCTGGTCCTTCGCCCCGTGTTCGATCAGCCAGCTGCCCGTCAGGAGCGCCATCGCCAGGATGACCGCGACGACGGTCTTGCGGCGCGAGTCATGGGGCCGGGGCGGGCACGGTCGTGGCGTGCCCGGCCGGGGCGTGCGCGACCGGGACGGGGGCCCGCCCCGGGAGCCGAGCCGTGCGTACCGCGAACGCGCAGCCGCACCGCGCAGGCACGCGTTCGCCCATCGCCCCGGGCCGGGGGCCGGGCCCCCGGCCCCCGGGCGCAGCGCGCGCGTCCGGGGGCCCAGGGGCGGTCCGGCCGGCACCGGGAACCGTCCTCGGTCAGGCCTGGTCGGCCCGGTCGCCGCCGCCGCGGCGCCGCAGGAACCAGACGCCGACGACCGCCGACGTACCCAGGACCGCCGCGCCGGCGATGACCTCGGCGGTGCCGGAGTCGTCGCTGGTGCCGCCCACGCCGGTCTTCATGCCGCCCTTCGGGGTCATGGGCGACATGCTCGGGGCGGCGGAGGGCATGCTCTTCATGCCCGCGCCCGCCTTGACGACGAGGTCGCCGGTGGCCTCCTTGCCGTTGGCGCACTTGGCGCCGATCCCGTAGGTGCCGGGCTTGGCCGACTTCGGGACCATGAACTGGCCGGCCACGGCCTCCTTGTTCGTACCCGGCTTGAGCTCGAACGACGCCGGGCCGCCCACGGCGCTGGCGTCGCCCATGCCCTTGCCGTCGGGCCCGCAGGCGGTGGTGTTCACCATGACCGTGGCGCCCGGCTGGACGGCGCCCGGGGTGACTTCCAGCTTTCCGAAGTGATCGGCGGCGAGCGCGGGGGCGGCGGCCGTCCCCAGCGCGGCTATGGTCAGCGCGGCCCCGGCGAGCACTCGTGCGTTACGCATGCTTCCTCCGTGAGCGCGGGCGCGGCACGCCGATGTGCCGCAGCGGGAGTCGGAATTCCGCGCTCCTCTCTGCCGAGGGAAACCGCGTCCGAGGGGGCCCGCACCCGGCGGGACGGGCCTCCGGCAGCCCGGGGCGGCCGGGGGCGGGGCCGTATGGGCAGGTCATCCCGGGGGCCCGAGATCATCCGGACGGCCTCCCCGCCAAGACTGCGAACGGGTGACCGAGAGAACACTCTCGGTCACCCGTTCGAGGTGACAGTGCGCGGCCGCTATCGGCGGCTAGCGCGCCAGGTCGTCCGGGCAGCCCGTGCCGCGCGGCAGCTTGTACTTGGCCACGATCCGGTACGTACCGGAGTGCGGGGCGCGCAGCAGGGTCCAGTCGTCCTCCGGCTGGCCCGCGCGGGACTCCTGGACCTGCTTGGCCAGACAGCCGTTGACATTGACCGGCGGCTCGCCGCCCGGCCCGGCCTTGGGGGGCTGGATGTCCTTGCCCTGCGCGTCGACCAGGCCCAGCCACGGCGAGTACGGGACGCGGATCAGCACCGGGCCCGGCTTGCTCACCGTGACGGTCAGCCCCTCGGCGTCCGAGCGGTCCACCACCGCGGGCGGGTCTGCGAGCGGCGTGGGGTCCTTCACCGCGAAGACGCGCCAGTTCTCGTCGGACCACACCTCGCGCAGATAGGACTGGCCGTGCTCGACGAGCTTGGCCTCCTCGACGGCCGCGTTGTCCGGCTCGTCCTTGGGCAGCACCACATAGGCCACGGCCCAGCGGCCGAGCCAGGCGCGGTAGCTGTCCGGGGTGAGCATGCCCTCCTCGTAGAAGAGCGGGTTCCGCTTGAGGTCCGCCTGCCGGTTCCAGCCGCGCGCGAGATTGACGTACGGGGCCAGGGCCGAGGCCTCGCGGTGGCTGCGGGCCGGGACGACCTCGACGCGGCCGCCCGCCGCGTCCAGCTTCTGGAGCTGGTCCACGAGGGGGGCGAGCTCGCGGGCCCAGGAGGCGGCGGGGGTGGTGTGCACTATGTCGCTGATCGAGTTGGCCAGCTGCCAGCCGGTCAGGGTCAGCACGGCGAGCACGGTCGCGAACCAGGCCTTGCCGCGCCTCCGCAACTCGGCCCTCGGCGGCACCTCCATCCCGGTCAGCACAGCGATCAGCACCACGCCGCCGAAGATCATCCCGAGCCGGGAGATGTTCGTACCGATCTGCGAGGGGATCAGCCAGACCAGCAGCACGCCCAGCACGTAGAGCGCCGAGACGGCCCGCACCGTGCGCCAGGAGGAGGGCGCCATGAACACGCCGAAGAGCCCGGCGAGCAGCGGCAGGATCGCCGAGGCGAAGGCCATCGGCTGCTGCCCGGAGAACGGGAACAGCCACGCCGACAGCCCCACCACCACCACCGGGGTCAGCCCCAGCGCGTACGCCGCCGGCCGGCGCCGGCTCAGCCACAGCGCCGCCGCCACGATGCCGACGAACAGGCCGGCCACCGGGCTCGACGCCGTCGCCAGCCCCGCCATCAGCCCGGCCAGCGCGGCCCGGCCCCAGCGGTAGCGGCCCGAGGAGCGCCAGCGCACCGGCCACGCGAAGATCACGGCCACCGCCGCCAGCCCGAACATCGCGCCGAGCCCGAAGGTCACCCGGCCCGATATGGCGTTGCACATCAGCGCGAACGTGCCGTAGAGCGCCGGCCACAGCGGTCTGCGCACGACACGGCTGCGGACCAGCAGCAGCGCGATCAGGCCGGCCGAGACCGTGCCCCCGATCATCATCGTGGTGCGGACGCCGATCGCGGCCATGATGTAGGGCGAGATGACGCTGTACGAGACCGGGTGCATCCCGCCGTACCAGGCGAGGTTGTACGCCGAGGCCGGGTGCTGGAGCGCGAACTCCGCCCACGCGTCCTGCGCGGCGAGGTCGCCGCCGCTGTTGGCGAAGACGCAGATCCAGAGGATGTGCAGCACGGCGGCCACGAGGAGGGTGATCCCGACCGTCCCGGTGAGCGCGGCGTAGCGCCCGCCCTTGCGGTGGTGCGGGACGACGGCCCACGACGGGCGCCGCCACGTGGCCCCACGGGTCATGGCGGGGCGCCCCCTCACGGGTGCGCCGGTGTCACCGGTGTCGTCGCCCGGTGCTTCCGGCTGCTCCGGACGCACGGGCCGTTCCGGCCGTTCCGGTCGCTCCGGGTCTCTGGGCCGCGCCGGCCCCACGGTGGTCACTGCGGCTCTCCCCGTCTTCCCCCTGCGGTCTTCTCCCCCATCTTCACGCATGCTCCGGGTGTGGTGAGCAAACCCTGGCGACGCTAGCACGCGCCGTCGGGCCGCTCCGCCCATCGCGGCGACCGCGAAAGCGGCCCCCGGCCCGTACCCACTCGTACGGACCAGGAGCCGCTCCCCGACCGGTCGGCGTCAGCCCAGGCGGGTCAGCTTGGCGCCGAAGGAGGGCTCGGCCAGCGCGGTCTTCAGCACGACCGGGACCTTCACCGCGTCGGGGCCGCTGCCCACGACCAGCTCGCCGACCTCCGTACCGGCCTTCGCCGAGTGCGGGATCTTCCGGCCGGCGTCGGACAGCGCGAACTTCGTCTCGAAGCCGGCCCAGCCGACGGCCTCGACGTCCTTGGTGGCGACGACGGGCGTCTGCCCGCCGAGACCGTCGTCGACGTGACCGACGACATCGCCCTTCTTCACCACGGTGACCGTCTTCAGAGCGTTCTGGATCGACGTGATCTGCTCGTAGCTCTTGTTCTTGACCTTGGTGAGGCTGTTCTCACCGTTGGGGTCCAGACCCTTGAAGTGCTGGTCCATGGTGGCGCCGACGATCAGGTACTCCTTGCCGTCGAGCACCCGCCGCGCCGCCCACATCAGCGCGCCGCCGGCCGCGCTGCTGGAGCCGGTCTTGATGCCGAGGACGCCGGTGCCCTTCACGAGCAGCGAGTCGTTGTTGTTGTTGATGTGCGGGCCGCCGGGGATGTCGGCGTTGGGCTGCTGGGTGATCTCCCGGACGACCGGGTTCTTGATCACCACCTCGGCCAGCTTCACCTGGTCCACGGCCGTGCTCTTCGTCGTCGCCGTCAGGCCGCTGGGGTCGGTGTAGGTGGTGTTGGTCATGCCGAGTTCCTTGGCGGCGTCGTTCATCTTCTTGACGAACGCGTCCTCGGCGCCGTTGGTGTCCCACCGGGCGAGCATGCGGGCGATGTTGTTGCCCGACGGGATGAGCAGCATGCGGAGCATGTCGTACTCGGAGAACTCCTGGCCCGCGCGGACCGTGGCCGTCGACTCGCCGTCGGCGCCGGACTCCTTCTCCGCCGCCGCGTCGATCGTGATCTTGTTGCCGGTCTTGTCCCCCTTCTTCAGGGGGTGGTCCCGCAGGATCACATAAGCGGTCATGACCTTGGCGACGCTCGCCGTCGGCACGGGCTTCTGCGGGCCGTACGTGCCCACGTCACCGGCGCCCACGACCTTGGCCGCGGACTGGCCCTCGTCCGGCCAGACGAAGGGCGCCTGGCCGCCCTCGAAGGTGTACGACTTCTTCGCGCCGAGCGAGAGCTTCGGGCCGGGCAGCGGCCGGAAGGACTGCACGATCACGAAGACGATCCCGAGCAGCACGACGAGCGGCGTCCAGATCTTGACGCGCCGCACGGCCGACCGCACGGGCGTCTCCGGCGGCGGCGGGGTGTTCGTCAGATGCGCGAGCAGGTCGAGCGGCGCGGCCGGCTCCACGGGCGCGGCCGGGGCGGCGGGGCGCCCCGGGGGCGGCGGGACCTGGGACTTCGCCGGCTCGGGCTTCGCGGGCTCGGCGGGCTCGGGCTTCGCGGGCTGCGGCTTCGCCCCGGCCGGAGCGGCCTTGGCGGGCGCCTTGGCGGCCTGCTTGGCCGGCGCGGCCCCGTCGTCCTTCTTCAGCGGGACGAACTGGCTCTTGCGCTCGCCACCGGGCGTCGGCTGCGGGGTGGGCGCCTTCATCAGCTCGGTCGGCTGGTCGCCGTTGTCGGGCTTGGCGGCACCGGCCTTGGGGGCGTCGACCTTGGGGGCGTCGGCCTTCGACTCGTCCTTCTTGTCCGTCTTGGGGCGCACGGTGCGGAAGACGGCGGTGGCCTGGTCGGTGGCGGGCTTCTTCCCGTCCTCGGACGCGTCGGCGCCACCCTTCGGGCGTACGGCGCCGAAGACGGCCGTGGCCTGGTCGACGCCGGCCTTCTTGCCGTCATCGTCGCTGTCGCCGCCGTTGGCATCGGCACCGGTGGCCTTGGGGCGCACGGCGCGGAAGACGGCCGTCGCCTGGTCGGCGGCGGGCTTCTTCCCGTCCTCGGACGGGTCGTCAGCGGCGGCGGTGGACTTGTCGACGGCAGCGGGCTTCTTCGCCTCGGAGGCCGTGTCACCGCCGGTTTCGTCCGCCTTCGGACGCACCGTGCGGAAAACAGCCGTCGCCTGGTCGGCGCCGGACTTGTCCTGCGCGTCGGCGGCCGCGTCGTCAGCCGCGCCGTCGTCGGACTCGGCCTTCGCAGTCGCATCGGTCCGCGTGGGGCGGTCCGCGGCATCCTTCGCCGCAGGCGCCGCTTCTGCCGGGGCGTCAGCGTCCGTACCGGCACCGGCGTCCGGGCCGTTCTCGTCCTCGCTCGCCACCCAGGCGGCCACGGCGGCCTTCAGCCGGGCGTCGCCCTTGCCGCCGCCGTTCCCGTTCCCGGCGGGCTCGGCGGCCTCGGCCGACTCGGCAGGCTTCGCGGACTTCGCGGCCGCGTCGGTCCCGGAGGTCTCGGAACCGGCCGCGGCGGCCGTCGAGGCGTCCTCGCCGGTCCGGCGGCCCTCGTCGGAGCCTTCGGACGTGCCGGACGCGCCGGGCTTGTCGTCCGCCTTGCCGTCCGCACGGTCCTCGGCCGTGTCCGTGGCGGCCCGGAAGACTCCGAGCCGCGGGTCGCGTTCATTGCCGGTCGTACCAGTGGTGCGAGTCGTCTCCCCCGACGACTTCCGCTGCTCCGACTTGCCGGGGGACTCGCCCGCCACCGATGCCTCCTCGAAATTCCGCGCACGTACACCGAGGCGGGACGACAAGCGCCCCGCGGCCCGGATTCCCTAACGTCTATCAGTGTCCTCTGCCGCCGTCGCGCCAGGGCACAGCTAGTGGGTCACAGAGCGGTGTCCGCCTTCACCCACGTGCAAGACGAGACGACATACCTACCGGTTCCCACCCGAAGTCACCACGCGCTCTCGACAGACCAATGTGAGAGGGGTCACCCTGTCACTCATCCACGCGGGGAGGCATGGATGGGCAGGAGCCGCAGAACAATTCCGGAGGAGCTTCTGCTGCTCGCCCTGGACCCGGCCACGGGTACCACGGCGCAGCCGCAGTCGCTCGACCTCGGTCTCGCCGGAGCGCAGCTCGTGGAGCTGGCTCTGGCCGGACGGATAGCCCCAGACGGGGATCGTATCGCCGTGGTGCACCCACGGCCGACTGGTGATCCGACCCTGGACACCGCGCTCGAGCTGTTGCGCCGCCGCGGCAGCCCGGTGCGCGCCGTCCACTGGATCGGCGGGCCCCGGCTGGGGCTGCGTCAGACGTATCTCACGCATCTGGAGCGGTGCGGCATGGTGCATGCCGTGGCGGGCCAGATGTGCGGGGTGCTGCCGACCACGCGCTACCAGGCGACGGACACGGCGATCAGCCGGGAGATCAGGAACCGGCTGGACAGCGCGATCCGCACCGGCGTCCCGCCGGACCCGCGGACGGCCGCGCTCGCCGCCCTGGCCCACGCGGTCGGCCTGGGCAAGCACCTCTACCCGGGCAACGAGGGCCGTTCCTCGCGGTCCCGGCTGCGCGACCTCATCCGGCACGACCCGATGGGCGGGCTCGTCGCGCACGCCGTGATGGACGTGCAGAACGGGGTCGGGGCGCAACCGCGCCGGGCGCCGGCCACGACCGGTACGGCGGGCGGCGGCGGTTCGGGCCGGCGCGCGGCCGTACGGGCGCCGGTCGAGCCGGCGGCGGTCGGCACGGGCCGGGCGGTCCCGCACCACGGTGGGGTCATGGCCCGCGCGGGTGCCTCGTGAAACGGTTCCGCAACCGCTGACCACGGCCGCATCATCGCCGGCACCACCCTCGGCACAACCTTTCGCACAATCCCACGCACGACCCCAGGCACCACTTCCGCTCCACCGACCGCACCGCGGTCCCCCTGACCCCGGTCCGGGAGCCGCAACAGCGCGGGGCGGCGGGCCGTACCGTCCGAGGACGGTGGTACGGCCCCGCCGCCCCGCGTGCGCGTCCCGGGAGCATCCCGATGGGCGTCGCGTACGCGTAAGCGCGCACGGGCGCGCGCCCGTGCGGTCGTGTGCGTAGGCACGACTACGTCACGCGCATCCGCATCAGGGTCACCACAAGCGGACCAGGTGTAAGCATTTTCCAGCGCCGCCCCGGCCGGTGGTGGCAGGCTGCCGGAGCAGGAGACAGCAGCATGACGGAGCCGGAGGTGCGTCCCGTGGCGTCCAGTGTCAACCCCACCGTAAGACGGCGCCGATTGGGGCAGGAGCTACGCAAGCTCCGTGAGCTCAAGGGCATGACCGCCGAGGAGGTGGCCGAGCGGCTCCTGGTCTCGCAGTCGAAGATCAGCAGGCTGGAGAACGGCCGCCGCAGCATCAGCCAACGCGATGTCCGCGATCTGTGCGGCGTGTACGGCGTCGAGGACCACCGCATCGTCGATTCGCTGATGCAGATGGCGAAGGAGTCACGACAGCAAGGCTGGTGGCATGCCTTCGGCGACATCCCGTACAGCGTCTACATCGGACTGGAGACGGACGCGGCGTCGTTGCGCGTCTACGAGGCGTCGCTCGTGCCCGGCCTGCTCCAGACGCCCAACTACGCCAACGCCGTGACCGAGGGCTCCTGGCCGGAGGCCACCGCGGCGGACGTCGAACGGCGCGTGCAGGTGCGGATGCGCCGTCAGGAACGGATCACGGACCCGGAGAACCCGCTGCGACTGTGGGCGGTCATCGACGAGTCCGCGCTGCGCAGGATCGTCGGCAACAGCGCCATCATGCGCGAACAGATGGAGCATCTGGTGGAGTTCAGCCTCCAGCCGCACATCACCGTGCAGGTGCTGCCGTACGCGGTGGGCGCGCACCCGGGCATGTACGGGAAGTTCTCCATCCTCGAGTTCCACGATCCGCAGGACGCGAGCACGGTCTATCTCGAGGGCATCACCAGCGATCTGTACCTGGAGAAGCCCAACGACGTCCAGGCGTACAGCGTGATGTACGAGCATTTGCGGATGCAGGCGCTCAACGCCGAGGACTCACGGCGGTTCATCCTCCAGGTCGCGGAGGACTGGACGGGGGACGGCCGGAAGGAGGGACCGAACCAGCAGCCGTGAGATGCGGGGGCGGGACCGTACACCCCTTCCCACCACGAAGGAAGGGGAGATGGATATATGCCATCCGGTCGAGTGAACGGGCCATTCATCAGGTGATGTTGGCGCGTAACGTCGATCGCGTCGGGACACCGGCCCTACCGGTCCGGCCAGTGGGTTCCCGGCCGTCTTCCGGCCGGCACCCGGGCGATTCCCGGCCGTACCAGGCAGCACTCATAGGCATCGGAGCAATTCATGGCGATTCAGCAGGGAAAGACCACGTGGCGGAAGTCCTCCTACTCGCTGGCGCACGGCGACTGCGTCGAGGTCGCCTCCCCGCTTGTGCGGTCCATCGCGGTCCGTGACTCCAAGGACCCGCAGGGCCCCGCCCTCGCTTTCTCCTCGGAGTCCTGGTCCGTGTTCGTGACGGGCGTCGGCGACAGCGCGCAGTCCCTCTGACCGACCGCGCGTTGACGCGGATCACCCGGCACAGCGACATAAAACCGCCGTATCGATTTTCCGCAGAGAGCCCTCTTGTTGCCTGGCACCCCGTCCCGGCCGAGAGGGCTCCGCCATGCCCGGAGCCATCGCCTACGCCCGGAGCCATCGCCTACGCGCGGAGCCATCGCCTACGCGCGGGGATACCGCGCCAGCCAGGCCGCCGACGAGGCGGCGCCGGGCGGGCCGTGGAGCGCGGAGCCCTGGGTGAGCTCCATGGCGAAGTCGTCGGCGAGTTCCAGGATCGTGCCCCGTCCCTCCAGCTCCGCCACCCACCCGGGCGGCAGCGCGGTCTCCCCGTGCACGGCGCCCAGGAGGTTTCCGCAGATCGAGCCCGTCGAGTCCGAGTCCCCGCCGTGGTTGACCGCGAGCAGCAGGCCGTGGCGGACGTCCTCGGCCACCAGCGCGCAGTACAGCCCCATCGCCAGGGCCTCCTCCGCCACCCAGCCCTCGCCCAGCGACTGGAGCCGCTCGGCCGAGGGCGGGCCCTGCCGTACGGCGGCCAGGGCGCCCCGCAGCGCAGCGGTGGTCTCCTCGTGGCCGGGCCGGGCAGCCAGCAGCTCCAGGGCCCGCAGGGTGGCGGCCTCCAGCGGCTCGCCCCGTGCCGCGCCGTGGACGATGACGGCGAAGGCGGCGGCCGAGAGCCGGCCGGTGGGGTGACCGTGGGTCTGTGCCGCGCACTCGTCGGCCAGCTGGAGGACGAGACCGGGGGCCCAGTCCGTCAGCAGCCCGAACGGCGCGGAGCGCATCACCGCGCCGCACCCCTTGGAGCCGGGGTTCTTGGGCGCCGCCAGGGTGCCCATCCGGTGGTCGGCGAGGCCGGAGAGGCACGCCCCGCCGGGGGCCCGCCGCGCGTAGAGCCAGTCCTGCCCGGCGAGCCAGCCCGCGTCCCGCACCCGCTCGTCGGGGCCCCAGCCCTCCTGCGTGGCGGCCCAGCGCAGATGCGCGCGGTGGACGTCGGCCGGCGGGTGCCAGGCCCCGGTGTCACGGCGGACGTGAGCCCGGATCAGCCCCTCCACCGTGAAGAGCGTCATCTGGGTGTCGTCGGTGACGGCGCCGCGCCGGCCGTACGCCGGGACGTAGTCGGTCACGCCCGCGGGGCCGTGCGCGGCGCGGATCGCTTCCAGGGAGTCGAACTCGATGCCCGCGCCCAGCGCGTCCCCGATCGCCCCGCCGAGCAGGCAGCCGCGCACCCGGGAGCGGAAGTCCTGCTGATCGGCCCGGCCCCGGGGAAGGGGTCCGGGGGCTCCGGCGGTACCCGCCGCGGCGGTCGTGGTCACGTGTCCGGCCTCCTGGACGGGAGAGGGGCGAGCGGGCCGCGGGCCCCGTTCACCGGGCCCGCGTCGGTCGGCACAGCACTGCTGGTACAGCACTGTCGATACAGCACTGTCGGTACAGCACCGTTCGGTGGACACGGCACTGTTCGGTCGGCACAGCACTGTAGTGCGCCGCGGCCGGCCCGGCGTCGAGGACGCCGGGCCGAAGGCGATTACGCGCCAGGCCCCTTGGCCGGGCGCACCGTGTTCATGATCTTGTCGATCTGGGCCTCGGTGAGCGCGTCCGGAATGCCCTGGTCGGCGTAGATGACCCAGCCGTGGAAGGTGCCGTCGGGCATCTTCTGGGCGATGGACTTCACGATCGCGGTGGGTGGCACGCACGAGCTCGGGCGGTTGGTGACGGTGACCTTGGCGGTCGCCGTCCAGCCGTCGATGCCGTTGTGCTTCCACTCCTTCTCGTCGGTGAACTCCAGCTTGGGCTTGTGGTCCTTGCCGCCGTAGGCCATGAAGCCCCAGTTGCCCGCCCAGTTGCGGGCGTTCGTCTTGAGGTCGCCGTCCTTGCCGCCACCGGTGGTGCCCACCGTGGCGAGCTGGCCCTGGCCGGCCTCGCCGAAGGTGTCGGGGTTGGGCTGCGAGGAGCAGCCGCCCTCCTTGTAGTTGGACGTACCGGTCATCACGACGACCGGCTTGCCGTCCTCGGTGTACGAGATGGCCGTGTCGGTCGGGAAGACCTTCCACTTGTCGGCCTTGCCCGGAACGTCGTACTGGAAGTAGTGATCAGGGCGGGCCTGCGTCTGCCAGCCGGGGACGGTGGGCTGCTGGGCGGCCGGGTCGGACGGGGCGCCGCCGTCCGCCGGCTTGTCCGGCTGCCCGGGCGCGGCGGGGGCCTGCGACCGGGACTGGCCGGCCTGGGGCTTGTCGTTCTTCTTGTCGTCGTCACCGCCGCTGTTGCCACTGAAGGCGAAGTACGCGCCGCCGCCGATGACGGCGAGCGCCACGACACCGCCGATGACGGCCATCAGCGTCTTGTTGCTCTTCCCGGCCTGCGGGCCCGGGGCCTGGCCGTAAGGGGCCTGCCCGTGGAGAGCCTGGCCGTAAGGCGCCTGGCCATGGGGGGCCTGGCCCTGTGGGGCCTGCGGCGGCCACGGCTGCTGGGCCATCGGCGCCTGGGGCATACCGGGCGGCGGGGCCATGCCGGGGCCGGGGACCGGTCCGGGCGCGCCGGGAGCCTGAGCACCCGGGACGGGCCCCGGAGCGCCGGGCACCGGGCCCGGGGCGGGCGGCGGGGGCGGCGGGACCGCGCCCGGGGCGCCGCCCCGCGCGGGGCCGGGCGGCGGCGGTACGGCGGGCTGGGAGATCATCGTGGGCTGGGCGTGTCCGTCGCCGTCCGGGCCCCACGTGGGCGGCGGGCCGAAGCCGCCCTGCGGCGGCGTCGAGGGGTTCTGCGGCTGCTCGGGCTGCTGCGGCTGCGGGGGGTTCTGGGGCCAAGACATGCGGGACACCTTATGCGGGCACTGTCGCCGCCGGGTCGGCGGTCCGCGACAGAACCGCAACACTTGTGCGAACGAAGATCATTCGTTGCCGTCGCCGCCGTCCAGCACCGGGAGCAGCGTGGGCAGATGGCCGTCCGAGGCGAGGGCGGCCTCCTGCCGCTCCTTCGGCACCTCGCCGTAGAGCGTCGTACGGGGCCGCGCGGGGCGCCCGGCGGCCTCGGCTATCGCGACGAGGTCCTGGATCGAGCGGTACGAGCCGTACGAGGAGCCCGCCATCCGGGAGATGGTCTCCTCCATCAGGGTGCCGCCCAGGTCGTTGGCGCCCGAGCGGAGCATCTCCGCCGCACCGTCCATGCCCAGCTTGACCCAGCTCGTCTGGATGTTGGGGATATGGGGGTGGAGCAGCAGCCGGGCCATCGCGGTGACCGCGCGGTTGTCGCGCATGGTCGGGCCGGGCCGGGCGATGCCCGCGAGGTAGACGGGGGCGTTGGTGTGGATAAAGGGCAGGGTGACGAACTCGGTGAAACCCTCCACGTTCTTGGACAACGCGGACCGCTGGATCTCGGCGAGCAGCCGGAAGTGGCCCAGCCAGTGCCGGGGCTGGTCCACGTGCCCGTACATCATCGTGGAGGACGAGCGGATGCCCAGCTCGTGCGCCGTCTTGATGACCTCGACCCAGGTGGCCGTGGGGAGCTTGCCCTTGGTGAGGACCCAGCGGACCTCGTCGTCCAGGATCTCGGCGGCGGTGCCGGGGATGGAGTCGAGTCCGGCCTCCCTGGCGGCGGTCAGCCACTCCCGGATGGACATGCCCGTGCGCGTCGCGCCGTTGACGACCTCCATCGGCGAGAAGGCGTGCACATGCATGCCGGGCACCCGCTCCTTCACCGCGCGGGCGATGTCGAAGTAGGCCGTGCCCGGCAGGTCGGGGTGGATGCCGCCCTGCATGCAGACCTCGACCGCGCCCACGTCCCACGCCTGCGCGGCGCGGTCGGCGACCTGGGTGAGCGAGAGGGTGTAGGCGTCGGCGTCGGTGCGGCGCTGGGCGAAGGCGCAGAAACGGCAGCCGGTGTAGCAGACGTTGGTGAAGTTGATGTTCCGCGTGACGATGTAGGTGACCTCGTCCCCCACGACGGAGCGGCGGAGGTCGTCGGCGACGCGGCAGAGGGCGTCCAGGGCGGGGCCGTCGGCGTGGAGCAGGGCGAGCGCCTGGTCGTCCGTCAGCCGGGTGGGGTCGTCGGCGGCCCGGCGCAGTGCCTCGCGGACGTCGCCGTCGATGCGCTCGGGCGCCATGCCGGGGGCGGCGGCCTCGCGGAGCGCTTCCCAGTCGCCGTAGACCTCGTCGTAGTCCTCGCGGCGGTCGGACGTGCGGCCCTCGGTGTCGATGGCGCGGTGGAGGTCCGTCCGGCCGGAGGCGGTGAACACCTCTTCGGGCTCCTGCCAGGGGATGCCCTTGACCTCGGCGTTCTCGTCGGCCAGGCCGGTCTCGGGGTCGGCCAGGGCGCGGACGTGGGGCAGGATGCGGGGGTCCAGCCAGGGCTCGCCGCGCTGGACGAACTCCGGGTAGACCGCGAGGCGTTCCTTCAGGCGGAAGCCGGCGGCCGCCGAGCGCTCGGCGAGCTCCTCGATCGCGGGCCAGGGGCGCTCGGGGTTGACGTGGTCCGGGGTGACCGGGGAGACGCCGCCCCAGTCGTCGATGCCGGCGCCGATGAGGCGGGCGTACTCGTCGTCCACCAGGTTGGGCGGGGCCTGGAGGCAGCCGGAGGGGCCCATGATGAGCCGGGCGACGGCGACGGTGGCGACGAGGTCGTCGAGGGTGGCGTCCGGCATGCGGCGCATGGCCGTGTCCGACTTGGCGCGGAAGTTCTGGATGATGAGTTCCTGGATGCCGTGGTAGGCGCGGGAGATCCGGCGCAGGGCGAACAGGGACTCGGCGCGCTCCTCGGGCGTCTCCCCGATGCCGATCAGCAGTCCGCTGGTGAGGGGGACGGAGCTGCGGCCCGCGTCCTCCAGGTGGCGCAGCCGGACGGCGGGCTCCTTGTCGGGCGAACCGTGGTGCGGCATGCCCGGCTCGCTCCACAGCCGCTGGGCGGTGGTCTCCAGCATCAGGCCCATGGAGGGCGACACCGGCTTGAGTCGCTGGAAGTCCGTCCAGGTCATGACGCCCGGGTTGAGGTGCGGCAGCAGGCCGGTCTCCTCCAGGATGCGGATGGAGATGGCGCGGACGTAGGCGATGGTGTCGTCGTAGCCGTGGGCGTCCAGCCACTCGCGGGCCTCGGGCCAGCGGTCCTCCGGCTTGTCGCCGAGGGTGATCAGCGCTTCCTTGCAGCCGAGTTCGGCACCGCGCCGGGCGATGGCCAGCACCTCGTCCGGGGACATGAACATGCCCTCACCCGCGCGGCGGAGCTTGCCGGGGACGGTGGCGAAGGTGCAGTAGTGGCAGCGGTCGCGGCAGAGGCGGGTGAGCGGGATGAAGACGCTCTTGGAGTAGGTGATGACGCCGGGCCGCCCGGCGGCCTCCAGGCCCGCGTCCCGCACCCGGGCGGCGGAGGCGCACAGATCGTCCAGGTCGGCACCGCGCGCCCTGAGCAGCACGGCGGCCTCGGTGACGTCCAGAGCGACGCCGTCGCGGGCCCGCTTGAGGGCGCGTCGCATGGCGTTGGCGGTCGGGGCGGTCGGCTGTTCGGGACGCGGGGCGCTCGAAGTCATTGTCCGAGCATACGAGCGGACACCGACACCGCCATGTACTGGAAGCAGACGTTCCATGTGCCTCTCGTCACGTCAGACGGAGGCATCCTCCGGAATGCTCCGGAGGCCTCCATTCCACTGTGTCTAGAGGAACTCCGCGTGCGCGTCCAGCGCCCTCAGCACCTCCGACTCGGGGGCCGACGGGAGCCCGACCGCGATCTCCTCGATGCCCAGGTCGGCGTAGTGCGCGAGCTTGCCCGCCGAGGGGTGGACGGCGTAAGGCATGACCTCCGGCTCCCCCGGCCGCCCCGCCTCCGTCCAGACCCGGCGCAGCTCCGGCAGCATCTCGCTCAGACCGCTGCCGCCCACCGGCATCCAGCCGTCCGCGTACTCGGCGATGTGGGCGAAGAGCTTCGGCCCGGCCGCGCCGCCGATCAGCGTGCGCGGCCCCACCAGCGAGTCCGTGCCCTGGAGCCGGCGCGGGCGCCGGACGGGCTTGGGGTGCGCCCAGCTCGCCTGGACCGAGTCGAATTCGCCGTCGTAGGCCGTCGGTTCCGCCGACCACAGCGCGCGCATCAGCGCCATCCGGTCGCGCACCAGCTCCCGGCGGGTGCGCCAGTCGACGCCGTGGTCCTCGGCCTCCTCCACGTTCCAGCCGTAGCCGACGCCGAGGGTGAACCGGCCGCCGCTGAGGAAGTCCAGGGTGGCCGCCTGCTTGGCCAGAACGATGGGGTCCTGCTGGGCCACCAGCGCGACGCCGGTCCCCAGCTCGATCCGGTGGGTTACGGCGGCGGCCTGCGCGAGCGCCAGGAAGGGGTCGACGGCGCGGCCGTACTCGCGCGGCAGCGGGTCACCGGCCGGCGCGGGGGTCTTGCGGCTCACCGGAATGTGGGTGTGCTGGGGCAGATAGAGCCCGGTGAAGCCGCGTTGCTCCAGCTCACGGGCCAACCGGACCGGGCTGATCGTCTCATCGGTGAGAAAGATCGTGGTGGCGATCCGCATCCCGGGGCACCTCCGTCGTCGCGGCTGTCTCGCGTGTGACCCACGGTATGCCCTGGGGGGCGGCCGCGGGGCGCCACGCGCGGTCGTGTGTCGATGCGTGTCGATTGCGTGTCGACGTGGTGTGTCGACGTGGTGTGTCGACATGTGTTCGCGCACCGGCCGCCACGCGCGTCGGCGGGTGTTCCGCGTCCGGCCACCCGGGCGTAGAACAGTGGGTCACGGCAGTCACACCGCATCGGCACAGATCGGCACAGTCGGACACGGCCCACGCGAGGAGGCGGGGATGAACCGGCGCGACGTACTGAGGATGACGGCGGCCGCGGGAGCGGTGAGCATGCTGACGCTCGAAGGCGTGAGCTTCGCCCACGCGGCCGGAGGCGGGCGACCCGCGTCCGGCGAGGAGACCCGCAGGGCCACCGGACGGCTGCCCGTCGGTGCCCCGGACTTCGTTTACCTCCCCGTGGAAGTGCCGCGCGGCGTCCGCGAGATCGCCGTCTCGTACAGCTACGACAGACCCTCCGTGCCCACCGGCACCCAGGGCAACGCCTGCGACATCGGCATCTTCGACGAGCGCGGCGCCGCCCTGGGCGGCGCCGGCTTCCGGGGCTGGTCGGGCGGCGCCCGCTCGGAGTTCTTCGTGGGCGCCGAACGGGCCACGCCCGGCTACCTCGCCGGGCCCGTCCGCCCCGGCACCTGGCACATCGTCCTCGGCCCGTACACGGTGGCCCCGCCGGGGCTCGCCTACGAGGTCGCGGTCACCCTGCGGTACGGGACGCCCGGAGCCGCTCCGAAGCCGGTGTACCCGCCGCAGCGGGCCCGGGGCCGGGGCCGCGCCTGGTACCGGGGCGACAACCACCTCCACAGCGTCCACTCCGACGGGCTGCGCACCCCGACGCAGATCGCCGCCGCGGCCCGGGCCGCCGGGCTGGACTGGATCACGACGACGGAGCACAACACGACCTCCGCGCACGGGGCGTGGCAGGGCCTGTGGGGCGACGACCTGCTGGTCCTCACCGGCGAGGAGGTCACCACGCGCAACGGCCACGTCCTCGCCCTCGGCACCGACCCCGGCGTCTTCATCGACTGGCGCTACCGCGCGAGAGACCACGCCTTCGGACGTTTCGCACGGAGAATCCGGCAAACGGGCGGCCTGGTCGTCCCAGCGCACCCGTACGCGACGTGCGTCGGCTGCGGCTGGAAGTTCGGCCTCGACGAGGCGGACGCGGTGGAGGTGTGGAACGGCCCGTACACCCCGGACGACGAGATGGCCGTCGCGGCGTGGGACAACATTCTCGTCGCCGCGGCCCGCTCCGGCGGCCGCTGGCTGCCCGCCATGGGCAACAGCGACGCCCACCGCGAACCACAGGTCGTGGGACTGCCCCAGACCGTCGTCCTGGCCGACGCGCTCTCCCGCGAGGCCCTGCTGGCGGGCATCCGCGCGGGACGCAGCTGGATCGCGGAATCGTCGGCCGTAGAGCTGTCGTTCACGGCCGTCGGCGGGCGCGGCGCGCACGCGGGCATCGGCGAGCGGCTGCGCGCCGCGCCCGACGAGCAGGTCACCGTACGGCTGAAAGTCACGGGCACGACGGGCTGCTCGGCGTCCTTCGTCACGGACCAGGGACGGATGTTCACCGCGCCGGTGCCGACGGACGGCACGCTGGAGTGGCGTACGACGCCCGGGCAGGCGGCGTACGTACGGGCCGAGGTGCGGCACCCGGCGAGCGACGGCGGGGCGTCGGGGCTGCCGGGCGCGATGGCGGCGATGACGAACCCGGTGTTCTTGGGCGCGGCCTCCTGACGGTTCGCGAACAGCAACACGCGCGCGGCCTCGCGCCGCTAGAGTTCTGGCGCTTCGTCACCTCTGGCATCACCTCCTATGGAAGGGAACAGCCATCCCCATGCCGAAGACCTCCTCCCGCGTCCGGCTCGCCTCCGTCGCCCTCACCGCCGCCCTGCTCGGCGCGAGCGCTCCCGTCGCGTACGCCGCCTTCGACGACCCGGAGCCCAAGGCCGCCGCCAGCGCGCCGGTGCGGGCGGTCGGCAAGCCGTACGTCAAGACCGAGCTGCTCTTCGGCACGGCCAAGCCCAACGGTGGCGCCCCGGTCACCGACAAGGAGTTCCGTACGTTCGTCGACGAGGTCGTCACCCCGCGCTTCCCGGCGGGCCTGACGGTCGAGAACGCCTACGGCCAGTACCGCGACGCCCACGGGAAGATCGAGCACGAGCGCTCGTACAAGCTCACCCTCCTCTACCCGAAGGGCGAGGCCCGGACCGCTAGCGCCAAGATCGAGCAAATCCGCGCCACGTACAACAAGCGCTTCGCGCAGGAGTCCGTGGCCCGCGTCGACGACAACGAGCTCGTCGACTTCTGATCGCTCGGCGAGGCGGCCCGGCGTACGGTCAGGCCGCCTCGTCGGCTCCCACCACGTGGTCACGACAGTCCCGGCACCGGCCGGGCCCGGTCGCCCGGAAGGCCCGTTCGCAGCCGTCGCAGGTCTGGAACGGCAACGGTCGCGCGGGCCGCTCCGCACCCGAAGCCCGGGGCTCGGCCGGTCCTGCCACAGGCAGGGCGGGCGGCAGCCAGTGGGCGAGGCGGTAGGCGAGCAGGCGGGCGGGCCAGGTGATGGCGCCGACCGGCAGGTCGGCGGTCAGCGTGCGGGCGACCTGCGCGGGCCCCACGTCCCGGTCGAGCCAGGCGCGTACGGCCGGGGCGAGGCGGCGCACGTCCTTCGCGGAGAGCAGCAGCCGGGGATCGCGGCGCCGCAGCCCGGCGAGCAGGCCGGAGGCGGGCTCGTCGACGGGACCGTCAGCGGGCGGTAGCGGCTGTGGTGGCAGTGGCAGTGGCAGTGGCGGTGGCGGTTTCTGCGGCGCGACGGGGCGTTCGGGCCTGGGGGCCGATGGGGATGCGGGTGCGGCCGGGGGCCGCTTCACGAGATCGACCCGCTTGCCGGGGTCCGGAGGCGGCGCGCCGGGACGCTCGTACCAGCGGGTCGCGGTCACGACCCGGCCGCGTTCGGTCCGGAGGCGCCTGCGCTCCAGATAACCGGCGTCCTCCAGCTCGTTGAGGGCCCGGCCGATGACCATCTCGCCTTCGCGGAAGCGGCGGGTGAGGTCCTTGATGCCGATGAGGGCCCCGTCGGGCAGCGACTGGATGTACACACCGAGGCCGATCGCAACGGCGGACAGGTCCGGGTGCTGGGCGAGGTGATTGCCGACGACGGTGAAATTCGCGATGTGCTGGTGCCGGACATGAATCACTCCGGCTCGCGGCAACTCGTCGCGCGTGGACGCGTGCGCGCTAGACTGCGTATCAGTCATAGGGAAGGTGTAGCTTCCTTGATGATCAGGCCCTCGTTCGGGATGCCACTCCCGGCGGGGGCCGTCGTCTGTTTGGGGTTGTCGGCGTGACCGTACCGCGCCCTTCACCGCATCTGCCACGCCTATCACCCGATGGGGTGACACGCGCGCGGTTGGGTGGGTATTGGTTCTTTCCCCAGTTCTTTAACAGGACGTCGTGCTCGCGCAGTTCGCGGCATTCCGGGACGAGGAAACCCCGATCCGGCGGGACGGCTCGTCCAGCCAGGCTGTCTGGCGTTGCAACTTCCTTGGCCTGCCGCCTCATTGATGCTCCAAGCGTCCACGGCAAGTCTCGTAGACGTCCGTAGAACCGGCAGGCCGACGGAGGATGTCATGGCGCTACTGTTCATCGTGAAGGACCCGAACGCCAGCGGCACCCAGCGCCCCACGGCCTGGGTGGACGACGAGGCGCGGGAGATCGTCCTCCAGGGCTGGAAGGCGGGGGAAGCGCTGTTGGTCAAGTGCCTGGAGTCGGGCCCCATTCCGGAGAGTGAAGCGGTGGTGCGGCTGCCGATCCGCATGGTGCCCGCCATCAGGGAGGCTTGTGATGTCGCAGACCGACTTGGCGTTCGCTGACCTACTGGCGAACACTCGGCACTCCGCCATCCACCTTGAGATGCGCGACTCCTACGGCATTGGCGAGGAAGCAGCCGAGTTCGAAGCCTGGCGTGCCGGTTGGCGGCCATCCAGTGAACCGGGGACATGGTGGAACGACTTTCACACGACGGTGCGCGACGCCGTGGCGCGCGGCGTTGTGTTCCGCCGCGCGCGCGTCGTCTCGGAGCCGGTGAGCGACTACATCCGATACGAACACAGCTGCACCTACCAGAACATTGCGGCGGGGGAGCTGGTGCGTTGGCTGCCTCGCCGCCAAGCCTCGGACATCGCCTTCCCCGGCAATGACTTCTGGCTCTTCGACGAGCGAGTCATCATGTGGAACCATTTCACGGGAGACGGCGGGTCCGCCGGACCAGAGCTGGATGAGCGACCCGACGTGGCGAAACTGTGCTCTACCGCCTTCGAGACCGTGTGGGAGCGGGCGACGCCCCACGAGGAGTACCGGATCTGATCAGCGCGCCCAAAGATGCCCACCCCACCCTCATCCAGGGTTCAGGAAGCCCGGAAGGCCGTCGCCGACCGACTAAGGGAGATCCGCCGGGACGCCGGGCTGACCGCCAAGGAGGTGGCCCAGCGCGCCGGCTGGTACCCCTCCAAGGCGTCGCGCCTGGAGAATGCCGTCACGCCACCGTCCGACGCCGACATTCACGCATGGTGTGCCGCATGCGGGGCGGATGACGTCGCTGTGGACCTGATCGCCGCCTCTCGCTCCGCTGACAACATGTACGTGGAGTGGAGGCGGGTTCAGCGCACAGGTCTGCGCAGGCTCCAGGAGTCGTACGTCCCTCTCTTCGAACGCACCCGGGTGTTCCGCATCTACTGCTCGAACGTCATTCCAGGTGTGCTCCAGACCCATGCCTACGCCACGGCGCTCATGAGTGCGATCACGGATTTCCACGGCACCCCCAACGATGTCGCCGAAGCGGTCGAGGCACGGCTGGCCCGGTCGCACGTGGTCCGCGAGGGTAACCACCGCTTCGCGCTGCTGGAGGAGGAATCGGTCCTGCGCCACCGGGTCGGAGACGCCGAAACCATGGCGGGGCAGCTTGGATATCTGCTGTCGGTGATGGCCTATCCATCCGTCTCCCTCGGAGTCATCCCCTTCTCCGCATCGCGGCGCATGTGGATGATCGAGACATTCAGCGTGTACGACGAGGACATGGCACAAGTCGAACTGCTGACAGCGCAGGTGAACGTGACTGCTCCCACCGAGATAGCCCAGTACCTGAAGGCGTTCGGAGAGTTTGCCGGCCTCGCCGTGTACGGCGCCAAGGCACGTGCCCTCATCACCTCCGCCGTGGACGCGCTGGGCTAACTCGCGTGGAACTTCGTAGAACCTTGTTGGGGTCCGCGTAACCGCGTCCCTAGCGTGTCGGCATGGCAAACAGCGAACAGCCGATGCCGGGCAGATCCTCGCTGATGACTGTGCGGGTCAGCCGCGACGGCGGACGAACGTACGGTCCGACACGAGCGGTTCGAGTGGACGGCCCCGTCGTCATCCTGGAGAACCCCGTGAGTTACCCGCCGTGCGAGTGCCCCCACTGCGCACCCGAGCGCCAGGTGACACGAGCCACATCGGCCCGCTGGCCGGATGCTCCCCGTCATCCGCCAAGTCCTCAAGCCGGGCGGAGTGCTCGCGTTCTCCCAACGGCCCCCGGTCGAAGGCTGCTACGGCTGCCAGGCGTCGTACGTCAACCAGGCCGACGACCCGAACCCCCTCGTCGTCAAGCGCTGGGACTACACCTCCGACATGTGGACCGGCCTCCTGAAGGAGCACGGGTTCCGCTACGCCCTGGCGAACGAGATCACTCCGCCGGAAGGCTGGAAGACCGGCACTCTCCTGGCCCGAGCCCTGGCGCCAGGCGCCTGAGCCCCCAACTCCCGGAGCGGGAGGCCCGCTCCACCGCTCGGACGGGCAAGGATGCCGCCTCCGTCAGCGCAGGCGTGAAATCGCCCAGCCGTCCCCACCGGCGCACGCGGCGGAGGGGCGGGTGGGGTCCTGGTCATTCCTCGGTCCTGGAGAGGGTGCCCGCGATGAGGGTTGTCAGCATCTCCTCCAGGGTGGTGGTGAAGTCCATGCGCAGGGCGGCGAGTGAAGAATCAGCTGCATAAGCGGCGAGCATGGCGGCGGACGGCCGGGCATGGGTCCATACCGCGCCGCTCACCATGATGGCCTGGGCGCAGAGCTGGTCGGTGTGGCCGCCGAGTTCGGGGAGGTGTCCGCGGGCGAGTGCGGCCAGAGCGGCGACGTTGTCGAGCGCCGCTCGTTTGTAGCGGGCGGCCACGTCCGCAGAGACGTTGTGCTCCAGGACGCCCGCCTGGGCGCTGAGCAGGTCGCACAGCACCCGGTGCTGCGCGAGGGAACGTGCCAGGACAGCGGCGAACTCCTGACCGCGCTGGATCGGCGGGGCGCCGGGGGTGACCGAGGCGGCGAGCTGTTCGGGAAGGGCGGCGGTCCATTGCCGCCAGTCGCGGTCCAGTAGTTCCAGCAGGACGGCTTCGCGTGACTCGAAGTAGCGCAGCACGTTGGACTTCGCCAGGCCCACGCGCCGGCTCAGTTCGTTCAGGCTGAGTGCGCCTACGGACATCTCGTCAAGCATCGCTGCCGCGGTGTCGAGGATCGCCCGCCGCCGGATCTCGCGCTGTTCCTCGCTGCGCGCTCGCTGGAAGGTCACCATGCCCCCATATTACAGACTGCCGGTCTTTTGACATTAGACCGCCGGTCTCTTAGCGTGAGTGCAAGAGACCGGCGGTCTTCTCAAGCGGATCGCCGGCCGTACCCACCTGTATGGGAAAGAGGTCCACCGTCATGAGCGCTGCCAGCGTCGCCCTGGTCACCGGAGCCACCACCGGCATTGGCAAGGAGACCAGCCTGGCACTGGCCCGCGCTGGTCACGCCGTCGTCATCTCCGGCCGCCGCAAGGAAGCGGGCGAAGCCGTCGCCCGCGAGATCCGCGACAACGGCGGGGAGGCTGCCTTCATGGCCGCCGACGTCGACTCCGAAGAGTCCGTCGCCGCCCTGGTCGCGGCCACCGCCGAGCGCTTCGGCCGGCTCGATGTCGCGGTCAACAACGCCGGGGTCTCCCTCGACACCGGCCGCCTGGCCGACGAGCCCACCAGCCGCTTCCAGCAGATGCTCACCACGAACGTGCTCGGCGTCTTCTGGGGCATGAAGTACCAGATCCAGCAGATGCTGGCCCAGGACACCCCCGGCGGCTCCATCATCAACCTGGCCTCGATCGCGGGCCTGGGCGGCATGCGCTACGCGGCCAACTACTCCGCCACCAAGCACGCCGTGGTCGGCCTGACCAAGTCCGCCGCGCTGGAGTACGCCACCGACGGCATCCGCATCAACGGGGTCGCCCCCGCCGCTATCAAGACCGACATCCTCAGTACCGCCATCGAGGCCGGCACGTGGGACGAGGCCACCATCGCCGCCCTCCAGCCGGTCAACCGGATGGGCCGCCCCACCGAGGTCGCCGAAGCCATCACCTGGCTAGCCTCGCCGGCCGCGTCGTTCGTCACAGGAACCATCCTCAACGTCGACGGCGGCTACAAGGCCCAGTAAAGGTCGGCGAAGCAGACCCGAAAGCCCGTCCTGGTCAGTGCCTGTGTCAGAACCTCCGACCTTGGAACCGGAGGTTCTGGCACAGGCTCTAAGCTTGTTCCTTTACATCGGGCGGTCACTCTCTGCATTGAGGCTCTGATCGTTGCGGTCTGCTTCGGTCACGTTCGATCAGCGTCTCGGGTCGCTTGACGGTTTTGCCCACGTCATGGCGGGCCGGCCGGTGCCGGTTCGGGATGCCTGGGGGCCGTCCGGGGCCTGGCCTGGACGGTTTGGGTGCACGGGCCGGACTGCCGAGGTGTGGTCGGATGTTTCTGAACCTGCGGCGGACGCGGGTCGGGGTGAGCGTGGTGCCGGGCCGGCTGGTCTTCTCCCAGGGCTTGCGCTGGTCCACGGTGAGCGGGAGCGCGAGGCGGAGCTGGGTGTGCGCCGCGATAATCAGCCAGGTCCGCCTGTCCGCCGCCTCCGGGCTCCGCAGCCGTGGCCTGGCCCAGCCGAGGGTCTGCTTGAACAGGCGGAATGTGTGCTCCAGGTCGAAGCGCCGCAGGTAGCACGACCACACGAAGTCGACGTGTTCGGCGTCGGCGCCGAGGGCGGAGGACCACAGCCAGATGGGTGGCGCGTCGCGGTCGCCGGGGAGGTGGTCGACCTTCAGCCGGAGCAGGGTGCCCTCGACCAGGGGAAGTTCTCCGTTGTCGTCGATCCACGCGGAGCGGTGGGTCAGCAAGGGGTGTATCCGGTCCCATGCCTGGGTCTCGGCCTTGCCGTAGCGTGCGGTGTCGTTTCTGGTCAGCACTGTGGGTTCGGGCCAGGTGGCGGGGTCGGCGAGCTTGAACCGGGGCCCGTGCTTCGGAGGCCGGCCGCCTTTGGGGTCGTAGAGGTAGGCCGGCTTCGCGAGCCGCAGGACGCGGTCCGAGCGCAGGCGTCCGGCCACCTCGACCGGTAGATCGGACAGGACGTGCGCCAGGCGCATCGGGTCGTAGCCGGCGTCCATCACGACAAGGATCTTCCTGTCGCTCTCCCGCCACTGCCCGGCCGTGATCAAGCGCTCGACCACGGCCCGCAGCTGGCGGGCGGTCACCAGCGCCATGTCGTCGGCGGGTCCGAGGCGGACCGTGTCCAGGACCTGCGTCCACGAGGTCCGGTCCGGGGTGAGCGCGGCGACGAACGAGTACGGCCAGCCCGGCACCACATGGTCCGATGAGCGGCCGTTGCGGCCGTGGACCAGGCAGAACAGCCGCTCCGGCGAGCAGGCGGCATCCGGCCGCAGCCACGGCGAGACGTCCACCGTGAGCACGGTCCGCCTGCCGAACCGCGGAAGAGGCAGGGATATGAGCAGGTCACGCAGGGCGTTGGTATCGAGCCGGCCATGGTTCAGGGCACCGTACAGCGAGCCGTAACCGCGCCGGTGCTCTGCCAGCAGCGACAGCTCCACCGGCGTCCGCGTCGGGCCGTCCGCACACAACAGGGCGTCGGCACCAGTTCGAAGAACGCGTCGGCCCGCGCGGACAGACACCCGTAGAAGCGGGCTCGGAAGTGTGACAGGTCAGCGAGGGCGTTCCGAGTGCCGTCCTGGTGCAGCACACCCATCCCCACCGGCCTCCCCCGTGAACTCCTTCATCACAACGCAGAGTTCAGGATCACGAGGAAGGCCGCCCCATACCCTGCAAACACTCCAAAGAGTGACCGCCGATGTTAAGGAACAAGCTAAGCGGCGCGGTCGAGAAACACACCAGGGCGCCCCGCCCCCATAGCCCCTCAGTCCTCCGCCACCAGCACCGGCGTCGACCGCCTCAACACCTCACCCCGGAAGAACGCCGGGCTGCGCCGCCGCATCAGCTCCATCAGCACCACGCCCAGGAGCAGCAGCCCCACCCCGATGACGAAGACCGAGCCGACGCCGAGGACCGCGCTGCCGCTTCCGTAGGCCGGGTCCCACATGTCGTGGAGCGTCTTGCAGAAGACAGCGGCCAGCAACAGTCCGCCCGTTAGCGGAAAGAGGCCCTTGAAACACGCGTCCCGCACCGAATTCCGCAGCTCGCTCCGGAAGTACCACGCACACGCGAACGCCGTGATCGAGTAGTAGAAGCAGATCATCAGCCCGAGCGCGTAGATGGTGTCGACCAGCACGTTCTGACTGAGGAAGCTCATCCCGGCGTAGAAGACCCCGGTGGCGACGCCCGCCGCGACCGTGGCGCGGCCGGGTGAGCGGAAGCGTGGGTGGATACGGGCGAAGGAGGGAGGAAGCGCCTGGTAGGCGCTCATCGCGAGGACCGTCCGCGCCACCGGCAGGAAGGTCGTCTGAAGACTGGCCGCGGCGGACGCCAGCACGGCCACGAAGAGCAGGACGCCGAGGGCGGGGCCCATGACGGGGTCGGCGAGCGCGGCGAAGACGTTGTCGGCGGTCGCGGGGTCGCCCAGTCCGGGGCCCTTGTCGCCGACGCCGGCGAACATCTGGGCGGCGACGGCGGTCAGCAGGTACGAGCCCACCAGCACGACCATCGCCAGCAGCGCCGCCCGGCCCGGCGTCCTGGCGCTGCCTTCGGTCTCCTCGTTGACGGTCAGGCACGCGTCCCAGCCCCAGAACATGAAGATGGAGAGCGAGAGCCCCGCCGTGAAGGCGCCGAAGGAGGCGACCTCGAAGGGGTTCAGCCACGTCCACGAGAAGCCGAGGGATCCGGAGCCGGAGCCGGATCCGGGCAGGCCACCACCGGACCGCGCCTTGGTGAACGCCATGGCCACGAACAGGCCGAGCACGGCCAGCTGGAGCCCGACCAGCGTGTACTGCACCCCCTTGGTGGCGGTCATGCCGCGATAGCTGACGGCCGTCGCGGCGGCGATGAACACCAGGCACGTCACGACGTGGACGAGCCGGTCGCCGTCGAGGGCCGCGATGGAATCGCTGCCGGTGAGCCGGCCGAGCAGCAGATAGAAGAAGGACGTCGCGACGCCCGCGAGGTTCGACAGCACGATGATGGTCGCGATGACCAGGCCCCAGCCGCACATCCAGCCGACCCGGGGCCCGAAGGCCCGTACGGTCCAGGTGAAGGACGTACCGCAGTCGGGGAGGGCCTTGTTGAGCTCGCGGTAGGCGAAGGCGACCAGCAGCATCGGGAGGAAGCCCGCGAGGAAGACGGCGGGCATCTGGACTCCGGCCTTGCCCACGGTCGGGCCCAGGGTGGAGGTCAGGCAGTAGACGGGCGCGACGGTCGAGATCCCGATGACGGCACTGCCCAGCAGGCCGACGGAACCGCCGCTCAGGCCCTTGGCCCGCGGCTCCCCGGCGTCGCGGCCCGCGACGCCCTCCGCCGTCCCAGTCCCCACCGTTTCTCCGGCCCCCGGCCGCGGCTGCACCTGAACCATGGCGAGGACGTTAAGCGCTGCTGTATCCGCATCCGGAGAACAATCCTCCGGGAGCCCAGCCTTTAACCCCCAGCCATGAGCGGCTAGTTGATCTTCTTAACGAAGGCCTTCGCTGCATTACGCCAGGTAACACCAAGGGGTAACCCCGACCCCCACCAGGTACGGGAATCGCACCTCCACCCCTTTTGCCCCGGTTCAAAATTTTCCCGTGCCCGGTCCCGTCGCCACCGTCTCCGTGTCCCGCCCCGACCGCAGCACCCGCCCCGGCACCGTCCCCGTCACCACGTCGTGCCGGACGGTCTCCACGCCGTTGACGCGCACGCTCACCACCCCCACGGCCCGGGAGTCCAGCCGGGCGCCGTCGCCCGGCAGGTCCCGGACCAGCGTCGCCGGGCCCGCGTCGACGCGCTCGGGGTCGAAGAGGACGAGGTCGGCGCACCAGCCCTCGGCGATCCGGCCGCGCTCGCGCAGCCCGAAGAGGCGCGCGGGTTCGTCGGTCAGCATCCGTACCGCCCGCTCCAGCGGCACCAGCTTCCGCCCGCGCAGACAGTCGCCCAGGAAGCGCGTCGGGTAGGGGGCGCCGCACATCCGGTCCAGGTGGGCCCCGGCGTCGGAGCCGCCGAGGAGGACGTCCTCGTGGTCCCAGGCGAGGCGGCGCAGCTCCCAGCTGGCGGGGTCGTTGTCGGTGGGCATCGGCCACAGGACGGTGCGCAGGTCGTCGGCGGCGCAGATGGCGACCAGTGTGGCGAAGGGGTCGGTGCCGCGCTCGGCAGCGATGTCCTCGACGACGCGGCCCGTGAGGCCGTCGTTCTCCGGGGCGAAGGTGTCGCCGATGACGTACCGGCCGAAGTCGGTGAGGCGGCGGAAGGCACCGGCCTCCGGGCTCGCCGCGCCGCGCAGCAGTTGGCCGCGGACGGCCGGGTCGCCCAGCCGGTCGATCCGTTCCGGCAGCGGAAGTCCCAGGATCTCGCCCCAGCCGGGGAGGAGATGGAGGGCACAGAAGGTGCCCAGCGACATGTTCATGGGCGTGAGGATCGGCATGGTCAGGGCGACGATCCGGCCGCCCGCCGCGCGCGCCCGCTCGCTGGTGGCCAGCTGGTGCGGCACCCGGCCGGGGACGGTGGACTCGACGGTGAGGACGTTCCAGTTCAGCGGGCGTCCGGCGGCGGCCGTCAGCTCCACGAGGAGCGCGCTCTCGTCCGCCGAGAAGTGGTCCAGGCAGCCGGTGACGATGGCCTCCAGCTGGGTGCCCTCGTGCTCGCCGACCGCGCGGGCGAGGGCGAGGAGCTCGTCGCGGCGGGCGTGCCGGGAGGCGACGGGCCGGCCGTCGCCGTCGGAGTGGGTGTTCGAGCGGGTGGTGGACAGCCCCCAGGCGCCGGCGTCCATGGCTTCGTGGAGCAGCGCGGTCATCCGCCGTAACTCCTCCGCGCCGGGGGTGCCGCCGATCGCGGACGGGCCCATCGCGTACCGCCGCAGCGCGCAGTGGCCCACCATGAAGCCGGCGTTGACCGCGATCCGGCCGTCCAGCGCGTCGAGGTAATCGCCGAAGGAGGACCAGTCCCAGGGCGCGCCCTGCTCCAGGGCGGTGAGCGACATGCCCTCGACCCTGCTCATCATCCGCCGGGTGTAGTCGGCGTCGGCCGGGCGGCCCGGGTGGAGCGGGGCGAGGCTGAAGCCGCAGTTGCCGCCGACGACGGTGGTGACGCCGTGGCTCAGGGAGGGCGCGGCGTAGGGGTCCCAGAAGAGCTGGGCGTCGTAGTGGGTGTGCGGGTCGACGAAGCCGGGGGCGAGGACTAGTCCGGTGGCGTTCTCCTCGGTGCGGGCCCGGTGCCCGACCCGGCCGCCCGCCTTCACCCCGCCCGTACCCCGGTCGATCAGCGCGATCCGGCCGTCCCGGATGCCGACGTCGGCCACGTACGCGGGACCTCCGGTGCCGTCGACGACGGTGGCGCGGCGGATGAGGTGGTCCAGCACGGTGGGCTCCTCTCGCTCGGGGTTCCCGTCAGCGCCGGCCCGCCCGCGCCGGCCCGCCCGCAGACAGGCGGACCGCCCCGGACGAGCGGGACCCGCACGCGGAACGGACGGGCACGGCCCGGACGGACGGGCACGGCCCGGACGGACGGGGCCGGGGCGGCGGCCCGGGAGGCGCCGCCCCGGGGCATGGGGCGGTCGCTCAGGCCGGCCCGGCGTGCCCGGCGTGCCCGGCGGCCTGGCGGTAGCGCGTGGTGCGGTGGACCGGATCGGTGTCTATCTTCGGGATGACGTGCTCGCCGATGAGCCGGATGCTCGTCATCGTGTCCTCGTAGGGGATGCCGATCGGCAGCCCGAAGGACAGCTGGTCGGCGCCGGCCTGCTCCCAGCGCTTGCACTGCCGGAAGACCTCGTCGGGGTCGCCGCAGATCATCAGCTCCTCGGCGATGAGCAGCTCGATGATCTCCTCGGTGTACTCCGGCAGCAGTTCGGGCCACCGGGGGATGCCCTCGGGGCGGGGGAACGTGTCGTGGTAGCGGAAGAGCAGCGACTGGAGGTAGTTGAGGCCGCCGCCCACCGCGATCTCGACGGCCTTGGCATGGGTCTCCGCGCAGATGGCGGTCGAGGTGACCATGACGTTGTCGTTGACGTAGTCGCCGACGGCCCGGGCCTCCTTGACGGCGGTCTTGTAGGAGTCGACGACCCACTCCATGTCGGAGACCTTCTGGACGCTGAAGCCGAGGACGCCCAGCCCCTTGCGGGCCGCCATCGCGTACGAGGAGGGCGACCCGGCGGCGTACCACATGGCGGGGTGGGACGGTCCGTACGGCTTGGGCAGGACCGTGCGCGGCGGCAGGGACCAGTGTTTGCCGTTGAAACCCTCGTAAACCCCCTCCCGCCACATCTTCGGGAACTCGGCTATGGTCTCCTCCCACATCGCCCTGGTGGCGTCCATGTCGGTCACGCCCGGCAGGAAGCCCAGGATCTCGTGGCTACCCGCGCCCCGGCCGGTGCCGAACTCGAAGCGGCCGCCGGAGAGGTGGTCGAGCATGGCGGCCTTCTCCGCGACCTTCACGGGGTGGTTGGCCTTGGGCAACGGGTTGAAGATGCCGGAGCCGAGGTGGATGCGCTCGGTGGCGTGGGCGAGGTAGCCGAGGAAGACGTCGTTGGCGGAGAGGTGGGAGTACTCCTCCAGGAAGTGGTGCTCGGTGGCCCAGGCGTATTTGAAGCCCGACTTGTCCGCCTGGACGACGTAGGCGGCCTCCTCCATCAGCGCGTGGTGCTCGGCCTGGGGGTCGGTGCGCGACCGGCTGGCCGGCACATAGCCCTGCACGAAGATCCCGAATTCCACGGAGGTCACCCCGTCCCTTTTTCTGACGCATCGTCAGATCGATTGACGCGATGCGACTGTGGCACCGGTCACATGCACCGTCAAGGCCACGGAGCCGTCAGGCTCGGGCCCCCGCCCACAGCCCCTCCGGCGTGAGGCCGAGCAGCTCGATGGCGTTGCCCCGCACGACGCGCTCCACGACCTCCGGCGCCAGGTGTGCCATCTGCTCCTCGGCGACCTGACGTGAGCGGGGCCAGGTGGAGTCGGAATGCGGGTAGTCGGTCTCGTACAGCACGTTCCCCACCCCGACGGCGTCGAGGTTGCGCAGCCCGAAGGCGTCATCGAAGAAGCAGCCGTACACCTGGCGGGCGAAGAGCCCGGAGGGCGGCGTGAGCACCTTGTCCGCGACGCCGCCCCAGCCCCGGTTCTCCTCCCACACCGTGTCCGCGCGCTCCAGGACGTACGGGATCCAGCCGATCTGCCCCTCCGCGTACATCAGGCGCAGGCCGGGGAAGCGGTCGAGCTTGCCGGACATCAGCCAGTCGGCGAGCGAGAAGCAGCAGTTGCCGAAGGTCAGGACGGAGCTCACGGCGGGCGGCGCGTCGGCCGACGTGGAGGGCATCCGGGAGGACGAACCGATGTGCATCGCGAGGACGGTCCCGGTCTCCTCGCAGGCGCGCAGGAAGGGGTCCCACGCGTCACTGTGGACGGACGGGAGACCGAGGTGGGGCGGGATCTCGGAGAAGCAGACGGCGCGTACGCCCCGCGCGGCGTTGCGGCGCACCTCGGCGGCGGCGAGCTCCGCGTCCCACAACGGCACGATCGCGAGCGGGATCAGGCGCCCGTGCGCCTCGGGGCCGCACCACTCCTCGACCATCCAGTCGTTGTACGCCCGTACGCACAGCAGGGCCAGCTCCCGGTCGGCGGCCTCGGCGAAGGTCTGGCCGCAGAAGCGCGGGAAGGTGGGGAAGCAGAGCGCGGACTGGACGTGATTGAGGTCCATGTCAGCCAACCGGTCGGGCACGCTGTAGGAACCCGGCCGCATCCGTTCGTAGGTGATCCCTTCCAGTCTGATCTCGTCCCTGGAGCATCCGACGGCGGTATCAAGCCGCGTAAGAGGACGGCACAAATCCTCATAGACCCACCAGTCCGCCTCCGGGCCGTCGTCACCCGGGGTGCCCATGACGGGCGCGAAACGGCCGCCCGCGAAGGTCATGCCCTTCACCGGGGCCCTCACGATCCGTGGCCCGGCACCGTGAAATTTCGCCGGTAACCGGTTCCGCCAGACGTCGGAGGGCTCCACTGTGTGGTCGTCCACCGAGATTATCTTGGGGAAGCTCACCATGGCCGACACCGTAGCGCTGAACTGACGGTTCGTCAGGAAGGGGCGGATCCGGCCCGCGGCCGGACGCTCCCGGACCGTACGGAGAGGGCCGGACCCCTGCTGACGTAGCAGCCCTGAACAAGGCAGACTGGCCGGTGCGACCGAGCAGGACAGGCAGGGGGTCACCATGGCCGGGGATACAGGGCACGGGCAGGCGCTGCGCTTCACCGTGCTCGGGCCCGTCCGCGCCTGGCGCGGCGACGAGGCGCTGCACACCGGGTCACCCCAGCAGCGGGCGCTGCTGGCCGCCCTGCTGCTGCGCGGCGGGCGCACGGCCACCGCGCCCGAGCTCGTGGACGCCCTGTGGGGCGAGGAGCCCCCGCACGCCGCCCTGGCGGCCCTGCGCACCTACGCCTCCCGGCTGCGGAAGGCCTTCGGGCCGGACGCGGACGCCCTGGTCAGCGAGGCGGGCGGCTACGCGATACGGGTCCCCGGCGGCGGCCTGGACGCGGACGAGGCCGAGCGCCTGGCCGCCGACGCCGAGAAGACCCGCGCCAGCGGCGACCGCCACCGCGCCCGCGACCTGATGAACCAGGCCCTGGCCCTGTGGGACGGCGAGCCGCTGGCCGGGCTGTCCGGCCCGTACGCCGACACCCAGCGCACCCGGCTGGAGGAGTGGTACCTCACGCTCCTGGAGACCCGCCTGGACCTGGACCTGGAGGTCGGCGGGCACGCCGAGGCCGTCTCCGAGCTCACCGCGCTGACCGCCGCGTACCCGCTGCGCGAGCGGCTGCGCGAGCTGCTGATGCTCGCCCTCTACCGCAGCGGCCGCCAGGCCGAGGCCCTCGCCGTCTACGCCGACACCCGCCGGCTGCTCGCCGACGAGCTGGGCGTCGACCCCTGCGCCGAGCTCTCCGAGCTCCAGCAGCGCATCCTCAACGCCGACACCGAGCTCAACGTCCACCCCGCGGGCGACCGTCCCAGCCTCGGTCCCACCTTCATCCGGCCCGCGCAGCTGCCCGCGACCGTCCCCGACTTCACCGGGCGCGCCTCCTTCGTCCAGGAGCTCGGCGACCAGCTGGCCACGGCCGAGGGCAGCGTGATGGCGGTCTCCGCCGTCGCGGGCATCGGCGGCGTCGGCAAGACGACCCTCGCCGTGCACGTCGCGCACGCCGCCCGCCACCACTTCCCCGACGGCCAGCTCTACGTCGACCTCCAGGGCGCGGGGCCCGTGGTCGCCGAACCGGAGGCCGTGCTGGGGTCGTTCCTCCGTGCCCTCGGAATCCCGGACTCCGCCATTCCGGACGGGATGGAGGAGCGCGCCGCCCTGTTCCGCTCCACGCTCGACGGCCGCCGTGTGCTGACCCTGCTGGACAACGCGCGCGACGCCGCCCAGGTCCGCCCGCTGCTGCCCGGCAACGAGGGCTGCGCCGCGCTCGTCACCAGCCGCGTCCGCATGGTCGACCTCGCCGGCGCCCACCTCGTCGACCTGGACGTGATGAGCCCCGAGGAAGCCCTCGTCCTGTTCACCCGGATCGTCGGCTCCGAGCGCGTCAGCACCGAACGGGACGCCGCCATGGACGTCGTGGCGGCCTGCGGCTTCCTGCCGCTCGCCATCCGCATCGCCGCCTCCCGCCTCGCCGCCCGCCGCACCTGGACCGTCTCCGTCCTCGCCCGCAAGCTCGCCGACGAACGCCGCCGCCTGGACGAGCTCCGCGCCGGCGACCTCGCCGTCAAGGCCACCTTCGAACTCGGCTACGGCCAGCTGGAGCCCGGCCAGGCCCGCGCCTTCCGTCTCCTCGGTCTCGCCGACGGCCCCGACATCTCCCTGGCCGCCGCGGCCGCCGTCCTCGACCTGGGCCTCGACGCCACCGAGGAGCTGCTGGAGTCCCTCGTCGACACCTCGCTCCTGGAATCCGCCGCACCCGGCCGCTACCGCTTCCACGACCTCGTCCGCCTCTACGCCCGCGCCTGCGCCGAACGCGACGAGCAGCCGCCCGCCGAGCGCGACGCGGCCATGTCCCGCCTGCTGGACTTCTACCTGGCGACGGCCGCCGGCGTGTACGTCCTGGAGCGCCCCGGCGACCAGTTGCTCGCGCACCTGACGCCGACCACCCACCCGGGCCTGACCTTCACCGACCGCGCGGCCGCCGGCGACTGGCTGTTCGCCGAGGCCGGCTGCCTGCTCGCCTGCGTACGCCAGCACGCGCGCGCCACCGGCGACACCCTGCGGCGCGCGGTCGACCTGCTGCTGGCCGCGAAGGACCTCGCCGAGTCCGGCGCCGACTCCCGCCAGTACGAACAGGCGGCGTCCGCCCTGCTGACCGCCGCCATGGAGGCCGGCGACATCCGGGCCGAGGGCCGCGCGCGAACGGTGCTGACGCACGCGCACAGCATCGCGGGCCGGTTCGGACAGGCCGAGGAGCAGGCGCGGCACGCCGTGCTGCTGGGACGCTCCTGCGTGGACCCCATCCCCTGCTGCTACGCCTCCAACAACCGCGGCATCATCGCCATCTACGAGCACCGCTACGAGGACGCCGAGGCCCACATCGGCCACGCCCTGAGCGCCTTCCGCGCCGACGGCAACCGCCCGGGCGAGGCGAGCGCGCTGAGCAACCTCTCCCGGGTGCACCTGGAGACCGGCCGCACCCAGTCGGCCGTCCGCCTCGCCGAGCAGGCCCTGACCCTCTACCGCGAGCTCAACGTCTCCTGGCGGCTCGCCAACGGCCTCTACGCGTACGGGCTCGCCCTCAGCCGCGCCGGGCGCTACGAGGAGTCGCTGGGGCGGCTCGCCGAGGCCCTGCCGGTGTTCCACGACAACAGGCAGCGGCTGTGGGAGGGCATGACCCTCTACCGGATGGCCGAGCTCTACCTGGCCACCCGCCGGCACGCCCAGGCGGCGTCCTACGCCGAGCAGGCGCTGGTGCAGGTACGAGGCATCGGCGGCGAGTGGCGGCGCGGCAACATCCTGACCGTGCTGGGGCGTTCCCTGGACGCGCTCGGGCAGCAGGGGCGCGCGCACGCCTGCTGGACGGAGGCGCTGGCCATCTACGAGGCGCTGGGCTCCGCGGAGGCCGCCGACGTACGGGATCTGCTGACGCCGGCAGCGGCGGCGTAGACGGGGAGAACGGGCGTAGGTCTGTTTCCTCGGCAGAACGTCGGGGTCCCGTGGGCGCTCAAAGGCGTATATGGGCCTGCGCAGGCGGGTGTCGGGCGGAGACCGGCGGGGGAAACGGGCTGCCGGAGCGGGCCGGAGTGGGGCGTTCCGGCGTATCCGGAGGGCGCGTTCCGCGCGGGCTTACCGCCTTACCGGAGGTCACAAACAAGCGGAACCAGGGCGCTAACGTGCCCGTTCATCGATCGTTTATCGTGGCCCGTCAATCTAAGGGATGTCGATCCGTCGCGTCGGGGGGCAGGCGGTTCGTAGGTGAGACCTTCACCTCAGGGCGAGCAGCCCTCACAACCCGTCCGGCGGCCCTCGGGGGAGTCGCCGGACGGGTTCTGCGATCCCTGACCGACCGACGACTCGCAATGCCAACGGGAGACAGCATCATGAGCGACGACAACAAGCTCGACCCGCCCATAGCGGCCAAGCCGCAGGACGACCACGCCACGGGGGCGCCGCTCACCGCGCAGAAACTGACCGGCACGCAGGCCACACCGCAGGACGACCACGCGACGGACGCTCCGGCGATGGTCACGATGGACGACCACGCGACCAACCCGCCGAAGTTCGTGACGATGGACGACCACGCCACGAACCCGCCGAAGTTCGTGGCCCTGGACGACCACGCCACGATCGAGAAGCCGTTCTGAGCACGCGGTACCAAGAAGCACCACTCCGAGCGACACCGCTCTGAGGATCAGCGCTCTGGGAATCACCGCTCCGAGCGCATCGAGTGTGGGGAGCTTCCGCCAGACATCGGCCGGAAGCTCCCGGAGTCCAGGGTCCTCCGGGGGAATCAAGGGGGCGGGCTGTCCGGCGGAGGGAACCCACGGGGGCGTGGGCGACCGACGGGGGAACCGGCGAATGAGCCGACGAGGCGGACACGGGGGAACGACACCGCCTCGCGGAGCACTTGACGGGGGACAGTCCGGCGGGGGACCCGGGTAAGAGAGGCAGGGGCCGGTGCCGACGGCACGGAGGGGGAGCCGTCGGCACCGGCCCTTGTCGTTCGCCCCGGAACGGGCACGCGACGGGGACGGACACGCGACTGTCCCGCGCGACCGCGCCGGGCGCGCCCCTGCCGGGCAGCGCGTCGCGAACGTGCACGCCCGGTCGCGGGGGCGTCCAGGGGCGGATACGTCCTTCGGCGGGGGATTCCCCGGTTCCATGGAGTTTCCCGCCCGAACATCCGTACTTCACGGCAACCCGCCGGTACGTTCTCCGGCACAGCACCACCGACCCACGCACGACAACCCCCGAGCAGAGGAGCCACCATGATCCGCATCAAGACCACCACGATGGCGCGCGGGAAGCAGGCGTTCGCCATACTCGGCCTGGCCGCCGCGGCGGCGGCCATCGGCTCGGTACCGGCGGCCGCCGACGACCACGCGTCCGGCCCCGCGGCGCTGCTCGGCCGGCCGTCGCACACCCTGCGGATCCACGACGACCACGCGTCGACCGCTCCCCGGCTCTTCGACGACCACGCGTCCGGCGCCTCGCTGGCCCCCGGTGACGACCACGCCTCGGACACCCCGCTCCTCCTGGACGACCACGCCTCGGACAGCCCCCTGATCCTGGACGACCACGCGTCCGGCGCCTCGCTGGTCAGGGACGACCACGCGTCGGACAACCCGCTGGTCCTGGACGACCACGCGTCCGGCGGCAACGACGACCACGCCTCCGGCCCGGCGCCGAGCCTCCGCTGAGCCCACGGCGCCTGGAGCGCCGGAGCGACCGGGTCACGGCCCGGCGCGCGGACCAGGGGGTGCGGCCGACGGCGGCCCGAGACCTCCGGAGGACGGCCCACGGCCGCACCCCAGGCCGCACCCCGCCCGTCCGCGTCACTCCCGCTCTTCCGCCCGGCCCTCTTGCTCTTCCGCCCGGCCCTCCCGCTCTTCCGCCCAGCGCCGCAACAGCCCCTTGAGCACCTTCCCGGAGGCATTGCGCGGCAGCTCCCGGACGAACTCCACCTCGCGCGGCACCTTGTAGTTCGCCATCTCACGACGCGCCCAGGCGATCAGCCCGTCCGCCGTGACCGCGTCCCCGGGGCCCGCCCGGCGGACCGCGAACGCCTTGCCGACCTCGCCGAGCCGGCCCTCCGGGACACCGACCACCGCGACCTCGGCTATCCCCGGGTGCCGCGCCAGGACCCGCTCGATCTCGGCCGGGTAGGCGTTGAAGCCGCCGACGACGAACATGTCCTTCAGCCGGTCGGTGACCCGCAGATTCCCCCGCGCGTCCAGCACCCCCACGTCGCCGGTGTGCAGCCAGCCGTCGGGGTCGAGGGCCCGCGCCGTGGCGGCGGGGTCCTCGAAGTAGCCGGACATCACTTGATAGCCACGGACCAGGATCTCCCCGGGCACCCCGGCCGCCCGCGCCCGTCCGTCGGGACCGGCCACCTTGACCTCGGTGCCCGGGACGGCCCGGCCCGAGGTGCTCGCGACGACCTCCGGCGGATCGCCCCGCCGGCACATCGTGACGACGCCGGTCGCCTCGCTCATCCCGTAGGCGGTGAGCACGGTGGCTATGCCCAGCTCTCCGCGCAGCCGGCCGATCAGCCGCCGGGGCACCATGGCCGCGCCCGTCACCACCACCCGTAGCGACGACAGGTCGTACGCCGCGCGGTCGGGGTGGTCCAGGAGCGACTGGTGGAGCGTCGGCGGCCCCGGCAGAACCGTGATCCGCTCGGCGGCGATCCGGGCCAGCACGGTCTCCGGCGCGAAGACGGGTTGCGGCACCATCGTCGCGCCCCGCATCAGACAGGCGATGACGCCCGCCTTGTAGCCGAAGGTGTGGAAGAACGGGTTGACGATCAGATAGCGGTCTCCTTCCCGCAGCCCGGCCAGCTCGCTCCAGACGGCGAACGTGCGCAGCGTCTGCCCGTGAGTGATGACGGCCCCTTTGGGCTCGCCCGTGGTGCCCGAGGTGAAGAGGATGTCCGAGGGCGCCGCGGAGGGTATGGCGTCGGCCCGTGCCCGTACCGTCCGCGCGGGCACACCGTCCCCGGCGGCGAGGAACTCCTTCCAGGTACGGAAGCCGACCGGGGCGTCGTCGGCCAGAACGACGACGTCCTGGAGCTGCGGCAGCCCGGGCAGCGGCCCCCGCCCGGCGCCCGGCGTGCCGAACCGCTCGCCGTTGGCGGCGCTGCGCAGTGCAGCCACGTAGGACGTGCCGAGGAAGGTGCCCGTGACGAAGAGCAGCCGGGCCCGGGTGCGCTCCAGCACCTGCACCGCCTCGGCGCCCTTGAAGCGGGTGTTGACCGGGACCAGCACCGCGCCGGAACCGACCGCGCCGAGGGCGGCGACGATCCAGTCCAGGCTGTTCGGCGCCCAGATCGCGACCCGGTCGCCCGCCTCCACCCCGGCGGCCACGCAGGCGGCGGTGGCGCGCCCGACGCGCTCGCCGAGCTGCCGGTAGGTGATCCGGGTCCGGCCCTCGACCACGGCCTCACGGGCGGCGTACCGCTCGGCGGCCATCCGGACGAGCCGGGGTATCGAGAAGAATTCCAGGTCACCGCGCATCGCACGCCCACCCCCTGCCGCCCCCGGCTTCGCACCCGACCAGCTAGCTGACGCTTCGTCAGATTAGCGATAGCCTTCCGCGCTGTCAGCATCGACAGCACGGAGGCGGCGATGACGGCGACGACGGCAACGCTCAAGGACACCACCGCGATAGTCGGCATCGGCCAGACCCCCTTCGCCCGACAACTTCCCGCATCCGAAAAGACCTTGGCGTGCCACGCCATCCTCGCCGCGCTGGACGACGCGGGCCTCTCCCCCGCCCAGGTCGACGCCTTAGCCTCGTACACCATGGAGACCACCGACGAGGTCGAGGTCGCCAAGGCCATCGGCGCCGGGGACGTCACCTTCTTCTCCCGCGTCGGCTACGGCGGTGGCGGCTCCTGCGCGACCGTCGCCCACCTCGCCGCCGCGATCACCACGGGCCAGGCGACCGTCGGCGTCGCCTGGCGCTCCCGCAAGCGCGGCTCCGGCCCCCGCCCCTGGCGGGACACCCGGGCACAGCTCCCCACCCCGGGGCAGTGGACCCGCCCGTACGGCCTACTGCGCCCCGTGGACGAGATCGCGCTGCTCGCCCGCCGCTATATGCACGAGTACGGCGCCACCCGCGACCACTTCTTCGACATCGCCCTGGCCTGCCGCAACCGCGCCAACCAGAACCCCGCCGCCGTGATGTACGAACGGCCGCTGACCCGCGAGATGTATATGACCTCCCGCTGGATCAGCGAGCCCCTCTGTCTCTTCGACAACTGCCTGGAGACGGACGGAGCCCTGGCCTGCGTCGTCGTGGCCGCCGAACGCGCCCGCGACTGCCGCACCACCCCGGTCTATGTGCACTCCGCCGCCCAGGGGCTGCCCGCCCAGCACCACGGCATGGTCAACTACTGGACCGAGGACCCTCTGTCCGGCCCGTCCTGGACCGCTGCCCGGCAGCTCTGGAAGTCGGCCGACTTCGGGCCCGAGGACGTCCATGTCGCCCAGATCTACGACGCGTTCACCCCGCTGATCCCGCTGTCGCTCGAAGGCTATGGCTTCTGCGGACGCGGAGAGGGCGCGGCCTTCTCGGAGGGCGGCGCGCTCGAACTCGGCGGCCGGCTCCCCCTCAACACCGGCGGCGGCGGTCTCAGCGAGGCCTACGTCCATGGCTTCAACCTCATCAACGAAGGGGTCAGACAACTCCGCGGCACCTCCACGGCACAGGTGCCGGGCGCGACGACATGCCTGGTCACGGCAGGCGAAGGCGTTCCCACTTCGGCACTTTTGCTGAGGAGTTGAGTGCTCATGTCCTCCATGATGCAGGGCACCACTGACAACGGCCTCCTGCTGCCCGTCCAGGACGAGGACGGCCGCCCCTTCTGGGAGTTCGCCGCCCGCGGCGAACTGCGCGTCCAGGCCTGCGCGGACTGCCACCGGCTGCGCTTCCCGCCCCGGCCCTGCTGTCCGCGCTGCCAGTCCTTCGCCGCCGAATGGCACCGCGTCTCGGGCCGCGGCCGCGTCTGGTCGTACGCCCTGCCCCACCCGCCACTGCTGCCCGCCTACGCCGAGCAGGCCCCGTACAACGTCGTCGTCGTGGAGCTCACCGACGCCCCCGGCATCCGTCTCGTCGGCAATCTCGTCGCCGCGCCGGACGCCGCACTCGACTCCGTCGACCCGTCCCGGCTACGGATCGGGGCACCGGTCAGAGTGGCCTTCGCCGAGCTCGCGCCCGGTGTGACCGTGCCGCGCTGGCTGCTGGAGCGCCCATGACCGTCCGTACCGAACGCCGCCCCGACGGCGTCGCACTGGTCACCCTCGACCGGCCCGAGCGGCACAACGCGATCGACCTGGCGACGGCCGCGCGCCTCAAGGAGCTCTGGGCGGAGTTCCGCCGCGACGACGCCGTCCGCGCCATCGTGCTGACCGGCGCCGGGGACCGGGCCTTCTGCACGGGCATCGACCGCACGGCCGACATCCCCCAGCCGGGCTCCCCGTACTCCCAGGACGACCCACTGCGCACCGTCGGCCCCAAGGCCGCCGACCTGTGGAAGCCCGTCATCGCGGCGGTGGGCGGCATGGCGTGCGGGGGCGCCTTCTACCTGCTGGGGGAGACCGAGTTCATCATCGCCGCCGAGAACGCGACGTTCTTCGACCCGCACACGTCGTATGGGATGGTCAGCGCCTACGAGGCCTCGTACATGGCACAGCGCATGCCCTTCGGCGAGGCCGCGCGCACGGCGCTGATGGGCACCGCCGAACGCCTCTCGGCGCGCCGCGCCCATGAGATCGGCCTGGTCTCGGAACTGACCCCACCCGGAGAGGCCACGACGGCGGCCCTGCGCGCGGCGGCGGCCATCGCCTCCTACCCGACCGAACCGGTCCAGGGCACGGTCCGCGCCCTGTGGTCGACCAGGGAGCCGGCGAGATCCCACACGGAGTCCCTGGCACAGCACTTGATAGCGCTGGGCAACATCCCCCCATCAGAGCAGGCAAAGCTCTTCACAACCAGAAGTCGGGACCACCGGTTGAGGTAAGTTGCGGGCGCGCGCTCCCGTACCCGGTTGTGGGCAATCGTCCCGCAGGGCTGGGGGCACCTCCCAGCGGTAGCCGGGGGAGGGTGGGCGCAACCCGACAACGGACCCGCACCCGCCCGTGGGCACAACCGGCGCGTCAGCGCCGAACGTGCCCCGTCCCCTTCCCCGCGTCCAACGCGTAAACGCACCGGTCCTTGCTGCACGCGTAGACGACCCCGCCCGCCGCCACCGGCGACCCCGTGATCTCCCCGCCCGTGGCGAGCTTCCAGCGCAGCTGCCCCCCGGCCGCGTCCACCGTGTAGAGACAGTGGTCGGCGGAGCCGAAGTGCACCCGGCCGTCGGCGACGACGGGCGTGCCGATGATGTCGCCGCCCGCCGCGAAGCGCCACTTCGGCGTGCCCGTGACCGCGTCCAGCGTGTAGAGCGCGCCGCCGCTGCCCAGGTGGACCGATCCCCCGGAGACCAGCACCGGCTCCGTGGACTGCCGGGACTCCGTGGCGATGCGCCAGCGGTCACGGCCGGTGGCCGCGTCCAGGGCGTAGACGGTGCCCAGGTAGTCGGCGATGTAGACGCCCCCGCCGGTCACGGCGGGGCCGGGGGCGAAGGCGGGCGGGCTCAGGAAGACCGCGGGCGCCTCGAAGCGCCAGCGCACATCCCCCCGGGCCACGTCGATGGCGAGCACCCGTGTGCCGGCCGCGACATAGACGATGCCGTCCGGCGCGGGCAGCAGCCGTACGGGCACACCGCCGCACGAGGCCGCGTCGCCCACCGGGTACGACCAGCGCTCCACGCCCGTACGGGCCTCGAGCGCGCGCAGCCGAGCGTCGGACCAGACGTACACCGTGCCGTCGTGGACGAACGGCCCGCAGTCGGGGGTCTCGAAGTCGGCCTGGGCGCCGTTCATCTCCCACAGGAGTTCGCCGTTGGCGGCCTCCCACGCCTGGACTCCCCCGCCGCGCGTGCCGGTGACGATCGTGCCCCGGTCGGCCTTGAGGGAGTAGACCCAGCCGTCCGTGGACAGCCGCCACCGCTCCGTGCCGTCGGAGGCGTCGAGCGCGTACAGCGTCGGCCCGTCGGAGGCGTGTATGCGGCCATCGGCGACGGCCATCGCCCAGGCCACGTCCCGGGTCTTGAACTGCCGCCGCCCGCTGGCCACATCGAGCGCGTGCACCTCGAACGATGTGACGTACAGCAGATCACCGGAGACGACGGGGGTGCCCCAGACATCGTTCGACATCCGGAACCGCCACGGCCGCCAGCGGCCCTGCTCCGCCTGCGCGGTGGCCCCGCCGTCGGGGGCGGCGGGCGCGGCCACCGGAGGCTGGCTGGGGACGACCGCTGCCGACGCGCCGGCCGGGGGCCGGACCCATCCGGTGGTGGCGCCGGCGCCGGTGCCCGCGTGCGGGTCCCGGGCGTCGGCGACCCTCGGCCCCGGGCCGATCGGCACCTGCGACCCGGCCAGCCGCACGGCCCCCTCGGAAGCGGAGGGCGCGCCGGCGTGGCGGCCGTGCGCGACGGCTCCGGCGCCGGCCACCGGCCTGACGCTGTGCGGTCCGCTGAGCCCGCCGCGCGGGTCGGGCGTGCCCGTACCCGCGTGCCCATCGCTCCAGCCAGGGCCACTGTGGCCACCGGGGGCACTATGGCCGCCGGGGCCGCCGTGCGGCTCGTAGGCGGCCACGGGCTCCGGCGCCGGGGGCTGGGCGGGCCGGGGCGGGACGGCCTGACGGGAGTGGCCGGCCGCGCCCGCGCCCTTGTCGGTGGGGCGGTGCCCGGCGCGGCGCTGCTCGATCAGGGTGACGGCGTTGTCGGGCAGCCAGGCCGAGGCGGTGCCGCTGTCGTCGCCCCCGCCGGAGGCGAACAGATGGGGGGCGAGCTGCGACTGGAGGTCGGCGGGGCTCGGCCGGTTCTCGGCGGCCATCTGCATACAGGAGTCGATCAGGGGCCGGAGCTCGTCCGGCAGCCCGCTCAGGTCGGGCCCCTCCCTGAGCAGCATGAACACGGTCTCGACCGGGTTGACGCCGTGGAAGGGGGCGTGCCCGGTCGCCGCGAAGACCAGGGTGGAACCGAGGGAGAAGATGTCGCTGGCCCCGGTGACACTACGGGAGTCGCGCGCTTGTTCGGGCGACATGTACGCGGGCGTGCCGACGGCGACGTTGGTCATGGTCAGCCGGGTGTTGGAGACGCCTGAGGCGATGCCGAAGTCGATGACCCTCGGCCCGTCCTCCACCACGAGCACGTTCGACGGCTTGAGGTCCCGGTGGACGAGCCCGGCGCCGTGGATGGACTGGAGCGCCTCCGCGATGCCCGCGGCCAGCCAGCGCACCGCCTGGGCCGGCAGCGGCCCGCACTCGGTGATGATCTCCTCGAGCGAGGGGGCGGGGACATAGGCGGTGGCCAGCCAGGGCACGGCGGCCCTGGGGTCGGCGTCGACGACGGCGGCGGTGTAGAAACCGCTGACCGCACGGGCCGCTTCCACCTCACGGGTGAAGCGGACACGGAAGAGCTGGTCCTCCGCGAGCTCCGTGCGCACCGTCTTGATCGCCACCCGTCGGCCGGACGCCGAGCGGGCGAGATAGACCAGCCCCATGCCGCCGGCACCGAGTCGGCCGAGCACCTCGAACGGGCCGATCCGTCTCGGGTCGTGCTGCGTAAGCTGCTCCACCACTGACCTGCCACCTCCCCGTGGGGGCTTGAAGGGTTTCAAGCCCCGTGCAGCGTCTCTCCGCGAAATTATCCCGGGGTACGCACCCCAGATTCTTCCTGGCGAAGCCCTCGGTTGCGAACCCGGGGCGCGCTTCGCCGTGTCTCCGCCATATGGGGCCATATGCCGCGCCATGCGGAACGACCCCTCTCACCTGCTGCTCAGCAGCCCTCTCCGCGCCCGTCGGCTACTCCTGCCCCTGGTGCGCGACGTCGATCACGGCGAAGTCGGCCCCCTGGTCGTCGGCGATGACGGCGAACCGTCCGTACGGCGTGTCCTGCGGCTCCCTGCGCACCCGCCCGTGCAGCCGGAGCGCCTCGCGCACCACCGCGTCGCAGTCCTCGACGACGAAGTAGGCGAGGAAGTGGGCGGGCATCTCCCGGGGGAACCGCTCGTCCATGACGGCTCTGCCCGCGACCGCGTTCTCCGGGGTGCCCGGGGCCCCGGCGGGCGTCCAGACGGCGAAATCGATGCCCGCCTCCTCACTCACGTCATGCGTGGTGAAACCGAAGACCGCCTCGTAGAAGGGGTCGACCGCCGGAGCGTCCCAGGTGTACACCTCGGCCCAGCCGTACGAGCCCGGCTCGCCGCGTTTCTCGAAGCCCCGGTGGCGGCCGGCCTCCCAGACGCCGAAGGCGGCACCGCCTGGATCGGCGGCCATCAGCATCGTGCCGAACGGGCCGATGGACATCGGGCCCATGAAGATCTGCCCGCCCGCCGCCCTGATCCGGTCCGCCGTGGCCTCCACGTCGGGGGAGGAGAAATAGATCGACCAGGCCGTCGGGAACCGGCCGTCCGGCTTGGGCGCCAGCGCGGCCACGTTCTTCCCGTCGTGGAATGCCTGGGTGTAGTGCCCGTACTCGCCCCCGCTGTCCTCGAATGTCCAGCCGAGAAGTCCGCCGTAGAAGCGCTTGCCCGCTTCGACGTCTGAGAGCATGGCGTCCGCCCAGCACGGCGCGCCTTCCCGGAATCCTTCCGTGGCTGCGCTCATGGTGCGGCTCCTTCTGCGCGCGATCGGGTTCCGCGCGGGCGGGCGAGACGTCTGCTACGCGGAGTGTTCTCGCAGCCACGGTAGAGGCAGATCGAGGATCTCGCGCGGCCTGTGGATAACCGGAAATCGGAGCCGTCGGCTTCCCCGTCCACAGCTTGTTGATAGGACAATTCACCGGTACGGGCCAATCCGGTCCGGCTCTCCCATCACCCCTTCCAACACCGTCTGACCTGCGATTACATACCTTCGCGCACCCCTGCCCCCATTTGCATGCGGCCGAATCGCGCTCCGATCACCCCTCGGTAAGCTGACGGCATGACAGGACAAGTACGCACCGTCGACGGCCGCGTGGCCGGTCGGCGCGGTCAGGCGACGCGGCAGAAGCTGCTCGACTGCCTCAGCGAAATGCTCAGCTCCTCGCCCTACCGCGATGTCAAGGTCATCGATGTCGCCCGCCGGGCCGGGACTTCTCCGGCGACCTTCTACCAGTACTTCCCCGACGTCGAGGGCGCCGTCCTCGAAATCGCCGAGGAAATGGCGAAGGAAGGCGCGAGCCTCACCGATCTCGTCGCCGGCCGTTCCTGGGTCGGCAAGTCCGGCTGGCAGGCGGCCGAGGAACTGGTCGACGGTTTCCTCGGCTTCTGGCGCAAACACGACGCGATCCTGCGCGTCGTGGACCTGGGCGCGGCCGAGGGCGACAAGCGGTTCTACAAGATCCGCATGAAGATCCTCAACGCCGTCACCAACTCCCTGACGGACTCCGTCAAGGAGCTCCAGTCCAAGGGGAAGGTGGACAAGGACCTCAACCCCGCGGCCGTCGCGGGCTCGCTCGTCGCCATGCTCGCCGCGGTGGCCTCGCACCAGAAGGGCTTCCAGAGCTGGGGAGTCAAGCAGGCCGAGCTCAAGCCGAACCTCGCGCTCATCGTCCATCTGGGCATCACCGGCAAGAAGCCGACCAAGTAGCGATCGCGCGCCACCGCGTCCGACGCGGCCACCCGGCCCGTCCGCGTGCCGCGTTCCATCGCCGCGCTCCCGCGCCGTGCCGGCACCTCGAACGTGCCAGCGCGTCAGGGACGCCCGTCCTTCGTACGTCCTGTCATCGTCGCGGCGGGGCCGCCCGGGCTGCCCGGGTGGCCCCGCCGTGCCGCGTTCCGGCGAAGGGTCCCGACGGCGCTACCGCCGCTCCAGCCGGAAGAGCCGGATCTCCCGTTCCACGCGCTCCTGGTAGCGCGCGTACGGCGGCCAGAACCTCACCACCGCCGCCCACATCGCCTCCCGCTCCGCGCCCTTCAGCAGCCGCGCACCCACCGGGACGTCCTGCCCCTTCCAGCTGATCACTGCGTCCGGGTGCTTCAGCAGGTTCGCCGACCAGGCGGGATGTCCGGGGCGGCCGAAGTTGCTGCCGACGAGGACCCAGGCGCCGACCGTTCCGTCCTCGCCCTTCAGGGGCATGCACGCGAGCGGTGCCCTGCGGGGCAGGCCGCTCTTCGCGCCGGTGGAGGTCAGCAGACAGCTCGGCAGCAGACGGGTACTCAACAGCACCTTGCCGCCTGTCAGCCGGTGCACCGCGCGGTCGAGCGACGGGACGACGTGCGGAGCGAACCGCGCGAACGACCGGGTCGAGGAGATTCTCTGTACGAGGCGTTCGACCGTCGCCATCACAGCACCACCGCTTCCCTCTCCTTCGGAGCGCCAAACGGCCCCGACGTGTCGAATAGCCCGGCCATTCGGGCCGCCCGGGCCCGCAGCCGGTCCACCGGGCCGAACAGCAGCTCGTCCGACGTCGCTCGTTTGAAGTACAGCTGTGCCTCGTGCTCCCAGGTCACCCCGATGCCACCGTGCAGCTGCACGGCCTCGCCGGCGACCTTCCGGGCGGTCTCCAGAGCCTGCGCGAGCGCGAGACCGGCCGCCGCGGGCCGCCCGGACCACGCCGCGTAGTACGCCGCCGAACGGGCGGCCTGCACGGCGACGTACAGGTCCGCCAGCCGGTGCTTGACCGCCTGGAAGGCGCCGATCGGCCTGCCGAACTGCTCCCGCACGCGCGCGTACCCGACCGTTCGCTCCAGCGCCCGGTCCGCCGCCCCCACCGCCTCGGCCGCGAGGACGGCCGCCACACCGGCGCCCACTTCGGCGGGCTCCCCCCGGACACGGGAACCGGGCGGCCCGAGCGGCTCCGCCTGGGTGTCCCGGAGCTCGATACGGGCCTGGGGGCGCGTCTCGTCCAGCGAGGTCAGCCGGGTCCGCGTCACCCCGGAGGCCGTCCCGGCCCGTACGACGAAGAGCAGGGTGCGGGCGTCGGCGTAGCCTCCCGTGCGCGCGGCGACCAGCAGCAGCCCCGCGCTGTGGCCGTCGAGCACCTGACGGGCCTCCCCGTAGAGCCGCCAGCCGTCGCCGGAGCGCCGGGCCTGCACCCCGCCCGCCCGGCCGCCGCCCGCCCAGTCGCCTCCCCACGCCCGGTCGCCGTTCCGCGATCGGCCGCTGTCCCCCGACCGGTCGCCGCCGCTCGGCCCTGTCAGCCCGAGCGCGTCCGGCAGCGTGCCTCGGGGGACGGCGAGCGTCCCGGTCAGCTCGCCGGACACCAGGCGCGGCAGCAGGTCATCCCGCTGCTCCGGCGTACCCAGGGCGGCGATCAGGGGGGCGGTCACGGCGGACGTGGCCAGCAGGGGTGAGGGCAGGAGCGCCCGCCCGGTCTCCTCGCAGGCCAAGGCCAGCTCCAGCAGGCCGCAACCGGCCCCTCCGTACCGCCGCTCGACGGCCAGACCGGGCAGCCCCGGCCGCTCGGCGAGCCGCCGCCACAGGTTCGTGTCATGACCGGCCGGGGTCAGCACCGCCGCCCTGACCTCGTCCATGTCCGCGTGTTTGGCCAGCACCTCGCGCAACGTACGGCGGATCTCTTGCTGTTCGTCACTGAACGCGGCGTCCATCGGCAGAGCCACCTCCTGACTGACGGAGCGTCATATTAGGGAGAGCCGCCACGCTTTCCCAGACCGCGCCCGCGCCTATCTGATGTACCGTCAGCTTTATGACTCCAGGCACGCGCAGGGTCGCTGTCGTCGGCGTCGCCCTCTCGGACTGCGGTCGTCTCGACGCGGTCACGCCCTATGCCCTCCACGCCCAGGCCGCCCGTCGCGCCCTCGACGACTCCGGGCTCGACAGATCCGTGATCGACGGCTTCGCCTCCGCCGGGCTCGGCACGCTCGCGCCCGTCGAGGTCGCGGAATACCTGGGACTGCGGCCCTCCTGGGTGGACTCGACCTCGGTCGGCGGGGCGACCTGGGAGGTCATGGCCGCGCACGCCGCCGACGCCATCGCCCAGGGGCACGCCGACGCTGTGCTCCTGGTCTACGGCTCCACCGCCCGCGCCGACATCAAGGCCGGCCGGCGCACCGCCGCCCTGTCCTTCGGCACACGCGGCCCGGCCCAGTTCGAGGCACCGTACGGGCACACCCTCATCGCCAAGTACGCGATGGCCGCCCGCCGCCATATGCACCAGTACGGCACCACCCTGGAACAGTTGGCGGACATCGCCGTTCAAACCCGCGCCAACGCCTTTCACAACCCGTACGCCCTGTACCGCTCCCCCCTCACGGTCGACGACGTCCTCGGCGGCACGATGATCGCCGATCCCTTCACCACGCTGCACTGCTGCGTACGCTCCGACGGAGGCTGCGCCGTCCTGCTGGCCGCCGAGGAGTACGTACCGGACACGGCGAAGCCGCCGGTGTGGGTGCTGGGCACCGGAACCGCCGTCTCGCACGCGACAATGTCCGCCTGGGAGGACTTCACCGTCACCCCGGCCGCGCTCTCCGGCCCAAAGGCCTTCGCGAGGGCGGGCGTCACGCCTCAGGAGATCGAGGTGGCGGAGCTCTACGACGCCTTCACCTATATGACCCTCGTGACCCTGGAGGACCTGGGCTTCTGCGCCAAGGGCGAGGGCGGCGCGTTCGCGGCGAAGGGCAGGCTGACCACCGACGGCGAGCTGCCCGTCAACACGGACGGCGGCGGCCTCTCCGCCTGCCACCCCGGCATGCGCGGGCTGTTCCTCCTGGTCGAGGCCGTACGGCAGCTGCGCGGCGAGGCGGAGGAGGGCCGTCAGGTGCGCAGGGCCCACGGCCGTCTCCCCCGGCTCGCCGTCGCCTCCGGGACGGGGGGCTGGTTCTGCTCGTCAGGGACGGTCGTCCTCGGCCGCGACTGACGCGTCCGTGTCCGTGTCCGTGTCCGTGTCCGTTCGGAGGGCTACCCGCCCGCCCCCTCCGGGCGGAAGACCGGCACCACCACTCCGGTGTCGGGCAGGCCCCGGTAGGCCACCCGCAGCCGCATGCCGATCCTCAGTTCCCCCTCGGGGCAGTCGATCACCTCGGCCGTCATGCGCGGCCCCTCGTCCAGGTCGACCACGGCGGCCGCGTACGGCAGGCGCGAACCGAAGGGCGGGAGGTCGTTCCGGTGGACGACGGACCAGGTGTAGAGCGTCGCGCCCCCGCCCGCCTCCTCCCAGCCGACGTCCGTGCTCCAGCAGTACGGGCAGAACTCCCGTGGGTAGTGGTGCGCCCGTCCGCACCCGGCGGCACGGCAGCGGCGTATCAGCAGCCGCCCCTCGGCCGCGGCGTCCCAGTAGGGGCGCGTGAAGTCGTCGATCTCCGGCACGTCGGCCCTGGCCGGTCGCGTCAAGGGGCCCTCCTCCCCGATCCGTTTCCGATCGTTTCGGCGCACACCCTGTTCCTGATGAACCGTCAGCTCAGTAATCTGACTTACCGTCAGCTTATCGGCCATTGAGCAGGAGTGGGCGAGAACGATGCTCGGATCGACTCACGGCACCCTCACCACCACCTCCCGTCCCGCCCGGGTGGCGGCCTGCGGCCGGCACCCGGGCCCTGCTGTCCATGGCACGACCGCAGCCGCCGAGGACACCGACGTCAGCGGGCGTCCCCTCTCCTCGGACGTCCCCGACCTCGACCGGCTCTTCCGACCCGAGACCATGGCCGTCATCGGCGCCTCCGAGGCCGAGGGCAGGCCCAACACCGCCATCACCCGGCAGCTCATCGACTGGGCCGAGCGCGTCGGCGCCCGCGTCCACCCCGTTCACCCCACCCGTACGACCGTGTTCGGCCTCCCCTGCCACGCCTCCGTCCGCGACCTTCCCGAGCGGATCGACCTCGCCGTCCTGCTCGTCGGCGACCCGGTCCCCGTGCTCGAGGAACTCAAGGGGATCCGGGCCGGGTTCGCCGTCGTCTTCGCCTCCGGCTTCGCCGAGACGGGCGCCGAAGGCGCCACTGCCCAGGCCCGGCTCACCGCCGCGCTCCAGGGCACCGGCACCCGGCTGCTCGGCCCGAACACCAACCTGAACGCCTTCGAGCGCTTCCGCGACGACCTCGACGGCCCCGCCATCGCCCTGATCACCCAGTCAGGCCACCAGGGCCGGCCGGTCTTCGCCCTCCAGGAGCTGGGCATCCGGCTCTCGCACTGGGCGCCGACCGGCAACGAGGCGGATCTGGAGTGCGCCGACTTCCTCTCCTACTTCGCCACCCGACCCGAGGTCGGGGCCGTCGCCGCCTATGTGGAAGGGCTCAAGGACGGCCGCGCGTTCCTGCTCGCCGCCGACCGGGCCGCCCGCCACAAGGTGCCCGTGATCATGGTCAAGGTCGGCCGGACCGAGACGGGCGCCCGCACCGCCGCCACCCACACCGGCAAGCTCACCGGCGCGGACGACGTGGTGGACGCGGCCATGCGGCAGTACGGCGTGATCCGCGTGAACGGCCTGGACGAGCTCCAGGACACCGCGGCCCTGCTCGCCCGCGCCCGCCCGCCCCGCGCCCAGGGCGTCGCCGTGTATTCGATCTCCGGTGGCACGGGAGCTCACTTCGCGGACCTCGCCTCCGCAGCCGGTCTCGACCTCCCCGTCCTGTCCGCCGGGAAGCAGAGCGAACTCCACCAGTGGATCCCCGACTACCTGAGCGTGGCCAACCCCGTCGACAACGGCGGCCACCCGGTCGGCGACTGGCGCGGACGGAAGATCATCGACGCGATCCTCGCCGACCCGTCCATCGGTGTGCTCGTCTGCCCGATCACCGGCCCCTTCCCGCCCCTGAGCGACCGCCTCGCGCGGGACCTCGTGGACGCGGCGGAGAAGACCGACAAACTCGTGTGCGTGGTGTGGGGTTCGCCCGTCGGCACCGAGGACGCCTATCGCACCACTCTCCTCGGCTCCTCGCGCGTGGCCACCTTCCGCACGTTCGCCAACTGCGTCACCGCCGTCCGTGCCTACCTCGACCACCACCGCTTCACCAGCGGCTACCGTTCCCCCTTCGACGACGCCCCGCGCACCCTGTCCCCGTCCGCCCGCAAGGCGCGGGCGCTGCTGCGCCCGGGCGAGCAGCTGAGCGAGCACGCGGCGAAGCAGCTCCTGCGCGCGTACGGCATACGCGTGCCCCGGGAACAGCTGGTGACCAGCGCCGCCGCGGCCGTCCGGGCGGCCGGTCAGATCGGCTATCCCGTGGTCATGAAGGCTTCGGGGCCGCGGCTCGCCCACAAGTCGGAGCTCGGCCTGGTGCGGATCGGGCTGACCTCGGCCAGCCAGGTCCGCGACACCTACCGGGAGCTGACCGAGATCGCCCGCTACGAGGAGCTGCCGCTGGACGGGGTGCTCGTCTGCCAGCTCGTCGGCCAGGGCGTCGAGATGACCGTCGGCATCACGCACGACGCCCTCTTCGGCCCCACCGTGACGACGGGCCTGGGCGGCGTCCTGGTGGAGGTCCTGGACGACACCGCCGTACGCGTGCCGCCGTTCGGCGAGGACCACGCGCGGGCGATGCTCGACGAACTGCGCGGACGTGCCCTGCTGGACGGCGTCCGAGGGGCTCCCCCGGCCGATGTGGACGCCCTCGTCGAGACCGTCCTGCGCGTCCAGCGCATGGCCCTGGAACTGGGCGACGGCCTCGCCGGACTGGACATCAACCCGCTCGTGGTGCTGGAGCGCGGCCAGGGCGCCGTGGCCCTCGACGCGCTGGCCGTCTGCCGCTGAGACACCGGGCACACCCGCCGTACCCCGCGCGGCCGGGCCGCGCCCGGCCGCCCGTAGGACAAGGAGCTTCCCCATGACGCTCTCCCCCCGTGAGACATCCCCCGGGACCGGTGGACGCGACGAACCGGACGGGTCCGCCACGTCCACCGGATCCGCTGAGTCATTGGTACTGCACGCCACTGACAACGGGGTGGCGTGGCTGACCCTCAACCGGCCCCAGACCCTCAACGCCATCACTCCTGACCAGCGCGAACACCTGATTTCCCATTTCGGGCGGGCTTCGTCCGACCCGGCCGTCCGGGCCGTGGTCCTCACCGGCGCCGGCGCGGGCTTCTGCTCGGGCGCCGACCTGCGGGCGGCGCCGGGAGCGGCCCTCACCGACCGCGCCCCCGGCGATGTGGCCCGGACGATCCGGGACGGCGCCCAGCGGCTGATCGGGGCGGTGCTGGACTGCGAAAAGCCCGTGATCGCCGCCGTGAACGGCACGGCCGCCGGGCTCGGCGCGCATCTCGCGTTCGCCTGCGACCTGGTCCTGGCCGCGGAGTCGGCCCGATTCCTCGAGGTGTTCGTCCGCCGGGGCCTGGTCCCCGACGGTGGCGGCACGTACCTGCTGACCCGACTCGTGGGCCCGCGCCGTGCGAAGGAGCTGATGTTCTTCGGCGACGCGCTCTCCGCCCCCGAGGCGGAACGTTTCGGCCTGGTCAACCGCGTCGTCGCGGACAAGGAGCTGGACGAGACGGCACGGGCCTGGGCCCAGCGGCTGGCCGACGGCCCGACCCGCGCCCTCGCCCTGACGAAACAACTGGTCAACGCCTCGCTCGACGCCGACCGCGGCACGGCGTTCGCCGCCGAGGCGGCGGCGCAGGAGATCAACGCCACGACGGCGGACGCGGCCGAGGGCGTCGTCGCCTTCCTCGAACGCCGGAGCCCCGCCTTCCGGGGGCGGTGACCGCCATGGGCGCCGGGTCCCGCGCACGGGGTATCGATCTCACACACCATCAGTTTCAATGGAGGTCATGATGGGACACGCCGGCATGGCGGACGTCGCCCTGCGGTATCTGCGATCGGCCGGCTCACCCGCCCCGGTCGCCCCGCGTCTTCCCCCGCTTCCCCGCCCGGCACTGCGGGCCGTACGAGCGGACGAGCCTCCTCCGCCGAACCCGGAGGACTTCCGGACGGTGCTGGGGCATTTCGCCAGCGGAGTCACCGTGATCACGGCACCCGGAGCGGACGGCGAGCCTCCGGCCGGCTTCGCCTGTCAGTCGTTCGCCTCGCTGTCCCTCGACCCGCCCCTGGTCGTCTTCATGGTCGGCCGTACGTCCACGACCTGGCCCCGTGTGGCCCGCGCGGGCGTCTTCTGCGTCAACATCCTGGGCTCCGGACAAGGAGCGCTGTGCCGAGGTTTCGCGGTCAGCGGCGCGCAAACGGCCGACAAGTTCGCCGGAGTTCCCCACACCCCCGCTCCGGCGACCGGTTCGCCCAGGATCGAGGGCGTGCCCGCCTGGGTGGACTGTGTGATCCACGCGGTGCACACGGCCGGGGACCATCTCATCGTCGTGGGGCGCGTGGCGGCCCTGGGGGCGGACGAGAACGCGGCGAGCGCCGGCCCCCTGCTGTTCCACCGGAGCGGCTTCGGCACCTTCGACGCGTTCGGGACGTACGACGAGGTGGCGTCCCGCCCCTGACAGGCGCGTCCGCCCGGTCGCGCCCCTCCGGTCACTTCTTCCTGTGCTTGACCATCTTCGTCAGTACGTAGCGCTTGCCGGAGCCCGGCTTGCCGATCTCGTGGAAGATCCGCGGCTCCTTCTCCGTACCGATGACGCTCCAGTCCCGTGACAGCTCGCAGGAGCTGATCCGCATGGAGACGCCCTGCACCCGGCCGCCGTCCTTGACCGGCGTCCAGGTGCCGGAGCCGTCGCAGTCCTTGGGCCGGTCCTTGCCCGTGCCGTCCCAGATGAAGTTGTCGAGCCCCTCCGCGATCGCGTTGCCGTCCGAATCCAGCTTGACCGTGCCGCCACGGCCGTCCGTCCAGGTGCCGGCGAGGTCCGACTTGGTCAGGCGCGGCGGCTCGTACACGCTCACCAGGCCCGTGCCGTAAGCCCCGGCGCCGAGCACGCCGACGACCAGCCAGGCCAGCAGGCCGTCACGCGTCACCCGGCGGGCCACGCTGCCGGAGCGGCTCTCACGAGCGCGACGAGCAGCCGCCCTGCCTGCCAGAGCGGCGGGCACCAGCACGGCCGTGAGGGCGCCCCACCAGATCGGATAGCTGAGCGGCCACGCGAGGGAGAGGCTGCCGAGCGCGGCCACGCCACCGAACACGACGACGGCCGCCGCGGCGACGGCGGTCGTGGCCCCGGCGGTCCACAGCGCGCCGGCGCTCCGCTCCCGCGCGTGTGCCGTCCGCCGGGCCAGCGTCAGCGCGGGCATGACGACGGCGGCCGTGACGAAGCCACTGAGCAGCACGGTCAGCAGCAGGGCGCCGAGGGCCACGGCGGCGATCAGGACGGGGCCCTTGGGAAGCCCGTCGTGCTCCCGGGAGAGAAGGACGAGCACACCGGCCGTCGCGGCGACGACGATCTCCGCGCAGAGCGCGGCCATCGAGGCGCAGAACGCCGCGCCGAACCCGTCGTCGCGCGCCGTCCGGTGCGGCGCTGCGCAGCACGGCGCGGACGCGGCGTCCGCCGCCTCGTCCGGTATCTCTTCCGCTACCGGATGCGGCTCAGCCTGCTGTGTCATGTCAGCCCCTCTCTCCAAGAAAGATTCCCCCAGAGGCCGCGAGGTTCCGTTCCCGCCGGTCCGGGACCATGCCCGTCCCGCCGGTCCGCCGGCAAGGAGGCCCGGGCACACCACCGCACCCACGGTGGCCGACGACGGACCATTCTTACCGAATAATCCGTCTTGGCCTGAATCCGGGCCCGCTCGGCACAAAAGGCACGGGCCAACCCCACACTCAGGCGACGGCCCGCGCAAGACCCGCGACGGGGATCACATGGAGGACGACCGGCTCACCGGTCGAAGGAGAGGACGCCTCGGGCCACCGTACGGTTGTTCATGTCGTCCATGGCCTGCGCGAATTCCTCGACGGGGTAGATCCGGCTGACGAGTTCGTCGAGCATCAGGCGGCCCTCTCGGTACAGCCGGGCGTAGAGCGCGATGTCGTGCTGCGGCCGGGACGAGCCGTAGCGGCAGCCCAGGATCGACTTGTCCAGATAGAGGGACGAGACCGGGAACGACGCCTCCGCTCCAATGGGCGGCACGCCCAGGAGGACCGCCTGGCCATGGCGCCCGAGGAGGTTCACCGCCTGCCGGACGAGCCGGACGTCGCCGACGCATTCGAAGGCGTGGTCGGCGCCGGCGGGCAGGACCTCCCGGACGACGGCGAGGACGTCGCGGCCGGCGGAGGCGTCGACGAAGTGCGTGGCGCCGAGGAGCCGGGCCGCTTTCTCCTTCGCGGGATTCGCGTCGACGGCGACGATCGGGGCGGCACCGGCGATCCGCGCGCCTTGCAGCACGTTAAGGCCGACCCCGCCCGCCCCGATGACGATGACGGACTCGCCCTGGCCCACGCGCGCGCGGTTGAGGACCGCGCCGACACCGGTCAGCACGCCGCAGCCGAGGAGGGCCGCCGGGGCCGGCGGGACGTCGGCGGGGATCCTGACGGCCTGGACGGCCTTGACGACCGTCCGCTCGGCGAAGACGGAGGTGGCCGCGAAGTGGAACAGCTTCTCCTCGTTCCGCCGGAAGGGCCTGCCGGGCCTGCCGAAGGCCGCCCGGCACATGGCGGGCCGTCCCCGGTCGCAGTCGGCACAGGCGCCGCAGGAGGCCAGAGTGGACAGGGCGACGTGATCGCCGGGTGAGACGTGTACGACGCCCGGCCCGACGGCCTCGACCACGCCCGCGCCCTCGTGCCCGAGGACCACGGGGACGGGGTGCGGGATGGTGCCGTCGACGACCGCGAGATCGCTGTGGCAGAGACCGGCCGCGGAGACGGCGACGAGCACCTCGCCGGGACCCGGGTCCCGTACCTCCAGGTCGTCGACGAACCGGGGCCGCTCGCCGTCGAAGATGACGCCTCTCATCAGTGGTGGTCCTCTCCGGGGGCAGGGCTCAGGACGGCCAGACGACCGACTGGAGTTCGCTGTACGCGTCGAGGGCGAACGAGCCGCCGTCGCGGCCGATCCCGCTCTCCTTGAATCCCCCGAAGGGCGTCTCGGGGTGCCGCTGGACGGTGTTCACGCCGACGTTTCCACTGCGGAGCCGGGCGGCGAGGGCCCAGGCGCGGCCGGTGTCGGCGCTGAAGACGTAGTCGTGGAGGCCGTACGCGGTGCCGTTGGCGATACGGACCGCCTCGTCCTCGTCGTCGAAGACGAGCACGGCCACGACGGGGCCGAAGATCTCCTCGCGGGCGACGGCCATGCCGGGGGTGACGTCCGTGATGAGGGTGGGGGCGACGTAGAAGCCCGGGCGGACGGCGGGGCGCGTGCCTCCGACGACGATGCGGGCGCCCTGGTCACGGGCCCCGGCGATGTGGGCCTCGACGCGGTCGCGCTGCTCGGCGGAGATCAACGGGCCCACGGCCGTGGAGTTATCCACAGGGTCCCCGACGATCAGCGACTCCGCGTAGCGTGTGAGACCGGCGACGACCCGCTCGTACAGCGACCGGTGGACGAGTACGCGGGTCGGCGCCGTGCAGATCTGCCCGCTGTGGAAGGACCAGACCGAACCGACCGCCCCGACCGCCGACTTGATCACCGCCTCGTCGGCGTCCTCCAGGACGATGGCCGCGCCCTTGCCGCCCAGCTCCATCAGGGTGCGCTTCATCGACCTCCCCGCGGCCTCGGCGATCTCCTTTCCCACCGCGCTGGAACCGGTGAAGCTGATCATGTCGACGCCGGGGTGCGCCACGAGCGCCTCCCCCGCTCCCGCGCCCGAGCCGGTGACCACGTTGAACACCCCGTCGGGAAGCCCGGCCTCGCGGCACAACGGGCCCAGCTCCAGGCAGCAGAGCGGGTCCTGCGGCGCCGGCTTCGCGACGACCGTGTTGCCCATGGCCAGGGCGGGCGCCGCCTTGCCCGCGAGATTGACGAGAGGGAAGTTGTAGGAGGTGATACAGCCGACGACGCCCACGGGGCGGCGTACCGCGGCGGCGCCGAGCAGGCCGCCGGGTGCGAGGGGGCTCGCCCTGACGGGGCGCGGTGCGAGAGGGACGACGCGCGATTCCGTCGCGCCCCGCGCGTACCGGTGGAAGCGTTCGGCGGCGGTAGGAAGTTGCATGGTCGAGGTGACGCGTGTCGTCGCGCCGGTCTCGGCCTGGAGGAGGGGCACGAGCTCCTCGCTCCGCTCGGTGATCAGATCAGCGATCCGGTCCAGTACGGCCGCGCGCTCGCGCGGATCCGTACGGGACCAGCCGTCCTGCGCGGCCCGCGCGGCGGCCACGGCGTCGGCGACTTCGGCGGGAGTCGACTCCGGGGCCTCCCCGACGACCTTCTCGGTCGCCGGATTGACAACTGGATAGTGCCCTTTTTCCGGCGCGCGCCAGGCGCCGGCGATCCAGTGCCCGTACGCCGTCATGTCCGTGCCTCCTTGGGCAGACCGAGTACGCGCTCCGCGATGATGTTGCGCTGGATCTCGTCCGAGCCGCCGTAGATGGTGTCGGCTCGGCTGAAGAGGAACAGGCGTTGCAGGGTGTCCAGCCGGTACGGGCTGTCGGCGCTCCAGGGGTCCGGCCCCAGGGTGGCGGGGGCGCCGCGCACCCGCATCGCCAGTTCACCGAGCCGCTGGTGCCAGCCGCCCCACAGCAGCTTGGCGACGCTGGGCGCCCCGGGGGTGTCCGCGGACCCCAGGGTCCGCAGGGCGTTCCAGCGCATGACCTGGAGTTCGGCCCATTGCCGTACGAGCCGGTCCCGTACCGCCGGCTCCTCTGCGGCGCCGGACTCCACGGCCAGGCGGACCACCCGCGCCAGTTCGGCCGCGAAGCCGATCTGCTGGACGAGGGTGGAGACCCCGCGCTCCCTGGCGAGGAGACCCAGGGCGACCCGCCAGCCGTCGCCCTCACCACCGACGAGGTGTTCGGCGCGGGCCTCGGCGCCGTCGAAGAACACCTCGTTGAAGTCGGTGTTCCCGGTCAGCTGGCGGATCGGCCGGACCTCGACGCGGCCGGGCTGGTCCATCGGCACGAGGAGGAAGGAGAGTCCGTGATGGCGCCGTGAGCCCTCGGTCGTGCGGGCGAGGACGAAGCACCAGTCGGCCTCGTGGGCGAGAGAGGTCCAGATCTTCTGCCCGTCGATCCGGTAGACGCGGCCGCCGTCGGCGCGTGTGGCGGTGGTACGGACACCGGCGAGGTCCGAACCCGCGCCGGGTTCGCTGTAGCCCTGGCACCAGATCTCCTCGCCCCGGGCGATGGCGGGGAGGAAGCGGGCGCACTGGGCGTCGTCGCCGTGGGCGAGAAGGGTGGGTGCCAGGAGGTTTTCGCCCAGGTGGCCGAGGCGAGCGGGCGCCCCGGCGCGGGCGTACTCCTCGGCCCAGACGACCTGTCCGGCGAGGGAGGCCGTGCGGTTGCCGTGGGTGCCGCGGTGGGGGCTCCAGCCGAGGCCGATCCAGCCGCCGGTGCCGAGTTCGCGCTCCCACGCGCGGCCGGGCGCGGGGCGTCCGTCGTCGTCCTGGTGCCGGGCCGTGTGTTCCGGCAGATGCCCGGCCAGCCAGGTCCGGGCCTCCTGGCGGAAGGCCTCGTCCTCCGGCCCGAATGCGAAGTCCATGGCGCTGTGCCTCTCCCTTCGCGGTCCGTCGTGTCACGCGTTGGGGCGCCGGCCGGAAGCGGCCGCGTCGGCCATCGCCCGGAGCCGGTCCAGCAGGGGCATCGGATCGGTGCCGACGGTCTCCGGGAGGATCTCGGCGATCCGTTCGGGGGTCCAGCGGTCCTCGGCGTAGGCGGCGCGCAGTTCGCGCGGCTGGGCCCAGACAGCGATCTTGGGTCCGGCGGCGGTGTAGACCTGGCCGGTGACGCCCTGCTCACGGGCACGGTCGCTGAGCAGGTAGACGACGAGGGGGGCCACGTCCTCGGGCTCGCCGATCTCCTTGAGTTCCATGGGGACGCCCGCGGACATCCGGGTGCGGGCCACGGGGGCGACGCAGTTGGCGGTGACGCCGTACTTGTGCAGCCCCAGGGCGGCGCTGCGGACGAGGGAGATGATCCCGCCCTTGGCCGAGGAGTAGTTGGCCTGGGACACGCTTCCCTGGTGGTTGCCGCTGGTGAATCCGATGAGGGTGCCGGCGCGCTGTTGGCGCATCACGGCTGAGGCCGCGCGGAAGACGGTGAAGGTGCCCTTCAGATGGGTGGCGATGACCGGGTCCCATTCCTCCTCGGCCATATTGAAGATCATGCGCTCGCGGAGGATGCCCGCGCCGCACACGACGCCGTCGAGGCGGCCGTACCGGGCGATCGCCGTGTCCACGATCCGCCGGCCGCCGGCCATCGTGGAGATGTCGTCCGCGACGGCCGTGGCCTCGCCTCCGAGGGCCTCGATCTCCTTGGCGACTGCGGTGGCGATCTCGCTCGAGGGCTCCTCGCCCGCCACGGACACCCCGTAGTCGTTGACGACGACCCTGGCCCCCTCGGCGGCGCACGCCAGGGCGACCGCTCTGCCGATCCCCCGTCCGGCGCCGGTGACGGCGATCACCTTGCCTGCCAAGAAGTTCCCCATGGTGTGGCCCCTCCCGCAGTTTCTGACGGTCCGTTAGATTTTTGAGGCAGCACGGGCGTGAGCACAAGCCCCACGACTGAAGCCGCGGCGGAGCCGCACAGGTGCCATCCGGGAGGACTTCCATGTCGTTGCCGTCCGAGTTCTACGAACTGGCCAAGCGTGTTAACAACTGGGGACGTTGGGGCGAGGGTGACGAGATAGGCACGCTCAATCACATCACCGACACGGTGGTGCGCGAGGCCGCCGCGACCGTGGCCGACGGAAGGCGAGTCCCGCTCGCGTTGCCCCTGCACCAGGACGGCGTACAGACGGGGGTGATCCCGGGCAGGATCAACCCGCTGCACACCATGGTGGCGATCAATGTGGAGCTGTTCGGGCCGGGCACCGTCGCCACCAGCGACGATGTCGTGACCATGGGGCTACAGGCCGGTACGCACTGGGACGGGCTCTCGCACGCCTCCCACGGCGGGAAGCTCTACAACGGCCGCCCGGCGGAATCGATCACCGCCCAGAGCCGCTCGGCCTTCAACGGCGTGGAGAAGGCCGGGCACATCGTCTCGCGCGGCGTACTGCTCGACGTCGCCCGCGCCAGGGGCGTGGACCGGCTCGACGGCGGCCACGCCGTCACACCGGAGGATCTGGAGGCGGCGGAGGAACTGGCCCGGGTCACGGTCCGGCCGGGCGACATCGTGCTCGTCAGGACGGGCCAGATCCAGCGCTTCCTGGCCGGCGACAAAAACGCGTACGCCCATCCCTCCCCCGGCCTGTCGATCCGCACGCCCGCGTGGTTCCACGCCCGCGATGTGGCCGCCGTCGCCAATGACACCCTCACGTTCGAGATCTTCCCGCCGGAGATCACGGACCTCTGGATGCCCGTACACGCACTCGACCTGGTGGAGATGGGCATGCCCCAGGGCCAGAACTGGAATCTGGAGGAACTCTCCGCCGTGTGCGCGGAAGAACGGCGCTACACCTTTTTCCTGGCGGCCATGCCGGAGCCGTTCGTCGGCGGGACGGGAACGCCCGTGGCACCTGTGGCGATCTTCTGACGACGGCCCCAGGGCGCGGGGACGCGGGGGGGCACGGGGGGACGCGGGGGCGACGCAAGTCCGGCCGCCCTCTGCCCGGCCGACATCCGGCCGGCACCTGTCCGGCCGACTCCGGGCGGGGCCCGGCGGGCTCCCGGGGCAACGGGTGGGCGGCGGCGCACAGATGCGCACCCCGAGCACGGCACCGTGCGCCGCCAACCAGCTCCGGCGCCTCAGCCCTGTGGTCGCGCCGGTTCGCGACCCGCACTCGCCAAGGCGGCCCAGGACAGCCGGACCTCTCGACGTCCCCTCGCAACGAATCGCTGCATCCAAGGGTGATCACGTGACCACTTCACGTCAACACCTGGTCTGGACTTTGTCGACTACGCCCGATTTGTCGCGGCGTGTTGTGGCTCGAAAGCACTACTCCAGCACGGCCCGCCACGATCGACCTCGCACCAGACGCGCTTGCCGGCACCCTCGCGCTGCCAGCCCCAGCGGTCGGCGAGCCCGTCCACCAACTCCAGACCCCTGCCGCCCGTGTCGCCACCCTCGGCCCACCGCCGCGCCGGCGGCCGGGCGCTGATGTCGGCCACCTCGACCCGGACCGTACCGGGCCGGGCCTCCGGCGCCGGGCCGGCGGGGCTCGCGGCGCCGGGGAGGAGCATCCGCAGGACGGCCGGACAGCCGGTGTGCACCACGGCGTTGGTGACCAGCTCCGAGATCAGCAGGATCAGCGTCTCGGCCAGCGGTTCGTCGAGCCCTATCCCACACCCGACGAGCCGCGACCGCGCCCACCTACGGGCCCGCCCCACTTCCGAGGGGTCGGCCCCCACCTCGATCTGCACCTGAAGCACCTGCACCGCTCACACCATCCGAACCGGCGGACACAACGCCTCGCTGCTCGATGAGATCACTGAGCGTGACCCCCTTCGGCGACAGCATGGTTGACGTACAGTCACCCCGACAAGCGCTTCGGGCATATTCCGGCGCAAAGAGGTATGCGTACTGCATACTGTGCTGCGCGCGCTTGAGGGTCTCGGACACCGGGGCATTCTCGCCTCCGGGCCGACAAGGACGAAGGGCGCTTCCCCACCCGGTACCGCTTCTTCGGCGGGACCGGATTTATTGCACCCCTGAACCACTCGCATCTCACGGAGAGTACCGGAAGTCCGGCACGACTCCACACAGTGACGAGTTGCGCGAAGAACACAACTCGATATCGACGCAGCGTGATCATTCCAGGCGGTAAGGGCGGCCTTTCGGTCGTGTCGATTACCCGGCGTTATTCGAATGGTTCGCGATTTCCGTCGGGCAATTCTCCGGGCGGGGCGAGCAGGGCCCGGGTCAGCGCCTCCTCGGCCTCGTCGGCCGACTGCCACTGCGTCCGCCTCAGCCAGGCCCGTTTCAGGTGGGGGTGAACATCCGCCTCCCAGGTGAAACCCATGCCGCCATGCACTTGCAAACAGTCGCGGGCATTACGGATCGCGGCCTCGTCCGCCAGCAGTTTGGCTCCGGCGATATCACTTTCGGTAGCCGTGAGTGACGCGGCATATACGCTTACACGTGCGAGTTCCGTACGGGCGAGCATTTGTGCGCACAGGTGCTGCACGGCTTGGAACGCGCCGATCGGGCGGCCGAACTGTCTGCGGGACTTCGCGTGGGAAACGGCCATGTCCAGGGTGCGGCCGGCGCTGCCGAGTTGCTGGGCGGCGGTCAGCAACGCCGCCTCCCGGCAGAGGCGGACGGTGCCGCCGTCGGCGCCCACGAGCGGCAGTTCCCGCACGTCCTTGGGCAGCCGCTCCACATGATGCAGCGGCGTCGTGGGGTCCACCGACCACAGCGGACGGCCCTGTAGCGCCTGCGGACCACGAGCGCCCGTCACCTCCAGCACCCGGGGGCAGTCGCCTCCCATGACGAGGTCCATGACGAGATCCATGACGAGCACGGCGTCGGCGACGGAGAGGTGCTCGACCATGCCGGGTCCCTCCAGGGCCGTCACCACGGTCTCGCCCTCGGCCGCGCCGGGGATCAGTCCGGCCGCCAAGTGGGTGGCGACGAGCGGGCCGGGGAGCAGATGGCGGCCCGCCTCCTCGAAGAGGAACACCGCCTCGGGCAGGCCGAGCCCGGCTCCGCCGTCCTTCTCCGAGAGCCTCAGGGAGAAGAATCCGCACTTCCCCAACTCCCGCCACAGAGAGCGGTCGAGAGTGTTTTCCGGCACTTCGGCATCGACGGACTCCCGGAGTTTCTCCCGGGGGAATCGCGCCGCCAGGAGCGCCCGCATGCCCGCGACCAGCGTGCGCTGATCGTGACTCGGCCGGAAGTCCATGCCCGTGGTCACCGCCCCTTGGGAAGGCCGAGGACGCGCTCGGCGATGATGTTCTGCTGGATCTGGGAGGTACCGGCGGCGATGGTGTAGGCGAGGGACGTGAGGCGCCCGGTGGTCCATTCGTGATCGGCGTCCAGTGAGAGCGGGCCCAGCACGTCGGCGGCCGCGTCGTAGAGCTCCTGCCGCGCCTGGGAATAGCGCAGTTTGAAGACCGAGGCTCCGGCACCGGGCACCCCGTCGCCGCCCGCACGGAGCGACGCTTCCGCCTCGCTCGTATTCCACTGGACGAGCCGCCACAGCGCGCCGAATTCGGCGTTGAGGCGGCCCAGTCGGCGCCGTAGGACGGGATCGTCCCAGCGCCCGTTCTCCCGTGCCGCGTGAGCCAGCCGCACGAGGGTGCGGCGGCAGGCGACGACTTCCCCCGCGAAGGCGGTGCCGCGCTCGTGGGAGAGCGTGACCATGGTGACGCGCCAGCCGTCGTTCTCGGCGCCGACGCGATGGGAGAGCGGCACGCGCGCCCCGTCGAGGAACACCTCGGCGAACTCCGCCGACCCGGCGAGGGTCCGCAGGGGGCGGACCGTCACCCCGGGGGCGTCCATGCGCAGGGCCAGCCAGGTCAGGCCCCGGCGCCCGGAGTCCGGGGGGCCGGTGCGGACGAGCAGTTCGCACCAGTCGGCGACCTCGGCGTGCGAGGTCCAGATCTTGCCGCCGGTGACGACATAGGCGTCGCCGTCACGGACCGCGCGGGTGCGCAGGGAGGCCAGGTCGGAGCCCGCGTCCGGCTCCGAGAAGCCCTGGCACCACACCTCCTCGCCGCGCAGGATGGGCGGGAGCCACCGGGCGCGCTGGGCGGCGGTCCCCTCGGTCGCGATGGTGGGGCCCGCGTGCAGGAGGCCGACGAAGTTGGCGCCGACGTAGGGAGCGCCCGCCCGTTCGGTCTCCTCCAGGAAGATCAGGTGCTTGCCGGGGAGCGCTCCCCCGCCGCCGGCGTCGGCGGGCCAGTGCAGTCCGGCGTACCCGGCGTCGTACAGCGCCCGTTGCCAGGCGCAGTCGTAGGCGCGACGGGCGGGCCAGTCGTCCGGTGACGGCTTGGGGGGCAGCTTGGGCAGCATCGTGTCCAGCCAGGCGCGGAGTCCCTGCCGGAACTCCTCCTCTTCCGCGGTGTGGGCGAGGTCCACCGGCTCAGCTCCCCGGCTCGTCGAGGTCCAGGTCCAGGTCCAGGTCGAGGCCCGGGTCGAGGTCCAGGCCGAGCATGCGGATGGCGTTGCCGCGCATCAGCTTGTGGACGGTCTCCTCGTCGAGGCCCTTCACATGGTCGAGCGCCACTTCCTTCGTGTGCGGCCACGTCGAATCCACGTGGGGGTAGTCGGTCTCGAAGGTGGCGTTGTCGCGGCCGACCGCGTCGAGTGAGGCGATGCCGTGCCGGTCGCGGAAGAAGCAGCAGTAGATCTGCCGGTAGTAGTACGTCGACGGTGGCTCGGGGATCAGGTCGCGGACGCCGCCCCAGGCGCGGTGTTCCCGCCAGACGTCGTCGGCGCGTTCCAGAGCGTAGGGGATCCAGCCCATCTGTCCCTCGCTGTAGGCGAGTTTCAGGCGGGGGAAACGGACGAGGACGCCGCTGAAGAGGAAGTCCGACATCGAGGCCATGGCGTTGTTGAAGGACAGCGTGGCCTGGACGGCGACGGGCGCGTCGGGGGAGGCGGCGGGCATCTGGGAGGACGAGCCGATGTGCATGCACACCACCGTCCCCGTCTCCTCGCAGACGGCGAAGAACGGGTCCCAGTAGCCGGAGTGGATCGACGGCAGCCCGAGATGTGTCGGGAGCTCGCTGAAGGTCACGGCCCGCACCCCGCGCGCCGCGTTGCGCCGGATCTCGGCCACGGCCAGTTCCACGCCCCACAGCGGGATCAGGCACAGCGGGATCAGCCGGCCGCCGCTGTCGCCGCACCACTCCTCGACCATCCAGTCGTTGTACGCCCGCACACAGGCCAGCGCGACCTCCTTGTCACGCGCCTCCGCGAACGTCTGCCCGCAGAAGCGCGGGAAGGTCGGGAAGCACAGGGACGCCTCGACGTGACCCAGGTCCATGTCCGCCAGCCGGGCCTTCGGATCCCAGCACCCCCGGCGCATCCCCTCCCGCGTGATGCCCTCCAGGGTCATCTCGTCCCGCGAGAAACCGACAGCCGCGATGTTGCGCTTGTACGGGAAGCGGAGGTCCTCGTAGACCCACCAGTCGGCCGGGGGGCCGTCCGGGTCCATGGTGACGCGATAGGCACCCCCGGCGTACTCCAGCTCCCCGATCCCGGCGGTCAGGGGGCGCGGGCCGCGGTCGCGGTACTTCACCGGCAGCCAGGTCTCGAAGAGATGGGCCGGCTCGATCACATGGTCGTCGACGCTGACGATGCGCGGCAGCTCCATGGGGCCCCTTCGCCGTATCCGACGCCGTACCTGACACTCCGTCAGTCACCAGGAGGCTAGCCCTCGCCCTCTGGACCGACAAGAAGCGACGGCCTACGCTCCGGCGCAGATATGACATACCGTCAGATCGGAGTGGGCTCTCATGCCGAACGGTACCGACGCCCGGGAACTGGCGGACTCCCGCACACTCTGGGAGCTCCTGGAGCGCCGCGCGGGGCTCACTCCGGACGCCCTCGCGCTCGTCCAGGCGGACGAGCCCGCCAGGGAGGCACGGGACGGAGCACCCGGCGGCGACCGGCGGATGACCTTCGGCGGACTGCGCTCCCGCGCCGAGCGCGTGGCCGCCTGGCTCCACACCTTCGGCGTGGGGCCGGGGAGCCGGGTCACCTGGCAGCTGCCCACCCGTGCCGAAACCGTCGTCCTGGCCTTCGCGCTGGCCAGGCTGGGCGCCGTCCAGAGCCCGCTCGTCCCCGCCTGCCGCGACCACGAGGTCGGGCACGCGCTCAGGTCCACCGGAGCCGAGTACTTCGCCGTCCCCGGGCTGTGGCGGGGCTTCGACCATACGCCGATGGCCCACCGCGTCGCTCTGACGCTGCCCACGCCACCCCTGGTGTTCCTGGCCCACGACGCCCTCCCGGAGGCCGACCCGGCGATCCTCCCGCCCCCTCCGGCCGACGGCACGACCGTCCGCTGGATCTTCTGGACGTCCGGCACCACGGCGGGACCCAAGGGCGTGCTCCACACGGACCGCGCCCTCATCGCCGCCGGCGGCTGCCTCGCCGACGCCCTCCGCCTCACCCCCGACGACGTGGGCTCCATGGCCTTCCCCTACGCGCACGTGGCCGGGCCCGACTACACCGTCGCGATGCTCCTGCGCGGCTTCCCGGCACTGCTCGTCGAGCACTTCTCCCTGCCCGGTTCGCTCGCCGCCTACCGGCGCCACGGCGTCACCGTGGCGGGCGGCTCGACCGCGTTCTACGCGATGTTCCTCGCCGAGCAGCGCAAGAACCCCGCCCGCAGGCTGCTCCCCACGCTCCGGCTCATGGCCGGCGGCGGGGCGCCCCGGCCGCCCGCGCTCCACCACGACGTGGTCCGCGAACTGGGCTGCCGGCTCGCCCACGGTTACGGGATGACCGAGGTACCGATGATCACCATGGGGTGCCCCGACGACCCCGAGGAGAAGCTGGCCACCACGGAGGGACGGCCGCCCGCCGGCATGGAGGTCCGGGTCGTCGGCCGGGACGGCGCGCCCGTCCCCACCGGTGCGGACGGGGAGATACGGCTGCGCGGCGAGGCGGTCTGCCGGGGCTATCTCGACCCGGTCCAGACGGCCGAGGCGTTCGACGAGGACGGTTTCCTCCGCACCGGGGACCTCGGCCGGCTCACCGAGGACGGCCATCTCGTGCTCACCGGCCGGGTGAAGGACATCATCATCCGCAAGGGCGAGAACATCTCGGCGCAGGAGGTCGAGCGGTTCCTCCACGACCACCCCGGCGTCGAGGACGCCGCCGTCATCGGCCTGCCGGACGCGCTGCGCGGGGAGCGCGTCTGCGCCGTGGTCCAGCAGCCGACGGGGGCCCGGCCGCTGACCCTCGAAGCCGTCACGGCCCATCTGCGCGCCGCCGGGCTGGCCGTGCACAAACTGCCCGAGCAGTTGGAACTCGTCGACGCGCTGCCCCGCGACGACACCCTGCGCAAGGTCCTCAAACAGACGCTGCGCGAGCGCTTCGCCGACTGAGCGACTCGGCCCCGGGTCCCGGCCCCAGGCCCGGGCCCGGGACCGTCACGCGGTCAGCCGCCCGTCCGGTAGGTGGCCATGGCCTGCTCGAAGAAGGTGTCCACCGACCGCTGTTCGTCCATCGGGCCGCGTACCTGGAGCAGGTGGTAGCGGTCGCCCAGGATCATCGCGGCGTTGCGTACGTAGATCTGGCGGCCGCCGCTGTCGTTCCAGTGGAACGTGCCCTCCGCCGTCGCCGTACCGCCGACGTCGACGCGCCGCAGGCCGAAGGAGCCCGACCAGGACGAGGCGCGGTACGGGGCCAGCTCGGGCTCCTTGTCCTGCTGGTAGGCCATGGGGTCGCCGCCGAACTCGGCCACCGCGTCCCGGCCCGGGACCACGATCAGCTCGTAGTCCCCGCCGGCGTAGACGACCTGGCCGCGCTCGTTCTCGCCGCGCCGCTGCCAGTCCTCGGAGACGGCCACGGCGAAGCCCTTGGGGTCCTTGCGCAGGGCGAACCCTTTGGCAGCGGCGGCACCGGAACCCGCGCCGTCCTCGGCCCGGCCGTCCCGGGCGCCGTCGGTGGAGGCCCGGCCCGCCGTCCCGGAGGGGACGGATCCGCCCGGGGCCGCGCTCAGGGCGCCGGCCGCGCCCGTACGGTCCACCGGGGCGCGCCCCGTGCCCTCCTCCGCACGCGGCATGAACAGCACCGCGTACAGCACGGCCCCGATGAGGGCGAGCAGGATCAGGCCCAGCAGCAGCCTTCCCAGCCGCAGCGGGGAGGCGGCCGTCGTGGGAACGCGCTCCTCCCGCAGATGGCCTGTGGTGTGGAAGCCGTTCCGCTCCTGGGCACGGGGCTCCGCGTGCCGTTCCCCGCCCGTCCGCTTGTGCCGCCCGTGGGCACTCGCCGGAGCCTGCCCGGCCGTCATGCCCTGCCCGGCCGTCATGCCCTGCCCGGCCGTCGTGCCCTGCCCGGCCGTCGTGCCCTGGGCGGCCGTCGTGCCCTGGGCGGACGCGCGGCCGCGCCGCCTGCGGACCAGCTCGCCACGCCGGCGGACGACCGGGAGCCGGCGTGGATCGCCGGGGGCGGGGGCCCCGATCGACGGCACGGTGACGGTCCGGCTGCCGAGCTCGGGCTCCGGCGCCGAACGGATCAGCGAACGGAGCCAGCCGCGGAGCTCCTCGAACTCGGGCCGTTCGGCCGGGTCCTTGCGCATCAGCGACTCGACGACCGGGCGCAGCGCGCCGCACTCCTCGGCGTACGCGGGCGGTTCCGCGCAGACGACCTGGACGAGCTCGGCCGCGCTTTCCTCGGGGTAGGGCGCGTGGCCCTGGACGACGCGGAAGAGCAGGGCGCCCAGGGCCCATAGATCGGCGGCGGGGCCGACGGGGGGCGCGAGCTGCCAGTTCTCCCGCACCGGCCAGGCCTGTTCGGGCGCCCAACGCTCGGTGACGGCTCCCACCACGACCATCCGCGCCTGCCGGGCGCGCTCGGCGGCGAGCGCGTCGGCCGGGCCCTTGGGGTGCCCCCAGCCGTTCGAGGGGCGGCTCCCCGGGGCCGACGCCGGTCCTCCGGCGGGCCCGCCCTGGGCCGCCCCGGCGGGCTGGGCGCCCCCGTCCCCGGCGCTGGGCTTGTCCTGGCCGGGTACGCCGGGCCCACCCTGCCCCGGAGCCGCGGTACCGGGCGCGGCCCCCGGGCCCGCCCCGCCGCGTACCAGGCCGTTCGCGTTCCAGGGGCGGGTGGTCTCGGGGGCGGGAGCGGTGCCGCTGGACGCGCTGCCGCCGCCCCAGGTGGAGGCGCCGGCGGCCGGGCGGGCGGCGCCCTCGACCGCCGCGCGCGCGGCGGCGCGGGCTGCCGCGTGGTAGACGGCGATCGCCCCGGAGCGGGCCGCGCGGGCGTTCCGCGTCTCGTCCCGTTCGTCCCCCGTGCCCTGGACCGCCGTACCGCCCGCCGGGCCGCCCGTCGTACCGCCCGCCGCGGCGCCGCCGCCCTGCCGGGGCACGCCCTCGGCGCGCGTGCCCGGACCACCGCGGCCCGGCTGCCCGTACGGCGAGGGGCGCGACCGGTCCCCCCGGCCCGTCGTCTCCGGGACCGGGTCGTAGCCGCACAGCGCCTCCTCGGCCGCGCCGGCGGCCAGGCCGGTGAGGACGGCACGGCCGTCGTCGCAGATGAGGACGGTCCGGGCGGTGATGTTGCGGTGGGTCCAGCCCTGGGCGTGCAGGGCGCGCAGGGCGGTGAGGACGTCGGCGGCGACCTCGGCCGCGCGGTGCGGGGAGAGCGTGCGCTCGGCGAGGAGGGCGGCCAGGGGACGGGCGGAGACGAGCTCGCTGACGATCCAGAGGCTGCCCGCCTCGGCGAAGACGTGGAAGACCTGGTCGAGCCGGGGGTGGTCCGGGATCTGCGCGGCGGCGGTGGCGGCCTTCAGCGCGCGGCGCACCGCCGGGTCGCCGGGCGCCGGGGCCGTACGTCGCGCACCCGCGCCCCCGGTCCCCGCCCCGGCCGGGCCCCTGGCGGCGACGGGACCGTGGGGGCCGTCGTCCCCCAGGACCTCGGCGTCGACGACCTCCGGCAGCGGAATCTGCCGGACCAGGACCTCCTGACCGCTGTAGGTGTCGAACGCCCGTGTCTCCACGAGTTCGAACGCCTCGGACGGGGGCAACGGCAGACGGTAACGGTCGGCGAGCACCCGGCCCGCGTAGTCGTCCACGACGCCTCCCCACTCGTGCGATCCGCCGTCGCGCGGTCCGCCCCGACGCACCGACCGGCCGCCAAAGCCGGTCGTTCAACGGCGCCTTGCGGGCGTATCGCGACTGCGTACGGTCCACGACGACTCACGATACGTGCCGAACCCGCCCCTTAGGGCGCGTACGGCTCAGTACGTCCCCACCACTCCCCAGCAGTCCGGCCCTGTATGCGCACGTGTCCCTCCCGCCCCGGGAAGCCACATGACATCGGCGCGAGCCGACGCGCGTCAGTTCGCGCGCGAGAAGCCACCCGGGCCGCCCAGGACGTCCCGGGTGTCCCGGTCGTTCAAGCCGTCCCGGGCGGCGTACACCGGGGCGGTCGAGACGATCGCGGCCTTCTTGTGCTTCGTGGACGAACCGCCCTTGCCGTTGTCGTCCTTGTTGCCGCTCACGGCGATGGCGATCACCGTGCCGATGACGGCGAGGACGACCACGACCGCCGCGACGAGCAGCACGCGGCGCGGCACGACGTCCATGAGCGAGGCCCGGCCGTAGGTCGTGCCCCGCGCGTCGCGGCTGCCCCTGGCACCGGCCGCGACGCTGCCGACCCGCAGCCTGACCGGCTGCCCGGCGCCCTCGGACCCGGCGGTGACCGACGAGCCCGTGTCCGCGTCCCGCAGGGGCCGGAAGGCGCCCCGCGCCGGCACGGACGGCGAGCCGGACCGCGCGGCGCCGGACACGCCCCCGGACCGGGAGGACGGCGTCGACGACGCCGACGAGGAACGCGAACCCGACACGGCGGAAGAGGAGCCCGGCGAGGAGAACGAGGCGCCCGAAGAGCCCGGGGACGCCGGCGCGGACGACCGGGCGTCGTCGTAGCCGTACCCCCCGCGGTCCTTCTTCGGCCGCGCCGGACCCGCGGCGCGGACCGGCTTCTCCGGTATGGACGGCACGGCGATGGCCTGGGTGGCCTCAAGGTCGGGCTTGGGCTCGGGCGGCTTGGGCAGCCGCTCGTCCGGCGCGTTGACGGCGGCCGTCAGCAACGCCCGCGCCCCCGCCTCGTCCAGACGCTTCTGCGGATCCTTGGCCAGCAGCCCGTACATGACATCCGCCAGCGGACCGGCGTTGCGCGGCGGGCCGAGGGGCTCGGTCATGACGGCCGTGAGGGTGGCGATGGCCGAGCCCTTGTCGTACGGCGGGGCGCCCTCGACGGCCGCGTACAGCAGGCCGCCCAGCGACCACAGGTCGGCGGGCGGGCCGGGCTTCTGGCCGCGGGCGCGCTCGGGGGATATGTACGAGGGGGCGCCGACGAGCATGCCCGTCGAGGTGACCGAGGGGTCGCCCTCGACCTGCGCGATGCCGAAGTCGGTGAGGACGACGCGGCCGTCGTCCGCGATGAGGACGTTGGAGGGCTTCACGTCGCGGTGGAGGATGCCCTCGCGGTGCGCGGCGCGCAGCACGTCGAGGACGGCGAGCCCGACCTCGGCGGCCCGGCGCCACTTCAGCGGACCGTCCTCGCGGATGACGTCGGCGAGCGAGCGGCCCTCGATGAGCTCCATGACGATCCACGGACGGTCGTCCTCGTGCACGACGTCGTAGACGGTGACCGCGCCGGCGCTGCGGATCCGGGCGATGGCCTTGGCCTCGCGCAGCGTGCGCGTGATCAGTCGGCGCTTCTCGTCCTCGTCGATGTTGGACGGAAAGCGCAGCTCCTTGACCGCGACCACTCGGCCCAGGGTCTCGTCCGTCGCCCGCCAGACCGTGCCCATGCCACCGCGCCCGAGGACGTCCCCGAGGCGGTATCGCCCGGCGAGGAGGCGCCCTGCCGTGCCCTGCGTCTGCTCCGCCTCCGACATGCGTCCCCTCTGGCATTCAGCTCTGCGACCAACCGACCCTGGCAGAGGGACCATTGTCTCTCATCCGCGGACCAGCGGAAGGCCAGGGTCCGAGAGCCCTGGTGAGAAGCGTGTGCCGACGCGCACCGTCAACCCCCGTCGCACGGCGGACGGAGCCTTCCGTAACGCGCCGGGACGGTGTCGAGGACGACGGGATGCGGTGGCGTCGTCGCCCGCTCCCCTGAACAGGACCTGTCACTCCCACAGGACTCGCTGGGGCGACGGGCGGTTCCCGAAGCTGCCGGGCTGTCACACACCGCTCATGAGCGCACCCCTCGTGAACGCACCCCGTACCGGTGACCGGCGGTGGCTCATATCGGAGGACATCGACGGACATCATGACCCCGACAACCCCGGACGGGCCGTCAGACCGGCTGGATGTCCGGCGCGCCCAGCCGGGCCGCGTCCGCCGTCAGGTCGTCGGGCTGCCGCTGCGACTCGCGCTCGGCCTCCACGCGCTTCTCGTAGTGCTCGACCTCCTTGTCGACCTGGGCCGCGTCCCAGCCCAGCACGGGCGCGATCAGCTCGGCGGCCTCGCGGGCGCTGCGCGTGCCGCGGTCGAAGGTCTCGATCGAGATCCGGGTCCGCCGGGTGAGGACGTCGTCGAGGTGGCGCGCGCCCTCGTGGGAGGCGGCGTAGACGACCTCCGCCCGCAGATAGTCCTCGGCACCGGTCAGCGGTTCGCCCATCGCCGGGTCGGCGATGACGTAGGACAGCACCTCGTCCACCAGCGAGCCATAGCGATTGAGCAGGTGTTCGACCCGCGCGACGTGCAGCCCCGTGCGCCGGGCGAGCTGGGCGCGCCCGTTCCACAGGGCCCTGTACCCCTCGGCGCCGACGAGCGGCACGTCCTCGGTGACGCAGTCGGCCACCCGCTGGGCGAGCCCGTGCACCGCCTCGTCGACGGCGTCCTTCGCCATCACCCGGTACGTGGTGTACTTGCCGCCCGCCACGACCACCAGCCCCGGCACCGGGTGGGCCACCGTGTGCTCGCGCGAGAGCTTGCTGGTCGCGTCCGACTCACCGGCGAGCAGGGGGCGCAGCCCGGCGTAGACGCCCTGGACGTCGTCGCGGCCGAGCGGCACGGCGAGCACCGAGTTCACGTGCTCCAGCAGATAGTCGATGTCGGCGCTGGAGGCGGCCGGGTGGGCCTTGTCCAGGTCCCAGTCGGTGTCCGTCGTCCCGATGATCCAGTGCCGGCCCCATGGGATGACGAAGAGCACGCTCTTCTCGGTGCGCAGGATGAGCCCGCTGGTGGAGTGGATCCGGTCCTTGGGGACGACCAGGTGGATGCCCTTGGACGCCCGAACATGGAACTGGCCGCGCTCGGCGATGAGCTGCTGGGTGTCGTCCGTCCACACCCCGGTGGCGTTGACGATCTGCCGGGCGCGGATCTCGAACTCGCCGCCCTGCTCCAGGTCCCGCACCCGGGCGCCGACCACGCGCTCGCCCTCCCGCAGGAAGCCCACGACCCGCGCCCGGTTGGCGACGTCGGCGCCGTAGGCGGCGGCGGTGCGCACGAGGGTGGTGACGTAGCGCGCGTCGTCCATCTGGGCGTCGTAGTACTGGAGGGCGCCGACGAGCGCGTCCTTGCGCAGGCAGGGCGCGACCCGCAGCGCCTTCCGGCGGGTGAGGTGGCGGTGGGCGGGCAGTCCCCTGCCGTGGCCCGAGGAGAGGGACATGGTGTCGTAGAGGGCCACGCCCGCGCCGGCGTAGACCCGCTCCCAGCCTCTGTGCTGGAGCGGGTAGAGGAAGGGCACCGGCCTGACCAGGTGCGGGGCCAGTCGCTGGAGCAGCAGCCCGCGCTCCTTGAGGGCCTCGCGCACCAGGGAGAAGTCGAGCATCTCCAGATAGCGCAGCCCGCCGTGGATGAGCTTGCTGGACCTGCTGGACGTGCCGGCCGCCCAGTCCCGCGCCTCGACGAGGCCGGTCGTCAGGCCGCGGGTCGCCGCGTCCAGGGCCGTGCCCGCGCCGACGACGCCCGCGCCGACCACGAGGATGTCCAGTTCCCGCTCCGCCATTCGGGCGAGAGCCTCGCCGCGCTCGGCCGGGCCGAGTGTCGCTGTCCTCACCACTGCCTCCCGCCTGGCCGATCCCGCCGCCGCTGCCGGTGGCCGCGCGGACGGAGCCGAGACCGTACGTCGTGACGCGTCCTCCTTCGATGCTGCCCCAGATCGGCCGCTCCGGCCGGGCCACGGACGGAGGCGACTCGACGCGGACCCGGTCGCACCGCGACGCGGCCCCGGACGCACCGCGACGCGGCCCCGGACGCACCGCGACGCGGCCCCGGACGCACCGCGACGCGGCCCCACCGGGAGAGACACAGAAATACCGGACAACAGTCATATATCCGCCTAAGCTGATGTACCGGGCCGTTTTGGCCGGGAACCCACCGGCCGCCGGCCATCGCCTCCGGACGTCGCCTCCGGGAAGGACCGCATCCCGCCATGCCCGCCATGCCCGCAGATCTCGCCGTCATCGGCCTCGGTCACCTCGGGCTCCCCCTCGCCCAGGCCGCCACCGCCGCCGCCATCCCCACCGTCGGCTACGACACCGACGCCCGCACCGTCGCCGAGCTCCGCGCCGGACGGCTGCCCCCGGAGGGCGCCGACGGCATCACCGCGGGCCTGGTCCGCCGCATGGTCTCCGCCGGTTTCCGCGCCACCACCGAGGACGCCGAGCTCGGCAGGGTCCGTACGGCCGTGATCTGCGCCCCCACCCGGCTGGGCGAGGACCGGGCACTGGACCTGAGCGCCGTCGTCGCGGCGGCCCGCGCCCTGGCGGCCCGGCTCCGGCCGCACACCACCGTGATCCTGGAGTCCGCCGTCTACCCCGGCACCACCGAGGACCTGCTGCGCCCCCTCCTGGAGTCCGGCTCCGGGCTGCGCGCCGGCCAGGACTTCCACCTCGCCTACTCCCCCAGCCGCCTCGACCCCGGCAACCGCCGGCACGGCCTGGTCAACACCCCCAAGGTCATCGGCGGCCTCACCCCCGCCTGCACCGAGGCCGCCGCCGCCTTCTACGGACGGATCTGCGAGAAGGTCGTCCGCGCGCGGGGCCCCCGCGAGGCCGAGGCCGTCAAGGTCCTGGAGACCAACTACCGGCACGTCAACATCGCGCTCGCCAACGAGATGGCCGTCTTCTGCCACGACATCGGCGTCGACCTCTGGGACGTCCTGCGCTGCGCGGAGACCAAGCCCTTCGGCTTCCAGTCCTTCCGCCCCGGCCCCGGGGTCGGCGGCCACGGCGTCCCCATCGACCCCAACTACCTCTCCTACAAGGGCCGCAGCCTCGGCTACCCCCTGCGCATGGTGGAGCTGGCGCAGGAGGTCAACGGACGGATGCCGCGCTACGTCATCCAGCGCTGCGCCACCCTCCTCAACGAGCACGGCAAATCCGCGCGCGGCGCCCGGGTGCTGCTGCTGGGGGTCAGCTACAAGGCCGACATCGGCGACCAGGAGGGCTCGCCGGCGCGCGAGATCGCGTCCCGGCTGATGGAGATGGGCGCCCTGCTCAGCTATCACGACCCCTACGCCGCCCAGTGGCGTGTCATGGGCCAGCCCGTACCGCGCGCCGACTGCCTCTACGAGGCGGCGGCCGACGCCGATCTGACGGTGCTTCTCCAGCACCACCGCACGTACGACCTCCAGGGGCTCGCGGTCAAGGCCCAGCTGCTGCTGGACACCCGGGGCGCGAGCCCCACCGGAGCGGCGCACCGGCTGTGACAAGCGCCCCGGGGGCAGGCCCGGCCACAGCCGACCCCGCTACAGCCGGCCCGCCAGCAGGCGCGGCTGGGCGTCCAGCACCGTGCGCATCGAGGCGAAGTTCTCCACACAGCGGCCGGTGCCGACCGCGACGCAGTCGAGCGGCTCGTCCGCGACGAGCACGGGGATGTCGAGCTCCTGGCTCAGCCGGACGTCCAGGCCGCGCAGCAGCGCGCCGCCGCCGGTAAGCACGATGCCCCGCTCCATGATGTCGCCGGAGAGCTCCGGCGGGGTCTCGTCGAGCGTCTGGCGCACCGCCATCACGATGGCGTCCACCGGCTCGGTGAGCGCGTGGCGGATCTCGTCGGCCGTCAGGTCCAGCGTCTTGGGCAGACCGCTGACCTGGTCCCGGCCGCGCACCGTCAGCCGGTCGCCGGGGCGCAGGCCCTGGGTCTCCTCCGGGTCGCCGCCGCCCGCGTCCGCGTAGCCGGTCGGGGAGGCCGAGCCGATGGTCAGCTTGATCTCCTCGGCGGTGCGCTCACCGATGGCGAGGGCGTACTCCTTCTTGACGTAGGAGATGATCGCCGTGTCCATGGCGTCGCCCGCCGTGCGCACCGAGCGCGCGGTGACGATCCCGCCCAGCGAGATCACCGCGACCTCGGTGGTGCCGCCGCCGATGTCGACGACCATGCAGCCGGTCGGCTCGCTGACCGGCAGCCCCGCGCCGATCGCGGCCGCCATGGGCTCCTCGACCAGGTGCACCTGACGGGCACCGGCCTGCGACGCGGCCTCGATGACCGCCCGTCGCTCGACGCCCGTGATGCCCGAGGGCACGCAGACCACGACGCGCGGGCGGGAGAAGCGGCGGTTGCCCATGACCTTCTTGATGAAGTGCCGCATCATCCGCTCGGCTATCTCGAAGTCCGCGATGACGCCGTCCCGCATCGGGCGGATGGCGACGATGTTCGAGGGGGTACGGCCGATGGTCTCCTTGGCCTCGGAACCGACCGACAGCACACTGCCGTCCTCGGCGTTGACCGCGACGACCGAGGGCTCGTTGAGCACCACTCCCTTCCCTCGCACATACACCAGCGTGTTCGCGGTGCCGAGGTCGATACCCATGTCCCTGCCGCTGAACGACTTGCTTTGCGCCATAAGTCGCCAGTATTCCCTAAGATCGAATGCTTATACGGCACTAACGTCGGTGGCAGGCCATGCGGAAGGCCCGGCCCGCCGAAGCGGACCGGGCCTTGAAGGGAAGACGAAGCGTCAGCGCTTGTCGTGCTGCGACGGCGCGACCGTCACCTCGACGCGCTGGAACTCCTTGAGCTCGCTGTAGCCCGTGGTGGCCATCGCCCGGCGCAGCGCGCCGAAGAAGTTCATCGAGCCGTCCGGGGTGTGCGAGGGGCCGAGGAGGATCTCCTCGGTGGAGCCCACGGTGCCCAGGTTCATGCGCTTGCCGCGCGGCACGTCCTCGTGGACGGCCTCCATGCCCCAGTGGAAGCCACGGCCGGGGGCGTCGGTGGCGCGGGCCAGCGGGGAGCCCATCATCACGGCGTCGGCACCGCAGGCGATGGCCTTCGGCAGGTCGCCGGACCAGCCCACGCCGCCGTCGGCGATGACGTGGACGTAGCGGCCGCCGGACTCGTCCATGTAGTCCCGGCGGGCGGCGGCCACGTCGGCCACGGCGGTCGCCATCGGGACCTGGATGCCCAGGACGTTACGGGTGGTGTGCGCGGCGCCGCCGCCGAAGCCGACGAGGACACCGGCCGCGCCCGTGCGCATCAGGTGGAGGGCGGCGGTGTAGGTGGCGCAGCCGCCCACGATCACCGGGACGTCGAGCTCGTAGATGAACTGCTTGAGGTTCAGCGGCTCGGCGGCGCTCGAGACGTGCTCGGCGGAGACGGTCGTACCGCGGATCACGAAGATGTCCACGCCGGCGTCGACGACGGCCTTGGAGAACTGCGCGGTGCGCTGCGGGGAGAGCGCGGCGGCGGTCACGACACCGGAGTCGCGGACCTCCTTGATGCGCTGCCCGATCAGCTCCTCCTTGATCGGAGCGGCGTAGATCTCCTGGAGTCGCTTGGTCGCGGCGGTCTCGTCCAGCTCGGCGATCTCGGCCAGCAGCGACTCGGGGTCCTCGTAGCGGGTCCACAGGCCCTCGAGGTTGAGCACGCCCAGGCCGCCCAGCTCGCCGATGCGGATGGCGGTCTCGGGCGAGACGACCGAGTCCATGGGGGCGGCCAGGAACGGCAGCTCGAAGCGGTAGGCGTCGATCTGCCAGGCGATCGAGACCTCCTTCGGGTCGCGGGTACGGCGACTCGGGACGACGGCGATGTCGTCGAACGCGTACGCCCGGCGGCCGCGCTTGCCGCGCCCGATCTCGATCTCAGTCACGTGTGTGGCCTTTCACTTTCCTTGGCGCTCCGTCTGCCGCATACCAGTATCCCCGACGCGGCGGAGCCCGCGGCCTTATCGGTCGCGGGCTCCGACGGACTTCTGTGCGAAACTCCGACTACTACCGGAAGCAGTAGCCGGGCGCGTCAGCGACGCGAGTAGTTCGGCGCCTCGACCGTCATCTGACAGCGCTTCCCGGGGGACAACCCCCGGACCCCCGGCCGGGGGTCCGTATCAGCGACGCGAGTAGTTCGGCGCCTCGACCGTCATCTGGATGTCGTGCGGGTGGCTCTCCTTGAGACCCGCGGACGTGATCCGCACGAAGCGGCCCTTGTCCTTGAGCTCCTGGATGTCGGCCGAGCCGACGTAGCCCATGGAGGCCCGCAGGCCGCCGACGAGCTGGTGGGCGACCGAGGACAGCGGGCCGCGGTAGGGCACCTGACCCTCGATGCCCTCGGGCACCAGCTTGTCCTCGGAGAGGACGTTGTCCTGGAAGTAGCGGTCCTTGGAGAAGGACCGCGCCTGGCCGCGGGACTGCATGGCGCCCAGCGAGCCCATGCCGCGGTAGGACTTGAACTGCTTGCCGTTGATGAAGACCATCTCGCCCGGCGACTCCTCGCAGCCCGCGAGCAGCGAGCCGAGCATCACCGTGTCGGCGCCGGCGGCGATCGCCTTGGCGATGTCGCCGGAGTACTGGAGGCCGCCGTCGCCGATCAGCGGGACGTCCGCCGCGTGGCACGCCTGGGCGGCCTCGTAGATCGCGGTGACCTGCGGGACGCCGATGCCGGCGACGACGCGGGTGGTGCAGATCGAGCCCGGGCCGACACCGACCTTGACGCCGTCCACGCCCGCGTCGATCAGGGCCTGGGCACCGTCGCGGGTGGCGACGTTGCCGCCGACGACGTCGACGCTGATGTTGGACTTGATCTTGGCGATCATGTCGAGGATGCCCCGGCTGTGGCCATGGGCGCTGTCGACGACCAGGAAGTCCGCGCCGGCCTCGACGAGCGCCTGGGCGCGCTCGAAGGCCTCGGCGCCGACGCCCACCGCGGCGCCGACGACCAGGCGGCCCTCGGCGTCCTTGGCGGCGTTCGGGTACTTCTCGGCCTTGACGAAGTCCTTGACCGTGATGAGGCCCTTGAGCACACCGGCGTCGTCCACCAGCGGCAGCTTCTCGATCTTGTGGCGGCGCAGCAGCTCGATGGCGTCCTCGCCGGAGATGCCGACCTTGCCGGTGACCAGCGGCATCGGGGTCATGACCTCGCGCACCGCGCGGCCGCGGTCCATCTCGAAGGCCATGTCACGGTTGGTGACGATGCCCAGCAGCTTGCCCGCCGGGTCGGTGACCGGCACACCGCTGATGCGGAACCGGGCGCACAGCGCGTCGGCCTCGGCCAGCGTGGCGTCCGGGCGGACGGTGATCGGGTCGGAGACCATGCCGGACTCCGAGCGCTTGACGAGGTCGACCTGGTTGGCCTGGTCCTCGATCGAGAGGTTGCGGTGGAGCACGCCCGCGCCACCCTGGCGGGCCATGGCGATGGCCATGCGCGCCTCGGTCACCTTGTCCATGGCGGCGGACAGCAGCGGGATGTTCACCCGTACGTTGCGCGAGACCCGGGAAGCGGTGCTCACACCGTTCGGCAGGACCTCGGAGGCGCCCGGCAGCAGCAGGACGTCGTCGTATGTCAGACCGAGCATCGCGAATTTTCCGGGCATTCCGTCGACGTTGTCAGTCATGACACCTTCCCAAATGGTCTTGCCCCAGCGAGGACTACCATGCTAACGGCCGTGGCGGGTGTCCCATTCCACGAGCCCTGAGGCCCACGTCACTTGGATATTCCTACGAAAACACCGTCGGTCGGCGCGTCCGTGCGGTGTGCGCACCCCGGTGGGCCGGGACGCGCACACCCCGCGCTCACTGTTCCGCGAGCGCCCTGAGCCTGCTGAGCGCGCGGTGCTGGGCGACCCGGACGGCGCCGGGCGACATTCCCAGCATCTGTCCGGTCTCCTCGGCCGTCAGCCCGACGGCGACGCGCAGCAGCACGAGCTCGCGCTGGTTCTCCGGAAGGTTGGCGAGCAGCTTCTTCGCCCACTCGGCATCGCTGCTGAGCAGCGCCCGCTCCTCGGGCCCGAGCGAGTCGTCGGGCTGTTCCGGCATCTCGTCGGAGGGCACGGCCGTGCTGCCCGGGTGGCGCATGGCGGCGCGCTGGAGATCGGCGACCTTGTGCGCGGCGATGGCCACGACGAAGGCCTCGAAGGGGCGCCCGGTGTCGCGGTAGCGCGGCAGGGCGCACAGAACGGCGAGACAGACCTCCTGAGCGAGGTCGTCCACGAAATGGCGGGCGTCGCCCGGCAGCCGCGACAGGCGCGTACGGCAGTAGCGCAGGGCGAGAGGGTGCACCAGGGCGAGCAGATCATGGGTGGCCTGCCGGTCGCCCTCCACCGCACGGGCGACGAGCGCGCCAATGGCGGTGGTGTCGTCGTCGCGCATCGGTCCATGGTGCCCCGGCGCCGGATTCTCCGTGGCACCGCCCTCGTGGTTGTGCATCGAACCGTTACGCGTCGGTGTCCTCGCACTCACGTCTAGCGCCTCCCCCTTTCGGGTATGCCCGCCCCAGCACTCACGACTCCACCGATAGCTTGCACCCGTGCCGTAGGGCACGTGGCAGGGCTTGTCCGTCATGAGGTCTCTTCTGGCCGAGCGAGAAACCTCGGCCTCCGCCGGGGAGGAGTCACACCTCAAGGATGCGGCATCCCTCGAGCTTTCGGCGTCGGGCCGTCGACGCGGCGAGGTCGCGGCGCACACCACGGGGGTCGCGGTGGGCACCACCCGCCGGGGTGGCGCGCACCGCGACCTCGAGACGCTGCGCGCCACACCGCCTCAGCGGACCAGGCCCCAGCGGAAGCCGAGGGCCACCGCGTGCGCCCGGTCCGAGGCGCCCAGCTTCTTGAAGAGCCGCCGCGCGTGGGTCTTCACCGTGTCCTCGGAGAGGAAGAGCTCCCGGCCGATCTCCGCATTGGAGCGGCCGTGGCTCATGCCCTCCAGCACCTGGATCTCCCGCGCGGTGAGCGTGGGCGCGGCACCCATCTCCGCCGAGCGCAGCCGCCGGGGGGCGAGCCGCCAGGTCGGGTCGGCGAGCGCCTGGGTCACGGTGGCGCGCAGCTCGGCGCGCGAGGCGTCCTTGTGCAGATAGCCGCGCGCCCCGGCGGCGACCGCGAGAGCGACCCCGTCGAGGTCCTCGGCGACCGTGAGCATGATGATGCGGGCGCCGGGGTCGGCGGAGAGCAGCCGGCGCACGGTCTCCACACCACCGAGTCCGGGCATGCGTACGTCCATCAGAATGAGGTCCGAACGATCGGCGCCCCAGCGGCGGAGGACTTCCTCGCCGTTGGCCGCCGTCGTCACGCGCTCGACGCCGGGCACGGTCGCCACCGCGCGACGGAGCGCTTCTCGGGCAAGCGGGGAGTCGTCGCAGACGAGGACGGATGTCATGGCCGCCCTCCGCAGCTGATGCGCGTCACCTTGAGCCTCCAGGGGCTGGTACTGGTCGTCACCTTGCGCGGTTGACGGCACCCGGGCCCTGCCACCCGCCCGACTGCTTCATGCGTCAACCGCCTCCGCACTCTCAACGACGGTCACCCGAAAGAGTTACGGGCTTGGTCGGCCGTGTTCGGCACTCTACGTGAGGGCGCGGACACGGAGCAGGGCGCACAGGGGGCGCCCGGCCCACCAGCCAAGCTATGCCCCATTTGCCCAGTCGGACCCGCATTTCTTCCCATTTACCGGCATCTGTGGCTAGATTCAACAAGAGTCATATTTTCATCTGCTCACACGACAGTCACGACAGATGTACGGACACGGGCACTGCATCGGACAGATCGTTTCGAGGGGATAAGCAATGGCAGATTTCTCCCGCCTTCCCGGTCCCAACGCCGACCTGTGGGACTGGCAGCTCCTGGCGGCGTGCCGAGGGGTCGACAGCTCGTTGTTCTTCCACCCCGAGGGCGAGCGCGGCGCGGCGCGCAGCGCCCGTGAGACCTCCGCGAAGGAGGTGTGCATGCGCTGCCCCGTACGCGCCGAGTGCGCGGCGCACGCGCTGGCGGTGCGGGAGCCCTACGGCGTCTGGGGCGGCCTGACCGAGGACGAGCGCGAGGAGCTCATGGGGCGCGCGAGGCACCGGCCCATCTCGGCGAGCGGCGCGGGCGCCGGCGCGATGACCGCGTGAGCGCCTGCGGCTGCGCTTCCACCGACGGCCACGCTCCCGCACGCCCCCGCGCGCCCGGCGCCGGTGTTCAGCGGGTCGCGGCGGCCGCGAGGCGGTTCAGCATGGCCCCGACCGCCGGCACCCTGGCCAGGTCCGGGAGGGTCAGGGCGACGATCTCCCGTTGTACGACCGGCTCCACCGGCACCGTCCGCGCCCCCTTGGGCCGTACCGACTCCAGCGCCAGCTCGGGCATGACCGCGACCCCGAGCCCGGCCCCGACCAGGCCGAAGACCGCCGGGTAGTCGTCCGTCGCGAAGTCGATGCGCGGGGTGAAGCCCGCGCTCTCGCACACCTCCACCAGATGTCGCCGGCAGCGCGGGCAACCCGCGATCCACGGCTCGTCCTCCAGCTCGGCGATCCCTATCCGCTCCGCCCCGGCCAGCCGGTGCCCCTCGGGCACCACGCCGATGAGGCGGTCGGTCAGCAGCGGCCGGACGACCAGGTCGTCCCACTCCGCGCCGGCCGCCGGGTCCGCGCCGCGCACATCGGGGTAGCGGAAGGCGAGCGCGATCTCGCAGTCGCCCTCGCGCAGCATCTCCACCGAGCGCGGCGGCTCCGCCTCGACGAGGGAGATCTGGGTGCCCGGGTGGGCGGCGCGCATCTCGGCGAGCGCGGTCGGCACGAGCGTGGAGCTGCCGCTGGGGAAGGACACCAGCCGCACCCGCCCGGCCCGCAGCCCGGCGATGGCCGCGATCTCCTCCTCGGCGGCGGTCAGCCCGGCCAGGATCCCCGTGGCGTGGCGGACCAGGGCCTCGCCGGCCTCGGTCAGCCGCATCTCCCGGCCCGTGCGGACCAGCAGCGGTGTGCGCGCCGACTGCTCCAGGGCCTTCATCTGCTGACTGACGGCGGGCTGGGTGCAGCCGAGCTCGCGGGCCGCGGCCGAGAACGAACCGGTGGCGGCCACCGCGCGCAGCACCCTCAGATGACGTGCCTCGATCATAGAACCGAGCATAAGGCCACCTTGGGGCCGATGCGAAATATTCGCTCGACGCTTTGAGGGCGCGCCGCTTAGGCTCGTCCCATGGATCGCGCCACGGCTTCCCCCATGCGTCTGCTCTCCCTCAACGTCGGCCGGGCCCGGACCTCGGGCGATCGACCGGGCCATGAGGGCGCCTTCGCCGACGGGCTCGCGAGCGGCATCGACAAGCGCCCCGTCCCCGGCCCGGTCGCCGTGGCCGCCCCCGGCCCGAAGGGCACGGCGGGCAGCGGCCTCGCGGGCGACGCGGTGGTCTCCCTCCGCCACCACGGCGGTGACGACCAGGCGGTCTACGCCTTCGCCCGGGAGGACCTCGACGGCTGGGAGCGGGCGCTGGGCCGCCCGCTGCCCCACGGCGCCTTCGGGGAGAACCTCACCACCCTCGGGGTCGACGTCAACGGCGCGCGCATCGGAGAGCGTTGGCGCATAGGTACGGATCTGCTGCTGGAGGTCACCTCTCCGCGCATCCCCTGCCGCGTCTTCGCCGACTGGCTGGGCGAGTCGGGCTGGATCCGCCGCTTCACCCAGGAAGCCGCGCCCGGGGCCTATCTGCGTGTCATCGAACCCGGGGAGATCCGCGCGGGCGACCCCATCACCGTCGTCCACCGCCCCGCGCACGAGGTGACCGTCTCCTACGCCTTCCGCTCGCTGACGACGGATCAGGCGCTGCGGGCCGGCCTCCTCACGGCGGGCGACGCGCTCCACCCCGAGCTCCGGGAGAAGGCCCTGGCGTACAGGGAACGTCAGAATCGCGCCGCCGCGCGTCCGAAGGGGCGGGCGGAGGAGGGGGAAGGCAGCCGGGAGGGTGTGCCGGGCACTAACGTTCCCGTATGACGACTGCACTGATCACGGGAGCCACCGCGGGCATCGGCGCGGCCTTCGCCCGGCGGCTGGCGGCCGACGGACACAATCTGGTCATCGTGGCCCGCGACGAGAAGCGGCTGAGCGAGCAGGCGACGGAGCTCCACGACCGCCACCGCGTGGAGGTCGAGGTGCTCCGCGCCGACCTGTCGCGGGAGGAGGACATCGCGGCGGTCGAGGCCCGGCTCTCGGATCGCAAGAACCCGGTCGACCTGCTGGTCAACAACGCGGGCTTCGGCAACAAGGGCCGCTATCTCGAGGTCGCGATGGCCGACGAGCTGACGATGCTCAAGGTGCACTGCGAGGCGGTGCTGCGGCTGACCTCGGCCGCGGCGGCCGGTATGCGGGAGCGCAGGCGCGGCGGTGTGGTCAACGTGGCCTCGGTCGCCGCGTTCGTCCCCCGGGGGACCTACGGAGCGAGCAAGGCGTGGGTGGTGCAGTTCACCCAGGGCGCCGCGCGGGATCTGGCGGGCAGTGGGGTGCGGATGATGGCGCTCTGCCCCGGCTTCGTCCGCACCGAGTTCCACCAGCGGGCCGGCATGGGGACGGACAACGTGCCCGGCTGGATGTGGCTGGACGCCGACAAGCTGGTCGACGCGGCGCTGAAGGACCTCGCCCGGGGGAAGGCGCTGTCCATCCCCGACCCCCGCTACAAGGCGCTGACCGGTCTGCTGAAACTGGCCCCCCGCCGCGCGGTCTCGCGCGCCGGCTCGTCGACGGGCCGCCGCTACGGGCCCAACTGACGGCACCGGCTGACGGCACATCGGCACCACAACGGGCCGGGGCCCGGCCTCCCCACGAGGGAGGCCGGGCCCCGGCCGTATCACCCGGATGGGCGAAGGGTGCGTCAGTGGGCGTGGCCGTGACCGTGACCGGCCTCGGCGGGCTCCTCTTCCTTCTTCTCGACGACCAGGGTCTCGGTCGTGAGCAGCAGGGAGGCGATGGACGCGGCGTTCTCCAGGGCGGAGCGGGTGACCTTGACCGGGTCGATGACGCCGGCCTTCACCAGGTCGCCGTACTCGCCGGTCGCGGCGTTGAAGCCCTGGCCCTTGTCGAGCTCCGCCACCTTGGAGGTGATGACGTAGCCCTCGAGGCCGGCGTTCTCGGCGATCCAGCGCAGCGGCTCGACGGCGGCGCGGCGGACGACGGAGACACCGGTGGCCTCGTCGCCCTCCTTGCCCAGGTTGCCCTCGAGGATCTTGACGGCGTGGACCAGAGCGGAGCCACCACCGGAGACGATGCCCTCCTCGACCGCGGCGCGGGTCGCGGAGATGGCGTCCTCCAGACGGTGCTTGCGCTCCTTGAGCTCGACCTCGGTGGCCGCGCCCACGCGGATGACGCAGACGCCACCGGCGAGCTTGGCGAGGCGCTCCTGGAGCTTCTCGCGGTCCCAGTCCGAGTCGGTGGACTCGATCTCGGCCTTGATCTGGGCGACGCGGCCCGCGACGTCCTCGGAGTTGCCGCCACCGTCGACGATGGTGGTGTCGTCCTTGGTGATGGTCACGCGGCGGGCGGTGCCCAGCACGTCCAGACCGGCCTGGTCGAGCTTGAGGCCGACCTCCTCGGCGATGACGGTGGCACCGGTGAGGGTGGCCATGTCGCCCAGCATCGCCTTGCGGCGGTCGCCGAAGCCCGGGGCCTTGACGGCCACGGCGTTGAAGGTGCCACGGATCTTATTGACGACCAGGGTCGACAGGGCCTCGCCCTCGACGTCCTCGGCGATGATCAGCAGCGGCTTGGAGCCACCCGCCTGGATGATCTTCTCCAGCAGCGGCAGCAGGTCCTGGATGGAGGAGATCTTGCCCTGGTGGATCAGGATGTACGGGTCGTCGAGGACGGCCTCCATACGCTCCTGGTCGGTGACCATGTACGGCGAGAGGTAACCCTTGTCGAAGGCCATGCCCTCGGTGAAGTCCAGCTCCAGGCCGAAGGTGTTGGACTCCTCGACGGTGATGACACCGTCCTTGCCGACCTTGTCCATGGCCTCGGCGATCAGCTCGCCGACCTGCTTGTCCTGCGCGGACAGCGCGGCGACGGCGGCGATGTCGGCCTTGTCGTCGATCGGACGGGCGGTGGCCAGGAGCTCCTCGGAGACGGCCTTGACGGCGGCGTCGATGCCCTTCTTCAGGGAGGCCGGGGAGGCACCGGCGGCGACGTTGCGCAGACCCTCGCGGACCAGCGCCTGGGCCAGCACGGTGGCGGTGGTGGTGCCGTCACCCGCGATGTCGTTGGTCTTGGTCGCCACCTCCTTGACGAGCTGGGCGCCCAGGTTCTCGTACGCGTCGTCGAGCTCGACCTCGCGGGCGATGGTGACACCGTCGTTGGTGATGGTGGGGGCGCCGAACTTCTTGTCGATGACGACGTTGCGGCCCTTGGGACCGATCGTCACCTTCACGGTGTCGGCGAGCTTGTTGACGCCGCGCTCAAGGGCGCGACGGGCGTCCTCGTCGAACTTCAGGGTCTTGGCCATGGGGTACGTATCCTTCGCCGGGTCTCAAAACGAACCGCGCCCCCGGCGCCCGGCTGTGCAGGCGCGGGAACCAGGGGCACTGTTCACAAGCTTCGAAGGCTCAGGGAGCCTCGGGTGAACTACTTCTCGATGATCGCGAGAACGTCGCGAGCCGAGAGGACGAGGTACTCGTCACCGTTGTACTTCACCTCGGTGCCGCCGTACTTGCTGTAGAGCACGACGTCGCCGACCTTCACGTCGAGCGGCAGGCGCTCGCCGTTCTCGAAGCGGCCCGGGCCCACGGCCAGGACAGCGCCCTCCTGGGGCTTCTCCTTGGCGGTGTCCGGAATGACCAGGCCGGAGGCCGTGGTCTGCTCGGCGTCGAGCGGCTGGACCACGATGCGGTCCTCGAGCGGCTTGATGGCAACCTTGGAGCTGGCGGTCGTCACGATCCGACCTCCCCCTTCGGAGATCTCACGGGGTTAACTGTCTGAGGTGGCGACCAGGAGTCCCGTCGTCGCGGGTGCCGGAACCTGCCCGTCGCCGTGTTTGGCACTCACCGGTGGAGAGTGCCAACGGAGCCGAGACTATGACGCGGTTAGCACTCGGTCAAGCGGAGTGCCAATTCGCCGTGCGGCGAGCTTTGATCTACCCCGTGGACGGGGGCGTACTCCTACGATCTCCCGGGCCCGGGATCGACCCCTCTACAGGTAGTCCTCCAGCCGGGCCACCGTGAAGCCCTGCGCCTGGATGCTGCGCAGCATGTTGGTCACCATCCTGGTCATCGTGGTGCCCTTGAGCTCCTGGGGCCCGCGGAAGTGGGCCAGGACGATGTCGCCGGGCCGGAGGCCGCCGCCCTGCGCGTAGCGCATGTCGTTGATCTGCATCGTCGCCTCCCACAGCACGACCGCGCGCACCCCGCAGCCGGCCGCCGCGGTGAGCGTGGCGTCGTTGTAGTTGCCGTAGGGCGGGCGGAAGAGGACCGGGCGGCCGCCGAACCGCTTCGCCAGGGCGTCCTGCTGCCCGCAGATCTCGCGCTTCTGCGCCTCGGCGGAGAGGGTGCGCAGGTTGGGGTGGGAGAGGGTGTGGTTGTCGATGCCGTTGCCGAGGGCGCGGAGCTTCTCGAAGTAGCCGTAGCCGGCGCCGGCGCGGGCGATGTCGTCCGTCAGGAACATCGTGAACGGCACCTTGAGGTCCGCCGCCATCTTGAGGAACTCCGGGTCCTTCTCGGCCCCGTCGTCGAAGGTCACGAAGACGACCTTGTCCTGGGTGGGCACGCGCCGGATCACCTGCGGCGTCGCGCCCGGCCCGAAACCGTCGGTGAGCTTCTTCGCGGGCGGGGCCGGGGGCGCGGCCAGCGGCTTGTCCAGGCCCCAGCGGCGGTACGCGTCGGGGGCCGCCGGGGAGGCGGGGGCGGAGGAGGGCGCGGTGGGCGTCCCGGCCGCCTTGTGCGGCTTCTCCGGGCCGCCGGAGGAGGAGCCGGAGCATCCGGCGAGGACGCCGGTCAGCAGCAGGGCGGCGGAGGCGAGGGCGGCGGCGCGTATTCGGCCGGAAACAGACGTGCTCACATACACGATTCTTGTTCACTCGTTCGGGTACCGCACGGGCCCCCTCACCCTCCTCCCGCTCCCCACGCCGCGAGAGGTGGCGAGAGAATGAGACACGTGCCCGCACCGAACGCCCCCGCCACCGATGCCTTTGCCGCCCTCCTCGCCGACGAGGGCCGCGCCCTCCTCGACGAGCTGCGCGACTTCGACCCCGCCCAGGAGCTCGCCACGGCGACCCGGCTGCGCCGCGACCACCCCGCCGAGCTGGTGTCGGCGGCCATCGGTCAGGCCCGGCTGCGGCAGCGCGCGGTCGCCAAGTTCGGCGCCGAGGACGCGTACCGCATGTTCTTCACCCCGAACGGTGTCGAGCAGGCCACGCGGGCCGGTGTCGCCGCCTACCGGGCCCGGCGCTTCGAAGCCCTCGGCGTGCGCAGGCTGGCCGACCTGTGCTGTGGCATCGGCGGCGACGCGATCGCGCTGGCCCGCGCCGGCATCGAGGTGCTCGCCGTCGACCGCGACCCGCTGACCTGCGAGGTCGCCCGCGCCAACGCGGCCGCCCTGGGCCTGTCCGAGCTGATCGAGGTGCGCTGCGCGGATGTCGCCGAGATCGACACCTCGTCCTACGACGCCGTCTTCGTCGACCCCGCGCGGCGCGGCGGCCGGGGCCGGATCTTCGACCCGGAGGCTTACTCGCCCCCGCTGTCCTGGGCGATCGAGGCGGCCCGTACGGCCCCGCACGCGGCCCTGAAGATCGCCCCCGGCGTACCCCACGAGGCGGTGCCCGAGGACGCGGAGGCCGAGTGGATCTCGGACGGCGGCGATGTGAAGGAGGCCGTGCTGTGGTTCGGCACGGACGCCGGCACCCGCCGGGCGACCCTGCTGCCGGGCGGCGCGTCCCTGGTGGGCCGGGGCCTGCCGGACCCGGCCGTCCGGCCCGTGGGCCGCTACCTCTACGAACCGGACGGCGCGGTCATCCGCGCGCACCTGGTGGCGGAGGCCGCGGCGGAGCTGGGCGACAGCGGTCTGGACGGCGGCCTGATCGACGAGACGATCGCGTATGTGACGAGCGACGAGCTGCGACCGTCGGACTACGCCACGGCGTACGAGATCACGGACGTGCTGCCGTTCAACCTGAAGAAGCTCAAGGCGATCGTGCGGGAGCGCGGCATCGGGGTCGCCGTCATCAAGAAGCGGGGGTCGGCGGTGGAGCCGGAGGAGCTGCGCAAGAAGCTCAAGCTCTCCGGCCCCCACTCGTGCGTGATCGTGCTGACGCGGGTGGCGGGTGCGCCGGCGATGCTGCTGGGGCAGCCGGTCCGGGCATGACCCGGAACCGGCGGGGCCCTCACTCGTAGAGGTTCTGCTTGCTCAGCTCGTGGACGTGGTCGTGGTCATGCGCGTGCCCATGACCATGGCCGTGCTCGTGGTCATGCTCGTGGTCGTGGCCGTCCTCGCCCGGCACGTGCGTCTCCGTCACCGGCAGCGACGAGTCCGCCGACAGGTCCCACGACGAGGCGGCGCGGCCCCGGGCGACCATCTCGGCGCCCAGCGCCGCCACCATCGCGCCGTTGTCGGTGCACAGCTTCGGCCGCGGCACACGCAGGGTGATGCCGGCGTCCTCGCAGCGGCGCTGGGCCATGGCGCGCAGGCGGGTGTTGGCGGCGACGCCGCCGCCGATCATCAGGTGGTCCACGCCGTGGTCCTTGCAGGCGCGGACGGCCTTGCGGGTCAGGACGTCGACGACCGCCTCCTGGAAGGAGGCCGCGACGTCCGCGACCGGCACGTTCTCGCCGGCCGCGCGCTTGGCCTCGATCCAGCGGGCTACGGCGGTCTTCAGGCCGGAGAAGGAGAAGTCGTACACGGGGTCGCGGGGGCCGGTCAGGCCGCGCGGGAAGCGGATGGCGTCGGGGTTGCCCTCGCGGGCGTAGCGGTCGATGACCGGGCCGCCGGGGAAGCCCAGGTGCAGCACCCGGGCGATCTTGTCGAAGGCCTCGCCCGCCGCGTCGTCGATGGTCGAGCCGAGCGGCCGGACGTCCGAGGTGATGTCGGGCGCCAGCAGCAGGGACGAGTGGCCGCCGCTCACCAGCAGGGCCATCGTGGGCTCGGGCAGGGCGCCGTGCTCCAGCTGGTCCACGCAGATGTGCGAGGCGAGGTGGTTGACGCCGTAGAGGGGCTTGCCCAGGGCGTAGGCGTACGCCTTCGCCGCGGAGACGCCAACGAGCAGGGCGCCCGCGAGGCCGGGGCCGGCGGTGACCGCGATGCCGTCGAGGTCCTTCGCGCTGACGCCCGCTTCCTTCAGCGCGCGCTGGATGGTCGGGACCATCGCCTCCAGGTGCGCCCGGCTGGCGACCTCGGGGACGACACCGCCGAAGCGGGCGTGCTCGTCGACGCTGGACGCGACCGCGTCGGCGAGCAGCGTGTGGCCGCGGACGATACCGACGCCGGTCTCGTCGCACGAGGTTTCGATGCCGAGGACGAGGGGTTCGTCAGTCTTGCGAGCCATGGGACATTCCTTGCACTGCGGACAGGGGATCGGAGAGGCGCATCACGAGCGCGTCGATGTTGCCGGGCTGGTAGTAGCCGCGGCGCACGCCCAAGGGCTCGAAGCCGAAGCGTTCGTAGAGGCGCTGGGCGCGGGTGTTGTCGACGCGCACCTCGAGCAGCACCTCACGGCACTCGAAGGCGTTCGCGGTGGTGAGGAGCTCGGTCAGCAGGCGGGCGCCGAGGCCGGTGCTCCAGTACTCCTTGGACACGGCGATGGTCTGCACGTCGCCGGTGCCGTCGACGGCGGCGAGGCCCGCGTAGCCGACGACCCTGGCCGCCCCGGCCTCGTCGACGGCCTCCGCGACGACGTAGCGGCGGTTGGCGTTCGCCCCGCGCGCGTGGGCGAGCTCCGACCAGAACAGGCCCTTGGACCAGGCGTCGTGCGGGAACAGCGCACGCTCCAGCTCCAGCACGGGCGCGATGTCCCACCAGCGCATCTCGCGGACGCGGATGGTGGCGGCTGCTGCGGCGGCGGCCGCTTCGGCTGGCCCGGTCACTGCGGCGTGACCACCTTGTAGTTGGCCGGCACCTGGGCGTCGGGACGGCGCAGGTACAGCGGCTGGTCCGGCAGGAACTCCCCGCCCGTGCGGAGCTTCTCGGCGGCCAGCGCCGCCAGCGAGGCCGCCGACTGGTGCTGCGGCAGCTCCTCGCGCACGTCCGAGAAGGCGTCCCGGTAGAGCACCGCGCCCGCGCCGACGGCGGTCAGGCCCGCGAGTCTCTCGGTGAGCTCGGCGGGACGGTCCACGGCGGGCTCGGTGATCCGGGTCCGGGCGTCGGCGTAGCGCGCCCAGTAGACCTCCTTGCGGCGGGCGTCCGTCGCCACGACGAACTCGCCCGTGAGCCCCTGCTGCCCGGCGGCGTACGCGATGCCGTCCAGCGTGCACAGACCGTGGACGGGAACGGACAGGGTGGCGCCGAAGGTGGCGGCCGTGACGATGCCGACGCGCAGACCGGTGTACGGGCCGGGGCCGACGCCCACGACGATCCCGGTGACGGCGTCGAGCTTGGTGCCCGCCTCGCGGAGGACCCGGTCGACGGCGGGCAGCAGCAGCTCCCCGTGCCGACGGGCGTCCACCTGGGTCGACTCGGCGACGACGGACTCGCCGTCGTGGAGGGCGACGGTGACGGCGGGGGTGGCGGTATCCAGAGCGAGCAGCAGCACGTGACAAGCCTACGGCGCACCATGGGGCGGGCGGCGCGCGCATGGGCCCCAAGCCGGGGGCGCGGCGGGGGCACGGGCGGGTGCTACGGTCAGCCGCATGGCCGTACGAAGCCGCGGTACGGCCGCTCCGCACGGGCCGGCACGCCGGCGCCGGGACGACGGCGGGACAGCGGCGACAGCACACAGCAGCACAGCAGCACGCGGGACGAAAGGTGCGCAGCGTGGCACGTAGCAGCTCGGGGATCATCGTGGCCACGCTCACCGCGGCGGCCCTGGCCGGGGTCGGCTTCCTGGCCGTCCAGGCGGAGGCCGCCCCCGATCACCCCGCCACGCACGCCTCGGGCAAGGCCGCCGGCAAGGCGAAGGGCGGGGAGCAGGGCAAGGACAAGGCCGTCGGCGCCACCGGGCAGGAGCAGGGCAAGGCGCCGAACGCGATCCCGGAGAACTCCGGCACCGGCCTGCGCGTCATCTACGGGCTCGCGCAGAAGCGGGTGTGGCTGGTCGGCTCGGACGGCAAGGCCACCCGTACGTTCGAGGTGGCGCCCAGCACCGTGAGCCCGCCCCCGGGCAGCTACGCGGTCACTTCGCGCGCGCCCACGGTCACCGGCTCGGACGGCATCCCCATCGAGCACGTGGTGCGCTTCCACCGGGACGCCGCCGGGGTCGTCTTCGGCTTCAGCGCGGCCGTGGACGGCTCCTCGCCCAAGCCGGACGTCACGAAGAAGACGGGCGGGATCCGCGAGCAGCCGGCCGACGGGCGGGCGATGTGGGAGTTCGCGGTGAACAACACGCCGGTCGTCGTCGTTCCGTAGCCCAGGTCGTTCCCTAGCCCAGGTCGTTCCGTAGGTCTTTCAGGCGGCGTCGCGCGCGGCGCCGCCCTCGTCGTCGTCCGCGTGCCCGGTGGCGGGCTCCGGCGCCTTCGGGGGCGTGGAGACGGCGTCGGCGGCGGCACAGTACGCCAGGAGGTCGCGCACCGACAGGGGGCGGGGGCGCTCCTCGGCGGCGGTGGGCGTGGGCTCGGGCTCGTGGGCCGACATGAATGCCTCCTGGGGCGGCTCGGGCCGGTCGGAGGCGCCGCGGTCACCTTCTACTTAGGTAGACCTAACCGACCCTCCTGCCCTCCATGTGACCACGCCCGGTGTCGCGCGCGCAACATCTTGCCGACGGCTTGTCGGAACGAGCTCCGTCACCACCCCAGAGGCGCGAGGTCCACGCCCGCCCAGCGGGCACCGACGCCGGTGACGGTCACGCTGCGTACGTCGTCGGCGTCCTCGTCGCCCTCGGCCGGGGCGTCCGCGCCCACCGCGCGCTCGATCACGACCCGCAGACGGTCCTCGGACAGCTCCTCGACCTTGCCGTCGCCCCACTCCACGACGATCACCGACTCCGGCAGCGAGACGTCGAGGTCCAGGTCCTCCATCTCGTCCAGCCCGCCGGACAGCCGGTAGGCGTCGACGTGAACGAGGGCGGGGCCGTCGCCCAGCGGCGGGTGCACCCGGGCGATGACGAAGGTCGGGGACGTGACGGCACCGCGCACACCGAGCCCCGCGCCGAGCCCCCGCGTCAGCGTCGTCTTGCCGGCGCCCAGCTCCCCGGAGAGCAGCACGAGATCACCGGGCCGCAGCAGTGCGGCGAGCCGGCGGCCCAACTCCCGCATGTCGTCGGCGGACTTGACGGTGAGACGTGCGGCGTTCGGCGCGGAGGTGTCCTGCGGGGTGCTCATGTACGCCGATGGTAGCCGCCGCGCGTTGTGGGCAATCGTTCCGCGGGGCTGGGGGCACCTCCCGGCGGTAGCCGGGGGAGGGTGGGCACAACGCCGGAACGACGGCGTCGGCCACCCCGCCCTGGCCACCGTGCGGGGCGCGGGTCGTTTACTCGGGTGCGGCCCGGTGGGCGGTCGGCGCCCACCCGTTCCGCTCTGCGGAACGATCGCCCACCAACCGCATGAGGTGGCCCGACACCAGTTCGGAAACTTCCAGCATCACCAGATGCCCCGCCCCCGGCACGATCACCAGCTCCGCCTCCGGGAGCGCCTCCCCGATGGCCCGGCTGTGGTCGCTCGGCGTGACCATGTCCTTCTCGCCCGCCAGGACCAGCACCGGCCGCCCCGCGAACGCCGCCAGCGCCGCCACCTTCTCGTGCTCCGCGAAGGCCGGATAGAACTCGGCGACCACGTCCACCGGCGTCGCCTCGATCAGCCGCTCGGCGAACCGCGCCACCGCGGGGTCGACGTCCCGCGCCCCGAACGAGTAGCGCTTGATGATCCCGCCGATGAGCTCGGCGGCCGCGCGCCGCCCCTTCTCCACCAGGTCGGTCTGGGTCAGCATCAGTCTGAACGCGCCCGGCAGGACCGTCCGCCGCAGCACGTTCATCCCCATCGGCGGCAGGCCGTACGTCACCTCGCCCATCCGGCCCGAGGACGTGCCGATGAACGCGCCGGCGACCACGCGCTCGGCGATCAGCTCCGGGTAGTGGGCGGCGAGGGCCATCGTGGTCATGCCACCCATCGAGTGCCCCACGAGCACCAGCGGCCCCTCGGGGGCGGCGGCGTCGACGACGGCCTTCAGATCGCGGCCGAGGAGGTCGATGCTGACCGGCTCGCCCGCCTCGCGCTGGCCCTTGCCGCGCGCGGAGCGGCCGTGGCTGCGCTGGTCCCAGTAGACGGCGCGCACACCGGCGGCGCGCAGGGCGGCGCGCTGGAAGTGCCAGGAGTCCTGGCTGAGGCAGTAGCCGTGGCTGAAGACGACGGTGAGCGGCGGTTCCGGGCGGCGCCCGAAGAAGCCCTTGGCCCGGCCGGGCTCGGCTTCCGGCTCGTCGACCTCGTAATAGATCTCGGTGCCGTCCTCGGCGAGGGCCGTGCCCGGGGTGCCGCGCAGCGTCCCGTACGGGCCGGCCGAGTCGAGGGCCAGCCGCGCCTTGCGGCGCATGCCGCGCCCGACGGTCAGCCGTTCCACGGCGACCCCGACCGCGGCTCCGGCGGCGACGACCCCGACGGCCGCGCCCGCGATGCCCGCTCCCCGCCGCCAGGCGGCGCCGCCCAGGACCTCCACGGCCCCCGCCGCCACCGTGCCCGTACTGTCGCCGCCGCCCTCGCTCATGTCAGGCCCCCGTGTCCTCGAACGTGTCCTCGACGTCGTTGTCTCCGACATAGACGCGCGGCACACGCGCGGAGATGCGCGTGACGACTTCATAGGCGATGGTTCCGGTCGCCCGCGCCCAGTCCTCGGCGGTCGGCTCGCCATCGTCGCCGGGGCCGAAAAGCACCGCCTCGTCGCCGGGGGCCGCGCTGTCGCCGCCCAGGTCGACCACGAACTGGTCCATCGCGACCCGCCCGGCCACCGTGCGCCACTTGCCGCCCACCAGCACCGGACCGGTGCCGGAAGCGGCGCGCGGGATGCCGTCCGCGTAGCCGACGGGGACGAGCGCGAGAGTCGTCTCACCCGGGGTGGTGTACAGGTGGCCGTACGACACGCCGTGCCCGCCCGGCACCCGCTTCACCGAGGCGAGGGACGCGGAGAGGGTCATCACCGGCCGGATCCCCAGCTCCTCGGGGGTGCCCAGCTCGGGGCTCGGGGATATCCCGTACATCGCGACGCCGGTACGGACGAGGTCGAAGTGGGCCTCGGGGAGGGTGAGGGTGGCCGGGGAGTTGGCGATGTGCCGGACCTCGGGGGTCAGGCCCTGGGCCTCCGCGTAGGCGATGGCGTCCTTGAAGACGTTCAGCTGGGCCCTGATGGAGGGGTGGCCCGGCTCGTCGGCGCAGGCGAAGTGCGACCAGATGCCGGTGACCTTGATCAGCACGGCCGTCTCGGCGTCGCGCGCGGCGGCGACGAGCTTCTCCCAGTCGCCCGGCTGGCAGCCGTTGCGGCCGAGACCGGTGTCGATCTTCAGCTGGACGCGGGCGACGCGGCCGCTCGCGCGGGCGGCGGCGGTGACCTCCTCCAGCGCCCACAGGCCGCTGACGGAGACGTCGATGTCGGCCTCCAGGGCCTCCCGCCACGGGTCGCCGGGCGTCCACAGCCAGCACATCAGCCGGCCGGTGTCACCGGCGGCACGCAGGGCGAGCGCCTCGTGCGGGGTGGCCGTGCCGAGCCACTCGGCTCCGGCCTGACGGGCTGCCCTGGCGCAGGGCACCGCGCCGTGGCCGTAGGCGTTCGCCTTGACGACGGCCATCAGCTGCGCCCGGGGGGCGCGGGCGCGCAGAGCGCGTACGTTGGCCCGCAGGGCGGCCAGGTCGACCACGGCTCGGGCGCGCATCGGTGTCTCAGTCATCGCAGCCAGTCTCTCAGGCCAGGGCCGCGGTGTGGGCGCCGACCGGTTCACGGGCAGTCGCGCCCGCACGCGAAACGGGCGCCCCGCCGCCGCGCGCATGGCAGGCTGACCCCCATGAGGACTGCCCACAGCGTGGACACCGTACGGGCCGCCGAGTGCGCCCTCATGGCCGAGCTCCCGGAAGGCGCGCTCATGCAGCGCGCGGCGGCGGGCCTGGCGGCCGCCTGCGCCGACCTCCTGGGCCGCCGCGTCTACGGCGCCCGCGTCGCCCTGCTCGTCGGCAGCGGCGACAACGGCGGCGACGCCCTCTACGCCGGCGCCCGCCTGGCCCGCCGCGGCGCCGGGGTGACGGCCGTGCTGCTCACCCCCGACCGCGCCCACGCCGGCGGCCTGCGGGCGCTCCGGAGCGCCGGCGGCCGGGTGACCACGGCCGACGGAGCCGATGGAGAAGCCGGCGTACGGGCCGTCCGCCGCGCCGACCTCGTCGTCGACGGCATCGTCGGCATCGGCGGCAAGGGCGCCCTGCGGGAGCCCGCCCAGGAGCTCGTCGCGGCGGCCGAGGGCGCCCTGATCGTCGCCGTCGACCTGCCGAGCGGCGTCGACGCCGACACCGGCGAGGTCCCGGGCGCGGCGGTGCGCGCCGACGCGACCGTCACCTTCGGCACGTACAAGCCGGGCCTGCTCATCGACCCCGCCCGCGAGCACGCGGGCGCGCTGCGCCCGGTCGACATCGGCCTGGGCCCATGGCTGCCGGCCGAGCCGGACGCCGAGGCCCTCCAGCACGCGGACGTGGCCGGTCTGCTCCCCCGCCCCGAGGCGGCGAGCGACAAATACCGCCGCGGCGTCGTGGGAATCGTGGCTGGATCGGCCCGCTACCCGGGCGCGGCCGTGCTCGCCGTGGCGGGCGCGCTCGCCGGCGGCGCGGGCGCCGTGCGCTACGCGGGACCGGCGGCCGACGCCGTGATCGCCCGCTTCCCGGAGACGCTGGTGACGACGGGCCCGCCCGCGAAGGCCGGGCGGGTGCAGGCCTGGGTCATCGGCCCGGGCCTCGGGGACGGCCCCGAGGCGCGCCAGGCGCTGGTGGACGTCCTGACGTCCGACGTGCCGGTCCTCGTGGACGCCGACGGCCTGCGGCTGCTCGACCCACAGGCCGTCCGCGCGCGCTCGGCGGAAACCCTGCTGACCCCGCACGCGGGAGAGGCGGCGGCGCTGCTCGGCCTGTCCCGGGAGGAGGTCGAGACGTCCCGCCTGTCGTCGGTACGGGCGCTGGCGGACCGCTTCGGGGCGACGGCCCTGCTCAAGGGCTCGACCACACTCGTCGCCGACCGCACCCACGCCGTGCGGGTCAACCCGACGGGCACGCCGTGGCTGGCCACCGCCGGCAGCGGGGACGTCCTGTCCGGCCTGACCGGCTCCCTCCTCGCGGCCGGCCTGAGCACCCGCGACGCGGCCTCGGTGGGGGCGTACCTCCATGGCCTGGCGGCGCGGGAGCTGGGGAACGCGCCGATCACCTCGCTGGCCGTGGCGGAGGAGCTGCGGCGGGTGTGGCTGGACGTCGCGGCGGGGTGACGCGTGGGAGCAGCCCCTCATAGATGTCGGGCGTCGGCCCCACAGAACCGCTCAGCCGCTCGACGGCCTCGACGCTGACCGAACCGCTGATCTGCACCTTGGGCCGGCCCCCCAACCGCAGGAACGCGTCGATATGGTCGTCCGACTTCACCACGAACATGAGCTCCCCCTCCCCCAGGTCCTCGTACAGCAGTCGCCCGATCACCATGTCCGCGTAGTGGTCCGTGTCGAACCGGTCCCACGCCCACGCCAGCTGCGCCCGCACCGCCAGCGACGGATGCGCCGCGTAGCGGGCCAGCAGGGGGATGGCCCGGTCGTCGCCGACCACCGTGGCCGTCACGACCACCGCGTACGCCACCTCGTCCGGCAGGCCCACCGGCCCCGGCAGCAGGTCCAGTACGGCGCTGCCCGCCTCGGCGAGCGCCTTCGCGGCCGCCACGGTGCGTGGCGGCACCAGCTCCGCCGCCGCCTTCTCTACCCGGGTCCGCGTCTCCGGGTCGACCTCGGTGGCCTGCTCCAGGCAGGCCGCGGCCAGCAGGTGGAGCCGGCGCCGGTGGAGCTCCTCCTTGTCGCCCCGCTCCAGCAGCATCCCCAGCAGCTCCGCCCGGGCGCGCGGCGGGGCGTGGCCGACCGCCATGCGCAGGACGTCCTCCCACTGATCGTCGTGGGCGTGGTTGACGAGCAGGTCGAAGTCCCAGTCGTCGACGGCGGCCCGGGCGCCCAGGTAGTCCTGGAACGTGCGGTGGATGAAGTCCAGCGTCCCGCTGGTCGGCTGTCGCAGCACACCGCTGCGGACGACCAGGTGGCGCAGGATCTCCTCCGCGCTGCCGCGCGCGGCCACGGCCGGCATCGCGGGCAGGGCGCGTTCGAGGATCTCCACCGCCTTGTGCCACTCGATCTCCGAACGGCCGTTCCTGATCAGCCAGTAGGCGATCTTCTGGAGGAGCGCGGTCTGCGCCTGTTCCAGTTCCGGTCCCTCCAGGCCGACCGTGATCTCGCGCTCGCGGTCCCGCCGGATCAGCAGCAGGTCCAGGGCGGCGCGGTAGAGCTCCATGCGGCCGTGCGGCAGATGGCCGCGCCGGGAGCGGTTGAGGGCGCAGATCATCGCGCACATCAGCGGGTTGGTGGCCAGCCGGCCGAGGTCCCGTTTGGCGACCACGGCGGCGCTCAGCGACTCGCCGAACACCCGTAACCGCTCGTCCTCGCGCTGGCCGGCCGCGTTGTGCCACCGTTCGATGAAGGCCAGGACGTCGGCGCGGCTCATCGGGAGCAGTTCCAGCTCCACGAAGCCCGCGTCCGCGAGCCAGCCCTCGCGGACCGCCGAAGGGCGGGTCGTGATCACGTAGCGCGCCTCGGGGTAGGCGGCCAGGAGGTCCTTCACCCAGGCCAGGGTGCGGCGCCGGTCCGCCTCGGGGACCTCGTCCACGCCGTCGATCAGCAGCAGCGCCGTGCCCTCGGCCAGCCGCCGGGTCACCCAGCCGCGCGCCGCGGGCAGCCCCGCGAGCGGCGCGGCCACGGCGGCCAGGAAGTCCTCCGGGCGGGGCAGCTCGCCCCTGCGGATGAGGGTGCGCAGGGGCAGCGTCAGCGGTACGCAGCCGCTCAGGTGGCCCAGGCCGGGCGGCAGGTCGCCGCGCGCGGTGATCGTGGCCAGCCACTGCGACAGCGTCGTCTTCCCGGACCCGGCGGCGCCCCGCAGCAGCACCCGTTTGTGCCCGGCCAGCGCCTCCTCCGCCCGCCGCGGGGAGGGCAGGGGCCCGCCCTCGGCGTCACGGGAGGCGCCGGTCAGCTCCAGGCTGAGGTACGCCGCGTCGAGCGGCCACGTCTCCGCCTCCCCGTCGCCCAGCGTCAGCCCGATGATGGTCAGCTCGCCGGACTTGCCGACGATGTAGTCCCGCAGCCGGCGCTCGAACGCCTCGGTCTCCAGCTGCCGGGGCGAGGCGAGCGAACGTGATGTGGGCTTGTGCCCGGCGATCAGGCACTCCTGGAGGAAACGGAACTCCTGCCAGAGCGTCTCGGACGGCGTCACCGTCAGCCGCCCGTGCCGCCAGCCGGCGGGGTCGGCGCAGACGACCCCGGCGAGCGCCCCGTCCACGAACACGGCGGCGCCCGACATCCCGGCCCAGGGCGAGCCGCCGTCGCCGGGCGGCGCCGGAGCGCCGTGGTCGCTGTCGAGGACGTACCGCCCGCTGAGGAGATTGCTCCCGGGCTTCAGCGTGCCCACGATCTGCTCGGTGTCGAGCGCGTCCGCCCCGTCCCGCTGGACCTGCGGATAGCCGATGGCCTGCGCCCCCGGCCAGACCCGCAGATCGTACGAACGCCCCCAGACCAGCGGCTCGAAGTCCGGGAGCGCCTGTTCCGTCACGACGTCGCGCTCGGCCACCAGCAGCGCCACGTCGCAGCGCCGCCGGTCGTCCCGCGCCCACACCACCCGGCAGCGCACCCTGCCGACGCCGCCGGGCACGACGACCATGGGGGCGTCGCAGTCCGCGACCACATGCGCGGCGGTCAGGATCAGGTCCGGTGTCAGGAGGTAACCGCTCCCCTGACTCCGCCCGAACACCGCCGCGATGCGTTCCCTCACCGGGTGCACGCCCGAACCGCCCCCTCCGCCTCCACCCCTGGCCTGACGAGCACCTGACGATACGCCAGGGGCCGGGGTGGGGACGGGGGAACGGCCGGTTGAACGCGCTACCGCACGTCGTACGCCCGCAGCGCGGCGATCAGCCACTTCACGGCCGGGCCCATCCGCGGCCCGGGCCAGCCGTTGATCGCGGAGACGAGCTGCCAGTACCGCTCGTAGCCGGACTCGTCACCGATCTCCAGCCGCTCCAGCAGCCAGGCCCGGAACCCGGGCCCGTCCGCCCGGCCGGCCTGCTCCGCGCAGGCCCGCGTCAGCTCGTCGACGACCGGCCGCGCGGCGGGCGAGCCGGGCTCGGTCCCGGCCTCCCGGGCCGCGTCGGTACGCGTCCGGATCAGCTCGGCGAGCTGCCATCCCGCGTGCGGGTCCAGCTCCCCGGCCTCGTCACGGGCCCGCACCTGGTCGGCCGCCGCCCTGCGCATGGCGGCACGGAATCCGTCGTCCTGGACGAGCCCGGCCAGCTCGATCCAGGCGTCGACCTGCTCCGGCGCGGGGTCGTCCGGCAGCATCGGCATCGCGTCGCGCAGCATGGCCAGGAAGTCCGGGCCGACGTCGATGCCCTCGAAGGCGTTGTCGATGAAGTCGCCGATCAGACGGCGTCGTTCCCGCTCGGACAGTTGGGCGAGTTTGTGCATGGTTTCCAGCTCCTCGGGTGTCGACCCGCGTACGGCCACGGCTCGCAGCACGGCCCGGTGCATCCGCAGGGTGCGGATCTGCCGGTCCAGGGCATCGGCGTGCACGGCCGCGATCCGGGCCACGGAGACCTCCCGCCCCAGCACGCGCCGGACGGCGGAGAGCCCGACGCCGAGTTCGCGCAGCGTGCGGACGAGGCCGAGCCGGGCCAGGGCGTCCGGTCCGTAGAGCCGGTAGCCCGCGGGTGTGCGGTCGGTCGGCGGCACCACACCCGTGTCGGACCAGAACCGGATGGTCTTGACCGGCAGACCGGTCAGCCGGGCCAGTTCGCCGATGGAGTAGAGGGTGGTGTCGTCGTCCATGCCCGCCACCGTGGTGTCTCCCGTCGCTGGAGAGTCAACTCGCCTACTCTCATCCTGCCGGGAACCGGAGAGAAGGCCCCCGCGTCCACCTCGGCAGCGGAAGATCACCGACATCGCCACGAGGAGTTTTCCCATGGCCATGGCTGCGCGATACCTCTACCTGGCCCGGCACGGCGAGGCGGTGCCGGACCAGAGCGCCTTGACCGAGGCGGGCCGCCGCCAGGCGGAACACCTCGGCAAACGCCTCGCCACCGCCCCGCTCACCGCGATCCACCACAGCCCCCTCCCCCGCGCCCGGCAGACGGCCGAACTGATCGCCGGGCAGCTCGACGGCGTCCCGCTGCGGAGCACGGAGAGGGCGGGGGAGCACGTCCCGTACGTGCCGCAACGGGACGAGCTGCCGCCGAAGTTCGCGGACACCCTGCTCAGCCGCTTCGCGGACTTCACGGAGGAGGAGCTGCGGCGGGGCCCGGCCCTGGCCCGCGAGGCGCTGGCGGAATTCACGGGCCCGGTGGAGGGCGACGAGCCGCGCCGCGAACTCGTGGTCACCCACAACTTCCTCGTGGCCTGGTTCGTCCGCGCCGCGCACGACGCCCCGGACTGGCGCTGGATGGGCATGAACCAGGGCAACGCGTCGCTGACGGTGATCCGCTACGCCCCGGACCGCCCGTCGACGGTCCTGATCCACAACGACATGAGCCACTTGCCAGAGGACCTGCGATGGACGGGGTTCCCGCCGGAGCTGCGGGTGTGAGGTCCGACACCCTTGACCTCAAGCCGACTTGAGGTACCAAGATCACAGCACGAGCGAGGCCGGATCCCGGCCCGGACGAGCCACGGGGGTGCACGTCCGGGCCGGGCCCACAACTCAGCGCTTTCCTTAAGCCTGCACCACCGCCGGCTGCGGATTCCCGCTGTCTGCGGCGGGCACAGGCGCCGGATCGTCCTCCCGCAGCTCGAACCACACCTGCTTGCCCACGGGCCTGAGCTCGTCCCACACCCACGTCACCCCGGACGCGTGCGCCAGGCGGCGCAACAGCGCCAGCCCCTTGGCATCCCCCCCGCCCGCGTACGGCTGCCGCGGCCACGGGGGCCGCCCGGGGTCGTCGTCCCGCACGGCCACGACCACCCGGCCGGGGTGGACGGACACCTGGACGACGAGCTCGGGCACGCGCGCGTGCCGTACGACATTGGCGACGGCGTCGGAGACGCAGATCTGGGCGTTCTCGATCAGCGGCCAGCGGCCGGCCGCGACGAGCGAGGCTGTCACGAACTCCCGGGCCAGCCGTGCCGTGCCGGGAGCGACGGGGGCGGACAGGAGGTAGGTCTCGACGGGGGCGGTCATCGTTCCACCGCCACGAGGTCGATGCCGTGCGCGGTGATCACGACGCGGTACGGGGGCCCCGCCGGGGGGCAGGTCCCCTGCCGGGGGCTGGGCGGCACCGGTGGGCGGGAGCCGTCGAAACGGGCTCTCGCCCACCGGACCAGGCGGCGGATAGTGTTGCGCATCGTCAGCGCTCCTCTTCGGCGTTGGCCATGCCCCCGGGCCGGTCGCACGGTCGCGGGGGTCTTCCGACCATCACAGCCTGCCGACACCACAAGGCCGGAACTATCAGAGGTCACTGATAGCCCCGGCCAGCACCTTGCCGTGCGTTACCTCCCCAGCCAGGCCCCGTAGTTGCTGAAACTTTCGGGCATGCGCCGCTTCGCCGACTCCAGTCCGGCGAAGGTCTCCCGGACGGTCGGGTGGTAACGCGTCTGCTGCGGTGCCACCTTGCGGGCCAGCTGCAGGTTCTTGAAGGCCGCGTCCGTGCGGCCGGTCCACATCTCGGCACGGGCGACCTCGGTGTAGTGGTGAGCCCGGCGGGAGGGCGGCCAGTGGTCGGGGAGCAGGTCCTCCTCGGCGGCCCGCACCGCCTCGGGGTAGCGGTCGAGCTCGGCGAGGACGCTCACGTGGTGGGCGACGACGTTCGTCGGCCCGAAGGACAGCCAGTGCACCTTCTCCGCGGCGCCCGTGCGTTCGGCGATCCGTCGCGCCTCGGCGAGGTGGCCGTCGGCGGCGGCCTCGTCCTTGTCACGGCCCGCCAGGACCGCGGCGCCCAGGTGCAGCTGTCCGGTGACGACATCACGGACGCGGCCCGGCTCGGCCTGCGCCAAGGTGGACATCCCCAGCGCCACGAGCCGCTTTCCCGTGCGGTAATCGCTGGCTCGAAGGTAGGCCAGGGCCCGCAGATACTGGCGCATCCCGCACAGCACCGGATCCGAGGCACGCTGTGCGGCCCAGTCCATGCGATCCAGCGCGACCGTGCAGAGGTCGGAGAAGCCCAGCTTCGTGGTCACGTCGTAAGCCGTGCGGTACGCGCTGGCGAGGACACGCCAGTTGCGGTCCTTGGGCGTCGCGTGCGCGGCAGTGGTGGCTTCGTGGATCAGGCCGGGGAGGTCCGTGGCGACCTGCTTGATGCGCGTCGCGCGGACCATGGCGCACAGCTCCTCGGCGTGCGCTTCCAGCTCCTCCACGGGGCGGGGCGTCACATCCGGGTCCACCCCGAGGTCGTAGATGTTCAGCGCCTCGCGGATCGGCTGGATCAGCCCGTCCAGCTGGTCCGCCCGGAGTTCGTCGAGGTAGGGCTGTCCGGTGAGTTCGGTGACGGGCACCGAGAGCGCGCGGGCCAGGGCCCCGGTGACGGAGGGGCTCGCGGGCAGGGCGCCCTGCTCGACCTTGGTCAGCGCGCTGTAGGAGACGTGGGAGAGTTCCGACAACTCCCTCTGGGTCAGGCGGCGTACCTTGCGCGCACGCGCGATGCGCGCGCCGGTGTGGTCGTCACTGTGCGGGGGCATACAGAGCTCCGTTCTGACACGACACAAGAACGGTACCGCCGCTCACCGACAGGGCAATGGTGAACCGTCCCCTCACAGAGGGTCGTTCACACCGCGCCCTGCCCCGCCGGAACCCCGTGTCGCCGGATGCGACAGCTTGCCCTCAATATCCACCATCAAAGTGCCCGTCGGGCCCGAAGGGCCGCTGACCTGCCCGGATACCGGGGCTACCACCGCCTCCCCCAAGGTGCGAGACTGAGAGACGGGGCCCTGAAAGGGGTCAGGCATGGACCGTCCGGACGAGACAAGGCCCCAGTGGCAGGTACCGGCAGGTAACGCGCACGGCTCGGCGAAAGAGCCGTTCGCTCCGACTCACTCGGTGCCCGGAACGGGCCTGGAGTTCTGGCGGACGCCCGACGCAATGAAGCAGCCCGACGGCCGCCTGGATCCCGGCACACGTGTGCAGGTCATCGAGCGGGCGCCCAGCGGCTGGGCCCGCGTCGCGTGCGCTTCGGGCGGCTGGCCCGTCTGGGTGGACGGGCATCGCCTGCAGGAGTCGGCAGAATCCGAGCAGGCCATCGGGATGGAGCTGTTGTCGCAGCTCAAGGCCTCCCTTGATACGTATCGACAACTCCTGGACGACCTCCAGGCACGACGCATCGACTTCGACTCGTTCCGCCGCCAGGCGTTCCGCGCCGGGCTCGTCATGCGTGACAGCGGCGCCCTCCTTCTCGATCTCTCCAGCGCGACCTGGTACTGGTACGACGGCATCCGGCTCCACACCATGGGCTCGTTCCTGGACCAGGAGCCGCCGACGGACCGGGCTGCCGGATCAGCGGAGGGCTGAGCCATGGCCGTCACGCCGGAAGAGGAACAGGCCCTGCAAGCCGCCTTCGAGGCTTTCGTATCGAGGCAGCAGAACAACGTGAGGATCATCGGAAAAGGCCTGTTGGAGATGGAAGAAGGTCTCCGCACCGGCGCCATGCAACTCGGCGACTACTACGGCAGCACCCTGGAGGAGACCGTCGAGGAACACTGCGAAATGCTTCGTGAAACGTTCCCCCGCCTGCAGGCCGAGCTCCATGCCGCCCTGGACGCCGGTGCCGCCGGGTTCAAGGACTTTCTCGCCAACGTCATGAAGTGGTCTCCCGGGGCGATCACGCGGTTCCTGCAGGACAACGCCACCAAGGTCGGGACCCTGGGCACCGCCGCACGCGTGGCGACGGCGGCCCCCGCAGCCAGTGCCGACGCGGCGACGGTCGCACCGGGCGCGGCCACCCCGAGTGCGGCAGCCGGCGAGGGCGCCGCCGTGGGCGAAGGAGCCGCCCTCGGTGAGGGCGCCGCCGTGGGTGAAGGCGTGGCGGTGGGCGAAGGCGTGGCCGTGGGCGAGGGCGTCGCCGTAGGTGAAGGGATCGCCGCCGGTGAGGCGGTCGCGGCAGGCGAGGCCGTGGGCGGCGCGGCCGTCGCCGAGGGCGTGGGCGGCATCGCGGGGCTCGGCCTCGGTTCGCTGATCACGGGCGGTGTGATCATCCTGGCGCTCGCCGGCGGGGCGGTCTACCTCTGGAACCGCACCCACCCGCCGACGCCGGCGCATCCGCCTGCCGCCCCGGCCCCGCAACAGCCCGGCAACCCCGCGCCGGGGAACCCGCAGGCGCCCGAACCGTCGACCCCCTCGAACCCGCCGCCCGCCGCTCCGACGACCTTCGACATCAACGGGATGTACAACGGGACGCTGAACGGCGCCGTCTGCGCGCAGCCCGAGTGCTTCGTGACGATCGCGAAGCAGTCCGATCCCTCCGGCCCGGGCCCCGACGAGGCGGGACGCATCACCGTCACCGTCACCGAGGTGAACTACACCCCGGCCTTCAACGGCGTGGCCAGTGTGCTCAACGAGACGCTCGGGCCGATGGACGCGCAGCTGTTCCAGGACGGCACGGTCCAGGGCTCGGGCACCACGACGGACACCGACACCAGCCCCGGCGGCACCACGCGGACGGGTCCGTACACGCTGAGCGGGCAGTTCAAGGACGGTACGACCGGCTCGCCCTCATACACCATGACCCTGACCCTGGACAGCCCGTACAACCTCACGGGCGCACGCTGAGCGGGGACGCCCCCGAAGGCGGAGCCCGGGCCGTCGCCGGGCCCCGCCGTCACTTCTCCGCGATCACCACAGCGGAAGCCACCCCCGCGTCGTGGCTCAGCGAGATGTGCCAGCTGCGCACCCCCATCGCCTCCGCCCGCGCCGCGACCGTGCCCGTGACGACGAGGGAGGGCTGGCCGCTGGCCGCCGTGACGACCTCGGCGTCGGTCCAGAGCAGCCCGGGGGGCGCCCCCAAAGCCTTGGCCAAAGCCTCCTTCGCGGCGAAGCGGGCCGCCAGCGAGGCGATGCCGCGCCGTTCGCCGCTCGGCAGGTACAGCTCGCGCTCCACGAAGAGGCGGTCCGCCATTCCCGGCGTCCGCTGGAGCGCGGCGTCGAAGCGGTCGATCTCCGCTACGTCGATCCCGACTCCCACGATCATTCGACCGTCACCGACTTCGCGAGGTTGCGCGGCTGGTCGACCTCGTTGCCGCGGGCGGTGGCGAGCTCGCAGGCGAAGACCTGGAGCGGGACGGTCGCGACGAGCGGCTGGAGCAGTACCGGCGTGGCCGGGACCTCGATCAGGTGGTCCGCGTAGGGCCGGACGGCCGTATCGCCGCGCTCGGCGATGACGATCGTGCGGGCGCCCCGGGCCCGGATCTCCTGGATATTGGAGACGATCTTGTCGTGGAGGACGGACCGGCCGCGCGGCGAGGGGACGACCACGACGACCGGGACGTCCTTCTCGATCAGCGCGATCGGGCCGTGCTTGAGCTCGCCCGCCGCGAAGCCCTCGGCGTGCATATAGGCGAGCTCCTTGAGCTTCAGCGCCCCCTCCAGGGCCACGGGGTAGCCCACATGGCGGCCGAGGAAGAGGACCGTGTTCTTGTCGGCGAGGGAGCGGGCCAGCTCACGGACCGGCTCCATGGTCTCCAGGACCTCCTCCACCTCGCCCGCGATCTCCGACAGATCGTGGATCACGGTGAGGATCTCGTCGCCCCACTTCGTGCCCCGCACCTGGCCGAGGTACAGCGCCACCAGGTAGCAGGCCACGAGCTGGGTCAGGAAGGCCTTCGTCGAGGCGACGGCGACCTCCGGCCCGGCGTGGGTGTAGAGGACGGCGTCCGACTCCCTCGGGATCGTCGAGCCGTTGGTGTTGCAGATGGCGAGCACCTTCGCGCCCTGTTCGCGCGCGTGCCGCAGGGCCATCAGGGTGTCCATGGTCTCGCCGGACTGGCTGATGGCGATCACCAGCGTGCGCTGGTCGAGGATCGGGTCGCGGTAGCGGAACTCGCTGGCCAGCTCCGTCTCGCAGGGGATGCGGGTCCAGTGCTCGATGGCGTACTTGGCGATGAGACCCGCGTGGTACGCCGTGCCGCACGCCACGACGACGACCTTGTCGACCTCCCGCAGCACGGAGGCGGGGATGCGGACCTCGTCGAGCGAGAGCCTGCCCGAGGCGTCGATGCGGCCCAGCAGCGTGTCGGCGACGGCCTTCGGCTGCTCGGCGATCTCCTTGAGCATGAAGTAGTCGTAGCCGCCCTTCTCGGCGGCCGAGGCGTCCCAGTCGACGTGGTAGGCGCGGGTGTTCCCGTCGGCCGGGGCGCCGTCGAAGTCGGTGACGAGGACGCCGTCGCGGCGCAGCTCGACGACCTGGTCCTGACCGAGCTCGATCGCCTCCCGGGTGTGGGCGATGAAGGCGGAGACGTCGGAGGCGAGGAAGTTCTCGCCGTCGCCGACGCCCACCACCAGCGGGGAGTTGCGCCGGGCGCCCACCACCACGTCCGGGTCGTCGGCGTGGACGGCGACGAGCGTGAAGGCGCCCTCCAGCCGCCGGCAGACCTGGCGCATGGACTCGGCCAGGTCGCCGCAGGAGGAGAAGGTCTCCGCCAGCAGATGGGAGACGACCTCGGTGTCCGTCTCGGAGCCGAGGTCGTGGCCGCGCTCGGCCAGCTCGGCCCGGAGCTCCGCGAAGTTCTCGATGATGCCGTTGTGGACGACGGCGACGCGGCCCGCGTTGTCCAGGTGCGGGTGGGCGTTGGCGTCGGTGGGGCCGCCGTGGGTGGCCCAGCGCGTGTGGCCGATCCCGGTCGAGCCGGAGGGGAGGGGGCGGTCGGCCAGCTCCTTCTCCAGGTTCGCGAGCTTGCCCGCCTTCTTCGCCGAGGCCAGCCCGCCGTCGGCCAGGACCGCCACCCCGGCCGAGTCATAGCCGCGGTACTCAAGCCGCCGCAGCCCCGCCAATACGACATCGAGGGCGCACTGCCCTCCCACATAGCCAACGATTCCGCACATGGACGGAAGCGTACGGCCCCGGTGTCAGCGCCCGTGGGTCAACGCCCGCGCTCGATCCGGTCGATGGCGTCCTGGACCAGCTCCAGATACTCGACCTCCTCGCAGCGCGGTTTGCTGCCGAGAACGTACCGGTCGAGGCAGTCGTCGAGGTCCTGGCCGAGGTCCTCGTCCGGCAGCTGGGCGGTCAGATCGCCGCGCACCCGGTCGGCGAAGGCGTCGCGCGGGGCAACGGCCCCCGCGGCGGGCGTACCGACGGGCGCGTGGACGCTACGGCGGGGGCGTACGACACGTCGTACGCCCCTCCTGGCACGGCGGAGCACGAGCTGGAGAACGAACAACGGAACCCCTCGCGTGGGGAGAGGGACAGGGGGCTGGACGCTATTCCTGACTCGCGAGTAAGTACAGACCCCAGCGCAAACTTCACCCACCGGCACCACATCGCCCCCACCGGTCACGGTGTGAACGCCACCCGGCGGTGATCGTCCCGTCACCGACGCGCACAATGGGCCCGTGCCGACCACGACCGACCAGCCGCAGCACCGACGCCGCGCGGACTCCTCCCCCTTCGTCGACCTCACCCGCACGGAGTGGAGCGCGCTGCGCGAGAACACCCCGCTGCCGCTGACCGCCGAGGAGGTCGAGCGGCTGCGCGGCCTGGGCGACGTCATCGACCTGGACGAGGTCCGGGACATCTACCTCCCGCTCTCCCGCCTGCTCAACCTCTACGTGGGCGCCACGGGCAGCCTGCGCGGCGCGCTCAACACCTTCCTGGGGGAAAAGGGGGCGCAGCGCGGCACGCCGTTCGTCATAGGCGTGGCGGGCAGCGTGGCGGTGGGGAAGTCGACCACGGCCCGGCTGCTGCGGGAGCTGCTGGCCCGCTGGCCCGAGCACCCGCGGGTGGAGCTGGTCACGACGGACGGCTTCCTGCTGTCCAACGCCGAGCTCCAGCGGCGGGGCCTGATGTCGCGGAAAGGTTTCCCCGAGTCCTACGACCGTCGGGCGCTGACCCGCTTCGTCGCGGATGTGAAGGCCGGGAAGGACGAGGTGTCGGCGCCCGTCTACTCCCACCTGATCTACGACATCGTGCCGGACGAGCGGCTGACCGTGCACCGGCCGGACATCCTGATCATCGAGGGCCTCAACGTCCTCCAGCCGGCCCGCCCCGGCGAGGACGGCCGCACCCGGGTGAGCCTGGCCGACTTCTTCGACTTCAGCGTGTACGTGGACGCGCGCGCGGAGGACATCGAGCGCTGGTACTACGACCGCTTCAGAAAGCTGCGCGCCACGGCCTTCCACGACCCCGACTCGTACTTCCGCCGGTACACCCAGGTGTCGGAGGACGAGGCGCTGGACTACGCGCGGCGCAACTGGCGGACGATCAACAAGCCGAACCTGCTCGAGAACGTGGCGCCGACGCGCGGCAGGTCGAACCTGATCCTGCGGAAGGGGCCGGACCACAAGGTGCAGCGGCTTTCGCTGCGGAAGCTTTAGCGAAAACGCCGGGCGGGCCGACCAAGTCGGCCCGCCCGGCGTTCGAGGACCTGGGAACTAGCCCAGCGTCGTCTTCACGACGTCCGCGAGGTGCTCCGCGACCTTCCGCGCCTGCTCGTGGTCCGCGGCCTCGACCATGACGCGCACCAGCGGCTCCGTGCCGGACGAGCGCAGCAGCACCCGGCCCGTCGTGCCCAGCTCGCGCTCGGCGGCGTTGACGGCGGCGGCCAGCTCCTGCGAGGTGCCGACGCGGGCCTTGTCGACGTTCCGGACGTTGATGAGGACCTGCGGCAGGCGCTCCATGACGCCGGCGAGGTCGGCCAGCGAGCGGCCGGTGGCGGCGACGCGGGCGGCCAGCATCAGACCGGTGAGGGTGCCGTCGCCCGTCGTGGCGTGGTCCAGGACGATGACGTGGCCGGACTGCTCGCCGCCCAGGGCGAAGCCGTTGGCCTTCATCTCCTCCAGGACGTAGCGGTCGCCGACGGCGGTCTGGACGAGCTGGACGCCCTCGCGCTCCATGGCGAGCTTGAAGCCCAGGTTGGACATGACGGTGGCGACGACGGTGTTCTTGCGCAGCGAGTCCGCCTCGCGCATCGCCAGGGCCAGGACGGCGAGGATCTGGTCGCCGTCGACCTCGTTGCCCTTGTGGTCCACGGCCAGGCAGCGGTCGGCGTCGCCGTCGTGGGCGACGCCCAGGTCGGCGCCGTGCTCGACGACGGCGGCGCGCAGCTTGTCCAGGTGGGTGGAGCCGCACTCGTGGTTGATGTTGAGGCCGTCGGGCTCGGTGCCGATGGTGATGACCTCGGCGCCGGCGCGCGAGAAGGCCTCGGGGGAGACCCGGGAGGCCGCGCCGTGGGCGCCGTCGATGACGACCTTGACGCCGTCGAGGCGGTTGGGCAGGACGCCGATGAGGTGGGCGACGTAGTTGTCGAAGCCCTGGTCGTAGTCCTTGACGCGGCCGACGCCGGCGCCGGTGGGCCGGTCCCAGGGCTCGCCGGAGGCGTGGGCGCGGTAGGTCCGCTCGATGCGGTCCTCGAGCTCGTCGGCGAGCTTGTGGCCACCGCGGGCGAAGAACTTGATGCCGTTGTCGGGCATGGCGTTGTGGCTGGCGGAGAGCATCACGCCGAGGTCGGCGCCGAGCGCGCCGGTCAGGTAGGCGACGGCCGGCGTGGGCAGCACGCCCACCCGCAGCACGTCGACGCCCGCGCTGGCGAGACCGGCCACCACGGCGGCCTCCAGGAACTCCCCGGACGCCCGCGGATCACGGCCGACCACCGCCATCGGGCGATGTCCCTCGAACGTGCCCGCCTCGGCGAGCACATGCGCCGCCGCCACCGACAGTCCGAGCGCGAGCTCGGCCGTCAGATCGGCGTTGGCAACGCCGCGCACACCGTCCGTACCGAAGAGTCGTCCCACTGGTGTCCTCCGAAAAACGCGGGAGTGCGGGGCCCGGTACGAGCCCCCTTGCTTGAGGTGTCGAGTCCTGGACCGGGGCGGCGCCTCCAGTAATCAGATATACGCCACATCCGGCGCATTTACGCCTACGCCGCCTGCACGGCATCAACGCCGTATTTCGCCCCGGGCCGACAATGGCCGAACGCCCCGGCGGCACGGAACCGTGTCGCCGGGGCGTTCGAGCAGTGCAGCAAAACCGCTGTTTAGCGCTTGCTGTACTGCGGAGCCTTGCGGGCCTTCTTCAGACCGGCCTTCTTGCGCTCGACCGCACGGTCGTCGCGCTTCAGGAAGCCGGCCTTCTTCAGCGGGCCGCGGTTGTTGTCCACGTCCGCCTCGTTCAGCGCACGGGCCACGCCGAGGCGCAGGGCACCGGCCTGACCGGAGACGCCGCCACCCGCGATGCGGGCGATGACGTCGTAGCGATCGTCGAGCTCGAGCACCTTGAAGGGCTCGTTGACTTCCTGCTGGTGCACCTTGTTGGGGAAGTAGTCCTCAAGGGTGCGACCGTTGATCTTCCACTTGCCGGTGCCCGGAACGATCCGGACGCGGGCAATGGCGTTCTTGCGACGGCCCAGGCCGGCGGCCGGCTGCGGGTCGCCGAAGCGGGACGCGAGGGACTCGGAGGTGTACTCCGACTCAACAACCTCGGTCTCGGTGGTGTACTCCTCGACGCCCTCGACCGGCATCTCGGCGGTGGTCTCAGCCACGATTCTCCTCAGACTTTCTGGTTCGGCGGTGGCCGGGACTTAGCCCTGCTTGACCTGGGTGATCTCGAACGGAACCGGCTGCTGCGCAGCGTGCGGGTGCTCGGAGCCCGAGTACACCTTCAGCTTCGAGAGCATCTGACGGCCGAGGGTGTTCTTGGGCAGCATGCCCTTGATCGCCTTCTCGACTGCCTTCTCGGGGTTCTTGTCGAGCAGCTCGTCGTAACGGACGGAGCGCAGACCACCCGGGAAGCCAGAGTGGCGGTACGCCATCTTCTGGGTCTTCTTGTTACCGGACAGGTGCACCTTGTCGGCGTTGATGATGACGACGAAGTCACCCATGTCCATGTGCGGGGCGTACACAGTCTTGTGCTTGCCACGCAGCAGGGAGGCAGCCTGAGAGGCCAGACGGCCCAGGACGACGTCCTGCGCGTCAATGATGTGCCACTGGCGCTGGACATCGCCGGGCTTGGGGCTGAACGTACGCACGGTCGTAGCCTTCGCTTCTTCAGTGAGTGGGTCCTGACACAGTCCCCCAGAGAGACCACGCAGCAGAGGCCGCACAACGGGGACGCAACCCGCGTGCAGGCCGCTGGCGATCAGCCCGGCGGACCAGCGTAAGGGCCCCTCGCGTGAGAACGACCAAGCCAATACGCATAACGAACTCGTAGAGTACCGGGACCCCACCGTCGGGGTCAAAACACACAGTCCGACCGGTGCCCTGCCCGGCCGCCGGACGGCGTCACCGCGCCCGGGCCACCCGGGCCTCGTCCCACACCGGCTCCGGCACCTCCCGCACCCGCCCGTCCGCGCCGAACACCACGAAGCGATCGAACGCGCGAGCGAACCAGCGGTCGTGGGTGACGGCCAGGACCGTCCCCTCATAGGCCTCCAGCCCCGCCTGGAGGGCCTCCGCGCTCTCCAGGTCCAGGTTGTCCGTCGGCTCGTCCAGCAGCAGCGCCGTGGTGCCGGAGAGCTCCAGGAGCAGGATCTGGAACCGGGCCTGCTGACCGCCGGAGAGCTTCTCGAAGGCCTGGTCGCCCTGCTGCTCCAGCTCGTACCGGCGCAGCACCGACATGGCGCCGCCCCGGTCCTTGGAGTGCTCGGTCCACAGGATGTCGACGAGCGTGCGGCCCATGAGCTCGGGGTGGGCGTGGGTCTGGGCGAAGTGCCCGGGGACGACGCGGGCGCCCAGCTTCCAGGCGCCCGTGTGCGCCACGCCCTCCCCGGCCAGGAGGCGGAGGAAGTGGGACTTGCCCGAGCCGTTGCTGCCCAGCACCGCGACCCGCTCCCCGTAGAAGACCTCCAGGTCGAAGGGGTTCATCAGGCCGGTCAGCTCCAGCCCGGCGCAGGTCACGGACCGGACGCCGGTGCGCCCGCCGCGCAGCCGCATCCGGATGTCCTGCTCGCGCGGGGGCTCCGGCGGCGGGCCCGCCTCCTCGAACTTCCGCAGCCGGGTCTGGGCGGCGGCGTAGCGGGAGGCCAGCTCATGGCTGACCGACGCCGCCTGCCGCAGCGAGATCACCAGCTTCTTCAGCTGGGCGTGCTTCTCGTCCCAGCGGCGGCGCAGCTCCTCGAAGCGGGCGAAGCGCTCCTTGCGGGCCTCGTGGTACGTCCCGAAGCCGCCGCCGTGCACCCAGACGTCACTGCCGGCCGGGCCGGGCTCGACACTGATGATCTTCTCGGCGGACCGGGCCAGCAGCTCGCGGTCGTGGGAGACGAAGAGGACCGTCTTCTTGGTCTCGCGCAGCCGCTCCTCCAGCCAGCGCTTGCCGGGGACGTCCAGATAGTTGTCCGGCTCGTCCAGCAGCAGGACCTCGTCCGGGCCGCGCAGCAGCGCCTCCAGGACGAGCCGCTTCTGCTCGCCGCCGGAGAGGGTGCGCACCTGGCGCCACTGGGCCTTCTCATAGGAAACGCCGAGGGCGGCCATGGTGCACATGTCCCAGGTGGTCTCGGCCTCGTAGCCCCGGGCCTCGGCCCAGTCGCTGAGCGCCTGGGCGTAGGCCATCTGCGCGGCCTCGTCGTCCCGCTCCATGATCGCGACCTCGGCCGCGTCGACCGCCCGCGCGGCCTGCCGGATGCCCGGCTGGGCGACGGACACCAGCAGGTCACGGACCGTACGGTCGTCCCGGACGGAGCCCACGAACTGCGGCATCACGCCCAGGCCGCCGGAGACGGTGACCGAGCCGCCGTGCGGCTTGAGCTCACCGGAGATCAGCCGCAGCAGGGTGGTCTTGCCGGCGCCGTTGGCCCCCACGAGGGCCACCGCGGCCCCTTCCCCCACCCGGAAGGACACGTCGTCGAGCAACCGCCTCCCGTCGGGGAGGTCGTACTCAAGGTGTGCCGCTTCCACATGTCCCATGAGGGTGATTGTCGCGGCTCCCGGGGCGGTGACCAACCGGTTTACGATGCACGCCATGAGCTTTGGGCAGGGTGGGCCGTACGGGGCCCAGGGGGATTCCGGGCCGCGCGCCACGCCTTGGGGGGCGCCACCCCAGCAGCCCGGGCAGCCCGGGCAACCGGCTCAGGCCCTGCCACCGCGGCAGCCGGCGCAGCCCCACCCCGGGCAGCCCCAGGCGGCCCCCCTCCCGCCCCAGCAGCCGTACCCGGCCGCCCAGCAGCCCCCTCAGGCCCAGCCGCAGGCGCACCCGCAGCCCTGGGCACAGCCGCAGGCCGACGGCACGCCCGACTGGGCCGCGCTGGCCGACACCGCCGACCGGGACCGCCGCCGCAAGTGGCTGCTGATCGGCGGCGGCGTCCTGGCCACGGCCGCGGTCGCCGCGATCGTGGCCTCGGCCGTGGTGCTGTCCGACAAGGGCGACAAGAACCTGCCCGCCGCCGAGAAGCTGCCCAGCGCCTCGGCCGGCAGCCCCGAGCCGACGTTCTCCAAGGCCGCGACCCCGCCGCCCAACCCGCGCGAGTTCATATCCAGCCAGGAGAAGGACACCGCGCCGCTCACCGTCAAGACGCTCTTCCCGCACTCCAGGCCGTCGCTGGACAAGCGCGCCTACAAGCGGGCGGCCCAGGACACCGCCACCGACTGCGCCTCCGTCGCCCAGGGCGGGCTGGGCCAGGTCCTCGCCGACAACGGCTGCCGCCAGGTGCTGCGCTCCACCTACGTACGGGACGGGGTCGCCGTCACCGTCGGCGTCGCCGTCTTCGACACCAAGGCCGCCGCGGACAAGGCCAAGGAGCAGTCCACCGGCAACATCGCCCCCCTGACCGGCGAGGACGCGGCGTCCTTCTGCCAGGGCACGGCCTGCCGGCTGAGCGCCAACGCCGAGGGCCGCTACGCGTACTTCACCATCGCCGGCTTCACCAACGGCTCCGCCGTCACGTCGGAGGACACCAAGGCCCTCCAGGCCGGCCGGGACGTGGCGGGCTACACCTTCCGCCGCATCATGGCCCGCGCCAACGCCCAGGCGGCCGCGGCGGCCTCGCCCAAGCCGTCCGGGAAGCCCTCGGCCAAGCCGCAGGCCTGACCGGGCACCCGGGCCGCCTCGCCTCACTCCGGGACGTCACCCCGGGACGTCACCCCCGGACGTCACTCCTGGACCTCACCGTCTCCCTCCTCGGCGCCCTCGCCGCCCTCCGCCGGGTCGCCGTCCGCGGGGGCCGCGGTGGGCGGACGCTCCGCCCGCAGCAGCCGCTCGACCTTCGCGACCTGCGCCGCCACCAGCGCCGGCGGGATCTCCACCGCACCGGGGTCGGACAGGTGCGTGGCGAAGAACATCGACAGGGTGGATCCGCTGCGCACCACCGTCACCAGACTCGGCGCCCCCTCGGCCGCGTTGACCATGCGGTACGCCAGCGCCTCCGCCCCCAGCCGGGGCGCGGGCAGCGCCGTCACCGCCTCGAACCGCTGGGGCTGCCCCTCCCCCGTGCGCATCGCGAAGCCCCCGGCGCAGTCGGACACGGCCCGGCGCAGCTCCCGTAGCGTGACGCGCGCCCCGTCGTCCGCGTAGGCCGAGACCCGGACCGTCCCCAGCAGCCCCTGGAAGCCGTGCTCCCGCGAGGACTTGGAGAACGTCCGTACGAGCGAGGCCACGGGCGCGGGCTCCTGTCGCGGCCCCAGGGCCAGCACCAGCGGGCGGCAGTCGAGCCGGTCCGTGCCGGGCAGCCCGTGCCCGGCGGTGCCCTCGGAGGCCCGTTCGAGAACGAAGCCGGGCACCTCCCGCGACTCCAGCGCCACGTGTTTGAGCTGGTCGGCGCTGAACACCCGTACGACCGGGGGCGCTTCGGCGCCCCGGACCTCGTTCTTGCCCTCGCCCGGCCTGCCCCCACCGACACCGGAGCAGCCGGCCAGCAACAGCAGGGCCGCCAACACCCCTACGGGGGAGGCCGTCAGCTTCCGTTTACCCTTCACCCTCATCACGTCCACCCTCATGACGTCCGCCCTGCCCTCCAGTTCGCGGCGCCCGCCGAGCGGCGCCCCTCATGGCTCCTTGCGACGTGACCCAGGCCACAATGTAGGCTGCGCAGGCAACGGAAGCCCCGCCCTACGGTCTCACCGGCGGTTCGAGCCGCACAGAGCTCCGGCCGGTCGGGCCGAACTCCAAGCGAAGAGCCGGACACCACCCGCCATGAAGATCTCTTTCCTTTTGCAGAACGCCTATGGCATCGGCGGAACCATCCGCTCCACTTTCAATGTGGCGGGCGCCCTCGCCGCCCGGCACGACGTGGAGATCGTGTCCGTCATCCGCAGCGGCGAGAAGCCCCGGCTGACCCTCCACCCCGGGGTACGGCTGATCAACCTCATCGACCAGCGCCCCGACAAGGGCTCCGACGTCGACAACGCCCTCCTCGCCCAGGACAGCCACTACATCCCGCCCGTCGAGGCCAAGGGCGCGCACTTCAGCGCGCTCACCGACCAGCGGGTCGCCGCACACCTCGCCGCGACCGACGCGGACGTCGTCATCGCCACCCGTCCCGGACTCGTCATGTATCTGGCCGAGTTCGGCCAGGACCGCTATCTGCGGATCGGCCAGGAGCACCGGATCTACGGCACCCACGAGGCCGCCATCCGCGCCTACCAGGACGCGTCCATTCCCCACCTCGACGCCCACACCACGGTCTCCGAGGCCGACGCCGTCACCCACCGGGAGCAACTCCCGGGCATCAAAACGAAGATCGTATGCATCCCCAACGGCTGCCCGCCGTCCGAGGTCGAAACCGCCGACCCCGACAGCAAGTTGGTGGTCGCCGCAGGACGGCTCATCCCCGTCAAGCGCTACGACCTGCTGGTCAGCGCCTGGGCCGCCGTCGCCGCCGCGCACCCCGACTGGAAGCTGCGCCTCTACGGCCGCGGCCCCGAACAGGCCAAACTCCGCGCCCAGATCGACAGACTCGGCCTCAACGAGTCACTGACGCTCATGGGCGCCCACTCCCCCATCGAAACCGAGTGGGCCAAGGGTTCCATCGCCGCCGTGACCTCCCGCGAGGAGTCCTTCGGCATGACGATCGTCGAGGCCATGGGCTGCGGCGTCCCCGTCGTCGCCACCGACTGCCCGCACGGCCCCGGCGAGATCATCAGCGACGGCGAGGACGGCCTGCTCGTCCCCGTCGGCGACAGCGACGCCATCGCCAAGGGCCTGCTCAAACTGATCGAGGACGACGAACTCCGCCGCACCATGGGCGCCGCCGCCCGGATCTCCGCCCAGCGCTACGCGCCCGAACGCATCGCCGACGCCTACCTGGAGCTCATCGACAGCCTGGGCCGTCCCCGCCGCGCCGGCGACGCACAGGCCGCCGCCACGACACCGGCCCGGCCGCCGCTCGCCCGGCGCCTCCGCCGGACCGTCGGCAGGCTCGTACGGCCACTGCGCCGCCAACCGGCGCCCCCGCGCGAGAAGAAGGTCCTCAAGGACATCGTCGTCCGCAAACCGCTGCGTCCGCTCGCCTCCTGTCGCGTCAACTCCGAGGGAGACATCGTCGTTTCGGTGGACCCGAAGGGCGTCAGCGGGGAAAACCTCTCCCTGACCGTCACACGACGCAAGGAGAACAAACCGTTCGCGGCCCCCCTGGAGCCCCCGACCGGGACGGGCGCCCCCTGGACCGCCGTCCTGAAGCGGTCCGAACTCCGCCTGGGCGAGGGCCGATGGGACCTCCACGTGGTCCGCGCCGACGACCGCGCCCGCCGCCGCGTGATCGCCCATCTCCCGGAAGGCCGCCGCCTGTTGACCCTCGCCCCGCTGCCGGGCGCCCCCTTCACCTGGTGGATCCCCTACGCCACCGTCGACGGCTACCTGGCCCTCCGCGCCTGGCACCGCGACGGCCACGCGGAGGCGCGCGCACTGAGGGCGACCGAAGGCACGCTCACGGTCGAAGGCACGCTGTACGGCGCCGAGTTCGCGGGTGGGACACCACTGTTGGTCGGCACCCCGCGCGGTGATGCGGCGTCGGAGGTGACAGCGGAAATCGAGGTCCTGGAGGCCGCGGCATTCAGGGCGACGCTGCCGTACGAGCGGCTGCGCGAGGCGCGCGGCGGAGAGGAAGCCGCCACATGGGACCTGGCGCTACGGGTGGCACCGGATGCGGCACCGATCCGGATCGGCCGGCTGGTGGGGGACATCGTCGACCGGAACAAGACGGACATCTATCCGGTGCTGGCGGGGGTACGGCCGTATTTCACGGTGACGAGTGATCTGGCGGTGAATCTCCCCTGACACAAACGCCGGACGGGCTCATCCCAGCCCGTCCGGCGCTTGAGGACAAAGCACAGCAGCCCGTCCGGCGTTCGAGGACAACGCTCTAGCAGCAACCCGCCCCGGGCAGCGTCCTCTTGTTCCGCGCCGCAAGATTCCGCGCCGCGAGCTCCGAGTCCGCCGGATATCCGACCTCCTCCAGCGTCAGCCCGTGCGGCCGCACCACATGCACCGCCGAATCCCGCACACCCGCCGCGAGCACCTGCCCCGGCCAGTCCACTCCCCGGTGACCGTCGCCGACGAACAGCAGCGCGCCCACCAGCGACCGCACCATGTTGTGGCAGAAGGCATCCGCCCGCACGGTCGCCGTCACGACACCCGACGCGTCCCGCTCCCAGCTCAGCTGCTGAAGCGTACGGATGGTCGTCGCACCCTCGCGCTTCTTGCAGTACGCGGCGAAGTCGTGCTCACCCAGCAGCGCGCGGGACGCCTCGTTCATCGCGTCCACGTCCACCGGCCAGTCGTGCCACAGCACATGACCCCGCAGCAGCGGGTCCACCCCGGCCACGTGGTCGACGACCCGGTAGGCGTACCGCCGCCAGATCGCGGAGAACCGCGCGTTGAACCCGGCCGGGGCCTCGGCCGCACGCCAGACCCGTACGTCGTGCGACAGCCGCCCGGCCAGTCGACGCAGCAGTTTGTCCTCGTGCTCGGCCCAAACCTCCGCCGGAAGATCGACATGCGCGACCTGGCCCCGGGCGTGGACGCCCGAGTCCGTACGGCCGGCGACCGTCAGCTCGTACGTCTCCTTGGACCGGGTCACGGTCCGGATCGCGGCCTCGAGCTCACCCTGCACGGTGCGCTGACCCTCACGCTGCTTGGCCCAGCCGGAGAAGTCCTTGCCGTCGTACGACAGGTCCAGCCGCACCCGTACGAAACCGGGCTCAACCTCGTCACTCACCGAGTGTTTCCTCTCAGAATGCGGGACGGGCCCGCCCCCGAAAAGGGGCGGGCCCGTCACTGACACGTCAGACGCGTCAGGCGTCCTTCGACTCCTCGGCCGGAGCCTCGGCGGCGGCCTCGGACTCCTTGACCGCACGCTTGGTGGCGGCCTCGGCCTCGGCGACGGTCGCCTTCTTGGCGATCTCACCCTCGACCAGCTCGATCACAGCCATCGGGGCGTTGTCGCCACGACGGTTGCCGATCTTGGTGATACGGGTGTAACCACCCGGACGCTCGGCGAAGCGCGGAGCGATCTCGGTGAAGAGGGTGTGGACGATGCCCTTGTCGGTGATCGTCTGCAGCACCTGGCGACGGTTGTGGATGTCGCCCTTCTTCGCCTTGGTGATCAGGCGCTCGGCGACCGGACGCAGGCGGCGGGCCTTGGCCTCGGTCGTCGTGATGCGGCCGTGCTCGAAGAGCGACTTGGCGAGGTTCGCAAGCAGCAGACGCTCGTGCGCGGCGCTGCCGCCCAGGCGGGCACCCTTGGTGGGACGCGGCATGGTGTTTCTCCTTGGTGTCTGCCCCGGCCGTATCAGGTACCGGAGTCAGTATCCGAGCGGGCGGTTGCCCGTCGGAGACCCCGCACCCCCTAAGGGGCGCGGGGAACGGCGCGATCAGCCGAAGCCGACCGGCGGCCGAAGACCGATCAGTACTGCTCGGTCTCCACAAAACCCGCGTCCGCGTCGTCGTCGGCGCCAAAGGCGTCGGCGGCGGCGGTCGGGTCGAATCCGGGCGGGCTGTCCTTGAGGGCCAGGCCCATGCCGGCCAGCTTCGCCTTGACCTCGTCGATCGACTTCGCACCGAAGTTGCGGATGTCGAGCAGGTCGGCCTCGGAACGGGCGACGAGCTCACCCACGGAGTGGATGCCCTCGCGCTTGAGGCAGTTGTAGGAGCGAACGGTGAGCTCGAGCTCCTCGATCGGCAGCGCCAGGTCGGCGGCCAGGGCGGCGTCCGTCGGGGACGGGCCCATGTCGATGCCCTCGGCGTCGATGTTGAGCTCGCGGGCCAGACCGAACAGCTCGACCAGGGTCTTACCGGCGGACGCCATGGCGTCGCGCGGGCGCATGGCCTGCTTGGTCTCGACGTCGACGATCAGCTTGTCGAAGTCGGTGCGCTGCTCGACACGGGTGGCCTCGACCTTGTAGGTCACCTTGAGAACCGGCGAGTAGATGGAGTCGACCGGGATACGGCCGATCTCCTGGCCCACCTGCTTGTTCTGGACGGCGGAGACGTAGCCGCGACCGCGCTCGACGGTCAGCTCCATCTCCAGCTTGCCCTTGGCGTTCAGGGTCGCCAGGACCAGGTCGGGGTTGTGCACCTCGACGCCGGCCGGCGGGGCGATGTCGGCGGCGGTGACCAGACCCGGGCCCTGCTTGCGCAGGTACATCACGACCGGCTCGTCGTGCTCCGAGGAGACGACCAGCTGCTTGATGTTCAGGATGAGGTCGGTGACGTCCTCCTTGACGCCCGGCACGGTGGTGAACTCGTGCAGGACACCGTCGATGCGGATGGACGTGACCGCCGCACCCGGGATCGAGGAGAGGAGCGTACGACGCAGGGAGTTGCCGAGGGTGTAGCCGAAGCCCGGCTCCAGCGGCTCGATCACGAACCGCGAGCGGAACTCGTCGACGACCTCTTCGGTCAGCGAGGGGCGCTGAGCGATCAGCATGCGATGAATCCTTCAGTCATGGACACCCACTATTTGATGTCCTCTGCTACTGCAAGGGTACGGGCGGTACGGCTCCTCGCGAGAGGGGCCGTACCGCCCGGACACTCAGAACAACCGTGCGAAACGGCGCAGCGTCAGACGCGGCGGCGCTTCGGGGGACGGCAGCCGTTGTGCGGGGTCGGGGTGACGTCCTGGATGGAGCCAACCTCGAGGCCGGTCGCCTGGAGCGAACGGATGGCGGTCTCACGACCGGAGCCCGGGCCCTTGACGAAGACGTCAACCTTGCGCATGCCGTGCTCCTGCGCGCGACGGGCAGCCGACTCGGCGGCCATCTGCGCGGCGAACGGAGTGGACTTGCGGGAGCCCTTGAAGCCGACGTGGCCGGCGGAGGCCCAGGAGATCACGTTGCCGGACGGGTCCGTGATCGAAACGATGGTGTTGTTGAACGTGCTCTTGATGTGCGCGTGGCCGTGAGCGACGTTCTTCTTTTCCTTGCGGCGCACCTTCTTGGCAGCGCCCTGACGTCCCTTGGGGGGCATGTCTTACTCCTGAATGGAGAGGGAGGTGGTCGGTCCTACAGCGAAGACCGCTGATGAGCGTCCGCTGTGGACTACTTCTTGCCCGGCTTCTTCTTGCCGGCGATGGCGCGACGCGGGCCCTTACGGGTACGAGCGTTCGTGCTGGTGCGCTGACCGTGGACCGGCAGACCGCGGCGGTGACGCAGACCCTGGTAGCAGCCGATCTCGACCTTGCGGCGGATGTCGGCCTGAACCTCACGACGGAGGTCACCCTCGGTCTTGATGTTGGCGTCCACGTACTCGCGGATCTTGACCAGGTCCTCCTCGACCAGGTCGCGAACGCGGGTGTTCGGGTTCACACCGGTGGCGGCGAGGGTCTCCTGCGCCAGCGTGCGGCCGATGCCGAAGACGTAGGTGAGTGCGACCTCCACGCGCTTTTCGCGCGGGATGTCAACACCGGAAACGCGTGCCATTGAATGGCTCCTGTTTGGTGTCGGGGGTCTTCCGCAATGCCACTCCATGGCCGCCGGCCCCCCTGAAAAAGGGTTAGGCGGTACGGACCAGGTCCCCGGCCCCCGCCGGAGGTGTCACCGACCCCTTGTCGGGGCTAGGTGGGCACTGCGTATGTACATGTATTGCTCGCGTCGCGCGAAGAACTGCGGAGTGCAGGTTCTGCGATCAGCCCTGGCGCTGCTTGTGGCGCAGGTTGTCGCAGATGACCATGACCCGGCCGTGACGGCGGATCACCTTGCACTTGTCGCAGATCTTCTTGACGCTCGGCTTGACCTTCATGGGATGTGAGGTTCTCCGGGTCAGTGCCGTCGCCCCGCCGGAAGCGGGGCGTCGACAAGATCTACTTGTAGCGGTAGACGATCCGGCCACGCGTCAGGTCGTAGGGAGACAGCTCCACGACGACCCGGTCATCCGGGAGGATGCGGATGTAGTGCATCCGCATCTTGCCGCTGATGTGCGCGAGGACCTTGTGACCGTTCTGGAGCTCCACCTTGAACATGGCGTTCGGCAGAGACTCGATCACGGTGCCCTCGATCTCGATGGCACCTTGCTTCTTGGCCACGCTTCGCCTTTCGAATCGGCTACCTTGATCGACTCTCCCATATGCACGCGGGCATGCGGATACACGAGAGCCGACGCATCAGTCTACGTCAGGGCAAACGAAAAGCCTAATCCAGGGTGCTTGCCCGACCGCGAAGATCCTTACGCCGGCGGGACCGATCCTCCCGACGCCGCCCTCGCGGGCTCGGCGCCGGGGCGCCTCACAAGCTTCGGGCGGCTGCGCCGGACTCCGTCCGGATGGGAGGGGGCTCAGGCCAGCGGGTCCGGCGCCGCCGTCACGCCGTATTCCGCCAGCTTCGCCCGGCCACCGTCCACGGCCGTCAGGACCAGCGGGCCCTGCTCCGTGAGGGCGACGGAGTGCTCCCAGTGGGAGGACCAGCTCTTGTCGTCCGTGAGGACCGTCCAGTCGTCCGCCAGGACGTGCGTCTTCGCCGTGCCCAGGCTCACCATGGGCTCGATCGCGATGCAGAAGCCCGGGACCAGCTTCGGGCCCTTGCCGCGCTTGCGGGAGACGTAGTTCAGCAGGTGGGGGTCCATGTGCATCTCGGAGCCGATGCCGTGCCCGCCGTAGTCCTCGATGATCCCGTACTTCCCGGAGGACGGACGGGGCTGGCGGCGGATGTAGCCCTCGATCGCCTTGGAGATGTCCACGAGCCGGTTGCCGTTGCGCACGGCCGCGATGCCGGCCCACATGGACTCCTCGGTCACCCGGGAGAGCTCGATCAGCTCCGGAGCGTGACCGGTGCCCACGAAGGCCGTGAAGGCCGCGTCACCGTGCCAGCCGTCCACGATCGCGCCGGCGTCGATGGAGATGATGTCGCCGTCCTTGAGGACGGTCTTCTCGTCCGGGATGCCATGGACGACGACCTCGTTCACCGAGGTGCAGATCGTGGCGGGGAAACCGCCGTAGCCGAGGAAGTTCGACTTGGCGCCGTGCTCGGCGAGCACCTTGCGGGCGACCTCGTCCAGGTCCCTGGTGGTGGCACCGGGCACCGCGGCCTCCCGGGTGGCCGCGTGGATGGCGGCGACGACCAGCCCCGCCTCGCGCATCTTCGCGATCTGCTCAGGGGTCTTGATCTCGACCATGACGACGCCTTCCTGGCTGTTCCATCGAAAACTGCATCGAATTACTGCATCGAAATGCTGCTCGGACAAACACTACGGCCGCGACACCCCGAGGGGCATCGCGGCCGTGACCGACGGACTCAGGCCTCCCGGGACGGGAGGGCCTCCATCGCGCGCTGAGTGACCTCGGCGACCTTGCCGAGGGCCGAGATCGTCACCACCAGGCCCTGGGCCTTGTAGTAGTCGATGATCGGCTCGGTCTCGCTGTGGTAGACCTCGAGGCGCTTGCGGACCGTGTCCTCGGAGTCGTCCTCACGCTGGTACAGCTCGCCGCCGCAGGTGTCGCAGACACCCTCCGCGGCCGGCGGGTTGTAGATCACGTGGAAGATGTGGCTGCTGGCCTTGCGGCACATCCGGCGACCGGCGATGCGCTTGACGACCTCGTCCTCCGGGACCTCCAGGTCCAGGACGGCGTCGAGCCCGAGCCCGTCCGCCTTGAGGATGGTGTCCAGCGCCTCCGCCTGGGCGAGGTTGCGCGGGAAGCCGTCCAGCAGGAAGCCCTCGGCGGCGTCCTCCTGCTCCATACGGTCCTTGGCCATCCCGATGGTGACCTCGTCCGGCACGAGCTGGCCGGCGCGCATGTACTCCTGGGCCTTCTGGCCGAGCGGCGTGCCCTGGCTGATGTTCGCCCGGAAGAGGTCGCCCGTCGAGATGTGCGGGATCGCGAGATTCTTGGCGAGGTACGCGGCCTGCGTACCCTTGCCGGCGCCGGGCGGCCCGACGAGGACGATTCGCATCAGCGGAGGAACCCTTCGTAGTTGCGCTGCTGAAGCTGGCTCTCGATCTGCTTCACAGTCTCCAGACCGACACCCACGATGATCAGGATGCTGGTTCCACCGAACGGGAAGTTCTGATTTGCGTTCAGTGTGACCAGTGCCACGGTGGGCACCAGCGCGATCAGACCCAGGTACAGCGACCCCGGCCACGTGATGCGGTTCAGCACGTAGCTCAGGTACTCCGCGGTGGGACGGCCAGCCCGGATCCCCGGGATGAATCCACCATACTTCTTCATATTGTCGGCAACTTCTTCGGGGTTGAAGGAGATGGCGACATAGAAGAACGCGAAGAAGACGATCAGCAGGAAGTACGTGGCCATGTAGATCGGGTGGTCACCCTTGACCAGGTTGGCCTGGACCCACTGCGCCCAGTCCGCCTTGGAGCCGGTGAACTGCACCAGCAGCGCCGGGATGTAGAGCAGCGACGAGGCGAAGATGACGGGGATCACACCCGCCTGGTTCACCTTCAGCGGGATGTAGGTGGACGTACCGCCGTAGGAACGGCGGCCGATCATGCGCTTCGCGTACTGGACGGGAATGCGGCGCTGAGCCTGCTCGACGAAGACCACCAGCGCGACCATCGCGAGGCCGCACAGGATCACCAGGCTGAACTCCAGCCAGCCACCGAGCAGCTTGCCCTGCATCTTGATGGCCCACAGCGCGCCCGGGAAGCCGGCGGCGATGGACGTGAACATCAGGATGGACATGCCGTTGCCGATGCCGCGGTCGGTGATCAGCTCACCGAGCCACATGATCAGCGAGGTGCCGGCGGTCATGGTGATGACCATGACGACCGTGGTGAAGATCGACTGGTTGGGGACGATCTGGTTCCCGACGGTGCAGTTGCCGAAGAGCGCACCGCTACGGGCCGTGGCCACGAGGCCGGTGCCCTGGAGGATGGCGAGGGCGACGGTCAGATACCGCGTGTACTGCGTGATCTTGGTCTGCCCGGACTGGCCCTCCTTCTTGAGGGCTTCGAGCCGCGGAATGACCACGGTGAGCAGTTGGAGGATGATACTGGCCGTGATATACGGCATGATCCCGAGCGCGAAGATCGTGATCTGAAGCAGCGCACCACCGCTGAACATGTTCACGAGGCCGAAAAGGCCCTGCCCACTCTTGGCCTGGTCCATACACGTCTGGACATTGCGGTAGTCGACCCCCGGTACGGGGATGTGGGCCCCCAGCCGGAAGAGGACCATGATGCCCAGCGTGAAGAGCAGCTTCTTGCGCAGGTCGGGCGTCTTGAACGCCCGGGCGAACGCGGTGAGCACGGTGCCTCCTGCGCCCCCCACGTTGCTGCGTGAGAGGTGACGGTCTTGAGGTTCGACGAATACGTAGAGTCAGCCAAAATCCGCGCGGGCAGAGTCCGCGCGGAAGTTAACAGTGCACGCCACCTTACCGGCGACCATGCCCCCCTAGGAACGACCAACCGGGGATGCCCCTATTGGGACATCCCCGGTTGTCAGATCAACGAACTCAGATGAGCTCGGTGACGGTGCCGCCGGCGGCGGCAATCTTCTCCTGGGCGGAGCCGGAGACGGCGTCAACCGTCACCTGCAGCGCCACGGAGATCTCGCCCTGGCCAAGGACCTTGACGAGCTCGTTCTTGCGAACAGCGCCCTTGGCGACCAGGTCGGCCACCGTGACCTCGCCACCCTGCGGGTAGAGCGCGGCCAGCTTGTCCAGGTTCACGACCTGGAACTGCTTGTGGGCGGGGTTCTTGAAGCCCTTCAGCTTCGGGAGGCGCATGTGGAGGGGCATCTGGCCACCCTCGAAGCGCTCCGGAACCTGGTAACGGGCCTTCGTGCCCTTGGTACCGCGACCAGCCGTCTTACCCTTCGACGCCTCACCACGACCGACACGGGTCTTGGCGGTCTTGGCGCCCGGGGCGGGACGGAGGTTGTGGACCTTCAGCGGGTTCTGCTCCGCCATGTCAGTCGACCTCCTCGACCGTCACGAGGTGGCGGACGGTCTGCACCATGCCGCGGATCTCGGGGCGGTCCTCCTTGACAACCACGTCGTTCAGGCGCTTGAGCCCGAGCGAACGCAGGGTGTCGCGGTGGTTCTGCTTGCTGCCGATGTAGGACTTGACCTGCGTGACCTTGAGGCGAGCCATTACGCACCCGCCCCTGCACGCGCCCGCAGCAGTGCGGCGGGGGCGACGTCCTCCAGCGGCAGACCACGACGGGCGGCGATCTCCTCGGGACGGGACAGTCCCTTGAGGGCCTCCACCGTGGCGTGCACGATGTTGATCGGGTTCGAAGAACCGAGCGACTTCGACAGGATGTCGTGGATGCCGGCACACTCGAGCACCGCTCGCACCGGGCCACCGGCGATAACACCGGTACCGGGGGAAGCAGGCTTGAGCAGGACGACACCGGCCGCCTTCTCGCCCGTGATCGGGTGCGGGACGGTGCCCTGGATACGGGGGACCTTGAAGAAGTTCTTCTTGGCCTCTTCCACGCCCTTGGCGATGGCAGCCGGAACTTCCTTGGCCTTGCCGTAACCGACACCGACCGTGCCGTCACCGTCGCCCACCACGACCAGCGCGGTGAAGCTGAAGCGGCGACCACCCTTGACAACCTTGGCGACGCGGTTGATCGCGACTACGCGCTCAACGTATGCGGTCTTCTCGGCGGCAGCGCCACCGTCACGGCCCTTCCGGTCCCGCCGCTCGCCGCCACCGGCACCGCTTCCGCGGCGCTGGGGTCCAGCCATTGGAATTACCTCTCTCTGTTACGTCCGCTAGCTCCGGAACCGGGGCTTAGAACTTCAGCCCGGCTTCGCGGGCGGCGTCCGCCAGAGCGGCAATGCGCCCGGCGTACTGGTTGCCACCGCGGTCGAACACGACGGCCTCGACACCGGCGGCCTTGGCACGCTCGGCAACCAGGGCGCCGACCTTCTTGGCCTGGGCGCCCTTGTCGCCCTCGCCACCACGGATCGACGCGTCCAGGTGCGACGCCGACGCCAGGGTGTGACCCTTGATGTCGTCGATGACCTGAGCGGTGATACCGCGGTTGGAACGCGTCACGACGAGGCGCGGGCGCTCGGCCGTACCCGAAATGTTCTTCCGGATGCGGATGTGGCGGCGGGCCTTGGCGGCGCGCTTGTACGCGTCGCCCTTGGCGATCTTCACACCGTATGCCATGGCTTACTTACCCGCCTTTCCGACCTTGCGGCGGATGACTTCGCCCTCGTACTTGACGCCCTTGGCCTTGTACGGGTCGGGCTTCCGCAGCTTGCGGATCTTCGCGGCGACCTCGCCGACCTTCTGCTTGTCGATGCCCTCGACCGAGAACCTGGTCGGAGCCTCAACCTTGAAGGTGATGCCTTCGGGGGCCTCGATCAGGATCGGGTGGCTGTAGCCGAGGGAGAACTCCAGGTTGGAGCCCTTGGCGACAACGCGGTAACCGACACCGCTGATCTCGAGCTTCTTCACGTAGCCCTGGGTCACGCCGGTGATCATGTTCGCCACCAGCGTGCGGGACAGGCCGTGGAGGGCCTTGTTCTGACGCTCGTCGTTGGGACGGGTCACCTGAAGGGTGCCGTCCTCGCCCTTGACGATCTCGATGGGGGCGGACAGAGAGATGTTCAGGGCGCCCTTGGGGCCCTTCACCTGCACGTCACGGCCATCGATGGTGACGTCCACACCAGCGGGAACCTGGATGGGCAGCTTGCCAATACGCGACATTAGCTATTCCTCCGTTCCCGATTACCAGACGTAGGCGAGGACTTCCCCACCCACGCCCTTCTTGCTGGCCTGCTGGCCGGTCAGGAGACCGTGGGACGTGGAGATGATCGCCACGCCCAGGCCGCCGAGGACCTTCGGCAGGTTGGTGGACTTTGCGTAGACCCGGAGGCCCGGCTTCGAGATCCGCTTGATGCCCGCGATGGAGCGCTCACGGTTCGGACCGAACTTCAGGTCCAGGACGAGGGACTTGCCGACCTCGGCGTCCTCGACCTTCCAGCCGGCGATGTAGCCCTCCTGCTGCAGGATCTCGGCGATGTGCGCCTTGATCTTGCTGTGGGGCATAGCCACGGTGTCGTGGTAAGCCGAGTTCGCGTTCCGCAGACGGGTCAGCATGTCTGCGATCGGATCGGTCATGGTCATGTTTGGCCTTCGGCCTCTCTCGCCGTGGTTTCCTATCTGCGCCATCCCTCTCCCCGAACTGGTGTCGGGACGGGTGCGGCGCGGGGACCTACGGCGTAGTAAGACGGTCATGGGCGGCGGGCGCCCAACCCTTCAACTCTACGCGAGTGAGTGGCTGGGCCCCGCCATCCTTGATGCTTACCGAGAGCCCTGGTCAACCCAAGTGGGTTGTTACCAGGAGCTCTTGGTCACGCCCGGCAGCTCGCCACGGTGAGCCATCTCACGAAGGCACACGCGGCAGAGGCCGAACTTGCGGTAAACGGAGTGCGGACGGCCGCAGCGGTTGCAGCGGGTGTACGCGCGAACCGCGAACTTCGGCTTGCGCGCGGCCTTCGCGATCAGAGACTTCTTCGCCATCTCGGTCACGCCTCCTTGAAGGGGAAGCCGAGGTGACGGAGGAGGGCGCGGCCCTCGTCGTCGTTGGTCGCCGTGGTGACCACGGTGATGTCCATACCCCGGACGCGGTCGATCTTGTCCTGGTCGATCTCGTGGAACATGACCTGCTCCGTGAGACCGAAGGTGTAGTTGCCCCGACCGTCGAACTGCTTCGGGGACAGACCACGGAAGTCGCGGATGCGCGGGAGCGCGAGCGACAGGGTGCGGTCCAGGAACTCCCACATGCGGTCACCACGGAGGGTGACGTGGGCGCCGATCGGCTGGCCCTCACGCAGCTTGAACTGCGCGATGGACTTGCGAGCCTTGGTGACGGCGGGCTTCTGGCCCGTGATCGTGGTGAGGTCGCGGATGGCGCCATCGATCAGCTTGGAGTCGCGGGCGGCGTCGCCCACACCCATGTTGACCACGATCTTGGTGAGGCCGGGAACCTGCATGACGTTCTCGTAGGAGAACTCCTCACGCAGCTTGCCCGAGATTTCCTCGCGGTACTTCGTCTTGAGACGCGGAGTGGTAGCCATCAGATGTCCTCACCCGTCCGCTTGGCAACGCGGATCTTGTTGCCGTTCTCATCGAAGCGGTAGCCGACGCGCGTGACGACCTTCTTGCCGTCCTTCTCCACGACGAGCTGAACGTTGCTCACGTGGATCGGGGCCTCGGTCGTGACAATGCCACCGGTCTGCGAACCGCGAGCGGTCTGGCCGGCCTTGGTGTGCTTCTTGACCCGGTTGACACCCTCGACAAGAACGCGGTTCTCGCTGGGCATGGCCACGACGACCTTGCCCTGCTTGCCCTTGTCCTTACCGGTGATGACCTGGACCAGGTCGCCCTTCTTGATCTTCATCGGTTACAGCACCTCCGGCGCGAGCGAGACGATCTTCATGAACTTCTTCTCGCGCAGCTCTCGGCCCACGGGGCCGAAGATACGGGTGCCGCGGGGGTCACCGTCGTTCTTGAGAACGACAGCGGCGTTCTCGTCGAAACGGATGTACGAGCCATCCGGACGGCGGCGCTCCTTGACGGTGCGAACGATGACGGCCTTGACGACGTCACCCTTCTTCACGTTGCCGCCGGGGATCGCGTCCTTGACGGTGGCGACGATGACGTCACCGATGCCCGCGTAGCGGCGACCCGAGCCACCGAGAACACGGATGCAAAGGATCTCCTTGGCACCAGTGTTGTCGGCGACCCGAAGTCGCGACTCCTGCTGGATCACGTCTATCTCCTGATCGTCTGCCGGTTCCCGGCAGGGGCTCCGAGGAGCCCCTGCCGAGCCTGGCGGAACTTATCCGAGGGAGATTCCCTCAGACTTCATTACTTGGAATTCCCTTGCGGGAATTACCTACTTGGCCTTCTCGAGGATCTCGACGACGCGCCAGCGCTTGGTCGCCGACAGCGGACGCGTCTCCATCAGGAGGACGCGGTCGCCGACGCCGGCAGCGTTCTGCTCGTCGTGCGCCTTGAGCTTGTTCGTACGGCGGATGACCTTGCCGTACAGCGCGTGCTTGACACGGTCCTCGACGGCGACGACGACAGTCTTGTCCATCTTGTCGCTGACGACGAGACCCTCGCGGGTCTTGCGGAAGCCGCGCTCGTTCGTCTCAGTCACATTCTTCTCGCTCATCAGGCGCTCTCCACCGTCTCGATGCCCAGCTCACGCTCGCGCATCAGGGTGTAGATCCGGGCGATGTCCTTACGGACGGACTTGAGCCGACCGTGGTTCTCGAGCTGCCCGGTCGCCGCCTGGAAGCGGAGGTTGAACAGCTCTTCCTTGGCCTCACGGAGCTTCGCGACGAGGTCCTCGTCGTTCAGCTCACGCAGCTCGGTCGCCTTGATACCAGCGGCCATCACGACTCACCTGCCTCGCGCCGAACAATGCGGCACTTCATCGGAAGCTTGTGGGCGGCGCGGGTCAGCGCCTCACGAGCGACCTTTTCGTTCGGGAAAGACAGCTCGAACATCACCCGACCGGGCTTGACGTTCGCGATCCACCACTCCGGCGAACCCTTACCGGAACCCATGCGGGTCTCGGCCGGCTTCTTCGTCAGCGGACGGTCCGGGTAGATGTTGATCCACACCTTGCCGCCACGCTTGATGTGACGGGTCATGGCGATACGAGCGGACTCGATCTGCCGGTTCGTCACGTAGGCCGGGGTCATGGCCTGGATGCCGTACTCACCGAAAGCGAGCTCGGTGCCGCCCTTGGCCATACCGTTGCGCTTCGGGTGGTGCTGCTTGCGGTGCTTGACCCTGCGAGGGATCAGCATGTCGGTCAGGCCTCCGTTCCGGTGGACTCAGCCGGAGCAGCGGCAGCGGCCTCGGCCTTGGGGGCCTCGGCAGCGGCGTTCTGCTGCGGCTTGCGGCCGCGGCCACCGCGCTCGCCACCACGGCCACCACGGGCCGGGCGGTCCTGAGCGCCACCACGGGACGGGCGGTTGCCCGCACGCGCGGCAGCGTTCTCGGCGCGGACCTCGGCGATGTTCTTCACGTCGCCCTTGTAGATCCAGACCTTCACGCCGATGCGGCCGAAGGTGGTCTTGGCCTCGAAGAAGCCGTAGTCGACGTTCGCGCGGAGCGTGTGCAGGGGCACACGGCCCTCGCGGTAGAACTCCGAGCGGGACATCTCGGCGCCGCCGAGACGGCCACCGCACTGGATCTTGATGCCCTTGGCGCCGGCCTTCATCGTCGACTGCATGCTCTTACGCATGGCGCGACGGAAGGAGACGCGGGAGGACAGCTGCTCGGCGACGGCCTGGGCCACCAGCTGAGCGTCCACCTCGGGGTTCTTGACCTCGAGGATGTTCAGCTGGACCTGCTTGCCGGTCAGCTTCTCCAGCTCGCCACGGATGCGGTCGGCCTCGGCGCCACGGCGGCCGATGACGATGCCCGGGCGGGCGGTGTGGATGTCAACGCGGACGCGGTCGCGGGTGCGCTCGATCTCAACCTTCGAGATACCGGCGCGCTCCATGCCCTTCGTCATCATGCGACGAATGGCAACGTCTTCCTTGACGTAGTCCTTGTACAGCTTGTCGGCGTACCAGCGGGACTTGAAGTCCGTGGTGATGCCGAGGCGGAACCCGTGCGGGTTAACCTTCTGGCCCATTACCGGGTTCCTTCCTTGCTGCTGACGACCACGGTGATGTGGCTGGTCCGCTTGCGGATCCGGTAGGCACGGCCCTGGGCACGCGGACGGAACCGCTTCAGGGTCGGGCCCTCGTCCACGAACGCCTCGCTGATGTACAGCGACGAAGCGTCCGTGTGGTCGTAGTTGTGCGCGGCGTTGGCAATGGCGCTGTCAAGCACCTTGCCCACCGGCACGCTCGCGGCCTGCGGGGCGAAACGCAGGACCGCCTGAGCCTCCGTGGCATCCATGCCACGGATGAGGTCCACCACGCGGCGGGCCTTCATGGGCGTGACGCGGATGTACCGCGCCTGGGCCCTGGCTTCCATGGTTGTCCCTTCGGTGTCAGTCATAGTCGTTCACACCCCGCCTTTAGCGGCGCTTCGACTTGCGGTCGTCCTTGACGTGGCCGCGGAAGGTGCGGGTCGGCGAGAACTCGCCGAGCTTGTGGCCGACCATCGACTCGGTGACGAACACCGGGACGTGCGTCTTGCCGTTGTGCACCGCGAGCGTGTGGCCGAGCATGGCCGGCACGATCATGGAGCGACGGGACCAGGTCTTGATGACGTTCTTGGTACCGGCTTCGTTCTGTACGTCCACCTTCTTCATGAGGTGTCCGTCGACGAAGGGTCCCTTCTTGAGACTACGCGGCATCTAAACCCGCTCCTAGCGCTTCTTGTTCGTCTTGCGGCGGCGGACGATGTACTTGTTGCTCGCCTTCTTGGGAGAACGAGTACGACCCTCCTTCTGACCCCACGGGGAGACCGGGTGGCGACCACCGGAGGTCTTACCCTCACCACCACCGTGCGGGTGGTCGACCGGGTTCATCGCGACACCGCGGACGGTCGGGCGAACGCCCTTCCAGCGCATACGGCCGGCCTTGCCCCAGTTGATGTTCGACTGCTCGGCGTTGCCGACCTCGCCGACAGTGGCGCGGCAGCGGACGTCGACCAGGCGGATCTCACCGGACGGCATACGAAGGTGGGCCATCGTGCCCTCCTTCGCCAGCAGCTGCACGGAGGAACCGGCGGAGCGGGCGATCTTCGCGCCGCCACCGGGACGCAGCTCGATGGCGTGGATGGTCGTACCGACCGGGATGTTGCGCAGCGGCAGGTTGTTGCCCGGCTTGATGTCGGCCCCGGGGCCGTTCTCGATCCGGTCACCCTGGCCGAGGCCGCGGGGAGCGATGATGTAGCGCTTCTCGCCGTCCACGTAGTGGAGCAGCGCGATGCGCGCGGTGCGGTTCGGGTCGTACTCGATGTGAGCGACCTTGGCCGGCACGCCGTCCTTGTCGTGACGACGGAAGTCGATCACGCGGTAGGCGCGCTTGTGGCCACCACCCTGGTGGCGAACGGTCACACGACCGGCGTTGTTACGGCCGCCCTTGCTGTGCAGCGGGCGGACCAGCGACTTCTCCGGCGTGGACCGCGTGATCTCGACAAAGTCGGCGACGCTGGAGCCACGACGGCCCGGGGTCGTCGGCTTGTACTTGCGGATACCCATTTCTCAGTCCTCGTCCGATTCCGGACGACTCGGACTCCGTTAGGAGGCCGGGCCGCCGAAGATGTCGATACGGTCGCCCTCGGCGAGGGTCACGATGGCGCGCTTGGTGTTGGCGCGCTTGCCGAAACCGGTCTTGGTGCGCTTGCGCTTACCCTGACGGTTGATCGTGTTGACCCCGGTGACCTTGACCGAGAAGACCGCCTCGACGGCCTGCTTGATCTGGGTCTTGTTGGCGCGCGGGTCGACGATGAACGTGTACTTGTTCTCGTCCAGCAGCGCGTAGCTCTTCTCGGAGACAACCGGCTTGACCAGGAGGTCGCGCGGGTCCGAGAACGTCTTGCTGGTGACGACGGCCTCAGTCATCAGGCCTCGCTCCCTTCGGTCTCAACGGCCTTGGGGCCAGACACGAAGGACTCGAAGGCGGCCTGGGTGAAGACCACGTCGTCGGAGACGAGCACGTCGTACGTGTTCAGCTGGCCCGGCTCCAGGATGTGAACCTGGGGCAGGTTGCGGGCGGACAGCCACGCGGCCTCGTCGGCACGGTCGACGACCAGGAGCAGGTTCTTGCGCTCCGAGATCTTGCCGAACAGCGACTTGGCGGCCTTGGTGGAAGCCGTGCCCTCGACCACGCCGGAGACGACGTGGATGCGGGAGTGACGCGCCCGGTCGGAGAGGGCACCGCGCAGGGCGGCGACCTTCATCTTCTTCGGGGTCCGCTGCGAGTAGTCACGCGGCACGGGACCGTGCACGACGCCACCACCGGCGAACTGCGGCGCGCGGGTCGAACCCTGGCGGGCGCGACCGGTGCCCTTCTGACGGTAAGGCTTGCGGCCACCGCCTCGGACCTCGCCACGAGTCTTGGTCTTGTGCGTGCCCTGACGGGCAGCGGCCAGCTGCGCGACGACGACCTGGTGGATCAGCGGGATGCTGACCTTGGCGTCGAAGATCTCCGCGGGGAGCTCGACGGTCCCGGCCTTGTCGCCCGCCGGCGAAAGGATGTCAATGGTGCTCATCGTTACCTCAGGCCCCCTTGGCCGCGGTACGGACCAGGACGAGGCCGCCGTTCGGACCAGGAACCGCGCCCTTGATCAGGAGCAGGCCCTTCTCCGCGTCAACGGCGTGGACGGTCAGGTTCTGGGTGGTGACCCGCTCGTTGCCCATGCGGCCCGCCATGCGGAGGCCCTTGAACACGCGGCCCGGGGTGGCGCAGCCACCGATGGAACCGGGGGAGCGGTGCTTGCGCTGGGTGCCGTGACCGGCGCCGAGGCCCTTGAAGTTGTGACGCTTCATGACACCGGCGAAGCCCTTGCCCTTGCTCTTGCCGGTGACGTCAACCTTGACGCCCGACTCGAACACGGCAGCGGTGATCTCCTGGCCGAGCGTGTACTCGCTGGCGTCAGCGGTACGCAGCTCCACCAGGTGGCGGCGCGGGGTGACGTCGGCGTTGGCAAAGTGGCCCTTGAGGGGCTTGTTCACCTTGCGCGGGTCGATCTCGCCGAAGGCGATCTGGACCGACTCGTAGCCGTCGCGGTCGTTGGTGCGGACCTGGGTGACGACACAGGGCCCGGCCTTGACGACGGTCACCGGGACGACCCGGTTGTTCTCGTCCCAGACCTGGGTCATGCCGAGCTTCTCGCCCAGGACGCCCTTAATGTTCTTAGCCATCTCGCGCGTCACCTCAGAGCTTGATCTCGATGTCGACGCCCGCCGGCAGGTCGAGGCGCATGAGCGAGTCAACCGTCTTCGGCGTGGGGTCGAGAATGTCGATGAGGCGCTTGTGCGTGCGCATCTCGAAGTGCTCGCGCGAGTCCTTGTACTTGTGCGGCGACTTGATGACGCAGTACACGTTCTTCTCAGTGGGCAGCGGCACCGGGCCCGCGACCGACGCACCAGTGCGGGTCACCGTCTCGACGATCTTCTTCGCCGAGGAGTCGATGACCTCGTGGTCGTAGGCCTTGAGCCGGATGCGGATCTTCTGTCCCGCCATGGCTACTCAGTAGTCCTGTCTCTCGTACGCTCTGGAACTCGGCCGGCTGCCCCCGGATTACTCCGGAAGCTGCTCCTCCACACTCCACCCTCCGACCCACGCGGTCGGGCGTGTCGCGCCCCTTCCAGCAAAATCCCCAAAGGGGATTCCCTGCTCAAGGGGTTTGTGGGGGAAGAACACCCACCGAGCGCCTGGTCGGTACCCCGCTGACACTTCCCGGAAGATTCCCGTACTTCCGCCCCTCATAAGGGACGACGAGTACTGCGGGACTCGCTTCCAGTCCTCCCGGCGGGAGGCGCACAGCATCGGCACTCAACCGAGCAACCTGAACAGTGTGCCATACGGTCGCGAAGAGGCGCCAATCGAAGCTGAAGACGGTACCCCGAGCGGCGGACTTGTCAAACCACCCCGCCGACATACAGGACACTATGGTCGCGAAACGCCCGGGCCGTCCACCGAGCGTGTCCGGCGTCGCCCGGCGGGATGCTTTGTCGGGCCCCGGGCAACCTCCTGGGAAGCCAGATCGTCCCCTTTCACGTATCACGCCGGGGCACGGTCGGGGACGGCGCGCCGGACGACGGGACGGAGTCACCTAGTTGAACGTGTCACAGCGCAAGGGGCTCACACGGCGATCCGTACTCACCGGTATCGCCGTGACCACGGCCGCCGCGGCCACCGGTTGCAGCAGCGGCGGCTCCAGCCGGGTCGCCCCCTCCCCCGACGCCCTCCAGTCCGCCGTCCCCGGCGGCACGGGATCGTTCAGCGGCGGCGGGGACGCGCTGCTCCTCCAGGTCATGGCCCACCCCGACGACGACCTGTACTTCATGAACCCCGACGCCCGGCACATGATCGAGGCCGGCGCCCCCGTGGTCTCCGTCTATGTGACCGCCGGCGAGTCCGTGGGGCAGAACTGGATCGAGGGCGTGCCCAAGCGCAGGCCCGACAAGGCCGCCTACTCCTCCGCCCGCCACCAGGGCCTGCGCCAGGCCTACGCCGAGCTGATCGGCAGGGACAAATTCACTCCATGGAAGAAGTCCGTCATGGACCTTCCGGGTGGTTGCCGCGCCGAGGTCAACGAGCTCGGCGAGGGCCGCCGCACGGTCCGGCTGATCTTCCTCAACATCGCCATGTTCTCCGCCGGCGAGACCCGGCTCCCCCTGCTGTGGGACCGGCCGTACGCGGTGATGCAGACCCTGGTGGCCACCGGCTCCCCGTGCCGCTCCGTCTCCACCTACCACCACCAGACCCTGGTGGACGTACTGGCCGCGATCATGGAGAAGTACCGGCCCACCGTCGTCCACACCATGGACCCCGACCCCGACTACCAGGTCCACGACGCCACCCACCCCAAGGACAACGACTACGGGGCGTGCTCGGACCACCGGGACCACACCCCCACCGCGCTCTTCACCTGGAAGGCGCTGGCCCAGTGGGTCTCCCGGCACACCCGGCACGAGGGCCACCCGCCGCGCTTCACCACCCTCGCCTTCCGCGGCTACTACAACCAGCGCTGGCCCTACAATCTCCCCTCCGAGATCGTGGACGAGAAGTACCGCCTCATCGCGGCCTACGGCGGCGACCCCGGCTGGGCCTGCGGCAACCAGGGCGGCTGCGGCGACTACGGCCAGGGCGGCGAGCGCCCCCTGAAGAACCGCAAGGGCTGGATCCGCTCCACCCACTACCGCTACCCCGGCCCCACCGCCGTCGCCGACAGCGACCGCTCGGGGCGCCTGGAGGCCTACGGCGTGCTCGGCCTCCAGGCCGTGCGCTGGCAGGAGACCTCCCCCGGCAGCGGCCGCTGGGGCGCCCCTGCGGGCCTCGGCGGCGGCCCGCTGGCCCCCGCCGTGGCCTCGGTCAAGGACGTCAAGGGGCACCGGCTGCTGTTCGCCCTGCGCTTCTCCTCCCTGGAGGGCCAGGGCCGCGGCAACGCCCGCGAGATCACCGTCCTGGAGCAGCACAGCCCGGGCGGCGCCTTCAACGCCTGGAAGAGCCTCGGCAACCCCGAGCACAAGGCCGAGCGCGGCCGCCGCGTCGGCGTGCCCGCCGCCGTCGCCACCCCGGACGGCCGGGTCCACCTCTTCGTCCGCAACGCCGGCAAGGGCCTCTCCAGCCGGGTGCGCGAGCCCGACGGCACCTGGGGCAAGTGGCAGAGCCTCCACGGCCAGGAGATCCAGGAGGGCCTCTCCGCCGCCCTCGACCGGCAGGGCCGTGTCCATGTCTTCGGCATCGGCCGGGACACCGTCCACCACTGGGGCCAGGAAGCCCCCGGCAAGCCCGTCCGCGTCATGCCGCTGCACGGCCTGCCCGGCCCCGGCGGCAACCAGATGGGCGCCGCCCTCGGCGCGGACGGCGCGCTCACCGTCGTCTACCGCACCCCGACCGCCGCCGAGCCCGTCGGCTACGGCCTGGGCCGGGACGGCACGGGCGCCGAGCGGACCGGCGGCTCCGGGCTGCGCTCCTTCAGCGGCTACGGCCCGCTCGCCGCCTGCACCGTCCCCCGCCGGGGCGGCCGGGACTCCCTGATGGTGCTGGGCCGCGCCCTCAGCGGCGAGATACAGCTCGTGGACGCCGAGGCCGGCGGCGGGCCCGTCCGCGCGCCCCGGGGCATCACCCCGGTGGGCGCCTCCGGGCTCGTCACCGACTCCGGCCACCGGGCGTGCGCCGTGGGCCTCGGCCCCGACGCCACCCCCTGGGTCTGGCGCCCGGCCCCCGGCTCGGGCGTCTGACCCCTCCTCGTACGCGTGGCCGAGGAGACCGCCCTCAACGGTCTCCCGGCCCCCGCGCACGTTCAACCCGCGCGAGAAGGGGCAGAGGCAAGGGGTGCGCATTCACTTCACCGGGGTCGACCTGGGCCGCGTACGGCTGGACGCCGAGCCCGATCTGCTGTGGGAGACCCTGCTGGCCGCCCATATGGTCCAGACGGGCCAGGGGCCGCTGATCTTCGACGGCTGGCGCCAGCTGGTCCGGGGCCGGATCACCGATCCGATGCGGCGCGTCCTCGCCCTGGCCCCGCCCCGCGGCTACTCCCCCGACTTCCTCACCCCTCCCGAGGCCACCGACGGCCTCGCCACCGGCCTCGACGCCATGCTCTCGCTCCCCCGGGCGACGCTCCGCCGCGATCTGGAGCTGCTCGCCCCCGACCGCCGCGACCTCCATTTCGTCCGCCACCTCGCCGAGGGCCGGACCGAGGCCGTCAAGGCCCTGGGCGAAGGCCTCACGGCCTTCCACGACACGGCGGTGCGGCCATATCTGGCCAAGGTGCGGGAGCACATCGCCGCCGACCGGGCCACCCGCTCCCAGGCCCTCCTGCGCAGCGGAGTCGAACAACTGCTCTCCAGCATTCATCCACAGGTGCGCTGGAGCCCACCGGTACTGGAGGTGCTCGTAGCGGGCACGGGCGAGGACGTCTTTCTTGAGGGGCGCGGGCTTCGGCTCGTGCCCTCCTTCTTTTGCTGGCGCGCCCCCACCGTGCTCCGCGATCCGGAGCTGCCACCCGTGCTCGTCTACCCGATCGTCCACGACCCCGCCTGGCTGGGCGAGCTCCGGGGCGGCCGGCGCGAGGGCGCCGAGCCACCGCTGGCCGCCCTCCTCGGCCACACCCGGGCCGAAGTGCTGGAGGCCACCGCCCGCGGCTGCACCACCAGCGAGCTGGCCCGCCGGGTGGGAATCGCCATGGCCACCGCCAGCCACCACGCCACCGTGCTGCGCGAATCCGGGCTGATCACCACCCATCGCACGGGCGGCCGGGCCTACCACACCCTCAGCGTCCTGGGCCGGGACCTGCTCAACGGCAACCGCCTGGTCTCCCTGTCCCCCGGCCCCGGAAGGTAGCCGCCTACCGTAGATCCATGCAGCAGCCAATAACGCCCAGCGCGGGTCGCCGGCTCCTCGCCGTCAGCGACCTGCACACCGGCATGGCCGACAACGTGGCCATCGCCGAGTCACTGCGCCCCACCACCGACGAGGACTGGCTGATCGTGGCCGGTGACGTCGCCGAACGCTTCGACGATGTAGAACGCACCCTGCGGCTCTTGGCCCGCAACTTCCCCAAGGTCATCTGGTCCCCGGGCAACCACGAGCTGTGGACACCGACGGGCGACCCCGTCGAGCTGCGCGGCGAGGCCCGCTACGCCCACCTGGTCGAGCTCTGCCGGAGCCTCGGCATCAGCACGCCCGAGGACCCCTGGCCCGTCTGGGAGGGCCAGGGCGGCCCGGTGGCGGTCGCCCCGCTGTTCACGCTCTACGACTACACCTTCCGCACCCCCACGGCCGCCACCAAGGAGGAGTCCCTGGCCCAGGCCCATGAGACGGGCATCGTGTGCACGGACGAGTACCTGCTGCACCCCGAGCCCCACCGGGGCATCGACGACTGGTGCCGGGCCCGGGTCGCGGCCACCGAGGCCCGGCTGGCCGCCCACGACCCGGAGCTGCCGCTGGTGCTGGTCAACCACTGGCCGCTGGACCGCCGGCCCACGGACGTCCTGACGTACCCGGAGTTCGCCCAGTGGTGCGGCACGGAGCTCACGGCCGGCTGGCACACCCGCTACAACGTCGCGGCGGTGGTCTACGGCCATCTCCACATCCCCCGGACCACCTGGTACGAGGGGGTGCGCTTCGAGGAGGTCTCCATCGGCTACCCCCGTGAGTGGCGGCGCCGCGGCCACCCCAAGGGGCTGCTGCGGCAGATCCTCCCGTACGCGTCCTAGCCCGGTCCCGGCCCCGGAAAGCCCCGGCCCCGGAAACACGAGAGGGCCCGCACACCTCGCGGTGTGCGGGCCCTCTCGTCGACCGTCAGGTCAGACCTTCAAGCAAGTGGACTTACTTGTTGATCTTGGTGACCTGGCCGGCGCCGACGGTGCGGCCGCCCTCACGGATGGTGAAGCGCAGGCCCTCCTCCATGGCGACGGGCTGGATCAGGGAAACGGTCATCTCGGCGTTGTCGCCGGGCATGACCATCTCCGTGCCCTCCTTGAGGGTCACAACACCGGTCACGTCAGTCGTACGGAAGTAGAACTGCGGACGGTAGTTGTTGAAGAACGGGGTGTGACGGCCACCCTCGTCCTTCGAGAGGATGTAGGCCGTGGCCTCAAACTCGGTGTGCGGGGTGACCGAACCCGGCTTGATGATGCACTGGCCGCGCTCGACGTCCTCGCGCTTGATGCCGCGGAGCAGCAGACCGACGTTCTCACCGGCCTGGCCCTCGTCGAGCAGCTTGCGGAACATCTCGATACCGGTGACCGTCGTGGTCGTCTTCTCGGTCTTGATGCCGACGATGTCGACGGTCTCGTTGACCTTGAGGACACCGCGCTCGATACGACCGGTGACGACGGTGCCACGACCGGTGATCGTGAAGACGTCCTCGATCGGCATCAGGAACGGCTTGTCGACGTCACGCTCGGGCTGCGGGATGTGCTCGTCAACCTGGGCCATCAGGCCGAGGAGCTTCTCGCCCCACTCCTTGTCGCCCTCCAGCGCCTTCAGCGCGGAGACGCGGACAACCGGAGCGTTGTCGCCGTCGAACTCGTACTCGGAGAGGAGCTCACGGACCTCGAGCTCGACGAGCTCCAGGATCTCCTCGTCGTCCACCATGTCGGCCTTGTTCAGGGCGACAACGATGTACGGAACGCCGGACTGGCGGGCCAGGAGCACGTGCTCCTTGGTCTGCGGCATCGGACCGTCGGTCGCGGCGACCACGAGGATCGCGCCGTCCATCTGGGCGGCACCGGTGATCATGTTCTTGATGTAGTCCGCGTGACCCGGGCAGTCGACGTGGGCGTAGTGACGCGCCTCAGTCTGGTACTCGACGTGCGCGATGGAGATGGTAATACCGCGCTGACGCTCCTCCGGGGCCTTGTCGATCTCGTCGAAAGGCGTGAAGGGGTTCAGGTCCGGGTACGCGTCGTGCAGCACCTTGGTGATCGCCGCGGTAAGAGTGGTCTTACCGTGGTCGACGTGACCGATGGTGCCGATGTTGACGTGCGGCTTAGTCCGCTCGAACTTCGCCTTCGCCACTGGGGTCCTCCTGTGGAGTGGTTCTGTACGCCTGGATTGGGTCGGCGCCAGGGATCTTTGCTGGGAAGCCGCCCGCCGGGGCAGACCGCCATGATTTGTGGCGGAATGCCCCGACAGCCGGTGTCAAGCCTAAAGCGTGTATCACGCCCGTAGAGACGGGAGTGGGTTACTCGCCCTTGGCCTTCGCGATGATCTCCTCGGCGACGTTCCGCGGAACCTCGGCGTAGGAGTCGAACTGCATCGAGTAGCTTGCGCGACCCGAGGTCTTGCTGCGGAGGTCTCCGACGTAGCCGAACATCTCCGACAGCGGAACCAGGCCCTTGACGAGCTTGGCGCCGTGACGGTCCTCCATGGCCTGAATCTGGCCACGGCGGGAGTTGATGTCGCCGATGACGTCACCCATGTAGTCCTCGGGGGTGGTGACCTCGACGGACATCATCGGCTCGAGAAGAGCCGGGGACGCCTTGCGAGCACCCTCCTTGAACGCCATGGAACCGGCGATCTTGAAGGCGAGTTCGGACGAGTCGACGTCGTGGTAGGCGCCGTCGAGCAGCGTCACCTTCACGCCGGTCAGCGGGTAGCCGGCCAGCACGCCGAACTCCATGGCCTCCTGGCAACCCGCGTCCACGGACGGGATGTACTCCCGCGGGATACGGCCACCGGTGACCTTGTTCTCGAACTCGTAGCCATCGCCCTCGAGGGGCTCGATGGCCATCTGCACCTTGGCGAACTGGCCGGAACCACCAGTCTGCTTCTTGTGCGTGTAGTCGATACGCTCGACGGCCTTGCGGATCGTCTCGCGGTACGCGACCTGCGGCTTGCCGACGTTCGCCTCGACGCGGAACTCACGGCGCATACGGTCGACCAGCACGTCGAGGTGCAGCTCGCCCATACCCGCGATGATGGTCTGGCCCGTCTCCTCGTCCGTGTGGACCTGGAAGGACGGGTCCTCCTCGGCGAGACGCTGGATGGCGACACCCAGCTTCTCCTGGTCGCCCTTGGACTTCGGCTCGATGGCGACCTGGATCACCGGGGCCGGGAAGTCCATGGACTCGAGGATGACCGGCTTCGACGCGTCGCAGAGGGTCTCACCGGTGGTGGTCTGCTTCAGACCCATGACGGCGACGATGTCACCGGCACCCACCGACTCGATCTCCTCACGCTTGTTCGCGTGCATCCGGTAGATCTTGCCGATGCGCTCCTTCTTGCCCTTCACGGAGTTCTGCACCTGGGTGCCGGTCTCCATGCGGCCCGAGTAAACCCGGACGAAGGTGAGCTTGCCGAGGTGCGGGTCGCTCATGATCTTGAACGCAAGACCCGCGAACGGCTCGTCGTCGGACGGCTTGCGCTTGACGACCTCGTCGGGGTTGTTGACGGCGTGGCCCTCAACAGCCTCGATGTCCAGCGGCGACGGCAGGTAGCGCACGACCGCGTCGAGCAGGGGCTGAACGCCCTTGTTCTTGAACGCGGTGCCACAGAACACCGGGGTGACGGTGACGGAGTCGGCGCTGCCACGGGAGGCCAGCGTGATGCGGCGGATGGCCGCCATCAGCTGCTCCTCGGTGGGCTCCTGGCCCTCGAGGAAAAGCTCCATCATGGCGTCGTCGTGCTCGGCAACGCCCTCAAGGAGCTTGCCGCGCCATTCCTCGGCAGCCTCGGTGTGCGTGGCCGGGATGTCGACGACGTCGTACATCTCGCCCTTGGCGGCCTCGGCGGACCAGACCAGCGCCTTCATCTGGACGAGGTCGACCACGCCCTTGAAGTCGGCCTCGGCACCGATCGGCAGCTGCATGACCAGCGGCACCGCACCGAGGCGGTCGACGATCATGTCGACGCAACGGTGGAACTCGGCGCCGGTGCGGTCGAGCTTGTTGACGAAGCAGATGCGCGGCACGCCGTAGCGGTCCGCCTGACGCCAAACGGTCTCGGACTGCGGCTCAACACCGGCGACGCCGTCGAACACCGTCACGGCACCGTCGAGGACGCGCAGCGAACGCTCCACCTCGACGGTGAAGTCGACGTGGCCCGGCGTGTCGATGATGTTGATCGTGTGGTCGACGTCGTTCAGCGGCCAGTGGCAGGTCGTCGCGGCAGACGTGATCGTGATGCCGCGCTCCTGCTCCTGCTCCATCCAGTCCATGGTGGCAGCGCCATCGTGGACCTCACCGATCTTGTAAGAGACACCGGTGTAGAACAGGATCCGCTCGGTGGTGGTCGTCTTGCCCGCGTCGATGTGGGCCATGATCCCGATGTTGCGGACCTTGGCCAGGTCAAGCGAAGTGGTGGCCATATGGCTCAGTCTTCTCTCGGTCTCGATGTGGGTAGCGACTACCAGCGGTAGTGCGCGAAGGCCTTGTTGGACTCGGCCATCTTGTGCGTGTCCTCGCGCTTCTTGACCGAGGCGCCGAGACCGTTCGAGGCGTCCAGCAGCTCGTTCATGAGGCGCTCGGTCATGGTCTTCTCGCGACGAGCGCGGGAGTAACCGACCAGCCAGCGCAGCGCCAGGGTGGAGGAGCGGCCCGGACGGACCTCGACCGGCACCTGGTAGGTGGCGCCACCGACACGGCGGGACTTGACCTCGAGCGCCGGCTTGACGTTCTCGAGGGCGCGCTTGAGGGTGATGACCGGGTCGTTACCGGTCTTCTCGCGCAGACCCTCCATGGCGCCGTACACGATGCGCTCGGCGGTGGAGCGCTTGCCGTGCAGGAGGATCTTGTTGATCAGCGACGTCACCAGGGGGGAGCCGTAAACCGGGTCGATGATGACCGGGCGCTTCGGGGCGGGGCCCTTACGAGGCATTCTTACTTCTCCTTCTTGGCGCCGTAGCGGCTGCGAGCCTGCTTACGGTTCTTGACGCCCTGCGTGTCGAGGGAACCGCGGATGATCTTGTAGCGAACACCCGGCAGGTCCTTCACACGGCCACCGCGGACGAGCACGATGGAGTGCTCCTGCAGGTTGTGGCCCTCACCCGGAATGTAAGCGGTGACCTCGATGCCGGAGGTCAGGCGCACACGCGCGACCTTACGGAGCGCCGAGTTCGGCTTCTTCGGGGTGGTCGTGAACACACGCGTGCAGACGCCACGACGCTGGGGCGAACCCTCGAGTGCGGGCGTCTTGTTCTTCTCGACCTTGTCCTGCCGGCCCTTCCGGACCAGCTGCTGGATCGTAGGCACCGTTTCTCCGGTTTCTGTGATCTCGATAAAACTAACCCGGGTGTCACCGCCGACCCACGCGGTCGGGCGTGTCGAACCCTGCACACTCCACCGGAGGGTGGAATCAGCACAGATTTCGGTGTTCCCGGCCGCTTGGATCCGTCCGGCTCCGGGCCTCTCACACGGTCTGAAGGCACGCGCGAGAGCCCAGGGACACCCCAGGCACAAGGTCAGAGCGTACCTACAGCATGGGCTGCGGTCAAAACAAATGCACACGCGGAGGACACCCCGATGTGCTGCATATGTCGCAGATCAGGGTGGCCGCCCAGGCCCCGCCGGGCCCCCTCCCGGCGGGTCCTAGAGGCCGGCCGATACACCCCGATGGGCGCTCAGCGTGCCCTCCGTACGGGCCCCGCTGACCGAGAGGATCATCTCCGCCATCTCGACGAACTGCCGACGGTGACTGTCGGGCACGCCGAGCATCTCCGCGGCCTCCGCCGGGGTCACCCGGCCGTCGCCCTCCCGGCCCCGGACGCCCTCACCGGCACCCGTACGCCCCGCGCCCGGCAGCGGCAGGTCCTCCGCCGTCACCTTGCCGGACTGAATCAGCATGTCCCGCAACGAGACCCCGAGCACACGCGCCAGGGCGCGCATGGTCTCCAGGTCGGGCAGGCTCTGCCGCTGCAGCAGCCGGGTGACCGCCGCGCGGTGCACACCGGCGTCCTCCGCCAGCCGTGACCTGCCTCCGCCGCGCGGGCTGTCGATGTCATAGCCGCGTTCTCGCATCAGGCCTTCGACCCAGCCCGCGAAACGCTCCATATCCGAGCCTTTTTCGCCCATCACACTGCTCCCTCCGCACTCCCTCCGCGCCACAGACCCTACCGTCCGATCGCGCACGCAATAAACAGAATGATGCGCGCGAGCGCAACCCCGCTACCCCGCTGTGGCAAATTCCGGCTTTTCCCTACTGGCCAGTGGGTTTACGGGGCGTCCGGCATGTGGGCCGGAACACATGATCGGTATTTGTTGCGCTCGCGCACGCACTCTGTCTACTGTTGATTGCGCCACCGCAACATGACGCACCGTGTTCACGGTGGCACCTCCTACCACGCACGCACCGCACCCGCACCGCACCCGCACCGCACCGCTGCTTCGCCCTGCCCCGCACTCCCCGCATCCCTGCCTCCCTGCTTGCTGCCCGCCCGCCTGTTCACGGGCCCGGGCCGGGTCTCCCGCATCGCCCGTCCCGCAGCCCAGCGGCTTCACGGCTCCGCAGCACCGCACCGCCTGCCCGCGCCCGAGAGGGGCCCGAACCCGCCCATGCCCGAATCCGCGCTCCGCGCCCCCGTCACCGCCTATCCCCACCCCACCGCCGCCCGCCGCCCCGTCGACTGGCGCTCCCACGCCGCCTGCGTCGGCCTCCCGGACAAGGCGGTCTTCGCCCGCCGCCCCAAGGACGCCCTCCCCGCCCTGCGGGCCTGCGCCGGCTGCCCCGTGCCCCGCTACTGCCTGGAGGCCGTGGCGCCGCGGGAGAACTGGTTCGACGGGGTGTGCGGGGGCCGCCTGTGGCGCAACGGCAAGGAGGCCCGGATCCCCGAGGAGCCGGCTTCGGAGGCGGGCCTCACCACCTCACTCGTCCCGTACCCGGAGGAGCTGTCATGACCACCGCGCCCACGACCACCGCGAGCCGTCCCGACCGCGCGGCCGCGGCCGTATGGCTGGACATCCTGCTCCGCCAGTTCCCCGAGCTGGGCCGGGAGCTCGCCCCCAGCCGCACCGCCCGCCCCTCGACCGGCGGCCGCGCCACCCGTACGGCCCCGTCGGCACCCATCCGCCTGTTCATCTCCGACACCATCCGTGACATCACCGACGGAGTGGTGGAGCTGGAGGAGGCGGTCTGCGAGAAGCTGCGCCTCCCCCGGCCGCGACGCGCCGGCGTGGAGGAGCGGCTGATCCGCATGATCGTCCTGCTGGACGACATCGCCGAGCGCCCCGACCCGGTGCTCGCCGAGCACATACGGACCGAGGCCCGCCGGATGGTGCGGCGCTGCTCCCTCGCGCTGGGCGACGCCGAGACGCCCGTACGCGTACGCGGCCGCTGCCCGCACTGCGACTCCGTCTCCCTGCGCGTCTTCCCGCACCGCGAGACGGTCCTCTGCGTCAACCCCGGCTGCCGCTGCGCGGACCCGGCCTGCGCCTGCCGTACGGACCGGGGCCACCGGCACTCGTGGGTACGCGCCGAGTGGCCGCGGCTGGCGGAGGCGACGGAGGGCGACCTGGCGGAGATGGCCGCGGCGCAGGACGACGAGGACGGATACGAGGAGGGCTCGAACCGATGACGACGACTTCGACGACTCTTGTGACGGCGCGGCTGGCCGCCGAGGAGGTGGCGGTGGTGCCGGACACCATCCGCAAGTGGGTCCAGCTGGGGCATCTGACCCCGGCGGGCCGCCGGGGCAGGGCGAACCTGTTCCGTCTGGAGGACGTCTTCACGGCGGAGCGCGCCACGCGCCGGGCGCACGAACGACGCGAGGGGCGCGAGGGATCCCCCGTATAAAGAGGTACCCCGTATAAAGAGGCGCCCCTCCATATACATGCCTGTGCCCCGCGGCTCCGAAGAGCCGCGGGGCACAGGCATGCTGACCGTCCCTCTGTCAGACGTCGGTCATGTCGTACGAACCGATGCGGTACACCTGAGCGCCGGTGGCGTCCTTGCGCTTCTGCCCCACGGTCTCGATGGCCTCCTGCCAGCCGTTGACGAAGCCACTGACCTCGGCTTCCTCGACGGCCTTCCCGGCTATCTTGCCGACGACGGCGGTCAGCGCCCGGGCGACCTCGTCGGTGAAGAGCCCCGACTGCCCCGACTCGGCGGCGACCTCGACGGTGGCGGCCACGACGTCCGTGAGCAGATCACTGCGCGCGCTCACCACGTGGTCCCCCCGCAGACCACGATTTGCTCGCTCATGCCACCCCCAGGTGCTTTCCGCCGACTCATGTGCCCTTCCGTAACACCTCCTGAGCATCTGTCGCGAGATGGCCAGGAGTGTGCGTGATCGCCCATTAATCTATCCCGACGGTCTGACACCTCGTCCCCTCAGTACCGGACCTCGTGATATCTCCCGGAGGGCATCCGGTCGAACATAAGATCACTCCCAAGTGTGACGTGTGCGACGCACTGGCCGGTAGGGGATTTAGGGGACGGGTGGGGACAGCCATGTGGGGACGGAGACGGGCTCAGCGCGCCTACGACGGGATGCTGGCGGAGACCCACGAGTCCCTGTCGGGCCTGTTGGAGACGGCGGACGACACTCACGGGATACTCCTGGGCTCGTACGAGAGACTGCGCGCCTCGCGCGACCGCGTCGAGGGACTGCTCGACCAGGGCGACGGCCTCCCGGCGAAGTCGGTCCGCGCGGAGCTGGCCGGCGTCGAACAGCTCTGGAGCGAGCACGAGGACCGGGTCGCGGAGTACGAGGAGATGCGCGCCCCCTGGCGCGACGGCGTCGAGCACGCCGACTTCGACGACATGGAGCCGGCGGTCGAGTTCTTCTCGGCGTACGTCCACGCGGCCGTCCCCGCGATGGAGGCGATGGCCTCCCTCATGGAGAACCTCGGCGACCTCCAGCGGAACCTCCAGGAACTCCGCGACAAGCTCGCCCCGATCCAGCAGCGCACCCACGCCGCCTTCGCCGCGGCCTCCGCCGAACTCGCCTGGGCCGGCACCGCGGCCCAGGGCAGATTCGCCCTGGAGGCCCGCCTCCACTCCCTCGGCGACCGCCTCCACGAACTGGACGCGGGCCGCGTGGAGCTCCAGCCGGGCCGGACGGTGATGGACTGGTACCGCGAGGTCGAGGCCGGGATAGCCGAGGTCCGCGACGCGACCGTACGACTGGGGCGCTGAGCCCGGCCGTGATCAATGTGTACGTGAACGGGTTCGTCGGCGGAGCGGTCTGGTTACTGATCGCGGCGGGCGTGGCGGTGGGCGATGTGCTCTCCTACCGGAGGCGGGTCACCACAAGGGCCGTGTGCTGGAGCGTGGCCGACGAGCCCAAGGGAATCGTCAAGCACTCCCTTGAGAGGGTCCGGGTGGCCGACGAGGGGAAACTCGCGGTCCTGCGCACGAAGGGACCGAGCGTCGGGGTCGGCAGGGCCGTCACCATCTCGTACGACCCGAAGCGCGCCGGCGAGGTGTACCTCGCGGACCGCCACCCACGGATATCACCGCGACCCGTCATCGGGCTGGCGGGCATCGGAGTCGCGCAGATCGTCCTCGGCCTCATCACGTGACCTCGCTGCCGGTTCGATGAAGAGCCGATGATGCGGCACGCCCCAGGGACCCCGGGACGACTTTTCCCCTCCGCCCACCCTCGTGATCCACTTGCGCTAAGTGCATCAGAAATAGATGCACTTAGCGCTACAAGGGGGGATTCATGCATGTTTTACTGACCTGGGCAGTCCGTGGGTTGGCCGGCCTGACCTTCGCCGCCGCGGCGGCCGCGTGCGTGTGGGCGCTGGGGATCGACTACCAGCCGCCTCCTCACACCGGCGTCCTGGCCTGCGTGTGGACGGCGGCCGGATCGGCGATCGCGCGGGCGGTGCTGCTCTGGGTCCGGCGGTGGCACGGCAGACGTACGGCCCCGGAGTGGGCCACGGCCGTCTCCCTGGAAAAGGGCAGGCACCGGGACCACGCCTGGACATGGGATGCACTGCAAGGGACACCCGATGCTCCGGAGAGATGGATCAAGTTCCGGCAACTGGCCGTGAACGTCCTTCTTCTCTCGGCGTCCATGACAGCCGTCACGCTGATCTCCCTGCCGAAGAACGACGGCCTGCCGACCCGCCTCCAGCACGCGCGTCCCGAGGTCGCCACCGCGACCATCGCCGAACCGCCGCAGATCACCGGCAAGGACTACGACGACGACTATCGCGACCAAGTCGTCGCCTACTACAGCAAGCTGAAGGTCTCGATTCCCGGCGGCCCGGCACGCCTGTCCGTCGGCCCCATACGGACCAGCAAATCACCGCGCGTGGGGGAGCGCCTGACCGTGCTGTGGTCCCCAACCTCTCCGTCCCTGGGTGGCTACTCCGGAACACCCGCCCGGCTCGAACGCCTGGCACACACGGAGTGGAGAGCGAACCTGACGGCGGGTATGTCGACGGGCATCGCGGCCGTGTTCGGCCTGGTCATGCTTCCGTGGGTCTTCTGCTTCGCCTTCGGCCCGGAGGACGACACGCTCAACGAGATCGCCTGGTCACCCGGCGCGCAGTCCGTCTATGCCCTGTCCTTCGCAGGCGTCGCCTATGGATATACGCCGACGCTGACCGGAGAAGCCGCGCACGGGCTCCAGAATCTGCTCCAGCTGGGCGGCTGGCTACTGATCGGCTTCATGATCTTCGCCCCTGTCTACCGTCTCCTCAGAGACGGGTAGCCAACCCTGGCGCGCCCCTCCGCAACAACTTGTTGCGCTCGCGCACGATCTCGTTCACAATAGATGCAGCGGCGGAGCTGCGCCCACGACAAGGGCGCGGCCCGCCGCTTCGCGTTGAGCGGCCGGCGACGACCACTCCCGCGTGCCGCATGACAACGGCCCCCGTCCCCGAAAAGGGACGGGGGCCGTTTGCGTGGCCCCGAACACGACCGACGCGCCCGCGCCGCTCAACGCCGCACTCCCACCCATCAACTGCCAAGAAAAGAAAGGGGGCAATCACAGAAATGGCCAATACCGCCAAGGCCCTGCTTGACGAAGCCGCCAAGCACATCGGCTACAGGGAAGGCCCGAACAACGACAACATGTTCGGCCGTTGGTACCCCATGAACAACGAGCCGTGGTGCGCGATGTTCGTGTCGTACTGCGCATGGAAGACGGACAACGACGACATCATCCCGAAGTTCGCCTACTGCCCCAACGGCGTCGCCTGGTTCAAGGCTCGCGACCAGTGGAGCCGGACTCCCTCCGTCGGCGCGATCGTGTTCTACGGGACCGAGGGCCAGGACCACGTCGAGATGGTCGAGTCGTTCACCGACTCCGAGATCGTCACCATCGGCGGCAACACCAACGACGACGGTTCGTCGAACGGTGACGGCGTCTACCGCCGCCGCATCAGCCGCAGCAACACCCGTATCTACGGATACGGCCACCCCGCCTACAAGAATGATGAGGACTTCGACATGCCCAAGCGCGTGAGCCTTGCCCGTAAGACCGAGGTTGCCCTGAAGCGCAACACCGTTACGCAGATCCCGTTCGACGACGAGTACTCCGACGGCGGCGACCAGCACCCCGACAAGGGCGGCCCGGCCTTCATCACCGGCAACTCCGACTACATCGCCACCGCCGCCGCCACCATCGCGGGCATCGCCCCCGGCATCACCATCCAGACCCGCTTCCTGGAGGTCAACGCCAAGGGCGACGTCGTGAAGGAGGGCCCGATCGAGGAGGCCCTGGCGACGGCCGGCAACACCTACATCACCCAGACCCGCGCCGGCGGCGTCTGCGACCCCGGCAACCACGTCGTCTGGACCATCGAGGTCATCAACGGCGACACCGACGGCAAGGTCACCTACGCCGAGGTCCAGGCCAACTACTGGCCCCGACCCGCCTGATCGGCCTGATCGGCCTTATCGGCTTTACCGACCGACACCGGTGATTCGCGAAGCCCCACGCGCGGAAGCGTGTGGGGCTTCGTGCCCAGGGCCCATCCGAAGGGCATTCCCTCCCCCATGTACGAAGCACGCGGCACATTCCGCATCGGCCGGGGCGATTTCTCCGTGCCCGCCATCGAGGTCTCCATGCTCACGCCCGCCGACAGCTACGGAGGGCTGACGACGGAGGAGCACACCCGTGCCTTCCACTCCGTGCTCGACGCCGCGTACGCCGCGATCCCGGAGCGGTTCGAGCGCGTCAACCTCACCGTCGTCAGCGAGGAGCGCAAGGGCACCGACCTGCGCTGAGCAGCCTCCTGGATGGGCCGGCACTGGTGGCGAAGCTGCTCGGCCCGGGCCGGGGCCTCAGCGGCGCTCCCCGAGGCGTGCCCAGGGGCTCCCTACCTGACCTCACCACCAGAAAGGACACCATCATCATGGTCGCAGTCAGTGACCTTCTGCCGTACAAGCTCTCTCCCCCGCAGGAGAAGTGGAAGTTCGACGCCGACCAGCGGAGCAACGCCACCGCGATCCTGGAGGAGGCGCTCAAGGCCGGCCTCGGCTACCGCGGAGCGGTCGTCGGCGTCGCCACCGCGCTCCAGGAGTCGGGCATGCGGAACCTCGACTACGGCGATGCGACGAGCATCGGCCTGTTCCAGCAGCAGGACTGGTGGGGGACGCGCGCGCAGCGGCTCGACCCGCACTGGACCTCGTGGAAGTTCTTCTCCGAGATGAAGAACATCTGCCCCGGCAAGTTCGGTGCCGGCTACCTCACGTCGACGCCGCTCACGCAGGTGGCGCAGGCCGTGCAGGTCAGCGCGTTCCCCAACGCCTACGCCAAGCACGAGCAGTCGGCCGCCGAGCTGATCGCCGAGCTGGTGAACGGGGGCGCCGACGACGAGGCCCCGAAGCGCGTCAGCCTCGCCCGGAAGTCCGAGCTGCCCCTCAAGCGGAACACGGTCACCCAGATCCCGTTCGAGGACGAGTACTCCGACGGTGGCGACCAGCACCCCGACAAGGGTGGTCCGGCGTTCATCACCGGCAACTCCGACTACATCGCCACCGCCGCCGCCACCATCGCGGGCATCGCTCCGGGCATCACCATCCAGACCCGCTTCCTGGAGGTCAACGCCAAGGGCGACGTCGCCAAGGAGGGCCCGATCGAGGAGGCCCTGGCGACGGCCGGCAACACCTACATCACCCAGACCCGCGCCGGCGGCGTCTGCGACCCCGGCAACCACGTCGTCTGGACCATCGAGGTCATCAACGGCGACACCGACGGCAAGGTCACCTACGCCGAGGTCCAGGCCAACTACTGGCCCCGACCCGCCTAGGAGCCCGGATGAACGAGGCCCTGCTGACGTTCCCCGACGTGGAACGCCTCATCGTCGACAACCTCAAGAACCGGCCCGAGCTGGCCGAGGTCAAGGTCGACAACCGCCCGCCGCCCGACTTCAACGGCACCCAGAAGACCGTTCTGGTCTCCCGGACCGGCGGCGCCTGGATCGACGACCTCCACCTCGACACCCCTCTCGTCGAGCTGGAGGTGTACGGGCCGGACAAGACCACCGCGCACTCGATCTCGCTGGCCGTCCGCGCCGCGCTCCTCCAGCTCCGCGGCACCGTCTACGGCTCCGCGGTCGTCACCGACGTCGTCGAGACCGAAGCGGTGCGCTGGCTGCCGGACTACAACCGCCCGGCGGGCAACCGCTACCTCACCACGGTGCGCTTCTCGCTCCGCCCCGCGTAGCCGCCACCGTTCCCTCCCACGGGCCTCGCCGGAAAGCCGGCGGGGCCCGCGCTCATTCACCTCTCACCAAGGAGAACCCATGTCCGGAATGAACCCGAGCGAGATCCGCGTTGCCGGCACCGGCCGCATCCTCCTCGCCAAGCCCGGCACCGAAGCCCCCGCCACCACCGACGCCGCCTGGGGCGACGCCTGGCACGACCTGGGCTACACCAGCACCGACGGTGTGAAGTTCGGCCGCAAGGGCAAGACCGCCAACATCGACACCTGGCAGTCCCTCACCCCAGCCCGCACGATCTACACCGAGCGCGAGCTCACCGTGAAGTTCGGCATGCTCCAGCTGAACGAGGACACCCTGCCGTTCTTCTTCGGCGGCGGCGAGGTCGTCGAGACCGCCCCGAACTCGGGTCTGTTCAAGTACGAGATCCAGAGCGACCAGGGCGAGGACGAGCGCGCGCTCGGCGTCGAGTTCACCGACGGCACCGACGTCCGCTACCGCTTCGTCGTCCCGCGCGGTGTGGTCACGGTCAGCGATGACCTGGACCTCAACCGCAAGGGCGCGGTGAAGCTGGGCGTCACTTTCACGGCGATGGCCGCGAAGCCGGGTGCGCCGCTGGCGACGTGGCTGATGAAGGACAAGTCGTTCGCCCCGGCGGGCGCGCCGGGCAAGTAGCCCGGAACCACCCCGAACCACCTGAACAGCGGGCGCCGCCCCGCCCTCCCCCGCTCGCCGGCGGGGCGGCGCCCGCCCTTTCCCACCGCTTTCTCACCCATTCCCAGGAGCAGTACATGCCCGCTTTCGACGTCAACGCGGCACGCGCCCAGCGCTTGGAGGCCCACGGCAAGTCGTGGTCCTTCCAGCTGGACGGCGACGCCTTCGAGCTCCCCACCGAGATCGGCCACCGCACCGCCCGCGCCCTCCGCGAGCTCGACGACAACGACGTCGACGGCCTGCTGGGCCTGCTCCTGGGCAAGGAGCAGTTCGCGCGTCTGGTCGAGCACGACCTGACGATGCAGGACATCGCCGCGATCCTGGAGGCCTACGGCCAGGAGACCGGGCTCGGCCTGGGGGAAGACTGAGCCTCGACGCGTTCGTAGACGAACACGCCGAGGCTCTGGAAGCCGATCTACTGCGGCACTACGGCGTGGACCTGCTGGACTGGCACCGCGGGACGCTCTCTTCGAGACGGCTCGCGGTGCTGGTCAAGCACATGCCACGCGACAGCGCGGTCAACCGTGATCTGCACGGGGAGGCCGTGGAATGGGATGCGTCGACGCATCTGCTGGCGGCCCTGGTAGACCACGCGGCGGTCGCGAATTGGATGACGGCGACGATCAACGGTGGCGAGGACGCGGAGCCGATTGATTATCCGGAGCCGGTGGCCAGGCCTGAGCTCACAGTGGATTCAGATTCACTGGAGGAAACCGAGCCGCCGGCGAACGGAGCGGATGAAGCACATGCGCCAAACCCGGCGGACCTTGCGCTCTTCTTCATCTGAGAACCACAAAAGGTTACTGCTCACTGAAGAGATCGTCAGATGAAGAGCTTCAAGAAGAAGATCTGCATCAGGATGACGAGCACGACACCGCCCCAGAGGTTTCGCCAGGCCGGAGATTTTCTGGAGAGTTCACGTCGAGTCCGTGCCCTCCGAGGGTTTCTCGGGTCGTAGACAATATCCAGTACCTCACCGTCCCCGGCCAACCGGCTTCCGCCAAGAGGGCTTCGGTAGAAGGCTACGCGACCGCTTAGCGTCGCGAATTTAAAATGCTCAGAAACCCGATCCTCCGACCAAAACGCCCTGAGACATCTACCTTCGACGGTCACACCGTTGGAGCGTAGCCTTCGGTCCACCAATAGAGGGCGCAGGCCGAACGGGTAGATAAAGCTCCCGAACACAAACAGCATAATGAATCCGTATATCACCCAGCCCAACAACGAGCACCCCTCCCAAGGTAATTTCCGCCCCGTCGGCAGTGAAATTTAGCACGCCTGAAGAGTCGGCCACAAGGTACGCCTCGACGGCAGTAAAAACGAGACAGCAAGGGGTGAAAACATGGCCCAGTTGAGCGAGGAAGAGAAGAAGCAGCCCGCAGATACGGCGTGGTACACAGCGGAATACCTCTTCGAGCCCATAGTCGGCAGGTTTAAACGAGAGGAATACGACCACCTCAAGAAGAAGGTAAACGATCTCAGCCTGACGGTCAACGGACTGAGCGTCGGCCTTGATTCTGCCAAGCTGGCCTTTGCCGGATTCAGCGGTGGCGCCACTCTCGTGAAGGCCGATTTCACTGGCCTGAAGTTCGACGAAAAAGGCATGACCTTCATGGGGCGCCAGGTCACCACGTGGCCGTGGGCAAAAAGCGAGGACGAGAGAGCCCAGCACAGGGCGGAAAGGAGAGTCAGCACCGCAGAAAACGCCCTGACCCGGGCCAAGGCAGCCGACCGAAGAGCCAGACTGAACCCCGGCGATGCAGACCTGCAGCTTCGAGCAAAACTGGCCAGGGACGAGCTCAATCGGGCCAGGAAAGATGCAGGAAAAGCGCTCGGCGACGTAAGAAAAATTGCCCGGGCAGCCGAGCAGAAGAAGGCGGACACAAAGAAGAGCCTGAAAGACGCCGTGACCTCCTACAGGAATTCCACCAGGGAGCTCAAGCAGATGGAAAGAGCCGCTGCGGGACTCAGCAGAACACTCGGATAGGCGTCAGTCCGATAAATCAGCCGACTGGATAAGACATGTCTCTAGTGCAATCCCTAGGCAGAGCCGGCGGCTCCGCCCGTACCTTCAGAACCAACATCGACGCCGCCGGCCGAGCCGCCGGCACCCTCGGCCGTAACGCCGGCACCGCCAATACCAACGTCGGCAGGATCAAGAACTCCGCCAAGCAGTCCACCCGTGAGCTCAAGGGCATGAAGACCGCCGCCGACCAGGCGGCCCGGTCGGTCGCCAAGGTCGGCAAGGAAGCCGGCAAGGGCGGCACGTCCATGGGGAAGTTCCAGGGCGGGCTGAAGAAGGCCGACGGTGGGTTCAAGGGGCTCAACAAGGCCATGAAGGGCAACGTCATCGGGATGTTGCTCGAACTCTTCGCACCGCTCATCGAGAAGGTCGTCGCCATGGCGTCCAAGTCGAAGGCGATGCAGAAGATCATGAAGGTCGCCTTCGACGTCATCGGCAAGGTCGTCGACACCGTCATGAAGGCCATCGGCCCACTGATGAAGACCACCGGCAAGATCATCTCGCAGGTCTGGAACGGCATCAAGGCGGCCATCCTGCCCATCGCCCTGTGGATCGGCTCCGCCATCCCCGGCGCGTTCAACACCGTCAAGGACGCCCTGTCCAGCGCCTGGGGCGGGCTGTCGTCCTTCGCCGGAAGCGTGTTCAGCGGCATCCTCTCCGCCGTCAAGTACCCGCTCAACGGTGTCATCGGCCTCATCAACTCGGCGATCGGCGCCCTGAACGGCATCAAGGTCTCCATCCCCGGCTGGGTGCCCCTTGTCGGCGGCAAGACCTTCGGTGTCAGCATCCCCCGGATCCCGATGCTCGCGGAGGGCGGCATCGTCGCGCCCCGCAGCGGCGGTGTGCCGGCGATCGTCGCCGAGGCGGGACAGCACGAGGCGGTCATGCCGCTGTCGAAGCTCGACCGGCTGGTGACCCGCACCGCGGTCGAGGCACGGCTCCGGGCGGCCGGCGTCGGCACCGGCTCAAGCAGCAGCGCCGCCGCCGGGTTCCACATCGAGAACTACTACGCCACCCCGTCCTCCACCCCGCGCGACACCGCCCGAGCGCTGATGTTCCTCGCGAAGGCCCGCGGCTAGGGGGGCGGTCCACCGACCAGAGGAGGAACCCCGTATGGCCGCCGCCGCGGCAGCAGCGCTCCCCAGAAATCCGCTCGCCAACTCCGCCGGCGCGTTCCGCAACTTCGGCTCGGCACTCGGCCAGGCGGCCCGCTCCGTCCGTACCGTCCAGAACGGGGTCAGGAGCGCCGCCCGGGCCGCCGACCGCATCAGGACGTCCACCGGCCAGGCCGGCAAGGAAGCCAAACAGTTCGGTACGAGCGCCGGGGCCGCCGGACGCGCCGCCCTGGCCGTCGGCAAACAGGCCGGCACCGCCGACTCCGGCCTGCTCAAGACAAAGGCCGGTGCTCAGCAGTCCGCCCGGCTGCTGAAGAACATCAACCGCCAGGCCACCACCACCGGCAGGGCCGTCGCCCGCACCGGCAAGAGCGCCGGAATCCTCGGCAAGTTCACCGGGATCCTCGGCGGCAAACTCAAAATCGCCGGCGGCATCATGACGGCCGTCAACCTCGTGATGAAGACGAACCCATTCGTCCTCGTCCTCTCCCTCCTCGCCCCCTTCGCCACCGAGCTCATCGACTTCGCGCTGAACTCGGAGCTCGGACAGCAGATCATGGAGATGGTCTTCGGGCTCGTCGAGACGTACTTCACCACCGCCCTGACCGTCGTCGTCCCGGTGATCACCGGCAACCTCGCCGTGGTCAAGGGTGTCTGGAAGACGCTGGAGAGCGTCGTCAAGCCGGTGGTCAAGTGGGTCACCAAGGACATCCCCGGCGGGTTCAGGAAGGTCAACTCCGCGATGGAGAAGGCGCTCCACGGCATGGGCGACTTCCTTCAGACCGGATTCCAGACGGTCACCGGCGTCATCAAGGGCCCCCTCAACGGGCTCATCGCCTTCGCCAACTGGGTCATCGACGGCCTCAACAGCCTCAGCTTCAACTTCCTCGGCAAGCACTTCGGCGTCAGCCTCCCGAAGATCCCGATGCTCGCCGAAGGAGGCGTCGTCAGCCCCCGCGACGGCGGCGTCCCCGTGATCCTCGCCGAGGCCGGCGAGGCCGAGGCCGTACTGCCCATGCCCAAGCTCGACCAGTTGCTGGCCCGTACGGCCGAGGCCGCCCGGCGCACCGCCCCCGCGCGGGCGGGGGCCCGCATCGGCACCTACCACGAGCCCGAGGGCCGCGGCGCCCACGCCATCGCCTCGGACCTGCTCTTTCTCGCCGAAGCCCACGCGGCCCGCGCCACACGCGCCTGAGCCCACGGCGTCCACGCCACACGCGCCTGAGCCCACGCCGCCCACGCCACCCACGGCGTCCGAGCCGTCCCCGCCTGAGCCACCGCCCACGCCCACGCTCACGCCCCCGCCCATGCCCGAGCCAAGGCCAGGGCCAGGGCCTAAAGCCCAAGGCCCAAGGCCCACGCGCGGACGGCATGCGTCCGGCGCACCGACAAGCCCGGCCCGGCGCACCGACCGCCGCGCGGGCGGACCCATACACACGGAGGTGAGGCCCACCCATGCCCACAGCGACCCAACTCGACACCGCGACCGCCATCGCGACCGCTCCCCCCGGCTCACAGATCACCCAGGACGGGCAGATCGAGTGGGCCGGGCTTCTCATGGGCCCCGGTACGCCCTACCAGATCGACGCCAAGGGCCTGACCGGCTGGGACGACCTGCCGGAGCTGGACTCGGCGGACGTGCCCAAGCCCGATCAGCACGGCTCCTGGCCCGGCGCCCAGTGGGCCAAGCCGCGAACGGTCTCCGCGACCGTCTGGCTGCTGCCCGACCGGCTCGACCAGGCCCGGGCCGTCGCCCGGGCGTTCCGCGCCGCCACGGCCGTGCACAGCGGCGAGCAGTGGTTCGCCGTGCGCCTCCACGGCCAGACCCTCGCCTGCCGGGCGCGCGTCGACCGCCGTGTCGTCCCGACGGACCGCACCTACGTCACCCAGGGCATCGCGTCCGTCTCCATCCAGTGGCTGTGCGCCGACCCCCGCCGCCTCGGCGTCACCGAGCAGCAGGGCCGGACGGTCCTCCCCGCGCCCGAGCCCGGTCTGCTGTGGCAGCCGGACGACGGCCTGGAGTGGCCCCTGGGGTGGGGCGAGGCCGGCAGCACCGGAGTGATCACGGCGGTGAACGAGGGCGACGCCCCCGTCAGCCCCGTGATCGAGTTCCACGGCCCGGTCGACCTGCCGTCCCTGACCCGGCTCAGTGACGGACGGCAGCTGGAGTACGACATCCAGCTCGCCGAGGCCGATGTGCTGACCGTCGACACCACGGACGGAACGGTCCTGCTCAACGGCACCACGTCCCGGCTCTACACCGCCACCAATCGCTCCACTCCCGAGCAGCTGTTCCAGCTGGAGCCGGGCGACACCTCGCTGGCCTTCCGCGCCGGCCCCGACTCGACCGACCCGCGCGCCTCGGTGACCGTCCGCTGGCGCGACGCCCACTGGTGAGTGATCCACCCACCCCGCGCCGCCTTTCCCCGCCGCCTTTCCCCACCACTTCCTCGGAGGACGAGATGAACAACGTCCGCAGCGCATGGCTGCTCAACCGCACCGACGCCGGCGGGGGCCAGTCCCGCGTCGACACCCGGCTCGCCCCGCTCGGCGCCATGGCCCCGGAGGGCGTACTGGCCACCCGGGACGGCGTGATCCCCGGCGCCCAGAACGGCCTGCGCGCCATGGACGGCCTGTACGTCACAGGCGACCAGGGCATGACGGGCAAGGTCACCCCGGGCCGCGCCGTCGTGCAGGGCACCGAGCCGGCCGGCTCCTACCCGGTCGTAGTGACCGACTACGTCCCCCTCACCTTCGCCGACGGCGACCCGAACAACCCCCGTGTGGACCTGGTCGTGCTGCGCGTCTACGACGCCCAGCAGGACGCCTCCAACCGCACCGAGGCCGTCGTCGAGATCATCCAGGGCGTGCCGGGCGCCAACCCCGCCGCGCCCGCGACGCCCCGCGCGGCCATCGCCCTCGCCGAGATCACCGTCCCCGCCGGGGCCTCCGCCGGCAAGGGCGGCATCAGCTGGGACACCGTCCGCGACCGGCGCCGGGCCACCGTCGCCGTCGGCGGCATCATCCCGAAGGGCTGGGGCCAGAACTTCCCCGGCGGCTACGTCGGCCAGTACCGCGACACCGGCACGCGCCTGGAGCGCTGGGACGGCACCCAGTGGAAGCAGTACCCGGAGCCCCGGGCGGTCTGGCGGGACTACACGCCGGAATGGGGCGGCGACTACGCGCCCACCAGGCCGCAGGTCAACAACGGCTCGCTGACCGGCCGGTACCTCCACGACGGGTCGATCGTGCACTTCACCGCCACGCTCCGGATCGGCTCGACCTCCAACTGGGGCGGCACCGGCCGGAACGGCAACTGGTGGATCTCCCTGCCGGTCCTGCCGACCGGCCCCAGCATCTCCGGCAACCTCAAGTTCCGCACCAGCTCCGGCTACTACCACGGCGGCTGCTACGTGGAGGCCAGCCGCCACCCCAACGGTTCCGCCTGCGGCTGGACCGCCAACAGGTCCTCCGGCCAGGTCGACGGCGGCTGGGTCGACGGCGACTGGCCGGACACCGTCGTCGAGGGCAACTGGTTCACGGTGTCGGGTTTCTACGAGGCGAGCGCATGACCGTGGCGCCCCAGCCCGCCTACCGCGCCCTCTTCTGCGATCTGCGCACCGACCAGGTCGTCGACGCCCTGCCGCTGACCGGCGTCGAGTTCGACGACTACATCGGCAAGACCGGATCGCTGCGCGCCACGGTGCCCCTGCCGGACCGGGCGCTCGCCCAGCGGGCCCGTTCCGCGCTCCAGCCCGGCCGCACCGCGGTCTGGCTGGAGCGCGGCGGCGAGATCTGGTGGGGCGGCATCCTCTGGACCTGTACGCCCTCCGGCGACGAGCAGGGACGGATGACGGCCGAGATCCAGGCCGGCACCTTCGACTCGTACCTCGACCACCGGATCCTCTCCAGCGGCTTCGAGAGCAAGGACGTCGACCAGTTCGACATCGTCCGCGGCCTCTTCGACCACATCCAGGCACAGCCCGGAGGCGATCTCGGCATCGAGTACGGGAGCGAGGTCTCGGGCGTCCGCCGGACCCAGAACTACGCCTACACGGACGTCGCCCGGGTCCGCGAGATCCTCGACGGGCTCGCCGCCCAGCGGGACGGCTTCGAGTGGCGGGTCCACTGCTACCGCGACCCCGTCAGCGCGCGGCGCGTCAAGCGCCTCCAGCTCGGCCACCCGAGGATCCACGCCGGCGCCCAGGACATCGTCCTGGACCGGCCCGGTCCGCTGCTGTCGTACAGCCTGCCGAGCGACGCGACCTTGCAGTCCAACGTGTGGGTGGCCCGCGGCGATTCGGCGAACCGCAACCAGGCCGCGGACTCCGTGCCGACGATGTCGGAGCGGAAGGTCTCGATCGAGGACCTGGACGCCGGCTGGCCGCGGCTCGAAGGCACCTCCGACCACAGCTCGATCAGCGACCGCACCACGCTCAACAGCCTCGCCGACGCCGAACTGGCCCGCTCCCGGCGCCCGCAGCTCATCCCCGAGGTCACCATCCGGATCGACGGCCGGATGACCCCGGCGCTCATCGGCGCCACGGTCCGGCTGCGCATCAACGACCTGTGGCACCCCGAAGGGATCGACGCCCGCTACCGGGTCGTCGGCATGACCGTGTCACCGCCCGAGCGCGCGAAAGCCGAGACCGCCAAGCTCTACCTGGAAGGACTCTGATGGCCGCCATCCCCCTCGACATCCTCGACCGCATCCGCGACCTGGAACGACAGGTCCGCGCCCTGATGGGCAGCGCCAACACCCGCCCCAAGATGGACGAGATCCAGGGCGGCCGGGTCGTCATCGGCGACGGCGGCTCGCTGACCGTGCGCACGACCGAGGGCAAGGACCTGATGTACATCGGGCGGGTGTTGCCGGATCGGGAAGGCGGCCAGTACCAGCAGGGCTTCGTCGTCCAGCGCGACGACGGCTCCGTCGCGCTCTCCGTCTGGACCGGCGACTCCAAGGACCTGCCCATCCAGCCCATCCGGATGTGGGACGCCAGGGGCAACATCATCTTCGCCGAGGACGCCAGGAACTTCGGCCTGGCCAAGCCGTACATCCCCTATCCACTGCCCACTCCCGAGAACATCAGCAAGTGGGAGTCCACCGATTCCACCAGCTGGACGACCCTGTACAACGGCAACGCCATCGTCCAGCACCCGAAGCTCTACTGCATGATCGCCGCGACCACGGGCGGCGAGGTGCGCCTGCTGGTCAACGACCGGCAGGTCGGTCCGACGTCGAAGAACGGCACGCTCGAATTCAACGAGTACATCGGCGCGGACTACGACAGCCACATCACGTTCAAGGTCCAGGCCCGCGCCGGCGCCAACAACACCGTGTGGGTTTCTCCCCGCGCCCTGTACGGCGGTCCTTCCTAAAACCCACGGACACGTACACCCCGAGCGAAGAAGGACACCTCTCGTGCTACCCAGTGCCATCCCCACCGTCACCGTAACCGCCCGCTACCTCTCCATCGACGGTCACGCCCTGACGGGCAGCGTCACCTTCGAGCCGCCCCCGCTGCTCACCCACAGCGAGAGCGACGTCATGCTCGGCGGTCCCACCGCCGTGCTCCTCGACGCCGACGGACGGATCAGCGTCACGCTGCCCGCCACCGACGCGCCCGGCATGAACCCCAAGAGCTGGGCCTACACCGTCACCGAGCGGCTGTCGGGGCTGCCCGCCCGCGCCCCGTACAAGATCCTGCTGCCGGCCGCCCGGCCGAAGGCCGACCTGGCCGACATCGCCCCCAGCGATCCCGGCACCCCCGACTACGTCCCGGTAGCCGGCCTCCCCGGCCCGCCCGGGCCGCCCGGACCGGCCGGCTCCCCGGGGCCCGTGCGCTCCGTGAACGGCCGCGCCGAGGCCGAGATCCGGCTCGACGCCAAGGACCTGGGCGCGCTGCCGGTCACCGGGGGCACGGTGACCGGCACGTTCACCGTCCGGGGAGCCGGTGACGGCGTCGCCGTCGACGTGCAGGACACCACGGGCGCCAGCCGCGTCCGGATCGACTCCACCGGTGGCCTCGTGGCCACCGCCGACGCCCGGTTCACCGGCAACGTACAGATCGGCGCGTCCGTCACCGACAGCGCCGGCGGTCAGGCCGTGCTCGGCATCAAGAACGTCACCACCGTGCCCACGGGCAAGCCCACCGACGGCATCGTGGTGTACGCCAACGGCGGCGTCCTCGCCTACCGCAAGCCCGACGGCACCACCGTCACCCTCGACGAACGCGCCGCGGGCGTACGGTCCGTCAACGGCCGCAGCGGCGTCGTGGACCTCACCGCGGCCGACGTCCGCGCGGAGCCCGCCGGACGGTCGGTCCTCCTCTCGGGTGCCCAGACCGTCGACGGTGCGAAGTCCTTCACCACCGTGCCCTCCGCCACGGCCGACCCGACCGCCCCGGAGCACCTCGTCCGCAAGTCCTACGTGGACGGTGTGGCGCGGGCCAACGACTGGATACCGTCCGATCTGGGCTTCCTCGCCTGGACGTTCGACCCGGGGCTGGGCGACGGCAAGAGCGCGATGAACCCGAGCGCGCCCGGTGACATCCCGGCGAGCGGACGCATCTACTACAACGCGGTGGTCCTCCGCTCGGCGGCCACCGTCAAGGAGATCTGCGCCCACACGCTCGGCTACTCCGGCGCGTCGGGCGGAATCGGCGCGGGATCGTTCGCGGGGCTCTACAACGCCGCCGGCAAGCGAGTCGCGCAGACCGCCGACCTCAGCATGGTCTACCCCGAGGCACACGACATCGGCGGCATGACCTCGTTCCTGCCGCTGAGCGCCCCGGCGACGCTCCAGCCCGGCATCTACGTCGTCGCGCTGCTGCTCAACTACTCCAACTCGGCCAACGCGCCCCGGATCATGACCGGCAACGGCGGCTACGACGTCCCCGGCAGGTTCGGCCGCCCCGGCACCGTCCCCCGCACCGTCATGTCGCCCGCGAAGGGCAACACGGCGCTGCCCACCGACGTCGACTGGGCCAACGGAACCATGGCACTGGGCACCCGGTACTGGTTCGCGCTGGCCTGACCCGCCCCTCCCCCACCCCGACAGGCGTGCCCCGCACCGCGATTCAGCGGTGCGGGGCACGCCTGTCCCCCACCACCCAAGGAATGAACCGCATGGCGACTCCCCTCACCGCCGACCAGTTCGTCGCCGCGCTCCGCGCGGAAGGCGTCGACGTCGTGGAGACCGACGACTGGCGCGACCACAACCGCAACCACAAGGGCGCCTGGGGCCCCGTGCACGGTGTGATCATCCATCACACGGTCACCTCCGGCACCGCGTCCTCCGTCGAGCTCTGCTACGACGGCTACGACGAGCTCCCCGGCCCGCTCTGCCACGGCGTCATCGACAAGTCCGGCACGGTCCACCTGGTCGGCAACGGGCGCGCGAACCACGCGGGTACGGGCGACGGCGACGTGCTCGCGGCCGTGATCGGCGAGACGTCCCTCCCCCGGCCGGTCGCCAACGACACCGACGGCAACGCCCGTTTCTACGGCTTCGAGTGCGTCAATCTCGGCGACGGCGACGACCCGTGGCCGGCCGAGCAACTGGCCGCCATCGAGCGCGTCTCGGCCGCGCTGTGCCGGGCGCACGGCTGGGGTTCGGGCTCCGCCATCGGCCACAAGGAGTGGACGAACACCAAGGTCGACCCGGTCGGCTTCGAGATGGGCGATCTGCGCGGCCGGGTGGCCGGCCGGCTGGGATCGGCACCGGACGACCGGCCGGAGAAGCCCGCCGAGCCCTCCCGCCCCGCCGTGACTACCTACACCGTGAAGCCGGGTGACACCCTCACCGGCATCGCCGAGTCCCACGGCACCACCGCCGCCCGGCTCGCCTCGCTCAACGAGCTGACCGACCCGGACCGCATCCACCCCGGCGACGAGCTCTCCGTCCCCGGCCCGGGCAACGACTACGAGCCCTTCCCCGGCCAGGCGTTCTTCCGGGCCGAGCCGAAGTCGCCGGTCGTCGCGGCGATGGGCCACCGGCTGGCCGAGGAGGGGTGCTCGGCGTACTCCCAGGGGCCCGGCGAGCAGTGGACCGACGCCGACCGGCAGTCCTACGGCGCCTGGCAGCGCAAGCTCGGGTTCGCCGGAGCGGAGGCCGACGGCTGGCCCGGGCGGGTCTCCTGGGACGCGCTGAAGGTCCCGCGCGTCTCCTGAGCGCCGCGCCCCACCGAAAGACAGAAAGGATCCATCCGTGTCCGACGCCGCCAAGCGGACCCTCCGCACCGTCCTCCAGACCGCCGTCGCCCTCGCGCTCGCCCTGCCCGCGATCGTCGACGCCTCCGGCATCCCGGCCAGCCTGCCGTGGGTGGCCGGGGCGCTCGCCGTCGCCGGCGGGCTCGCCCGGGTCATGGCCCTGCCCGCCGTCCAGACCCTGCTCCCCGGCTGGCTGCGGGACGGGGACGACGGCCGGGGCCGCGCATGAGCGACAGGCAAGGAAGCGAGGCCGCCGCGGTCGCCGTGGAACTGGAGCGGCTGCGCGGCACGATGGAGGCCGGCTTCGCCCGGGTCGACGGCTCGCTCGCCCTGCTCGTCCAGCGCAGTGACCAGACCGACAAACAGCTCGCCGATCACGAGGCCCGGCTGGACGCCCTGGAGCGGGCCCGCTGGCCGCTGGCGAGCGTGGCCGCGCTGACGGCCGTCGGCGGGGTGGTACTCGCCGGGCTCCAGCTCACCGGCCGTTGAGGAAACACCGCTGAGGAAACACCGCTGAGAGAACACCGCTGAGAGAACACCGCCGAAAACGCCGCAGGGCGGCCACCCCCGAAGGGGTGACCGCCCTGTGCGCGATCAGCTAGCGACTCACTGGTTGTACGGACCGTAGTCGTAGTCCTCCAGCGGGACCGCCTGGCCGGAGCCGGTGCCGAAGGGCGAGTAGTCGATGTCGTCGTAACCGACGGCCGAGTACATCGCGGCCTTGGCCTCCTCGGTGGGCTCCACCCGGATGTTGCGGTAGCGGGACAGACCCGTACCGGCCGGGATGAGCTTACCGATGATGACGTTCTCCTTGAGGCCGATGAGCGAGTCGGACTTGGCGTTGATCGCCGCGTCCGTCAGCACTCGGGTCGTCTCCTGGAAGGAGGCGGCCGACAGCCAGGACTCCGTCGCCAGCGAGGCCTTGGTGATACCCATCAGCTGCGGACGGCCGGAGGCGGGGTGACCGCCCTCGGTGACCACACGACGGTTCTCGGACTCGAAGCGCGAGCGCTCCACGAGCTCGCCCGGCAGCAGCTCCGCGTCGCCGGACTCGATGATCGTCACGCGGCGGAGCATCTGCCGGATGATGATCTCGATGTGCTTGTCGTGGATCGACACACCCTGCGAGTTGTAGACCTTCTGGACCTCGCCGACCAGGTGGACCTGGACGGCGCGCTGGCCGAGGATCCGCAGGACGTCGTGCGGGTTGGTGGCACCCACGGTGAGCTTCTGGCCCACCTCGACGTGCTCGCCCTCGCTGACCAGCAGACGGGCACGCTTCGAGATCGGGAACGCCGTCTCGTCGCTGCCGTCGTCCGGGGTGACGACGAGCTTCTTGGTCTTCTCGGTCTCCTCGATGCGGACGCGGCCGGCCGCCTCCGAGATCGGGGCGACACCCTTGGGCGTACGGGCCTCGAAGAGCTCGACGACACGGGGCAGACCCTGGGTGATGTCGTCACCGGCCACACCACCGGTGTGGAAGGTACGCATCGTCAGCTGGGTACCGGGCTCACCGATGGACTGGGCGGCGATGATGCCGACCGCCTCACCGATGTCCACCAGCTTGCCGGTCGCCAGCGAGCGGCCGTAGCAGAAGGCACAGGTGCCGACCGCGGACTCACAGGTGAGGACCGAACGGGTCTTGACCGTCTCGACGCCGTGGGCGACGAGCTGGCCGATGAGCACGTCACCGAGGTCGACGTTGGCCGGCGCGATGACCTTGCCGTCGACGACGACGTCCTCGGCGAGCATACGGGCGTACACGCTGGTCTCGACGTCGTCCGTCTTGCGCAGGACGCCGTCCTCGCCGCGAACGGCGATCGCCAGCTTGAGGCCGCGCTCGGTGCCGCAGTCCTCCTCGCGGATGATCACGTCCTGCGAGACGTCCACCAGACGACGGGTCAGGTAACCCGAGTCGGCGGTACGCAGGGCGGTGTCCGCGAGACCCTTACGGGCACCGTGGGTGGAGATGAAGTACTCCAGCACGGAGAGACCCTCACGGAACGACGCCTTAATGGGTCGCGGGATGGTCTCGTTCTTCGCGTTCGACACCAGACCACGCATACCGGCGATCTGACGCATCTGCATCATGTTTCCTCGGGCACCCGAGTCAACCATCATGAAGATGGGGTTCGTCTTGGGGAAGTTCGCGTTCATCGCCTCGGCAACCTCGTTGGTCGCCTTGGTCCAGATCGCGATGAGCTCCTGCGTGCGCTCGTCCTTGGTGATCAGACCGCGCTCGTACTGCTTCTGGACCTTCTCGTCCTGCGCCTCGTAGCCCTTGACGATCTCCTTCTTCGCCTCGGGAACGACGATGTCGGAGACCGACACGGTGACGCCGGAACGGGTCGCCCAGTGGAAGCCGGCCGCCTTCAGGTTGTCGAGCGTCGCCGCCACGATGACCTTGGGGTAGCGCTCGGCCAGGTCGTTGACGATCTCGGAGAGCTGCTTCTTGCCCACCGAGTAGTCGACGAACGGGTAGTCCTCGGGCAGCAGCTCGTTGAAGAGCGCGCGGCCCAGGGTGGTGCGCAGGCGGAACGAGTCGCCCTGCTGCCACTCCGGCTCGCCCTCCTCGGCGACCGGGGGAACCCAGCCGCGCGGGGGAACGGTGCCGATCGGGAAGCGGATGTCGACCTTCGCCTGGAGCGAGAGCTCCCGGGCGTCGAAGGCCATGATCGCCTCGGCGGTGGAGCCGAAGGACCGGCCCTCGCCGATGACCTTGCGCTCCTTCTCATCCGTGGTGAGGAAGAACAGACCCAGCACCATGTCCTGGGTCGGCATGGTGACCGGACGGCCGTCGGCCGGCTTGAGGATGTTGTTCGAGGACAGCATCAGGATGCGGGCCTCGGCCTGCGCCTCCGCGGAGAGCGGCAGGTGGACGGCCATCTGGTCACCGTCGAAGTCCGCGTTGAACGCGGTGCAGACGAGCGGGTGGATCTGGATGGCCTTGCCCTCGACCAGCTGCGGCTCGAAGGCCTGGATGCCGAGGCGGTGCAGCGTGGGCGCACGGTTCAGCAGCACCGGGTGCTCGGCGATGACCTCTTCGAGGACGTCGTACACCACGGTGCGGCCGCGCTCGACCATGCGCTTGGCCGACTTGATGTTCTGCGCGTGGTTCAGGTCGACCAGGCGCTTCATCACGAACGGCTTGAAGAGCTCCAGCGCCATGGCCTTGGGCAGACCACACTGGTGCAGCTTCAGCTGCGGACCGACGACGATGACGGAACGCGCGGAGTAGTCCACACGCTTACCGAGCAGGTTCTGACGGAAACGACCCTGCTTACCCTTCAGCATGTCGCTGAGGGACTTCAGCGGACGGTTGCCGGGGCCCGTGACCGGGCGACCACGACGGCCGTTGTCGAAGAGGGCGTCGACCGCCTCCTGGAGCATCCGCTTCTCGTTGTTCACGATGATCTCGGGGGCACCGAGGTCGAGCAGACGCTTCAGACGGTTGTTGCGGTTGATCACACGGCGGTACAGGTCGTTCAGGTCGGAGGTCGCGAAGCGGCCACCGTCCAGCTGCACCATCGGACGCAGGTCCGGCGGGATCACGGGGATGCAGTCCAGCACCATGCCGCTGGGGCTGTTGCGGGTCTGCAGGAAGGCGGAGACGACCTTGAGGCGCTTGAGCGCACGGGTCTTCTTCTGGCCCTTGCCGGTCCGGATGATCTCGCGGAGGCGCTCGGCCTCCTCGTCGAGGTCGAAGGACTCCAGGCGCTTCTGGAGCGCGGCGGCGCCCATCGCACCCATGAAGTAGGTGCCGAAGCGGTCGCGGAGCTCGCGGTAGAGCAGCTCGTCGCCCTCGAGGTCCTGGACCTTGAGGTTCTTGAAGCGGCTCCACACCTCGTCGAGGCGGTCGATCTCGCGCTGCGCGCGGTCGCGCAGCTGCTTCATCTCACGCTCGGCGCCCTCGCGCACCTTGCGGCGCACGTCGGCCTTGGCACCCTCGGCCTCGAGCTCGGCCAGGTCGGACTCGAGCTTCTTGGCGCGGGCCTCCAGGTCGGCGTCGCGGCGCTGCTCGATCTGCTGACGCTCGACGGAGACGTGGGCCTCCAGCGAGGGCAGGTCGCGCGTACGGCGCTCCTCGTCCACCCACGTGATCATGTAGGCGGCGAAGTAGATGACCTTCTCAAGGTCCTTCGGGGCCAGGTCGAGCAGGTAGCCCAGGCGCGACGGGACGCCCTTGAAGTACCAGATGTGGGTGACGGGAGCGGCGAGCTCGATGTGGCCCATCCGCTCACGACGCACCTTGGCGCGCGTGACCTCGACGCCACAGCGCTCACAAATGATGCCCTTGAAGCGGACACGCTTGTACTTGCCGCAGTAGCACTCCCAGTCCCGGGTCGGACCGAAGATCTTCTCGCAGAAGAGTCCGTCCTTTTCGGGCTTCAGGGTGCGGTAGTTGATGGTCTCAGGCTTCTTGACCTCGCCGTGGGACCAGGTCCGGATGTCGTCCGCGGTCGCCAGGCCGATCCGCAGCTCGTCGAAGAAGTTGACGTCGAGCACTGTTCGTCAATCCCTCTTTCAGGGTCGTGCCCCTCGCGTTGATAGCGATTTATGGGCTCTACATCAGTGGTCTGGGGGTCCGGGGACGGTGGGGGCCTCTTATGAGGCCCCCACCAGACCCGTCAGACCTCTTCGACGCTGCTCGGCTCGCGCCGGGACAGGTCGATACCGAGCTCCTCCGCCGCGCGGAAGACGTCCTCGTCGGTGTCCCGCATCTCGATGGACATGCCGTCCGAGGACAGCACCTCCACGTTGAGGCAGAGGGACTGCATCTCCTTGATGAGCACCTTGAAGGACTCGGGGATGCCGGGCTCGGGGATGTTCTCGCCCTTGACGATCGCCTCGTAGACCTTCACTCGGCCGGTGACGTCGTCGGACTTGATGGTCAGCAGCTCCTGGAGGGCGTACGCGGCGCCATAAGCCTCCAGCGCCCACACCTCCATCTCACCGAAGCGCTGGCCACCGAACTGAGCCTTACCACCCAGCGGCTGCTGGGTGATCATGGAGTACGGACCGGTCGAACGAGCGTGCAGCTTATCGTCGACCAGGTGGTGCAGCTTGAGGATGTACATGTACCCGACCGAGATCGGGTCCGGGAACGGCTCACCGGAGCGGCCGTCGAACATCCGGGCCTTACCGGACGGGAGCACCAGGCGCTCGCCGTCGCGGTTGGGGATCGTGGACTCGAAGAGACCGGCGATCTCGTCCTCGCGGGCGCCGTCGAAGACCGGGGTCGCGACGTTGGTGCCGGCGGCGACGTCGTCGGCGCCGATCGCCTGGAGGCGCTTCATCCAGTCCTCGTCGCCCTCGACCTTCCAGCCGCGGCTGGCGAGCCAGCCGAGGTGGATCTCGAGGACCTGTCCCGGGTTCATTCGGGACGGGACACCGAGCGGGTTGAGGATGATGTCGACCGGGGTGCCGTCCTCGAGGAACGGCATGTCCTCCACGGGGAGGATCTTGGAGATGACACCCTTGTTGCCGTGACGGCCGGCGAGCTTGTCACCGTCGGTGATCTTGCGCTTCTGGGCCACGTAGACGCGGACCAGCTGGTTCACGCCCGGGGGAAGCTCGTCGCCCTCTTCGCGGTCGAAGACGCGGACGCCGATGACCTTGCCGATCTCACCGTGCGGGACCTTCAGCGAGGTGTCACGGACCTCACGGGCCTTCTCACCGAAGATCGCGCGGAGCAGACGCTCCTCGGGGGTCAGCTCGGTCTCACCCTTCGGGGTGACCTTGCCGACGAGGATGTCGCCGGCGACGACCTCGGCACCGATGCGGATGATGCCGCGCTCGTCGAGGTCGGCGAGGACCTCCTCGGAGACGTTCGGGATGTCCCGGGTGATCTCCTCGGGGCCCAGCTTGGTGTCACGGGCGTCGACCTCGTGCTCCTCGATGTGGATCGAGGAGAGGACGTCGTCCTGGACGAGGCGCTGCGACAGGATGATCGCGTCCTCGTAGTTGTGGCCCTCCCACGGCATGAACGCCACGAGGAGGTTCTTGCCGAGCGCCATCTCGCCCTCGTCCGTGGACGGACCGTCGGCGAGCACCTGGCCGGTGATCACGCGGGCGCCCTCGTCCACGACGACCTTCTGGTTGAAGGACGTGCCCTGGTTCGAGCGGGAGAACTTGGCGACGCGGTAGGTGTTGTACGTGCCGTCGTCGTTGGCCACCGTGACGTAGTCGGCGGAGACCTCCTGGACGACACCGTCCTTCTCGGCCTTGATGACGTCACCGGCGTCGACCGCGCAGCGGTACTCCATGCCGGTGCCGACCAGCGGCGCCTCGGCCTTGATCAGCGGAACGGCCTGGCGCATCATGTTCGATCCCATGAGCGCGCGGTTGGCGTCGTCGTGCTCGAGGAACGGGATCATGGCGGTCGCGACCGACACCATCTGGCGCGGGGAGACGTCCATGTAGTCGACGTCGTCGCCGGCGATGTAGTCGATTTCGCCACCACGGCGGCGGACCAGCACGCGGGACTCGGCGTAACGCATGTCCTCGGTGAGGGGGGCGTTCGCCTGGGCGATGACGAAGCGGTCTTCCTCGTCGGCCGTCAGGTAGTCGACCTCGTCGGTGACGACACCGTCGACGACCTTGCGGTACGGGGTCTCGACGAAACCGAACGCGTTGACGCGACCGTAGGAGGCGAGCGAGCCGATCAGACCGATGTTCGGGCCTTCGGGCGTCTCGATCGGGCACATACGGCCGTAGTGCGACGGGTGGACGTCTCGGACCTCGAAGCCGGCCCGCTCACGGGAGAGACCACCCGGACCCAGCGCCGACAGACGACGCTTGTGGGTCAGACCCGACAGCGGGTTGGTCTGGTCCATGAACTGGGACAGCTGGCTGGTGCCGAAGAACTCCTTGATGGAGGCGACGACCGGCCGGATGTTGATCAGGGTCTGCGGCGTGATCGCCTCGACGTCCTGGGTGGTCATCCGCTCGCGGACGACGCGCTCCATACGGGCCAGACCGGTGCGGACCTGGTTCTGGATGAGCTCGCCGACGTTGCGCAGACGACGGTTGCCGAAGTGGTCGATGTCGTCGGTCTCGACGACGATGTCCGTGCCGTTCTCACCGACGGTCTCGGCCTCGCCGGCGTGGAGCTTCACCAGGTACTTGATCGTCGCGATGACGTCGTCGACCGTGAGCACACCGGCGTCGAGCGGGGCGTCCGCGCCCAGCTTCTTGTTGACCTTGTAGCGGCCGACCTTCGCGAGGTCGTAGCGCTTCGGGTTGAAGTAGAGGTTCTCGAGCAGCGTCTGCGCGGCCTCACGGGTCGGCGGCTCGCCCGGGCGCAGCTTGCGGTAGATGTCGAGCAGCGCGTCGTCCTGGCCCTGGGTGTGGTCCTTCTCCAGGGTGGCGCGCATGGACTCGTACTCGCCGAACTCCTCGAGGATCTGCTCGGTGGTCCAGCCGAGAGCCTTCAGGAGGACGGTGACGGACTGCTTGCGCTTGCGGTCGATGCGGACGCCGACCATGTCGCGCTTGTCGACCTCCATCTCCAGCCAGGCACCCCGGGACGGGATGATCTTGGCGGTGAAGATGTCCTTGTCGGACGTCTTGTCGATGGAGGAGTCGAAGTAGACACCCGGCGAACGGACCAGCTGCGAGACGACGACACGCTCGGTGCCGTTGATGCAGAAGGTGCCCTTCGGCGTCATGAGCGGGAAGTCGCCCATGAAGACCGTCTGGGACTTGATCTCACCGGTCTCGTTGTTGGTGAACTCGGCGGTGACGAAGAGCGGGGCCGCGAACGTGAAGTCGCGCTCCTTGCACTCGTCGATCGAGTTCTTCGGGGGCTCGAAGCGGTGGTCACGGAAGGTCAGCGACATCGACCCGCTGAAGTCCTCGATCGGGGAGATCTCCTCGAAGATCTCCTCCAGACCGGACTTGGTGGGGACGTCCTGACCACTTTCCAGCGCAGCCTCGACGCGAGCCTTCCAGGCGGCGTTGCCGAGCAGCCAGTCGAAGCTCTCGGTCTGAAGCGCAAGAAGGTTCGGAACCTCGAGGGGCTCCTTGATCTTCGCAAAAGAGATGCGCAGCGGGGCGGTGCTGGCGCCGGTGTTCGTATTGGCGGTCGAGGCGTTGCGCGAGGCGGCCAAGAGGGGGTCCTTCCGAGGGCTCGGACTCACTACGCGCGTACCGGTCCCACTCGTCGCGTACGAGAGAAATCCCAGCTCAAGGGGTTTCCATCAGCTGTGCTCGAGAGTGGGCATGCCCCTGGTGACGGGCAGGGAGCAGCTAACAGGCAGCGCAAAGGGTCAGTGTAGCCACTTGGCCCACTGATGTCCAGAGCGGATTTCCGGAGACCGGTGCGATACCAATCTCTCCCTCCGGGACCCTGTTGTTTCGCATCGCCTGGCGTCCTGCCCGACGCAAGCCATGCGCGGGAAGCGCATGACGATACTTCCCGCTCCGCCTTCGATCCATGCCTCGGACGGAGGATCGATGTGGCGGCGCGCCCGTAGGACGCGTCCTGAGAATCGCGCGCGGCGTGCCGTTCGTCAAGGCCCCTCGGCCCCCGGCGGCCGCTCAAGGCGCCCTCCCGCCCTGCTGGGAGCGGGTTCGTCGCCTCGGTGAGGCGGCGAAGATCACCATACTCGTCTCCGGGCCGCCGTGCGCGCATCCGTCCCGGGAACGCCCAAGGGCGACCACCCGTGCGGGTGATCGCCCTTGGTTGATTCCGGCCCTGGGGCCGGAGGAGAGTCAGCGGACTCCCGAGGTACTTACTTGACCTCGACGGAGGCGCCGGCGCCCTTGAGGGCCTCGGCGGCCTTCTCCGCGGCGTCCTTGGCGACCTTCTCGAGGACCGGCTTCGGGGTGCCGTCGACGAGGTCCTTGGCCTCCTTCAGGCCGAGGGAGGTCAGCTCACGCACGACCTTGATGACCTGGATCTTCTTGTCACCGGCGGCGGTGAGGATGACGTCGAACTCGTCCTTCTCCTCGACCTCGGCGGCAGCGGCGCCACCGGCGGCACCGGCCATGACGACCGGCGCGGCGGCGGCGGCGGTGACGTCGAACTTCTCCTCGAACGCGGCAACGAAGCCCGCGAGCTCGATGAGGGTCATCTCCTCGAACTGCGCGAGCAGCTCGTCCTGGGTCAGCTTCGCCATGGTGGCGGGTCCTTCCACTAAATCGGCAGGTGCCGGATGTACATGTCGGCGGGCGGACGGCCCGCTGCGATCAGCGCCGGGTGGCGCCGATCAATGCGCGAGCCGAATTACTCGGCACCGCCCTGCTCGGCGAGCTTGGCGCGCAGCGCGTCCGCGGTGCGGACGAGCTTCGTCGGCAGCGCCTGGAAGAGCGAGGCAGCCTGGGACTGCTTGCCCTTCATGGCACCGGCCAGCTTGCTGAGCAGAACCTCGCGGGACTCGAGGTCCGCAAGCTTCTTGATCTCATCGACGGACAGCGCCTTACCATCAAGGACACCGCCCTTGATGATGAGGTTGGGGTTGTCCTTGGCGAAGTCACGAAGACCCTTCGCCGACTCCACCGGGTCACCGGTGACGAAGGCGACAGCCGTCGGACCAGCGAAAAGCTGGGCGTCGAGCTGGTACCCGGCCTCTGCGGCCGCGATCTTGGTCAGCGTGTTCTTCACCACGGCGTACTGCGCGTTCTCACCGAGCGAACGGCGCAGCGTCTTGAGCTGCGCCACGGTGAGCCCGCGGTACTCGGTCAGCACAGCGGCGTTGGAGCTGCGGAACATGTCCGTGAGCTCGGCAACCGCGGCGGCCTTGGCGGACGTCGCCATGAGCCTCGGCCTCCTTCCGGGTGATTCGGACCGCTTAGGCGCGAGAAGGGGGCTTGGGCAAAACGAAACGCCCCGGCGCAGGCGCTCGGGGCGTGACTCGACCGCGGGGACGTAATCCTCTTACGTCTCGGCGGGAGTGCAATCCTCTTGACACCTGCGCAGGTCGCCCGCAGCTAGCGGATCCTTCGGCCGCCACACCTCCGGATGGGGGCGCGACAACGACCAGCGGTCTTTGGCTTCTCCAGGAGATTACGCGATAGGTGCGTATGGATGCAAATCGAGCCGGGCCCCGCACCTTCGAAAGAGGTGCGGGGCCCGGCCCGTACTGCTCAGAGCGCCACTACGCGCCCGCTGGAGGACGTCCTCAGACGGCCTCGTCCTCGACGAGGAGGTTGCGGGTGCGGTTCTGGTCCAGAGCGATGCTCGGGCCCATCGTGGTGGTCAGGGTCGCCTTCTTGATGTAGCGGCCCTTCGCGGCGGACGGCTTGAGACGGGTGATCTCCTCAAGCGCGGCGGCGTAGTTCTCCACCAGCTTGGTCTCGTCGAAGGAGACCTTGCCGATGATGAAGTGGAGGTTCGAGTGCTTGTCGACTCGGAACTCGATCTTGCCGCCCTTGATCTCGGTCACGGCCTTGGCCGTGTCCGGGGTGACCGTGCCGGTCTTCGGGTTCGGCATCAGACCACGGGGACCGAGCACGCGGCCGAGGCGGCCGACCTTGCCCATGAGGTCCGGGGTGGCGACGACGGCGTCGAAGTCCAGACGGCCCTTGGCGACCTCGTCGATGAGCTCGTCGGCACCGACGATGTCGGCGCCCGCGGCACGCGCGGCCTCGGCACGGTCGCCGGTCGCGAAGACCAGGACCCGGGCGGTCTTACCGGTGCCGTGCGGAAGGTTCACGGTGCCACGGACCATCTGGTCGGCCTTGCGCGGGTCGACACCCAGGCGGAAGGCAACCTCGACGGTCGCGTCGAACTTGGTGGCGGAGGTCTCCTTGGCGAGACGGACGGCCTCGAGGGGGGCGTACAGGCGCCCGGCCTCGACCTTGGCGTCCGCAGCGCGGAGAGTCTTGCTGCGCTTCACTTCTGCTCCTGAAAGGTTGAGCGTGGAGTCGTGGTCCGGGCCAGCGCTTGGCCCTGCCACTGAGAGGTCAGACGGGAGCTGATCAGCCCTCGACCGTGACGCCCATGGAACGGGCGGTGCCGGCGATGATCTTCTCGGCGGCGTCCAGGTCGTTGGCGTTCAGGTCGGGCATCTTGGCGGTGGCGATCTCGCGGACCTGCTCGCGCGTCAGCTTCGCGACCTTGGTCTTGTGCGGCTCGCCCGAGCCCTTGTCCACGCCCGCGGCCTTGAGGATCAGCTTGGCGGCCGGCGGAGTCTTGGTGACGAAGGTGAAGGAACGGTCCTCGTAGACCGTGATCTCCACCGGCACGACCATGCCACGCTGCGACTCGGTCGCGGCGTTGTAGGCCTTGCAGAACTCCATGATGTTGACGCCGTGCTGACCCAGCGCGGGGCCGACCGGCGGAGCCGGGTTCGCGGCACCGGCGTTGATCTGGAGCTTGATAAGCCCCGTGATCTTCTTCTTCTTGGGAGGCATTGCTCTCTCCGGGTCCTAGTGAGAGTTTTTTTGCCGGCGCACAGTGCGCGCAGGCATACCGCACCACGATAACGGGTAACATGCTGCGGCCAAAAACCGAGCAGGTCAGACGGGCTATGAGCAGCCGGTCTGACCTGTTCGGAAGCGTATGTCCCGGAAGAAACTAGTTCTTCTGGATCTGGTCGAAGCTGAGCTCGACCGGGGTCTCGCGGCCGAAGATCTCGACGAGGCCCTTGACCTTCTTCGAGTCGGCGTTGATCTCGTTGATCGTGGCCTGGAGCGTCGCGAACGGACCGTCCGTGACCGTGACCGAGTCGCCGACCTCGAAGTCCAGCACCTGGACCTCGACCTTGCGGGACGGGGCCGGACGGCCCTCGGCCTCGGCGGCCTCCTTGGCGGCCTTCGCCTCGGCCTCCGGGGCGAGCATCTTGACGATCTCGTCCAGGGTCAGCGGGTACGGGTCGTAGGCGTTGCCGACGAAGCCGGTGACACCCGGGGTGTTGCGGACGACGCCCCAGGACTCGTTCGTCAGGTCCATGCGCACCAGGACATAGCCGGGGAGCTTGTTCTGGCGGACGGTGCGGCGGTCGCCGTTCTTGATCTGGACGACCTCTTCCTGCGGCACCTCGGCCTGGAAGATGTAGTCCTCGACGTTCAGCGAGACGGCGCGCTGCTCGAGGTTGGTCTTCACGCGGTTCTCGTAGCCCGCGTAGGTGTGGATGACGTACCACTCGCCGGGCAGACCACGCAGCTCGTCGCGGAGCGCCTCGACCGGGTCGACCGGAGCGGCGTCCTCCTCGGACTCCTCCTCCTCGGCCTCGGCGTCCTCGGCGTCGGCCTCGGACTCCACGTGCAGCGCGGCCTCCTCGGCCGGCTCGCCCGCGGCGGCGTCCTCGGCGTCGAGCTCGTCGACGTTGTCGGCGTTCTCGACGATCTCCTGCGGGGTGTCGTCGCCCTGCACCTCGGCCGAGACAGCCTCGTCAACGTTCTCCGCCGCGACGGGCTCGGCGGCGTCGTTCAGGTTCGGGTCAGACACGTGGCTGCTTCTTCCTGGCTACAAGGGGTGGAACGAGCGAATAGGCGGCACTCTACGAGGGCCGCCTTGCGCACGGGGGCCGGCTCAGCCGAAGACGTACTTGACGGCCTGCTCAAACCCATAGTCAATCACGGTCACCAGTCCAATGACGATGACAACGAAGACGATCACCACAGTGGTGTACGTCGACAGCTGGCTCTTGGAGGGCCAGACAACCTTACGGAGCTCGGCGACCACCTGCCGGTAGAACAGCGCGAGGCGGCCCAGAGGGCCCTTCTTCCCGCGCTTCCCGCCGCGGCGCTTGGTGGGCGCCTCGTCCTCAGGACGACCGCTCTCAGGCGTCGCGGTGGAGCCAAGGGCTTCCGTCACTACGTCCTCACCTGAATCCCGGTCGTGGCCGTGCCGCGCCCGGGTGAGCCGCACGGCGGTGCATTTCAGTACGTACGCATGCACGCAACCTGGCGGTGCGTGTAGCAGGGCCGAAGGGACTTGAACCCCCAACCGCTGGTTTTGGAGACCAGTGCTCTACCAATTGAGCTACGACCCTTTGTGGTTCCCCCAACGTACCGCATCCGCCCGGAAGCACGGTGTGCCCGGGAGTGGATTCGCCGGTGGAGGCCAACGAGGCATGAGTGTACGTGCTCGAGCGGCCGACGTCGAACAGCTATCAGCGACGACGTGCTCGGGGGCCTCCCGGCGGGGGTCCGGACAATCGGCGTGCCCGCGTTCCCACGGGTCTGGGACGATGCCCCTATGACCGCTGCGACTCCTCCCCAGTCCCCCACCGAGCGCCGGGTCTCCGCCCGCGTCGGTGCCATCTCCGAGTCCGCCACCCTGGCCGTGGACGCCAAGGCCAAGGCCCTCAAGGCCGCCGGGCGCCCGGTCATCGGCTTCGGCGCCGGTGAGCCCGACTTCCCGACCCCCGGCTACATCGTCGAGGCGGCGGTGGAGGCCTGCCGCGACCCCAGGTTCCACCGCTACACCCCGGCCGGCGGCCTCCCCGAGCTGAAGGCCGCCATCGCCGCCAAGACCCTGCGCGACTCGGGCTACGAGGTCGACGCCTCCCAGGTGCTCGTCACCAACGGCGGCAAGCAGGCCATCTACGAGGCGTTCGCCGCGATCCTCGACCCGGGCGACGAGGTCATCGTCCCCGCCCCGTACTGGACCACCTACCCGGAGTCGATCCGTCTCGCCGGCGGTGTGCCGGTGGAGGTCGTTGCCGACGAGACCACCGGCTACCGGGTCTCGGTGGAGCAGCTGGAGGCGGCTCGTACGGAGCGCACCAAGGTGCTGCTCTTCGTCTCCCCGTCGAACCCGACCGGCGCCGTCTACACGCGCGAGCAGGTCGAGGCCGTCGGCCGCTGGGCCGCCGAGCACGGCCTGTGGGTCCTGACGGACGAGATCTACGAGCACCTGGTCTACGGCGACGCCGAGTTCTCCTCGCTGCCGGTCGTCGTGCCGGAGCTGCGCGACAAGTGCGTCGTGGTCAACGGTGTCGCCAAGACGTACGCCATGACCGGCTGGCGCGTGGGCTGGATCATCGGCCCGAAGGACGTCGTCAAGGCCGCGACCAACCTCCAGTCGCACGCCACGTCGAACGTGTCCAACGTCGCCCAGGTCGCCGCCCTGGCCGCCGTGTCGGGTGACCTGAAGGCCGTCGAGGAGATGAAGGTCGCCTTCGACCGCCGCCGCCGCAAGATCGTCGCCATGCTGAACGAGATCGACGGCGTCTTCTGCCCCGAGCCGGAGGGCGCGTTCTACGTCTACCCGTCGGTCAAGGAGCTGCTCGGCAAGGAGATCCGCGGCAAGCGCCCGCAGACGTCCGTCGAGCTGGCCGCGCTGATCCTGGACGAGGTCGAGGTCGCGGTCGTCCCGGGCGAGGCCTTCGGCACGCAGGGCTACCTGCGCCTCTCCTACGCGCTGGGCGACGAGGACCTGGTGGAGGGCGTCTCGCGCATCCAGAAGCTGCTGGCGGAGGCGAAGTAGCCCGCGGCTCGCTCGCCTGTCGATGCGGGGGTTCCGGCCGGTGCGGCCGGAACCCCCGCATTCGTTTTCGGTTCAGCCCTCGATCAGGGAACACGCCTTCCGATCCCTGTGCCCATGAGGCAGGATCGGGCAATGGAACGCGTGCGTGATCTCCGTCTGCTGCCCAAGGCCCATCTCCACCTGCACTTCACCGGGTCCATGCGCCCCTCGACCCTGCTGGAGCTGGCCGACAAGTACGGCGTCCACCTGCCCGAGGCGCTGAGCGGCGCGCTGACCGGCGGCGAGCCGCCGAAGCTTCGGGCCACGGACGAGCGGGGCTGGTTCCGCTTCCAGCGGCTCTACGACATCGCGCGCTCCTGCCTGCGGTCCGAGGAGGACATCCGGAGGCTGGTGCGCGAGGCCGCGGAGGAGGACGTCCGGGACGGTTCGGGCTGGCTGGAGATCCAGGTCGACCCCACCTCGTACGCGCCCCGGCTGGGCGGTCTGATCCCCGCCCTGGAGATCATCCTCGACGCGGTGGAGGACGCCTCCAGAGAGACCGGGCTGGGGATACGGGTCCTCGTCGCCGCCAACCGGATGAAGCACCCGCTGGACGCGCGGACACTGGCGCGGCTCGCGGTGCGCTACGCCGACCGGGGCGTGGTCGGCTTCGGCCTCTCCAACGACGAGCGGCGCGGGCTCGCCCGGGACTTCGACCGCGCCTTCGAGATCGCCCGGGAGGGCGGTCTGCTGGCCGCTCCGCACGGCGGCGAGCTCGCGGGGCCGAGCAGCGTCCGCGACTGCCTGGACGACCTCCACGCGGCCCGGGTGGGGCACGGCGTACGGGCCGCGGAGGACCCGCGGCTGCTGCGGAAGCTCGCCGAGCGCGGGGTGACGTGCGAGGTCTGCCCGGCGTCGAACGTCGCCCTGGGCGTCTACGACAAGCCGGCGGACGTCCCGCTGCGCACCCTGTTCGACGCGGGCGTGCCGATGGCGCTGGGCGCGGACGACCCACTCCTCTTCGGCTCGCGCCTGGCGGCCCAGTACGAGCTGGCGCGGGAGCACCACGGCTTCACGGACGCGGAGCTGGCGGAGCTGGCGCGGCAGTCGGTACGGGCGTCGCGGGCTCCCTCCGATGTGAGGGAGCGCCTCCTGGCGGGGGTGGACGCCTGGCTGGCCGCCTAGCGGCCCCGCCTACAGGCTGACGCCCACCGTCACCGGCTCGTTCACCAGCGTCACCCCGAACGCCGTGTGAACCCCGTCCCGCACCTCACGTGCCAGCGCCAGCAGGTCCTCCGTCGAGGCCGAGCCCCGGTTCGTGAGGGCGAGCGTGTGCTTGCCGGAGATGCGGGCGCGCCCCTCGCCGTAGCCCTTGGTGAAGCCCGCCTTGTCGATGAGCCACGCGGCCGACGTCTTGACCGTGCCGTCCCCCGCCGGGAAGGCGGGCGGCATGACGTCCGGCCCGAGCCGCTCGGCCACGCGGGCGAGGAACGCCTCGTGCTCGGCGACGGTGAGGATCGGGTTGGTGAAGAAGGAGCCCGCCGACCACGTGTCGTGGTCCTCGGGGTCGAGGACCATGCCCTTGCCGGCGCGCAGCTTGAGCACGGTCTCCCGGGCCCGGAGGGCCGGGACGCGGTCGCCCTGCTCGACGCCGAGCGTGCGCGCGGTCTCGGCGTAGCGGATGGGGGCGGAGAGCCCGCCCGCGTCCTCCAGCTCGAAGCGGACGCGCAGGACGACGTAGCGCGAGGGGTCCTGCTTGAAGCGGCTGTGCCGGTAGGTGAAGACGCACTCGGCGTTGGTGAGGGTGACGGTCTCGTCGGTGCGGCGGTCGTAGGCCACGACCTCGGTGATCGTCTGGGAGACGTCCTGGCCGTAGGCGCCGACGTTCTGGATGGGGGTGGCGCCGGCGGAGCCGGGGATGCCGGCCAGGCACTCGACGCCGGCGAGGCCGGCGTCGACGGTGCGGGCGACGGCGTCGGACCAGTTCTCGCCGGCGGCGAGCTCGAGGCGGGTGCCCTGGAGGTCGAAGCCGGTGGTGGCGATGCGCAGGGCCGTGCCGTCGAAGCCCTTGTCGGAGATGACCAGGTTGCTGCCGCCGCCGATGATCAGCAGCGGGGTGCCGGCGCGGTCGGCCTCACGGACGGCCTCGACGACCTCGGCGTCGGTGACGGCCGTGATCAGTCGGGTCGCGGGGCCACCGAGACGGAAGGTGGTCAGGGGGGCGAGGGGGGCGTCGTGTCGTTCCTGCACGGGCACCAGGGTACGGGGACGCCGTGGGGGTGGGTCGGGGGCGGGGTGGGGCGGAGTGGGGGCACCTCCCAGCGGTAGCTGGGGGAGGGTGGGCGAAACCCGCGCCGAAGGCGCGGGCAACCCCACGGCGGCGAGCCCGGAATCCGCGGCTCAGCCGAGTGCGACCACAGCGCGGGCCATGCCGAGGACCTTCTGGCCGTCGCAGACGGCCGTCAGGTCCACGCGGACCGTCCGCGCGTCGTCGTCGAGCTTGGCCGCCACCTTGGCGGAGACCTCGACGACCGCGCCCGTGTCGTCGTTCGGCACGACGACCGGCTTGGTGAAGCGCACCCCGTAGTCGACCACCGCGGCCGGGTCGCCGGCCCAGTCGGTCACCACGCGGATCGCCTCGGCCATGGTGAACATGCCGTGCGCGATGACGTCCGGCAGGCCCACCTCCTTGGCGAACTTCTCGTTCCAGTGGATCGGGTTGAAGTCGCCGGAGGCGCCCGCGTAGCGGACGAGCGTGGCGCGTGTCACAGGGAAGGACGCGGTGGGCAGCTCGGTGCCGACCTCGACCTCGTCGTACGAGACTGTGGCCGCCATCACGCCTCCTCGGCGGCGCGCGCCACCAGCTTCGTGTGCGCGGTCACGACGTGCTCGCCGGCCGCGTCGTGGACCTCACCGCGGACGAGCAGCACGTCGTTGCCCGCCAGCGACTTGATCGACTCGATCGTGGACGTGACCGTCAGCCGGTCCCCCGCCCGCACCGGGCGGGTGTACGCGAATTTCTGGTCGCCGTGCACCACTCGGGAGTAGTCCAGCCCCAGCTGCGGATCCTGGATGACCAGTCCGGCGGCCTTGAAAGTGATCGCGAACACAAAAGTGGGCGGAGCGATCACATCGGGGTGGCCGAGCGCCTTGGCGGCCTCGGGGTCGGTGTACGCCGGATTGGCGTCGCCGATGGCCTCGGCGAATTCGCGGATCTTCTCCCGGCCGACCTCATAGGGGTCGGTGGCCGGATAGGTCCGTCCGACGTAGGACTGGTCGAGCGCCATGGCCCGGCACCTCCTGAGTGGACTGGTCCTTGAGGGGACTGGAATTTCTTTGTGTCATGGGCCGGGGCACGGCCCGGGACACGAGTCGGAATATGCCACGAGGCCGCCCCCAGAACCTGGGGACGGCCTCATGAACGACCTGTGCGCTGTTAGCGCGTCTCGCGGTGCGCCGTGTGGGCGTTGCAACGAGGGCAGTGCTTCTTCATCTCAAGTCGGTCCGGGTCGTTACGCCGGTTCTTCTTGGTGATGTAGTTCCGCTCCTTGCACTCCACGCAGGCCAGCGTGATCTTCGGGCGGACGTCGGTGGCAGCCACGTGAGTGCTCCTTGACGGAATGGACGGATACAACGCATAAAAGAGTAGCCGATCGGAGGACCGACCCCACAATCGGCTACTGTGTGTAGCGGCGACCGGACTTGAACCGGTGACACAGCGATTATGAGCCGCTTGCTCTACCGACTGAGCTACGCCGCTTTGATGAGGTTGGTTCTCCCGTCCGAAGACGGGAGAACCTCTCCCACCAGAGCCCCAAAACGGAATCGAACCGTTGACCTTCTCCTTACCATGGAGACGCTCTGCCGACTGAGCTATTGGGGCGAGCGAGGAAGACATTACACGGTCTGCGGCCGAAGGTGAAATCCGTATGCGGCCGCCCCTGCCAGGGCGTTCTCCCAGGCCGCCACCGGCGTGGCCGCCGGCGCCCTCCCGGCCGTCCCGAGGGCCACACCAGTACGACTATTCGGCGGTTCCGCCGACGGGCTCCGTACGCGGCCTACGCTCGAACCGCTGAGTGATCATGCCCGCCCCGGCCTACCGGAGGATCGTGATGCCCGACAGTCAGCCGCAGCCCGCGAGAAGCCCCGACGGCGACGCCGCCGCCCCGCCACCGGGTGAGGGCGCGCTGGTGCTCTGCGGCGCCCGGCTCGCCGACGGGCGCGTGGTGGACGTACGCCTCAGTGGGGGGCGCATCGAGGCCGTCGGCACGGCGGGCAGTCTGGCCCCCGGTCCGCGCGTCGACCTCAACGGCTATGTGCTGCTGCCCGCGCCCGCCGATCCGCACGCCCACCTGGACACCGCGCTCACGGCCGACGTGGACGGCCCGGTGCCGCACGGGGTCGAGGACGTCCAGCGCCGTACGACGGAGGCCGCCCTGCTGCAACTGGGCCACGGCGCCACCGCCGTGCGCACCCACGTCCGCGTCGGCGACGTGGCGGGGCTGCGCGCCCTGGAGGGCGTCCTGGCGGCGCGGCGCTCGCTGCGGGGGCTCACGGAGCTCAGCGCGGTGGCCGTGCCCCGGCTGCTGACCGGCGCCGCCGGGGCCGACGGGCTCGCCATGCTGCGGGACGCCGTCGGAATGGGCGCCACCGTCATCGGCGGCTGCCCCGACCTCGACCCCGACCCCACCGGCTACGCCGAGACCGTCCTCGCGCTGGCCGCCGAGCACGGCTGCGCCGTCGACCTCCACACCGACGGCGCCGAACCGGCCCGGCTGGCCCGGCTGGCCGCCATGGCGGGCGGGCTGCGCCCCGGCGTGGCCGTCGGCCCGTGCGGGGCCCTCGCCCGGCTCCCCCGGGACCAGGCCGCCCGCGCGGGCCAGCAGCTGGCGGCGGCCGGGGTGACGGTGGTCTGCCTGCCGCAGGGCGACTGCGGGGTCTCGGGCGGGGCCCGGGGCGGCGGCGCGTGGTGCGCGCCCGTACGGCTGCTGCGCGCGGCGGGCGTCAGGGTCGCGGCGGGCAGCGGTGCCCTGCGCGACGCCGCCAACCCCGTGGGCCGCGGCGACCCCCTGGAGGCCGCCTACCTGCTCGCCTCGCACGGCGAGCTCGCCCCGGAGCAGGCCTACGAGGCCGTCAGCGGCCGCGCCCGGGCGGTGATGGGCCTGCCCGAGGTCCGGGTGGAGGCCGGCTTCCCGGCGGAGCTGCTGGCCGTCCGGGGCCACGCCGTCGCGGGCGTCCTGTCGCTGGGCTACAGCCGGCTCGTCGTCCACCACGCCCGGGTCGTCGCCCGGACCAGCGCGGTCCGCGAGTACGGCGACGTCCAGGCCACGGTGGCCCTGGACCTGCCCCGGCAGTCGCCGCGCGGCGGGGACCCCTCGTGAGGGGCCGCCGCGTACGGTCGGATCATGCGCATTGTCATCGCTGGAGGACATGGTCGGATCGCGCTGCGGCTGGAGCGGTTGCTCGCCGGGCGCGGTGACGAGGTGGCGGGGATGGTCCGCCGCCCCGGGCAGGCGGGAGACCTGCTGGCGGCGGGCGCCGAGCCCGTCGTGTGCGATCTGGAGACGGCGGCCGTGGCGGACGTCGCCCGCCATCTGGAGGGGGCCGACGCGGTCGTCTTCGCGGCCGGCGCGGGCCCGGGCAGCGGGGCCGCCCGCAAGGAGACCGTGGACAGGGCCGCCGCGGTCCTCTTCGCCGACGCGGCGGAGGCGGCGGGCGTACGGCGCTTCGTCGTCGTCTCGTCCATGGGCGCCGACCGCGAGCCGCCGGAGGGCACGGACCCGGTCTTCGCCGCCTATCTGCGGGCCAAGGGCGCCGCCGACGCGGACATCCGCTCCCGGGCCGGGCTCGACTGGACGATCCTGCGCCCGGGCCGGCTGACGGACGAGCCGGGCACCGGCCGGGTGACGCTGGCGGCGGGCACGACGGGCCGGGGCGACGTGACCCGGGACGACGTGGCGGCGGTGCTGGCGGCGCTGCTGTCCGAGGACGAGCGGGGGGCCGTGGGCCTGACGCTGGAGCTGATCGGCGGCGACACGCCGGTGGCGGAGGCCGTGAAGGCGCTCGCCGGGTAGCGGACCCGGTCCAAAAACGAAAGAAGCCCCTGATCTTCGCAGATCAGGGGCCTCATTCCGTGGCGGCGCCAGGATTCGAACCTGGGTAGGCTAAGCCGACGGATTTACAGTCCGCTCCCATTGGCCACTCGGGCACACCGCCATGGGTCGTCACCTCGGTCGCTCTTTCGAGCGCTCCGTGGCAACGACGTAAACAATACCCGATGACCTGGGGTGCTCCGCCACTCGGTTCACAGCCCCTCGATCGGCCCCCGGGTGACTAGGCTGGCCACGCGACCCTCCGGTCGCGTCCCCTGACGGATCTACGCACGAGGAGCCAACTCAATATGGCCGACTCCAGTTTCGACATCGTCTCGAAGGTCGAGCGGCAGGAGGTCGACAACGCCCTCAACCAGGCCGCCAAGGAGATCTCGACGCGCTACGACTTCAAGGGCGTCGGCGCCTCGATCGCCTGGTCGGGCGAGAAGATCGAGATGCGCGCCAACTCCGAGGAGCGCGTGAAGGCCGTTCTCGACATCTTCGAGACCAAGCTGGTCAAGCGCGGCATCTCCCTGAAGTCCCTGGACGCGGGCGAGCCGCAGGTGTCCGGCAAGGAGTACAAGCTTTTCGCGTCCATCGAGGAGGGCATCTCCCAGGAGAACGCGAAGAAGGTCGCGAAGATCATCCGCGATGAGGGCCCCAAGGGCGTCAAGGCCCAGGTCCAGGGTGACGAGCTGCGCGTCTCCTCCAAGAGCCGCGACGACCTCCAGACCATCATCGCCCTCCTCAAGGGCAAGGACCTGGACTTCGCGATCCAGTTCGTGAACTACCGCTAGTTCAGGACCACATCGCGCGCCGGAACCCGAAGGGGGCGCGTCGGGAGCGGCTTTCGCCGCCGCTCCCGACGCGCCCCCTTCGCTGTCGCCCCTGTTGGGCGTCGGCGGCTATCGCGTCGCGAAGGGACGGTCCGTCGGGACGATCTCCCGGCCCAGCGGCATCAGCGAGATCGGGATCAGCTTGAAGTTGGCGATGCCCAGCGGGATGCCGATGATCGTGAGGCACATGGCGATGCCGGTGACGATGTGCCCCAGTGCCAGCCACCACCCGGCGAAGATGAACCAGATCACGTTCCCGATCAGCGACCCGGCGCCCGCGTCCCGCCGCTCCACCGTCGTCCGGCCGAACGGCCACAGGGCGTAGCCGGCGATCCGGAAGCTCGCGATGCCGAACGGAATCGTGACAATGAGGACGCAGCAGATCAGGCCGGCCACGACATAGCCGAGCGCCATCCACAGTCCACAGAGGACCAGCCAGATGATATTCAGGATGAACCTCATGATTTATAGCCTCCCACGTGACTGATTCTCCGGCGAATGAGACGCCGGAAGGGGCGCGTACGGTTGCCGCTTCCGCAGGTGGGAGGCCCTGAGCGGACCCCTAGGGGGTGAGTCGGGGGCATCCGGAGGAGACGCCCCCGCACGCACGGGCGTCAGCCGCCGTCGTCCCCACAGAGGAGGAGGCTGACGTCGCTGTTGTCGCCGGCGCCCAGGTCCAGCCGTCGGGCCGCGCCCATCTCGGGTTCCATGCCTTGCAGATCGAGGAGCACCATCCCTCGTCACCTCCTGTTTCCGGCACCGACCGGGTTTCTATTCCCTTATGGGATTACGGCGTTGTGCGCAGTCACGTCAACTGGCCTGCCGTATCGGCGGCTTGGCGACGGCGTGGGCCATGTGGGGGACGGGCCACGCCGTGGCGACGCGTGTCGTGACCCTTCCGGCGCAGCCCAGCGCGCCGTGGGGTCCGGGGCGTGGTCATGTGGCTGGACCGGACGTACCACGCGGACGTACGGCCAGGACGACAGGACGAGGAGCCGGAGCCCCATGCACACGTACCGATTCGCAGGACTGGCGGTCGCGGCGGTGGCGGTCGTCGCCGTCAGCGCACCCAGCAGCGCTCGAGCCGCCTCTCCCGCCACTCCCGCTGATATCGGCATTCTCGACTGCATCGCGGGGAACGGCTCCCCCGAACTCCCCGACGACGACTTCGGGCTCCTCGGCAACGGCAACGTGCTGATGTGCAAGGGCGGTTCGCACGACGGCGAGACGATCAGTCTGGCCAGCAGCGGTGGTGGGCGGGGCGACCGGCCGTCCCCCGGCCACCGGCCGCCCGGCGGCCACCGGCCGACTCCGGGGCACCTGCCGGGCCTCGGTGACCGGCCGAACAACGGGCATCTGCCGGGCCTCGGCGAGCGGCCGTCCGGCGGCCATCACCGCTACTGATCGGCCTTGTCGAAGTCCGGTGCGGTCCCGCGCCCCGCAAGGGGCGCGGGACGCCGGTATGCGGCTACCTCCGCGTGGGCGCGACCGGTCCCCACCGGCCCGCGGCGGCCGAATCGCGATTCCGGCGGAGCGCTCAGGCGCCGAGCCGGCCGGCCGGGCCCGCCATCCGCTCCAGCCGCGCGATGCGCTCCGGCATGGGCGGGTGCGTCGAGAAGAGCTTCGACATGCCCTCGCCCGGGCGGAACGGGTTCGCGATCATCATGTGGCTGGCCGTCTCCAGGCGGGGCTCCGGCGGCAGGGGCAGCCGCTGTGTGCCGAGCTCCAGCTTGCGGAGGGCGGAGGCCAGGGCCAGGGGGTCGCCGGTGAGGCGGGCGCCGGAGGCGTCGGCCTCGTACTCGCGGGAGCGGCTGACGGCGAGCTGGATGAGGGAGGCCGCGATGGGGCCCAGCAGCATGATCATGATCATGCCGACGATGCCGGGGCCCTCGTCGTCGTCGGAGCGCCCGATGGGGATCAGCCAGGCGAAGTTGACCAGGAACATCACCACCGAGGCGAGGGCCCCGGCCACCGACGAGATGAGGATGTCGCGGTTGTAGACGTGGCTGAGCTCATGGCCGATGACGCCGCGCAGCTCGCGCTCGTCCAGGAGGCGCATGATGCCCTCGGTGCAGCAGACGGCGGCGTTGCGCGGGTTGCGGCCGGTGGCGAAGGCGTTGGGGGCCTCGGTCGGGGAGATGTACAGCCGGGGCATCGGCTGGCGGGCGGCCGTGGAGAGTTCGCGGACCATACGGTAGAGGTGCGGGGCCTCGAACTCGCTGACGGGCCGGGCCCGCATCGCGCGCAGGGCGAGCTTGTCGCTGTTCCAGTAGGCGTAGGCGTTGGTGCCGAGGGCCACGAGGACGGCGACGATCAGGCCGCCGCGCCCGAACATGCTGCCGATGACGATGATGAGCGCGGACAGGCCCCCGAGGAGCACGGCTGTCCTGAGCCCGTTGTGCCGGCGGTGCACGGTACGCCCTCCAAATGGTGCGGCAGGGGAACCCTTGAACCAGTGGAACCTTTCGAACTGGTCAACGCCAGACGAGGGCCGCTAGTTCCCTTGTGCACCCCCGCAGGGGCCGCGGAGGGCTGCGCCATTCGGGTGAAAAGACGGTGATACCGCTACAGGAGTGCCTGCGAGGCGAAGCGCAGGACGAGCTGGGGCGCGCCGGAGAGGGCCAGTCCGAGGGCCGTGGCCAGGGCGATGGCCGCCCCGAGGGTGGCCGGAACGCGCACCACCGGTTCGGCCGCCGGTTCGGCCGCCGATTCGGCCGCCGGGGTGGTCGTCGCTCCGGCCGGCAGCGGTTCTCCCGCCTCCTCGCGGCCGCCCTTGAAGAGGACCGCTGTCCACTGGAGGTAGTAGTACAACGCGATCACGACGTTGACGGCCATGACGACCGCCAGCCAGCCCAGCCCCGCGTCGACCGCCGCCGAGAAGACGGTGACCTTGGCGAAGAGCCCGATGACGCCCGGCGGCAGTCCGGCGAGGCACAGCAGGAAGAAGGCGTGCGCCAGAGCGGCGAGCGGGTTGCGGGCGTACAGGCCGCGGTAGTCGGTGATCCGGTTGCCCGGGCGGGTGCGGGCCACGAGGGCGGCGACCGCGAAGGCGCCGAGGTTCACAGCCGCGTACATCAGGGCGTACGCGACGGTGGAGCCGATGGCCCGCGAGGGGTCGGCGGCGTAGCCGGCGGCGGCGAGCGGGACGAGCAGATAGCCCGCCTGGCCGACGGAGGACCAGGCCAGCAGGCGTACGGCGCTGTGCTCGCGGTCGGGGCGCTGGCGCAGCGCGGCGACGTTGCCGGCGGTCATGGTGACCGCGGCGAGCACGGCCAGGGCGGGGCCCCAGACGTCGGCGTACGAGGGGAGGGCGACGACCGTCACCAGGGCGATGCCGGTGAAGCCGACGGCCTTGCCGACCACCGACAGGTACGCGGCGATGGGCAGCGGCGCGCCCACATAGGTGTCGGGCACCCAGAAGTGGAAGGGGACGGCAGCGGTCTTGAAGGCGAAGCCGACGAGGGTCAGGGCGACGCCCGCCTTGGTGAGGACGGCCAGGCGCGGGTCGATGTGACCGAGGCCGTCGGCGATCTCCGTGAGGTGGAGGGTGCCGGTCGCGGCGTAGAGGAAGGACACGCCGAGGAGGGTGACGGCGGTGGCGGTCACGGACGACAGGAAGAACTTCAGCGCCGCCTCGGAGGAGCGGCTGTCGCCGCGGCGCAGGCCGACGAGGGCGAAGGCGGGCAGCGAGGCCACTTCCAGGGCCACGACGAGGGTCGCCAGGTCACGGGAGGCGGGCAGCAGTGCGGCGCCGGCGGCCGACGACAGCAGCAGGAACCAGTACTCCCCCGCGGGAAGTTCGGAATCGGCGATCGCGCTGACGGACAGCAGGGCCGTCAGCAGGGCGCCGCCCAGCACCAGCAGCTGGATGACGAGGGTGAAGCGGTCGGCCGTGTAGCTGCACGCGGTGACGGCGACGTCAGGTCCGGTGAGGCAGAAGGTCGAGCGGTCGCCGCGCAGCAGCGGGAGGAGGGAGAGCCCGGCCAGGGCGAGGCCGCCGAGGGCGATCCGGCCCAGGAGGGCCTTGCGGTCCTCCGGGAGGAAGAGGTCGACGACCAGGACGACCAGTGCCACGACGGCCGTGACGGTGGGCGGGGCGATGGCGAGCCAGTCGACGGACTGGACCAGGGAGCCCATCACTTGCCTCCTGCGAGGAGCTGCTGAACGGCCGGGTCGGTGAGGCCGAGGAGGGCCGCGGGCCAGAGTCCGGCGAGGACGGTGAGGGCGACGAGCGGGGACCAGGCGGCGAACTCGTGGCGGCGGACGTCGGGGAGGGCCGGGCCGTCGGGCATCTCGCCCGCCCGCTCGGCCGCCGGGTCCACCTCGCCGCCCATGCACACGCGGCGCACGACGACCAGCAGATAGGCCGCGGTGAGCAGGGTGCCGAGGCCGGCCAGGGCCATGAAGACGAGGAACGCGGGGCGGCTGAGCCCGTCGGCGGGGCGGAAGGAGGCGAACATCGCCAGCATCTCGCCCCAGAACCCGGCGAGGCCGGGGAGCCCGAGGGAGGCCACGGCGCCGAAGGCCAGCAGGCCGCCGAGGCGTGGGGCGCGGCCGTAGAGCGCGGCGCCGGTGGTGCCGGCGAGGCTGTCGAGGTCGCTGGTGCCGTAGCGGTCCTTGATGGCGCCGACGAGGAAGAAGAGGAGGCCGGTGATGAGGCCGTGGGCGACGTTGGCGAAGAGGGCGCCGTTGACCCCGGTGGGGGTGAGGGTGGCGATACCCAGGAGGACGAAGCCCATGTGGCCGACGGACGAGTAGGCGATCAGGCGCTTGAGGTCGCCCTTGGCGCCCTCGCGGGCCAGCGCGAGGCAGACCAGGGAGCCGTAGACGATGCCGACGGCCGCGAAGGCGGCGAGGTAGGGCGCGAAGGTGTGGGCGCCGTCCGGGGCGATCGGCAGGATGATGCGTACGAACCCGTACGTGCCCATCTTCAGCAGGACGCCGGCGAGGAGCACCGAGCCGACCGTGGGGGCGGAGGTGTGGGCGTCGGGCAGCCAGCTGTGCAGGGGCCACATGGGGGCCTTGACGGCCAGTCCGACGCCGATGGCCAGAACCGCGATGACCTGCGTGGTGTGGCTGAGCGAGGACCCGTTGTCAGTGGCGAGTGCCACCATGTCGAACGTGCCGCCGTCGATGCCGACGAGGAGGAGGCCCAGCAGCATCACGACCGAGCCGAGCAGCGTGTAGAGGATGAAGCGCCACGCGGAGCGCTCCCGGCCCTCGCCGCCCCAGCGGGCGATGAGGAAGTACATCGGGATGAGCACCGTCTCGAAGGCCAGGAAGAACAGCATCAGGTCGAGGACGGCGAAGGACGCCAGGGTGCCGGACTCGAGCACGAGGAGCAGCGCGACGAATGCCTTGGGGGACGGGCCCGACGGCATCTTGAAGTAGCTGTACAGCGCGCAGAGGAAGGTCAGCAGCGCGGTCAGGACGAGGAGGGGGAGCGAGATGCCGTCGACGCCGAGGTGGATCCGGATGCCGAGGGCGGGGATCCAGGGGAGGTCGGTGGTCGCCTGCATCCGGGCCGGGTGGTCGTGGTCGAAGCCGGTGGCGAGGGCGACGGACAGCGCGAGGACGACGCCCGTGACGGTCACGCCGTGGCGGAGCACGGCCTGCTCGGGGCTCTTGCCCTTGAGGCCGGGCGGGGCGGGGAGCAGGGCGGCGACGGCGCCCAGCAGGGGGAGGACGACGATCGCGGCGAGGAGGAGCTGCATGACGGTGTGACTCATGGATCAGGCTCCGGTGGCGACGAGGACGGCGGCGACGGCCAGGACGACGGAGCCGGCGAGCAGGGCGCCGAGGTAGGTCTGCACATTGCCGGTCTGGGCGCGGCGGACGGCAGCGCCGAGCAGCCCGGGCGCGGTGGCGGCGCCGCGCACGTACGCGTCGACGACCTCGCGGTCGAGGAAGCGGGCGAGGCGGGCGGCGGCGCGCGTGGGCCGGACGAGCAGCGTGGAGTACACGGCGTCGAGGTGGAATCCGGTGACGGCGTGGCGGTGCAGGGGGCCGAGCAGCAGCCTGCCCGGGTCGGCGGGGTCGGGGGCGGCGGCGATGGTGCCGTACGCGGGCTCGTGGCTGGCGATGGCCTCGATCTCGGAGACGGCGGGGGCCGCGTCCGGGTCGGCGGCCACGGCACCGAGGGGGGTACGGGCGGTGAGCGCGGCGGTGCGGCGCCAGGCGGCGTACATGACGAGCGCGCCGGCGAGGGCGCAGCCGGTGGAGAGGACGGAGGTGGTGAGGCCGGGGGTGAGCGAGCGGCCGTCGAACCAGTCGGGCAGCTTCCAGGCGGCCAGGCCGAGGGCGGCGGTGGGCAGGAAGAGGACCCAGAGCACACCGTTTATCGCGACGGGCTCGCGGCCGTGGTCGGGGGCCTCGGTGCCCTTGCCGTGGAAGGTGAGCAGCCATAGGCGGGTGGCGTAGCCGGCGGTGAGGACGGCGGTGACCAGGCCGGCGATCAGGACGGTCCAGCCGGCCGGGCCGGCCGCGGCGGCGGGGATGCCGTGGGCGGCGCCGGTGGCGGCGTGCTCGGCGGCGCCGAGGACGGCCTCCTTGGAGAAGAAGCCGCTGAACGGGGGGATCGCGGCGAGTGCCAGGAGGGCGACGGTCATCGTCCAGTAGGCGTCGGGGATCCGCTTGGCCAGGCCGTTCATCCGGGCCATGGCGGCCAGCGAGTTGGTGCCGGCGGCGTGGATGATCACGCCTGCCCCGAGGAAGAGGAGGGCCTTGAACGCGCCGTGGGAGATGAGGTGGAAGACGGCCGCGCCGCGGTCGCCGACGGCCAGGGCGCCGGTCATATAGCCGAGCTGGCCGACGGTGGAGTAGGCGAGGACGCGCTTGATGTCGTCCTGGGCGAGCGCGGCCAGGGCCGAGCCGACCATGGTCACCGCGGCCATCACGGCCAGCACGATGAGCGCCGCCGCCGAGGCGGCGAAGACGGGGAGGAGCCGGGCGATGAGGTAGACACCGGCCGCGACCATCGTCGCGGCGTGGATCAGCGCGGAGACCGGCGTCGGGCCGGCCATCGCGTCGGGCAGCCAGGTGTGCAGGGGGAACTGCGCGGACTTGCCCGCGACGCCCGCCAGGAGCAGCAGCGCGACGAGGGTGGGGTGCTGGAGGCCGCCCGCGGCGGCCGTGCTGAGGATGCCGTTGACGCGGAACGTTCCGGCGTCGGCGGCCAGCGCGAAGATGCCGATCAGGAAGGGGACGTCGCCGAGCTTGGTGACCAGGAAGGCCTTGAGGGAGGCGGACCGGGCGGCCTCGGTCTCCCAGTAGTGGCCGACCAGGAAGTACGAGCAGATGCCCATGATCTCCCAGCCGACCAGCAGCACCATCAGGTCGCCGGTGTAGACGACGAGCAGCATCGCGGAGGTGAAGAGGGAGACGAGGGCCGCGTACGAGGGGTAGCGGGGGTCGTCGCGCAGGTAGGCGGTCGAGTACAGCTGGACGCAGCTGGCCACGACCCCGACGAGCACGGCCACGAGCACGGCGAAGCCGTCGAGGTGGAGGGCGAGGTCGATGGGGACGGAGCCGGTGGGCGTGAGCCGGGTGGCGGCGTCGAGCGCGTCGCCGCCGCCCTGCCGGCAGGCGACGACGATCGCGAGCACGGCGGCGGCGAGCGTCGGCAGCACGGCGAGCGGCCGGACGAGGCCGGGGACGCGGCGGCCGGACAGGAAGCCGGCGAGGGCGCTGAGGAAGGGCAGCAGGGGGACGAGGACGGCGGTGGTCGTGGTGCTCACGCGGCGGCCTCGGCCTTCTCCTCGCGGTGCTCATGGGCGGTGTCGGGGGCGTCCTCGGCGAGGTCGCGGAGCCGGTCGACGTCGGCGGTGCCGCGGTTGCGGTGGACCTGGAGGACGATCGCCAGGCCGATGCCGATCTCGGCGGCGGCGATGGCGATGGTGAAGAGGGTGAGCGCCTGGCCCGCGTGGAGCGTGTCGCGCAGCCATACGTCGAAGGCGACGAGGTTGAGGTTGACGGCGTTGAGCATCAGCTCGACGGACATCAGGACCAGGATCGCGTTGCGCCGGGCGAGGACGCCGTAGAGGCCCACGCAGAAGAGGAGGGCGGCGAGGACGGCCGGGTAGACGAGATGCATCAGCGCTCCTCCTTCGTCTCGTCGGGCTTCCTGCGGGAGAGGACGATCGCGCCGACGAGCGCGGCGAGCAGCAGGACGGACAGCGCCTCGAACGGCAGCACCCAGTGCCGGAAGAGGATCTCTCCGGAGACCTCGGTGGAGCCCTGCGGCGCGCCACCCAGATCGATCCACGTCGTACGGAAGGCGTCCACGACCACCCAGACGAGGGAGGCCGCGGCGGCGCCGGCGACCCCGAGGGCGACCCACCGGTTGCCGGAGTCGGCGTCCGGGGAACGGCCGATGGGGGCCCTGGTGAGCATGAGCCCGAAGAGGAGGAGGACCACGACGGAACCGACGTAGATCAGCACCTGCACCCAGGCGATGAACTCCGCCGTCAGCAGCAGGTACTCCACGGCGAGCCCGCCGAGCGCCACGACCAGCCAGAGGGCGGCGTGCACCAGCTGCTTGGTGGTGACGGTGATGACGGCCGCGCCGAGGGTGACGAGGCCGACCAGGAGGAAGACGATCTCGACACCGGAGGTGGAGAGGAAGCCGTGCGTCGCCGCTTGCGCGGCGAGGGTGCGCGTGGCGGTGCCGGTCACGCCTCTCCCTCCTTCTCCTGCTGCGCTTGCTGTTCCTGCTGGGCGGCCTGTTCCTGCTGGGCGGCGAGTTTCTCGGCCGTCTTGCGGGCCGCCGCGATCTCCTTGGGCTCCTCGGCCGCCGGGTCGAGCGCGGGCGGCTCGGGCACGGTCCACATCCACTCGCGCAGCTTGTCGCGCTCATGGGTGAGCTCGTGGATGTCCGTCTCGGCGTACTCGAACTCCGGCGACCAGAACAGCGCGTCGAAGGGGCACACCTCGATGCAGATGCCGCAGTACATGCACAGCGCGAAGTCGATCGCGAAGCGGTCGAGGACGTTCCGGCTGCGCTCGCGGCCGCCCGGGGCGGCCGGGGGCACGGTCTCCTTGTGGGAGTCGATGTAGATGCACCAGTCCGGGCACTCACGGGCGCACAGCATGCAGACCGTGCAGTTCTCCTCGAACAGCCCGATGACGCCGCGCGTACGGGGCGGCAGCTCGGGCTGGGCGTCCGGGTACTGCGCGGTGACCGAGCGCCGGGTCATGGTGCGAAGCGTGACGGCGAGGCCCTTGGCCAGGCCGGAACCAGGAATGCCCATGGTTACTGGATCACCACCTTGACGACGCCGGTGAGGGCGATCTGCGCGAGGGCGAGCGGGATGAGGACGGTCCAGGCCAGCTTCTGGAGCTGGTCCTCGCGCAACCGCGGATAGCTCACGCGGAGCCAGATCACGACGAAGGCGAGGACGAAGGTCTTCAGCAGCGTCCACAGCCAGCCCAGCCCGTCGGCCCCGAACGGGCCGTGCCAGCCGCCCAGGAACAGCACGGTCGTCAGACCGCACAGGACGACGATGCCCGCGTACTCGGCGAGCAGGAACATCGCGAAGCGCAGACCGGTGTACTCGGTGTACGCACCGAAGATGATCTCCGAGTCGGCGACGGGCATGTCGAACGGCGGGCGCTGGAGCTCGGCGAGACCGGCCGTGAAGAAGACGACGCCGCCGACGATCTGCCACGGCACCCACCACCAGTGGAAGGCGTCGACGATCCCCGGGAGCGACACGGTGCCCGCCGCCATCGCGACGGACGCCGCCGCGAGCAGCATCGGCAGCTCGTATGCGAGCAGCTGCGCGGCGGTGCGCAGACCGCCGAGCAGCGAGAACTTGTTGGCCGACGCCCAGCCGGCCATCAGCGACCCCAGGACGCCCACGCCCATCACGGCCAGCACGAAGAAGATGCCCGCGTCGACGGTCTGCCCGACGGCGTTGCCAGGCCCGACCGGGATCGCGAGCAGCACGAGCAGGTACGGCAGCAGCGCCACGGCGGGGGCGAGCTGGAAGATCCGCCGGTCCGCGTCGGCCGGGACGACGTCCTCCTTCTGCGCGAACTTCACACCGTCCGCGACGAGCTGCGCCCAGCCGTGGAAACCACCGGCGTACATGGGGCCGAGGCGGCCCTGCATATGGGCCATCACCTTGTGCTCGGTCTGACCGATGACCAGCGGCAGCACGAGGAAGCAGACGAAGACGGCGAGGAGCCGCAGCACGACGTCGAGAGTGTCGCTGCTCATGCGGGGTCGCCTCCGGCGGGGTTCTGATCGTTCTCGGGCTCGCCCGTGTGGGGTTCGGCTGCGCCGGGCTCGCCCGTGTGGGGTTCGGCTGCGCCGGGCTCGCCCGTGTGGCCGGGGGCCGCGGGCTCGTCCGCCGACGTTTCGTCGAAGGTCGGGCGGGCGTGGTGCCAGGGGGCGTCCGAGGAGCGGGGGGTCGGGCGGGAGGGCGTGGGCTGTGCCGCAGCGTCCTGCTGGCTCGCCGAGCCGTCGGATGCGCTGCGGGTACGTCGAGGCGCGGCCTCGGCACCCGGCTGGCTCGCCGAGCCGTCGGCCACGCTCCGCGTACGACGCGGCGCCGCCTCCGCACCCGGCTGGCTCGCCGAGCCGTCGGCCACGCTGCGGGCGCGGCGGGCCGGGCGGTCCGCCGCCGGGCCTGCGGCAGCCGCGCGCGGGGTGCGGGTGGGGCGGGCCGGGGCCGGGGGGAGCTGGCCCTTGAGGGGGCCCCATTCGTTGGGGTCGGGGACGCCCGGGGGAAGCATCTGGCGGCGCTTGGGGCCGCCCTCCGCCGCCTCTCCGGGCTCCTTCGCGCCCGGCCAGGCCTTCACCACACGGGCCGCGAGGACGAAGTCCTTGCGCAGCGGGTGGCCCTCGAAGCCCTCGGGCAGCAGGAGCGGCACGAGGTGGGGGTGGCCCGGGAAGTCGATGCCGAACATCTCGTGCGTCTCGCGCTCGTGCCACGCCGCGCCCGCGTAGACGCCCACCGCGCTGGGCAGCGCGGGGGCCTCGTGCGGCACGGTCGTGCGCAGGAGCAGCCGGCGCGTCGCGCCGTCCGCGCCGCCCGGCAGCGCCGCCACGTGCGCGCAGACGCGGAAGCCCGTGCCGGGCTCGTCGACGGCGCTCAGCCAGTCGAAGAACGTGCAGCCCAGCACATCACGCGCGGTCTCCAGCGCGGTCAGCCATTCCTCCGCCGGGACGTCGACCGTCAGCAGGTCGTACGCCTCCTCGGCGGTCGCGTCCGCGCCGAAGAGGTCGGTCACGGGGCGCGGAAGCCAGGCGGCAGGCTCGCTCATCGGTCCGTCTCCTCGGAGGCCGACGCGGAAGCCCCCGCGGTGGGAGGAGGCGGCGGCGTCACCAGGCCGCTGCGCAGCGCCGCCGTGGACGCCCGCCCCCCGGCGGAGCCGTACCGCTCGTCCAGCGACTCCTTCGCGATCTTCTCCTGAAGCTTGATGATCCCCTGGAGCAGCGCCTCCGGCCGCGGCGGGCAGCCCGGCACATAGACGTCCACGGGGATGATCTGGTCGACGCCCTTGGTCACCGAGTACGAGTCCCAGTAGGGCCCGCCGCAGTTGGAGCAGGCGCCGAAGGAGATCACGTACTTGGGCTCGGGCATCTGCTCGTACAGCCGCTTCACGGCCGGGGCCATCTTGTCCGTGACCGTGCCCGAGACGATCATGAGGTCGGCCTGGCGCGGGCCGGGCGCGAAGGGGATCACACCCAGGCGGATGAAGTCGTGCCGCGCCATGGACGCCGCGATGAACTCGATCGCGCAGCAGGCGAGCCCGAAGTTGAAGACCCACAGGCTGTAGCGGCGGCCCCAGTTCAGGACGACCTTCATGGGCTCGGGAGCCAGGCGCGCCAGCGGGCCGAGCCGGCGGGGCTCGGGCAGGTCGACCGGGGGTGTCACGTCCATTCCAGGACGCCCTTCTTCCATGCGTACAACAGGCCCACGGCGAGGAAGCCGAGGAAGACGAACATCTCCACGAGCGTCGCCCCACCGAAGCCCGGCGCGGCGAACACCGTGGCCCAGGGGAACAGGAAGATCGAGTCCACTGCGAAGATCACGTACAGGAACGCATAGACGTAATAGCGGACCTGTGTGTGCGCCCAGCCCTCGCCGACGGGGTCCACACCGCACTCGTACGTGAGCAGCTTCTCGGGCGTCGGCACCACCGGTCGCAGCAGCCGTCCGGCTCCGAAGGCCACGGCGACGAAGAGCACGCCGATGACGGCGAGCAGTCCGACGACCGAATAGCCGTGGAAGTAGTCCGCCGCGAGCTGGACATCGGCGCCACTGGTGCGCACGGTCGCCTCCGGCACGTCCGCCCCTCGCTCCCTGTCCTGTTTGTTCGACGATCTGTACGCACGCGAGTCTAGGCCCTATGACGCCCCGGATGAGCCGCCCCAGTAGGCGTGGGGTGGGGTTATCCCCACCCCACGGCACCCATGGTCCCCATGGCGGCAGCGGTCCTGACCAGGGCACGCTTGCCGTATGACCGCCCGTACCCACACCCGTTCCCGCGCCGTCCCGGTCGCCGCCGAGGACGACGACCGGCTGCCTCCCGCGCGCTTCGCCTTCGGCTCCGCGACGTGGAAGGAGGTCGCGCACCTCCTCCTCAATCTGCTGGAGGGGATCCTCGGCTTCCTCTATGTCTCCCTCTGGCTCTACGCGGGCGCGCTGCTGTCGGTGACGGTCGTCGGGCTGCCGCTGCTGGCGGCAGGCCTGATGGGCGCGCGGGTGCTGGGCAGGGCCGAGCGGTGGCGGGCGCGCGTGCTGCTGGGCCTGCGGATCGACGAGCCGAGCCCGCTCCCCCGGCACCGCGCCGGCGGCTTCCTCGGCCGGATGTGGATGACGCTGAAGGACCCGGTGGCGTGGCGCAGCACGCTGTACGCGTTCATACGACTGCCATGGGGCGTTCTCACATTCGGCATCGCGCTGGCATCCCTCTTCGTCGCGTGGCCGGTGCTGGGCCACATCGCACGCGGGCTGACCAATGCGGACCGGGCGATGGTGCGCGGGCTGCTGGCGCCGTCGAGCGAGCTGGAGCGGCGGATCGCGGAGCTGGAGGAGGACCGGGGCGTGGTCGTGGACACCGCCGCCGCCGACCTGCGCCGTATCGAGCGCGACCTCCACGACGGCGCCCAGGCCCGTCTCGTCGCCCTCGCCATGGGTCTCGGCCTGGCGAAGGAGCGGCTGCTGGAGGACCCGGAGGTGGGCGCGCGGATGGTCGACGAGGCGCACGGCGAGGTGAAGCTCGCGCTCCAGGAGCTGCGCGACCTCGCCCGCGGCATCCACCCGGCGATCCTCACCGACCGCGGCCTCGGCCCGGCGCTCACGTCGCTGGCCGGGCGCTGCACGGTGCCGGTGAACGTGGCCGTCGACCTGGACTCCCGTCCGGCGCCCGCCATCGAGGGCATCGCCTACTTCACCGTCTCCGAACTCCTCCAGAACATCAGCAAGCACAGCCGGGCCCGGACGGCGGAGGTCGAGCTGTGGCGCGCGGAGGACCGGCTGCTGATCCGGGTCGGTGACGACGGGCAGGGCGGCGCGTCGACCGCCCGGGGCAGCGGGCTGGCCGGGCTGGCCGAGCGGCTGGGCTCGGTGGACGGGCTGTTCGTCGTGGACTCCCCCGCCGGCGGCCCGACGGCCGTCACGGCCGAGCTCCCCTGGCGGAGCCGCACGGACGGACGTCCGTAGCCGGGGGGTGGGGAAAGCCCCACCCCGAGGACACCCACCCGCCTCATGGTCCCCGGGCCCCCGCCCGGGGAGCCTTGAGGGACACAACCGCCGCACGAGGACAGGACGACATGGCCATCGACCACGCAGCCGGGACCCACCCCCGGGTGCCCGCCGCGCTGCGCGCCCCGCTGGAGGGCCGCACCTGGCGGGAGTTCCTCTACCTGCTGACGAGCCTGCCGATCGCGACCGTCGCCTTCTCGCTCGCCATCACCCTGACCACCGCGGGCGTCGGCACCCTGATCACGTTCATCGGCGTGCCCCTGCTGGCCGCCACCCTCGCCGCCGCGCGCGGGCTGGGCGTCCTGGAGCGGGCGCGGGCCCGGGGGCTGCTGCGGCTGGAGATCGCCGAGCCGGAGCCGGTCCGCGTCCGGCGGCGGCGTGACGGGCGGGCCGCCGGCCCGATGGCCTGGGTGGGCGCGCTGTTCAGGAGCGGCACGTCCTGGCGTCACCTGCTCTACGCGGTGCTGCACTTCCCGTGGGCGCTGTTCTCGTTCGTCCTGTCGCTGGTGCTGTGGTCGGTCGGCTGGTCCCTCTTCCTCTACCCGGCCTGGCAGTGGACGCTGCCCACCTACGCCCACCAGCCGGGGATCCAGCTCTACGGCGACTCCGACGGCCATGCCTTCCACCTCGACAGCCCGTTCGAGATCGGTATCACCTGCGCCGTCGGCCTCGTCCTCGTGCTGTTCTCGGCGTGGGTGATCCGGGGCCTGGCCCATGTGGAGCGGCTGCTGGTGCGCGGGCTGCTGGGGCCGTCGCGGCTGGCGGAGCGCGTCTGGGAGCTGGAGGAGGACCGGGGCGTGGTCGTGGACACCGCCGCCGCCGACCTGCGCCGTATCGAGCGCGACCTCCACGACGGCGCCCAGGCCCGTCTCGTCGCCCTCGCCATGGAGCTGGGCCTGGCGAAGGAGCTGGTGGAACGGGACCCGGAGAAGGCCGCCCGCATGGTCGACGAGGCCCACGGCGAGGTGAAGCTCGCCCTCCAGGAGCTCCGCGACCTCGCCCGCGGCATCCACCCCGCGATCCTCACCGACCGCGGCCTCGGCCCCGCGCTCGCCTCACTGGCCGGGCGCTGCACCGTCCCGGTGACGACCGAGGTGGACCTGGACTCCCGTCCGGCGCCCGCCATCGAGGGCATCGCCTACTTCACCGTCTCCGAACTCCTCCAGAACATCAGCAAGCACAGCCGGGCGCGCTCCGCCCAGGTGGACGTCTGGCGTTCGGGCGACCGGCTGATGCTGCGGGTGTGGGACGACGGGCGCGGCGGCGCCGGGACCACGAGCGGCAGCGGGCTGGCCGGGCTCGCCGAGCGGCTGGACTCGGTGGACGGGCTCCTGGTGATCGACTCCCCCGCCGGCGGTCCCACGACCGTCACCGCCGGGCTGCCCTGGCGCGCCCGGGGCTAGCGCGCCCGGCGCCCGGCGCGCACCCGACGCGCGCCCGGCGCCACCCGCTCCGGTCGCGCGCCGCCCGCTCCGGCCCCGGATGCTGCGATGCTGACGCTGTACGAACCACGTCGGCAAACGCCAGGGGGCAGGAGAAAACGTGATCGTGGACGACAGGGTGCGGGTGGTCATCGCCGAGGACTCGGTGCTGCTCAGGGAGGGCCTGACCCGGCTGCTCACCGATCTGGGACATGAGGTCGTGGCGGGTGTGGGCGACGCGGAGGGGCTGCTCAAGACGATCGCCGAGCTCTCCGCCGCCGACGCCCTCCCCGATGTAGTCGTCGCGGACGTCCGGATGCCCCCGACCCACACCGACGAGGGCGTCCGGGCGGCGGTGCGGCTGCGCCGCGACCACCCTGAGCTGGGGGTGCTGGTCTTCTCGCAGTACGTCGAGGAGCAGTACGCCACCGAGCTGCTGGCCGGCAGCACCCGGGGCGTCGGCTATCTGCTGAAGGACCGGGTCGCCGAGGTGCGCGAGTTCGTGGACGCGGTGGTCCGCGTGGCGCGCGGCGGGACCGCGCTGGACCCCGAGGTCGTCGCCCAGCTGCTGGGCCGCAGCCGCAAGCAGGACGTACTGGCCGGGCTCACCCCGCGCGAGCGGGAGGTCCTCGGGCTGATGGCCGAGGGCCGGACGAACTCGGCCGTCGCCAAGCAGCTCGTGGTCAGCGACGGCGCGGTGGAGAAGCACGTCAGCAACATCTTCCTGAAGCTGGGGCTCTCCCCGAGCGAGGGCGACCACCGCCGGGTGCTGGCGGTGCTCACGTATCTGCGGTCCTGACAGCGCGTAGCTGCGGTCCTGACGGCGGTCTGACCTGTCCCGGGCTCCGGGGCCGCCGCCCCGGAGTCCGGAGCGTTACCGTCCGCTGTTGAATCGTTGATCCCCCCGGGGAAGGCTGCCCTTGCCCACGTACGATGGCCGTGGGATCGCCGGTCGGCGCCATCGTCCGGCCGGCGCCGCCACGAGGGAGGTCCGAAGCAGTGACCAGCCAGGTCAGCAGCCCGGCCGAACAGGCCGCATCAGCCGATCCGGGCGGCGGGGCCGACGCCCGCGAACGCCTCGCCGGACAACGCGGCCCGACCGACGGCCCGGCCGACGGCCCGGCCGACGGCCCGGACGGTGCCAAGGAGGTGCGCCGGCTGGACCGGGTGATCATCCGCTTCGCGGGCGACTCGGGCGACGGCATGCAGCTCACCGGAGACCGATTCACCTCCGAGACGGCGTCGTTCGGCAACGACCTCTCCACCCTGCCGAACTTCCCCGCCGAGATCCGCGCCCCCGCCGGCACCCTCCCGGGCGTGTCCTCGTTCCAGCTCCACTTCGCCGACCACGACATCCTCACCCCCGGCGACGCGCCGAACGTCCTGGTCGCGATGAACCCGGCCGCGCTCAAGGCCAATATCGCGGACGTGCCCCACGGCGCGGAGATCATCGTCAACACCGACGAGTTCACCAAGCGCCCCATGGCCAAGGTGGGTTACGACAGCAACCCGCTGGAGGACGGCTCCCTGGACGCGTACAACGTCCACCCGGTGCCGCTGACGACGCTGACCATCGAGGCGCTCAAGGACTACGGCCTCTCCCGCAAGGAGGCGGAGCGCAGCAAGAACATGTTCGCACTCGGCCTGCTGTCGTGGATGTACCACCGGCCGACCGAGAGCACCGAGGCGTTCCTGCGGAAGAAGTTCGCCAAGAAGCCGGAGATCGCGGAGGCCAACGTCACCGCCTTCCGGGCCGGCTGGAACTTCGGCGAGACGACGGAGGACTTCGCGGTCTCCTACGAGGTCGCGCCCGCCACCGCCGCTTTCCCGCCCGGCACCTACCGCAACATCTCCGGCAACCTCGCCCTGTCCTACGGCCTGATCGCCGCCGCCCGCCAGGCGGACCTGCCTCTCTACCTGGGCTCGTACCCGATCACCCCGGCCTCGGACATCCTCCACGAGCTGTCGAAGCACAAGAACTTCGGCGTGCGCACCTTCCAGGCCGAGGACGAGATCGCCGGCATCGGCGCGGCGCTGGGCGCGGCCTTCGGCGGCGCGCTGGCCGTGACCACCACCTCCGGCCCGGGCGTGGCCCTGAAGTCCGAGACCATCGGCCTGGCCGTCTCGCTCGAACTGCCGCTGCTGATCGTCGACATCCAGCGCGGCGGCCCCTCCACCGGTCTGCCCACCAAGACCGAGCAGGCCGATCTGCTCCAGGCGATGTACGGGCGCAACGGCGAGGCGCCCGTGCCGATCGTGGCCCCCCGGACGCCCGGCGACTGCTTCACCGCCGCCCTGGACGCGGCCCGGATCGCGCTCACCTACCGGACCCCGGTCTTCCTGCTGAGCGACGGCTATCTGGCCAACGGCTCCGAGCCCTGGCGGGTCCCCGAGCCGGACGAGCTGCCCGACCTGCGGGTCCAGTTCGCCTCCGGGCCCAACCACGAGCTGGCCGACGGCACCGAGGTCTTCTGGCCGTACAAGCGCGACCCCCACACGCTGGCCCGCCCCTGGGCCGTGCCCGGCACCCCCGGCCTGGAGCACCGCATCGGCGGCATCGAGAAGCAGGACGGCACGGGCAACATCTCCTACGACCCGGCCAACCACGACTTCATGGTCCGCACCCGCCAGGCCAAGATCGACGGCATCGACGTCCCCGACGTCGAGGTCGACGACCCCACCGGCGACGCGCGCGTCCTGGTCCTCGGCTGGGGCTCGACCTACGGCCCGGTCACGGCGGCGGTACGGCGCGTACGGGCGGGCGGGGGCGCGGTGGCCCAGGCCCATCTGCGCCACCTCAACCCGTTCCCGGGGAATCTGGGGGAGGTCCTCGGGCGTTACGAGAAGGTGGTCGTACCGGAGATGAACCTCGGTCAGCTCGCCACTCTGCTGCGGGCGAAGTACCTCGTCGACATCCGCTCGTACACCCAGGTGAGCGGAATGCCGTTCAAGGCCGAGCAGCTCGCCACCGTGCTCAAGGAGGCCATCGATGACTGAGGCGCTGAAGCTGGTGCCCAAGGCCGAAGCCCGGCAGACGATGAAGGACTTCAAGTCCGACCAGGAGGTGCGCTGGTGCCCGGGCTGCGGTGACTACGCCGTCCTCGCCGCCGTGCAGGGCTTCATGCCCGAGCTCGGGCTGGCGAAGGAGAACATCGTCTTCGTCTCCGGCATCGGCTGTTCCTCCCGCTTCCCGTACTACATGAACACCTACGGGATGCACTCCATCCACGGCCGCGCCCCGGCCATCGCCACCGGCCTCGCCACCTCGCGCCGCGATCTGTCGGTGTGGGTCGTCACGGGCGACGGCGACGCGCTGTCCATCGGCGGCAACCACCTCATCCACGCCCTGCGGCGGAACGTCAACCTGAAGATCCTGCTGTTCAACAACCGGATCTATGGTCTGACCAAGGGTCAGTACAGCCCGACCTCCGAGGTCGGCAAGATCACCAAGTCCACGCCCATGGGCTCCCTGGACGCGCCCTTCAACCCCGTGTCGCTGGCGCTCGGCGCGGAGGCCTCCTTCGTCGCCCGCACGGTCGACTCCGACCGCAAGCACCTCACCGAGGTGCTGCGGCAGGCCGCCGCCCACCCGGGGACGGCGCTCGTGGAGATCTACCAGAACTGCAACATCTTCAACGACGGCGCGTTCGACGCCCTCAAGGACAAGCAGCAGGCCGAGGAGGCGGTCATCCGCCTGGAGCACGGGCAGCCGATCCGCTTCGGCGTGGACGGCGCGAAGGGCGTCGTACGGGACCCGGCCACGGGTGATCTGAAGGTCGTCGCGGTGACGCCGGAGAACGAGGCGTCGGTGCTGGTCCACGACGCGCACTCCACGTCCCCGACCACGGCCTTCGCCCTGTCGCGCCTCGCCGACCCGGACACGCTGCACCACACGCCGATCGGCGTCCTCCGCAGCGTGGACCGTCCGGTCTACGACACGCTGATGGCCGATCAGCTGGAGACGGCGGTCGAGCAGAAGGGCAAGGGCGACCTGGCCGCGCTGCTCGGCGGGAACGACACCTGGACGGTCGTCGGGTAGGTCGGGCAGGTCTGCGACGAAACGCCGGACGGGCTACTGCGCTCTGTCCTCAAACGCCGGACGGGCTGTTTTCGGCCCGTCCGGCGGGGCGTCTGACGCCCGGACGGCTGGGCAGCCGCTCTCATATGAAGATGGCCGAGCCCGAACCCGTCGTCGCCGAGCCCGAACCCGTCGTCCGTGACCGCCTCGTCTACCGCCTCAAGCGCGCGTTCCTCGGCCCGCCCCTGGTCACCGAGCGGCTCTCCCAGGAGAAGCTGTCCAATCCGATGGCGCTGGGCGTGCTCGCCTCCGACTGCATGTCCTCGACCGCGTACGGCAGCGAGGAGATACTGCGCATCCTCGTCCCCGTCGTCGGGGCGGCCGCGTTCACCCTCCTGATGCCGGTGACCGGCGCGATCCTGTTCGTCCTGCTGCTGGTGACCCTCTCCTACCGCGACGTCGTCTCCCTCTACACGCGGGCCGGCGGCTCGTACGTCGTCGCGCGCGAGAACTTCGGGCCGCGCGTCGCGCAGATCGCGGCCGTGGCGCTGCTCGTCGACTACATCGTCACGGTCGCCGTACAGACCTCCGCCGGCACCGACGCCCTCATCTCCCTCGCCCACCTCACCGGTAACGGCTACACCGGCCTCGACCACCTCAAGCTCCCCATCACGGCGGGAGTGGTGGTGCTGCTGATGTACGGGAATCTGCGCGGGGTGCGGGAGGCGGGACGGGCGTTCGCCGCGCCCGCGTATCTCTTCATGCTCGCCGTGGCGGCCATGCTGGTCGTGGGGCTGCTCCGGGCGCTGGACGGAGGGCTGCCGCACGCGGACGTCCACGCCCAGGGCGCCGTCCCCCTCGGCGAGCCCGGGCACGGCTGGCTGTACGGGGCGTCGCTCTTCATGGTGCTGCGCGCCTTCGCCAACGGAGGCTCCTCCCTGACCGGCCTGGAGGCCATCTCCAACGGGGTCTCCGCCTTCCGCCGCCCCCAGGGCGTCAACGCCCGGCGGACGCTCACCACGATGAGCTGCGTCCTGGGCGTCATGGTCTTCGGCGTCTCCGCGCTCGCCCACTTCACCCACGCCATCCCCTACACCGACGGCAACCCCACCGTCATCGCCCAGGAGGCCCACCTGGTCTTCGGCGACGGCTGGGCGGGCACCGCCGGGCTCGTCTACGTCCAGCTCGCCACGGCGCTCATCCTCTACACCGGCGCCAACACGCCCTTCACCGGCTTCCCCTTCCTCGCCAGCTTCGTCGCCGAGGACCGCTTCCTGCCCCGGCAGCTGATGCGGCGCGGGCACCGGCTCGCCTTCTCCAACGGGATCATCTGCCTCACCGTCGTCTCGCTGGCGCTGCTGCTGGTCACGCGCGCCAGCGTCGACAAGCTGGTCGCGCTGTACGCCATCGGCGTCTTCACCGGCTTCACGATGGCGGCTGCCGGGATGACGGCCCACCACTGGCGGCGCCGACAGTCCCACTGGAAGACGGCCGCGAACCTCGCCGCGGCGGTTGTCTCCGCGCTGGTGGTCGCGATCTTCGCGATCACCAAGTTCACGGAGGGCGCCTGGCTGGTCGTGGTGGTCTTCCCGCTCGGGGTCTGGGCGCTGATCCGCATCAACCGCCAGTACCGGGAGGAGGCCGCGGCCCTGGAGAACGTCCCCGCCTTCGTCTCGGACCGCCCCCACTGGCGCCGGCACGTGGTGCACGTCCTCGTCGACAGCCTCGACCTGGCCACGGTCAAGGCCCTGCGGTACGCCCACGAGCTGCGCCCCGACGAGGTGCGCGCCCTCCACTTCGTCATCGACGAGCCCCGGGCGCGGCGGCTGGTGGCCCGCTGGGACGAGTCGTCCGGCACGACCGTCCCACTGGAGCTCGTGGACTGCCCCGACCGGCGGCTGCGGCACGCCGTGGCCTCGCTCGCCGCCCGGACGACGGCCGACGGCACGACCGCGCTCACCCTGCTGATCCCCCGCCGCACCTACTCCTCCCCCCTGGGCCGGCTGCTGCACCGCGGCACGGCGGAGGAGATGGCCCGGGTCCTGGAGCAGCTGCCGAACGTCGCGGTGACGATCCTGCCCTTCGACGTCACCAGCGCGATGGAACGTGTCCGCGAGGGGCACTCACCACGACCGTAATGCGATACGGGCATGACAGTGCCGCGCGCCGGGGTCTACCGTCGCTAGGTCGCCGTCGCCGTACCCCAGGGAGGGACCCGTGTCACCCGAGCCATCACGTCAAGAATCCCGCGCAGGACTGCTCTACGGGGTGGCCGCCTATGGCATCTGGGGGCTGTTCCCCCTCTACTGGCCGCTGCTGGAGCCCACCGGGGCGATCGAGATCCTCGCGCACCGCATGGTGTGGTCGCTGGTCACGGTCGTGGCCGTACTGGCCCTGACCCGGCGCTGGGGCTGGATACGCCCGCTGCTGCGGCAGCCGAAACGACTGGCGACGGCGGCGGTGGGCGCGGCCGTCATCTCCGTGAACTGGTGGGTCTACATCTGGGCCGTGAACTCCGGCCATGTCGTGGAGACCTCCCTGGGGTACTTCATCAACCCCCTCGCCACCATCGCCCTGGGCGTCCTCGTGCTGCGCGAGCGGCTGCGCCGGGCGCAGTGGGCGGCGGTCGGCGTGGGCGTCGCCGCCGTGATCGTGCTGGCCGTGGGCTACGGCAAGCCGCCGTGGGTGGCGCTCACCATCGCGGCGACCTTCAGCACCTACAGCCTGGTGAAGAAGAAGGTGGGGCTGGGCGGCCTGGAGTCGATGGCCGTCGAGACGGCCGTGCAGTTCCTGCCGGCGCTCGTGGTGCTGATCGTGCTCGGCGCCCAGGGGCATTCGACCTTCGCCTCCGAGGGCGGCGGGCACACCCTCCTCCTGCTGGGCACCGGCGTGATCACCGCGATTCCGCTGGTCTCCTTCGGCGCGGCGGCGGTACGGCTGCCGCTGTCGGTGCTCGGGATGCTCCAGTACCTCGCGCCGGTCTTCCAGTTCGCCCTGGGGCTCTTCGTCTTCCACGAAGCGATGCCCGCGGAGCGCTGGGCGGGCTTCGCGCTCGTCTGGCTCGCGCTGGCCGTGCTCACCTGGGACGGACTCCGTACGGCCCGGCAGGCCCGGGTGGAGCTGAAGCAGGCCAAGGAGCGGGCGACCGCAACTGGCAACACAGAAAACACAATTGCCCCTGAGGCCTCTCAGGCCACAGAAACCACAGCTCAGCACGGTTGAGCGGACGACCGATATCCGGAAACCGGTGATCGGTGTCCGAAAAGCGCTCTTGACGCGCTTTCGGGGGGCCTTCAACATCATGGCCACGTCAAACAGAGTTGGAGCCCCCCATGCTTGCACTCAACGGACCAGCCCTGCCCCCGCCCCGAAGAGCACGTACCGCCGCCGCTCTGCTCGCCTCGGGCGCGGCCGTCACAGCGGCCCTTCTGGGCGTCTCCTCCGTCCCGGCGACCGCGGCTCCCACCACCGCGGCCGCCGGGCGGACCACCACCGCCAAGTCCGTGGCGGCACCGGACATATCCGGGGCCAACGTCAAGGCCCATCTGAACCAGCTCCAGTCGATCGCCACCGCCAACGGCGGCAACCGCGCCCACGGCCGCAGCGGCTACAAGGCGTCCCTCGACTATGTGAAGGGCAAGCTGGACGCGGCCGGTTTCACCACGACCGTCCAGCAGTTCACCTCCTCGGGCTCGACCGGCTACAACCTCATCGCCGACTGGCCGGGCGGGGACACGGGCCATGTGGTCTTCGCCGGCGCCCACCTCGACTCCGTCACCCGGGGCCCCGGCATCAACGACAACGGCTCCGGCTCGGCGGGCATCCTGGAGGTCGCCCTCACCGTCGCCAAGCAGAACTACAAGCCCGACAAGCACCTTCGTTTCGCCTGGTGGGGCGCGGAGGAGCTGGGCATGGTCGGGTCGAGGTACTACGTCGGCAAACTGCCCGCCGCCGAGCGCGCGAAGATCGACGGCTATCTGAACTTCGACATGATCGGCTCGCCCAACCCGGGCTACTTCGTCTACGACGACGACACGCGGCTCGAAGGCGTCTTCAAGGACTTCTTCGCCACCCGCAACATCCCCACCGAGATAGAGACCGAGGGCGACGGCCGCTCCGACCACGCGCCCTTCAAGGACGCGGGCATAGCCGTCGGCGGTCTCTTCAGCGGCGCGGACTACATCAAGACCGCCGAGCAGGCCCAGAAGTGGGGCGGCACGTCCGGTCTGGCGTTCGACCGCTGCTACCACGCCTCGTGCGACTCGATCTCGAACATCAACGACACGGCGCTCGACAACAACAGCGACGCGATCGCCTACGCGATCTGGAACCTGAGCGGCGGCTCCACCACCCCGCCCAGTGGCAACGTCTTCGAGAGCAAGTCGCAGGTCGCCATCCCCGACGGGGGCCCGGCCGTGGAGTCCCCGCTCACCGTCTCCGGCGTCACCGGCAACGCGCCCGCCGCGCTCAAGGTCGGCGTCGACATCAAGCACACCTACCGGGGCGACCTGGCGATCGACCTGGTCGGACCGAGTGGCAAGGCCTACCGGCTGAAGGACTCCAGCAACTCCGACTCGGCCGCGGACGTCACCGAGACCTACACCGTCAACGCGTCCGCGGAAACCGCGAACGGCACGTGGAAGCTGCGCGTGCAGGACGTGGCGGCGCAGGACGAGGGGCACATCGCGAGCTGGAAGCTCACGTTCTGACCCATCGCGGACGGGCTGACAAAGTCAGCCCGTCCGGCGTTCGAGGACTCACACGGTCACGTCCCGCGACGTGAACCGCGCCCACGCGGCGGACCCGAACACGGCCACGTACAACCCCTGCAACCCCAGGTTGCGCAGTATCTGATCCCAGTACACCGGGTCCCGCAACAGATCCGCGAACCCCAGCCAGTAGTGCGGAAAAAGATACGGCTGAACCGCACTGAGCTGCGGAAACTGATCCAGGATCTGCACCGTGATCAACAGCCCCACCGTCGTGGCCATCGCCGCGATCCCGCTGTTGGTGAGCGTCGAGACGAACAGGCCCAGCGCCGCGAGCCCGGTCAGCGACAGGGCGACCACCCCGGCGATCGCCAGCGCGCGCAGCAGCCCCTCGCCGAACGACACCGTCGTCCCGCTGATCAGCGTCACCTCGCCGACCGGGAAGAGCAGCGCGCCCACCGCCAGCGCCGAGGCTGCGACGACCAGCGTGGCGGCGAAGGCGAAGAGGACGGTCGTCGTGAACTTGGCGAGCAGCAGCCGGGTCCGCCCGGCCGGGGCGACCAGCAGATAGCGCAGCGTGCCCGAGGACGCCTCGCCGGCCACCGCGTCGCCCGCGATCACCCCGATCGCCATCGGCAGGAAGAACGGCAGGGTCGCGGCGAGCGAGGCGAAGACGAGGAAGAGGCCGTTCCCGGCGACCTGTCCGATGAACGCCGGGCCGCCACCGCCGCCACCGCGTCCGCCCGACCCGCCGCGGCCGGTCTCGATCCGCACCGCGATACCGACGAGGACCGGCACGGCCGCCAGCACGCCCAGCAGGGCGAGCGTGCGCCAGCGCCGGAAGGTCGTCGTCACCTCGCTGCGGTAGAGCGACAGCGAAGGCATCCCGCGCAGCACCTCAGCCCGCGACATCGAAACCCTCCCCGGTCAGTGCGACGAACGCGTCCTCCAGCGAGGCCCGCTCGGTGCCGAAGGACCGTACGCGCACCTCCGCCCGGACGAGCGCGGCGTTGAGGTCGGCGAGATCCACTGCCGGGCCGCCGGGCGGGAGTTCGCCGGTGACGCGGTCGTCGGTGACCGTGAGGTCGTGCACTCCGTGCTCCTTGAGGACCCGTACGGCCTCCGCCGTGTCGGAAGTGGTGACGGCCAGCCGGCCGCGGGCCGAGGCGGCCAGTTCCCGGACCGTGCCCTGGGTGAGGAGCCGGCCCTGGGCCATGACGGCGGCGTGGGTGCAGACCTGCTCGATCTCGTCGAGGAGGTGGGAGGAGAGGAAGACCGTGGTGCCCTCCGCCGCCAGCCCGCGCACCAGGGCGCGGATCTCGCGCATGCCCTGTGGGTCGAGGCCGTTGGTGGGCTCGTCCAGGACGAGGAGCTCGCGCGGCCGGAGCAGGGCGGCGGCCAGGCCGAGCCGCTGCTTCATGCCGAGGGAGTAGGCGCGGGCCTTCTTTCCCGCCGCGCTCGTCAGCCCCACCCGTTCCAGCGCGGCGCCGACGCGCGCGGCGCGGGTGCGGGGGTCGGCGGTGGGGTCGGCGGCGTCGAACCGTAGGAGGTTGTCGCGACCGGAGAGGAAGCCGTAGAGCGCGGGGCCCTCGATCAGGGCCCCCACCCTGGGCAGGACGCGCCGCCCGGCGCGCGGCATCTCCTGGCCGAGCACCCGGGCGGCACCGGAGGTGGGCTCGATGAGGCCCATGAGCATCCGGATGGTGGTGGTCTTCCCGGAGCCGTTGGGGCCGAGGAAGCCGAAGACGCTGCCGCGCGGCACGACGAGGTCGAGCCGGTCGACGGCGAGCTGGCCGCCGAAGCGCTTCGTCAGCGCGACCGTCTCGATCACGGCGCCGTCCCCCGCGGCGCCCTCGCTCGTGGCCCCAGGCCACGACCCCGGCTTGGACCGGCCCTCCACGGTGTTCTCTCCTCTCGCCGTGCGGCCCAGGGCCACGTGGCGGCCCGGAGACGCCGCGTACACGGGCGCTCCGGGCCATGGCAGGGGCAGCAGCCTGCTTACTTGGCGTTCGCGGCCTTGACCAGCGCGTCCTTGGTGACCGCGCCGACGTAGACCTTGCCGTCGTCCGTCATCAGGGCGTTGACGATCCGGGTGCTGTAGACCCGGCCGGAGCCGAAGTCGCCCGAGACCTTGGTGCCGAAGCCGTCCAGCAGGGTCTGGGCGTCCGCGCCGCCCTTGCCGCCGGTCTTCTTCTTACCGGCGTCCTTGCCGTTGAGCGTGGCCCCGGCGTCCTTGCCGGCGTCGAACTCGGCGATGGAGCTCCAGCCCTTGCCGATGACCTTCGACTTGCCGGCGTCGCCCCCGGTGGCGCCGGGCATGCCCGGCATCCCCGGGAGGCCGCCCTCGCGGTCGGCCTTGTGGTCGCGGTCGGCCGAACCCTTCGCCGCGTCGCCCTCGGTCACCTTGGCGCCCTTGGGCGGGGTGAAGTCGAACGTGCCGGCGCCCGGCTTGCCGAAGTCGACCTTGGTGAAGGCCGCGTCGACGACCGCCTTGCCGCCGCCCTTGGGCGCGAGGGTGAACTTCAGCGGCACGCCGTTCTTCGCGTCGACCGCGATCCGGATCGAGCCGACCGTCGTGTCGTCCGCCTTGGGCTTGATCAGCAGCTGGTAGGCGTCCCGGCCGGCCACCTTGGCCGTGCCGTCGACGGTGACGGCCGTGGTCCCGTCGGCGGCGGCGAGGACCTTTTTGGCCAGCTCCTGCGGCGAGGCGCCGCCCAGGTCCTTCGGCATCATGTCGCCCTTGGCGCCCTGGCCGGCCTTGCCCTGCGCCCGCTCCTGCGGCGCCTTGGAGTGGTGCACCGTGTTGCTGGAGCTGTCGTACGCCCAGACGTCGGCGCCGTTGCGCACGACGCTGTACTCGGCGGCGCGCTCGACGATCGACACCCGCTGCTTGTCGGGTCCGTCGACGGCCACCCGCAGCGTGTGCGAACCGGCGGCGAGCTCGGTGAGCTTGGACTGCGGGGACGGCGCGGAGCCGTCCTTCTTCCCCTCGCCCTTCTTCTCCCCGTCGCCGAAGGAGAGGCCCGACGGCAGCGAGGGCAGGCCCAGATCCGTGTTGATCTTGACCGATCCGGACATCTGCCGGGTGTCCGACTGGGCCATCTTGGCTATGAGGTCCTGCGCGCTGATCTTCGGCAGATCCGGGTCACCGGTGCTGGCCAGGGCCGACCCGATACCGATCGTGGCCGCCGCGACGCCCGCCACCGCGACCGGCACGGCGTAACGAACGGCCTTGCGACGGCGCCGGGCCGGTCCCCCGAAGTCCTGCGCCTCTGATGTCGGCTGGTTCTCTGCCATGTGCTCTACCCTCCGTCGTCGGCAGCGGCCTTACCCTTCGATTCCATCAGGGTGGCGGCTTCCCGTCGTCAGCCGACGGGATCAACTGCCTGTACGCCTTGGGTATGACGCACCGGCCGCGGGGCGGAGTTCCCCAGGGCCATCAGGGGCCGTCATCAGCCCGCGCGGTGCACCACGGCGTCGCACAGTTCTTCGAGCGCCGCCTTCGCGGGGCCCTCGGGCAGCGGGGCCAGGGTCGCGCGCGCCTCCTCGGCGTAGCGGACGGTGTCGCGGCGGGCCTGCTCCAGCGCCGGGTGGGCGCGCAGCCGGCGGAGCACCTCGGCGTGGAGGGCGTCGTCGCCGAGGTCGCCCTCGAGCATCCGGCACAGCTCCAGGTCCTCGGGGTCGCCGGTGGCGGCGGCCCGGGCCCGCAGGTGGAGCACGGGCAGGGTGGGGATGCCCTCGCGCAGGTCGGTGCCCGGGGTCTTGCCGGACTCGTGGGAGTCGCTGGCGATGTCCAGGACGTCGTCGGCGAGCTGGAAGGCGATGCCCAGGCGCTCGCCGTAGTGGGTGAGGATCTCGACGACGTGCTCGTCGGCGCCGGACATCATGGCGCCGTAGCGGCCGGCGACGGCGACCAGGGAGCCGGTCTTGCCCGCGAGGACGTCGAGGTAGTGCTCGATGGGGTCGCGGCCGTTCTGGGGACCGGCCGTCTCCAGGATCTGGCCGGTGACCAGGCGCTCGAAGGCCTCGGCCTGGATGCGCACGGCCTCGGGGCCGAGGTCGCCGAGGATCCGCGAGGCGCGGGAGAAGAGGAAGTCGCCGGTGAGGACGGCCACGGAGTTGCCCCAGTTGACATTGGCGCTGGGGACACCGCGGCGGACGTCGGCCTCGTCCATGACGTCGTCGTGGTAGAGGGTGGCCAGGTGGGTGAGCTCGACGACGACGGCCGAGGGCACCACACCGGGGGCGTAGGGGTCGCCGAACTGCGCGGCGAGCGTCACCAGCAGGGGGCGGAACCGCTTGCCTCCGGCCTTGACCAGGTGCTGGGCGGCCTCGGTGATGAAGGGGACGCCGCTCTTGGTGGCCTCGATGAGGCCCTCCTCGACAGCGGCCAACCCGGCCTGGACATCGGCTTCAAGAGCCTGGTCCCGCACGCTCAGCCCAAAGAAAGGCCCGACGACGGTCACGAGGGTTACTCCTGTCTGCCTGCGAACACGGGGATTGTCGATGTGTCGCTGTCTTCACCAAAAGTCAGCGTATCCGGTCGGCTGTCGATCACCGTGGGCACCCTCAGTTCCGCACGGCAGGACTGTGGCCCCGGCGCTGCCGTGCGGCAGCGTCGGGGCCACAGTCCTTTTTCCGGCCGTACCCCCCTAAATCACAGCCCCTCACTCCTGCCCCGCGACCGCCCTGGCCAGCCGCGGGGAGGCGTACTCGGTGCCGCAGACAAAGCGCATGACGGGCCCGTAGCTGGCGGCGGAGGGCAGCCCGGTGAAGTACAGACCGGGTACGGAGGAGTGATATCCGGCCATCAGCCGGGGGCCTCCGGCGCTCACCAGGAGGCGGGTGCGCAGCCCGGCGCCGAGGAAGTCCATGGCCGCCACATCCATCCGGTAGCCGGTGGCGGCGATGACGTGGTCGGCGCGGAGCTCGCTCTCGGTGCCGTCCCGGTCGGGGCCGTCGCCCGACGCTGTCAGCGTAAGAACTGGACGACCTGATTCCACTCGGGCGCGGACGATCCGCTTCCCCTCGGTGACCTCCACCCGGCCCACGAAACGCTCGCGCAGCCACCACGCGCCCAGCGGCCCCAGCACCCGGCGCACCAGATACTGCCGGGTGGGCGCGGGCAGCCGGCGGAAGCCGTCCGCGTAGTACGAGAAGGCGTACAGCGACCAGGCCCGTCCGAAGGGCGTGTCGGGCTTGAGCAGCGACTGCCCGTCGGGGGCCGCGCCGAAGCGCACCGCGCCCCGGCGCCGCGCCAGCACCCGTACCGACGCCGCGCCCGCCTCGGCCAGCAGCACGGCGGTCTCCAGCGCCGACTGCCCGGCGCCCACGACCACGACGTCCTTCCCCGCGAGGAGGGAGAGGTCACGGTGCTGGGAGCTGTGCGAGACCGGCCCGCTCGCCGAGGGCCCGCCCGGGACGGCAGCCGCGAGCTCGGGCGGCAGCTGGGCCAGCCCGCTCAGCCCCGTGGCGACGACCACGGCCCGCGCCGTGAACTGCTCCCCCGAGTCCAGCTTCAGCTCGAAGCCCCCGCCGGGGCCGCGCCGGTCGACCGACACCACCCGCTCCCGCTCCAGCTGGGGCACCAGCCGCTGCTGGAACCACATCCCGTAGCCGGCGAAGGTCTCCACCGGAATGGCGTCCCAGTCGGACTCGAAGCGGCGCTCGCCGACGTCCTGGCAGTAGTCGAAGAGAGTGTGCCCGGGCTGGGGGGCGTCGATGCTGGAGGCCGCGGGAGTGGATTTCAGCAGCATCCCGGCGGGCATGTGCTCCCGCCAGCTCACCATCGGCGAGCCGAAGACGCGTGTCGGCACGGCACGCGCTTTCAGATGGGCTGCGGTCGAGAGGCCGTACGGACCGGCCCCGATGACGGCTACGGGAAGTGTCACGGATCCCCTCCCAGGGCACGCGGGGTGTTCGGTGTGGCGAATACGGGCGTTATCGGTACGGGCGTTATCGGTGGTGCGGGGCGGCCGAGGCGGCGCGGCGCCGGGTGCGCCACAGCTGCCACAGATGCCGGGCGCCCGGCCGTACGAGCCGGGCGAGCATGGTGAAGAAGGGCTTCATGTCGTCGCGGGCGGCCCACGCCAGCTCGGTGCCACTGGCCCGGGCGGGGGCGTGGGGGGTGGTGTAGCCGCTGCGCCGGTAGGCGGCGAAGGCGGGCAGGTCGATGTTCTCGACGATGAAACGGCGGCCGGTGAGCTGCTCGGCCTCCGGGACGGCACGGCCGGTGAGGTCCAGGTGCTGGGCCCGGACCACGTCGATACCGGCCTCGTTCTCGAAGAGACGGAACTGGGCGCCCATGCGGGGGTTGAAGTCCAGCAGCTTGTACCGGCCGTCACGCCGGTCGAAGCGCCAGTCCAGGTCGATGATCCCGCAGAAGCCGATCTGTTTGATGAACTGCGCGGCCATGGCGGCCAGTTCCGGATTGTCGACGACATAGGCGTTGGCGGTCATCCCCGCGTGCGGCGGCCAGGAGCGCACCTTCACGCCCGTGAACATCGCCAGCGGGGTCGACTCGGCGTCGAAGTAGGCGTGGACGATCCAGTCCTCGGCGTCCTCGCGCGGCAGGTACTCCTGGAGGATCACCCCCGGGGATGCCCCCCAGCCGCGCGCCAGCTCCAGCAGCTCCCGGGGCCCGCCGATACGGGTCGTGCCGGGCACCGCGGGACGCAGACGCCGCTCGAACGCCTCGCGGTTCTTGGCGACGACCGGGAACGTGGCGACCGAGGCGTACTTCTCGATCTCCTCGAACGACGCGGGGAACAGCGTCGCCGGGGCGGGCACCCCGTGCTCCACGCACAGCTCGTGCAGCCCCTGCTTGCTGGCCAGCCGGCGCGGCAGCCCGGGCTCCACGGGCGGGAAGAGGAAACGGCCCGCGAGCGACTCGGCGTGCTCGGCGATCAGGACCGCCGCCTCCTCGTCGGTGGGGATCAGCACGGCCGGGCGCCCGATCCGCCGCCCGATCCCCAGCAGGCCCGCCACCAGCTCCTCCGCCCGCTCCGTACCGGTCGTCGGCCAGACGAAGCCGGAGCTCAGATAGCGGGAGACGGCGGCGGGGGTCCATCTGTCCTCGGTGACGGCGTACATCGGAACGCCCAGCCTGCCGAGGCTGCGGATGGCGCCGACTCCGCCATGGTGCAGGGGATAGTCGCCGATCTTCACAATCAGCCCGGGTACGGACCGGTCCGCCGCCACGGGCGCGATCCTGCTCGCCACCAGCACCCCCCTCGGCCACCCAGCCTCAGCGGCCCCCCACTGTGTGTGACCCGACTTAGGACGCTACTTCGGAATCGACGTCTCCAGCAAGGAGTTACCGGACATTGCCCTCCCTTTAGCCAGCGGTCGGACATCTGTCGGACACCTCTTGCCCGAACGGACGCAGCCCGGCCGCCCCTCCCGGGGGACAACCCCCGGACCCCCGGCCGGAACCGCGGGCCCCGGCGGGGTTCGCCGAACCTGTATCGCCCAGGGAAACGTAAGTACTGTGTCGATCAGGTCACCGGGCCGACCGACCAGGCCCCTGAGCTCACCGGAAGGCGAGGCAGCGTCCCATGCCCCAGAACCGCCCCGAGCTGCCCGAAGGCGACCCCTTCGGCGCGGACACCCTCCCGTACGGCGTCTTCACCACCGCGGACGCTCCCGACCGCCCCCGGATCGGCGTGCGCTACGGCGCGTACGTCCTGGACGCCGCCGCGGCCGCCGCCGCCCACGGCTCCGCCTACGCCGGGCTGCTGGACAAGCCCACGCTCAACCCCCTGCTGGCCGCCGGCCGCCCCACCTGGCAGGCCGTGCGCGCGGAGCTCCGCGGCTGGCTGGACGGGCCGCACTTCCACCCGCTGGAGGAGGTCACGCTGCGGCTGCCCTTCGAGGTCGCCGACTACGTCGACTTCTACGCCAGCGAGCACCACGCCTCCAACGTGGGCCGCATCTTCCGCCCCGACGCCCCCGAGCCCCTCACCCCCAACTGGAAGCACCTGCCCATCGGTTACCACGGCCGCGCCGGCACGATCGTGGTCTCCGGCACCGACGTCGTACGCCCCCAGGGCCAGCGCAAGGCACCCGCGGACGCCGCGCCCTCCTTCGGGCCCTCGCTGCGCCTCGACATCGAGGCCGAGGTCGGCTTCGTCGTCGGCACCCCCGCCCCCGACAACACCCCCGTACCGCTCGACGCCTTCCGCGAGCACGTGTTCGGCGTCTGCCTCGTCAACGACTGGTCGGCCCGCGACCTCCAGGCCTGGGAGTACGTGCCGCTGGGCCCCTTCCTCGGCAAGTCGTTCGCCACGTCCGTCTCCGCGTGGATCACCCCGCTGGACGCCTTCGACACGGCCCGCACGCCCGCGCCGGAGCGCACCCACCCGCTGCTCCCCTACCTGGACGACGCGACGGCCGAGCCCGGCGGCATCGACCTGCGCATCGAGGTGAGCGTCAACGGCGAGACCATCTCCCGACCGCCCTTCTCCGCCATGTACTGGACGGCCGCCCAGCAGCTGGCCCATATGACCGTCAACGGCGCCTCGCTGCGCACCGGCGACTTCTACGCCTCCGGCACGGTCAGCGGCCCCGAGCCGGACCAGCTGGGCTGCCTGCTGGAGCTCACCCAGGGCAAGGGCCCCTGGCTGGCGGACGGCGACGTGGTGACCATCACCGCGTGGGCGCCCGGCGCGAACGGCGCGCGCGTCGGCCTGGGCGAGGTCACGGGGCGGATCGCACCGGCTCGTGGGCATTGATGGATCGTGAGCGCTGACGAGGCCGCCGGCCTGACCCTGCCGGAGGAGCTGATACTCCTCTCCCACGACCCGTCCGACGGCAAGCGGCTGTGCCCCACGCGGCATCTGGCGTACGGCCTGGCCGGGGCGGTCCTGGCCGAGCTGGAGCTGCGCGGGCTCGTGGCGGAGGAGCGCGGCGGGCCCATACGGATCGCCGGCATCCCTCCGGCGGACCAGCGGCTCGCCCTGCCGCTGGCGAGCCTGTCCGAGCCCGGCAAGCCCGGGGCGAAGGGCCGCTCGCGCCTCTTCCGGCCGGGCACCTCGACGTACAGGTGGGTCCGCACGGCCGCCCGGCACGTGGAGGAGCCCTGGATCGTCGGCCTGGTGGAGCGCAGGGCCCTGACCGCGAAGGCGCCCGACCGGTTCGCCCTCGTCCGGCAACTGCGCTACCCCGTGGGGACCAACGATCTGACCACCGAGACCCGGCAGCGCTTCGAGGCGGCCCGCACTGCCGGCTTCCCCGGCCGACGGGACCGGATGCTCGCCGGGCTGGTGTCCGCGACGGGTGTCGGCAAGGTCCTCTACCCGGGCTGGGGTTGCCGGAACGACCGCAAAGAGCTACGGCGCCACATGCGTGACGAGTGGACCGCCCACGCCGTGCACCGCAACGTGCAGGACTCCTCCGGCGGAAGCGGCAGTGACGGCGGCGGCGCCGATGGCGGCTCCGGCGGTCACGGTGGCCACGGCTGCGGGGGCCATGGCGGCTGCGGCGGTGGCGGCTGCGGAGGCGGTTGAGCTGGTGGCGTGCTGCTAGCTTGTCGTGCCCGGCCTCACCGGGCCGGGACATGACAAAGGAAAGGGCGCACGTGCGCAAGGCAGTACAGATCACGGGGGCGGCCGCGGTGGCCGCTGTGCTGATGACCGGCTGCGGCAGCAGCAGCGACAAGGGCGGTGACAAGGGCAAGGAGACCGGGGCCACGGCCCCGGCCACCGCCGACAGCGGGAAGCCGACGCCGGGCGGCGACGCGACCGCCACCCCGTCGCAGCGCGTCTCGGCCGCCGAGCTCAAGGGCGGCTGGTCGAAGGGCAAGCTGTCCGACCAGAGCCTGCTGATCCTGTCGTTCGCCGGCAACAAGGTGATGCTCAGCGGGAAGACGGCGTGCTCCGGCAATGTCGTCGACAACGCCCAGCCCGTCACGCTGGAGATCACCCACTGCCAGGACGGCAGCACCGACTACAGCAAGGGCACCGTCAAGAGCTTCGACGGCAAGTCGCTGACGATCGCCTGGGCCTCCGGCAAGGAGGACACCCTCACCAAGGCCGTGGGCGCCGACGGCAAGCCCGCGGGCCTGCCCGCCGGGCTGCCGGCCGGCATCCCCGCCAAGCCCGCCGGCTGACGCGCGTACGACGGCGCCCGGCACCCCCGCGAGGGGTGCCGGGCGCCGTCGTGTCGTGCGCCTGCTCGTGGGACTACCGGACGAAGACGCCCGCCTGCCCGGCCAGTTCCAGGAAGTACTGCGGGGCCAGACCGAGGACGAGGGTGACCACGACGCCGATGGCGATGGCCGAGGACGTCAGCGGGCTGGGCACCGCGACGGTGGGGCCCTCGGCCTTGGGCTCGCTGAAGAACATCAGCACGATCACCCGGATGTAGAAGAACGCCGCGATCGCCGAGGACAGCACACCGACGATGACCAGCGGCGCCGCCCCGCCCTGCGCGGCCGCCTTGAACACGGCGAACTTCCCCGCGAAGCCGCTGGTGAGCGGGATGCCCGCGAAGGCCAGCAGGAAGACCGCGAAGACCGCCGCGACCAGCGGCGAACGCCGCCCGAGCCCCGCCCACTTCGACAGGTGAGTGGCCTCGCCGCCCGCGTCCCGCACCAGCGTCACCACCGCGAACGCGCCCAGCGTGACGAAGGAGTAGGCGGCCAGATAGAAGAGGACCGAGGAGACGCCCTCGGGCGTGGCCGCGATGACACCGGCGAGGATGAAGCCCGCGTGGGCGATGGAGGAGTAGGCCAGCAGCCGCTTCACATCGGTCTGGGTGACGGCCACGATCGCGCCGACGAGCATCGTGACGATCGCGACGCCCCACATCACGGGCCGCCAGTCCCAGCGCATGCCCGGCAGGACCACATAGAGCAGCCTCAGCAGCGCCCCGAAGGCCGCGACCTTGGTCGCCGCCGCCATGAAGCCGGTGACCGGCGTGGGGGCGCCCTGGTAGACGTCGGGCGTCCACATGTGGAAGGGCACCGCGCCGACCTTGAACAACAGCCCCATCAGCACCATCGCCACGCCGACCAGCAGCAGCGCGTCATTGGCCGTGCTCCCCGCGAGCGCCGGGTCCATGACCCGCGTGGTGCCGCTGACGACGTCGGCGATGCCCGCGTAGGTGACGGTTCCCGCGTAGCCGTAGAGCAGCGCGATCCCGAAGAGCAGGAACGCGGAGGAGAAGGCGCCCAGCAGGAAGTACTTGACGGCCGACTCCTGCGACAACAGCCGCTGACGGCGGGCCAGGCCGCACAGGATGTACAGCGGGAGGGAGAACACCTCCAGGGCGACGAACAGCGTCAGCAGGTCGTCGGCGGCGGGGAAGACGAGCATGCCGCCGACGGCGAAGAGGACCAGCGGGAAGACCTCGGTGGTGACCAGGCCCGCCGCCACCGCCTCCCGCTCGGCATCCCCGCCCGGCACGGCCGCGGCCTGCGCGGCGAAGGAGTCGACGGGCCGGCCGTCGGCCGCGGGGTCGAGCCGGCGCTCGGCGAAGGTGAACACCGCCACCAGGGAGACGAGGAGAATGGTGCCCTGGAGGAACAGCGCGGGCCCGTCGACGGCGACGGCGCCCATGGCCGCCACATGGGACTTGTCCGACGCGTAACCGCCCGCCGCCAGGGCGACGACGGCGGCGAAGGCCGCGGCCAGGCCGACGGCCGTCAGCGCGAGCTGGGCGGGGTGGCGGACCCGGCGCGGCAGGAAGGCCTCGGCGAGGACGCCCAGGATCGCGGCGCCGAGCACGATCAGCGTGGGGGAGAGCTGGGCGTACTCGATGTGCGGGCCGGGGATCTTCTTCGGCGCCTCGGCCGCCGCCAGTGTCCACAGGCTGTGGATAATTTCCGCGTGGCTCACTTGGCGGCCTCCACATCGTTCACGTGGGTGTCGGGCTGGGGATCGCTCTTGTGGACCTGCGACATGGTGTGCGCGACCGCCGGATCCAGCAACTGCGTCACGGGCTTGGGGTAGACGCCCAGGAACAGCAGCAGCGCGATCAGCGGCGCGACCACGGCCAGCTCCCGCGCCCGCAGGTCGGGCATCTCCCGTACGGACTCGGACACCGGCCCGGTCATCGTCCGCTGGTAGAGCACGAGGACGTACAGCGCGGCGAGCACGATGCCGACGGTGGCGATGACACCGACGGCCGGATAGCGGCTGAAGGTGCCGACCAGGACCAGGAATTCGGAGACGAAGGGCGCGAGCCCCGGCAGCGACAGGGTGGCCAGACCGCCGACCAGGAAGGTGCCGGCGAGCACCGGGGCCACCTTCTGCACCCCGCCGTAGTCGCCGATGAGCCGGGAGCCGCGCCGGGAGATCAGGAAGCCCGCGACCAGCATCAACGCGGCGGTGGAGATGCCGTGGTTGACCATGTAGAGCGTCGCGCCGCTCTGGCCCTGGGTGGTCATCGCGAAGATGCCCAGGACGATGAAGCCGAAGTGCGAGATCGAGGCGTAGGCGATCAGGCGCTTGATGTCCCGCTGCCCGACGGCCAGCAGTGCCCCGTAGAGGATGCTGATCAGCGACAGCACCAGGATCACCGGTGTCGCCCACTTCGACGCCTCGGGGAAGAGCTGGAGGCAGAAGCGGAGCATCGCGAACGTGCCGACCTTGTCGACCACCGCGGTGATCAGTACGGCGACGGGCGCGGTGGCCTCGCCCATGGCGTTGGGCAGCCAGGTGTGGAGCGGCCACAGCGGCGCCTTGACGGCGAAGGCGAAGAAGAAGCCGAGGAACAGGGCCCGTTCGGTGACGGTGGCGAAGTCCAGCTTCCCGGCGGCCCGGGCCTGGACGATCTCCGTCAGGGAGAAGGTGCCGTGGCCCAGCTGGTCGGCGGTGACCGCGTAGAGCCCGATGACCGCGGCGAGCATGATCAGCCCGCCGACGAGGTTGTAGAGCAGGAACTTCACCGCCGCGTACGAGCGCTGGGTGGCGCTCTCGGCCTCGCCGCGCTCCCCCGCCCGGTCGCCGAAGCCGCCGATGAGGAAGTACATCGGGATGAGCATGGCTTCGAAGAAGATGTAGAAGACGAAGACGTCGGTGGCCTCGAAGGCGATCACCACCATCGCCTCGACCATGAGGATCAGCGCGAAGAAGCCCTGGACCGGCCGCCAGTGCGACGACTTGCCCGCGGCGGAGCCGCTATCGGATGCGGCCAAGGGATCGGCGTCGTGCCAGCCGGCGAGCACGATGAAGGGGATCAGCAGCGCGGTCAGCCCGATCAGCACGACCGAGATGCCGTCGACGCCCAGCTCGTAGCGGACCCCGAAATCGGCGATCCAGGCGTGCGACTCGGTGAGCTGGAACGGGCCCTTGACGCCCGGGTCGAAGCGCACGAGCTGCACGGCCGCCAGTACCAGGGTGACCAGCGAGACGGCCATCGCGAGCCACTTGGCGGCCGCGCGCCGCTCGGCCGGGACCGCGGCCGTGGCGACCGCGCCCAGCGCGGGCACCGCCGCCGTGGCCGTCAGCAGGGGAAATGACATGACTAGACCGCCCTCATCAGCAGGGTCGCGGCGATGAGCACCGCCGCACCGCCGAACATCGAGACCGCGTACGACCGCGCGAAGCCGTTCTGGAGCCTGCGCATCCGGCCCGACAGCCCGCCGACGGCGGCGGCCGTGCCGTTGACGACTCCGTCCACCAGCGTGTGGTCGACGTAGACCAGGCTCCGGGTCAGGTGCTCGCCGCCCCGGACCAGCACGATGTGGTTGATGTCGTCCTGGAGCAGATCGCGGCGGGCGATCCGCACCGGCAGGCTCGCGTCCGGCGCGGTGACCGGCACCGGCCGGCGCCCGTACTGCGACCAGGCGACCGCCACACCGATGAAGAGGACCACCAGGGTGGCCGTGGTGACCTGCACGGCGGTGACGGGCGAGTGGCCCTCCTCATGGCCGGTGACGGGCTCCAGCCACTTCAGGAAGGCGTCGTTGATACTGAACAGGCCGCCCGCGAGGACCGAGCCGACGGCGAGCACGATCATCGGGATCGTCATCACCTTGGGCGACTCGTGCGGACGCGGCAACTCGCCGCCGGCGTCGGGCTGCCAGCGCTTCTCGCCGAAGAAGGTCAGCAGCATCACGCGCGTCATGTAGTACGCCGTGATCGCCGCGCCCAGCAGGGCCGCGCCGCCCAGGATCCAGCCCTCGGTGCCGCCCTTGGCGAAGGCCGCCTCAATGATCTTGTCCTTGGAGAAGAAGCCGGACAGCCCGGGGAAGCCGATGATGGCGAGATAGCCGAGGCCGAAGGTGATGAAGGTGATGGGCATATAGCGGCGCAGTCCGCCGTAACGCCGCATGTCGACCTCGTCGTTCATGCCGTGCATCACCGAGCCCGCCCCGAGGAAGAGGCCGGCCTTGAAGAAGCCGTGGGTGACCAGGTGCATGATCGCGAAGGGGTAGCCGATGGGGCCCAGCCCGGCGGCCAGGATCATGTAGCCGATCTGGGACATCGTCGAGCCCGCGAGGGCCTTCTTGATGTCGTCCTTGGCGCAACCGACGATCGAACCGAAGAGCAGCGTCACCGCGCCGACCGTCACGACGGCCGTCTGGGCGTCCGGCGCCCCGTCGAAGACCGGCCCGGAGCGGGTGATCAGATACACCCCGGCGGTGACCATCGTCGCCGCGTGGATGAGCGCGGAGACCGGTGTGGGGCCCTCCATCGCGTCCCCGAGCCAGGACTGCAGCGGCACCTGGGCCGACTTGCCGCAGGCGGCCAGCAGCAGCACCAGCCCGATGGCCGTCAGCTTGCCCTCGCCCGCCTTGTCCGCGTTCTCCAGCACCGGCCCGAAGGCGAAGGTCCCGAAGGTGGTGAACATCAGCATCACGGCGATGGACAGGCCCATGTCGCCGACGCGGTTGACGAGGAACGCCTTCTTCGCCGCCGTGGCCGCGCTGGGCTTGTGCTGCCAGAAGCCGATCAGCAGGTACGACGCGAGGCCGACGCCCTCCCAGCCGACGTACAGCAGAAGGTAGTTGTCGGCGAGGACGAGCAGCAGCATCGCGGCGAGGAAGAGGTTGAGATAGCCGAAGAAGCGCCGCCGCCGCTCGTCGTGGGCCATGTAGCCGACCGAGTAGAGGTGGATCAGCGAGCCCACGCCCGTGATCAGCAGGACGAAGGTCATCGACAGCTGATCGAGCTGGAAGCCCACGTCGGCACGGAAGCCGCCGACGGGCACCCAGCTGAACACGGTCGCGGCCAGCTCGCGGTCCTCGCCGCTCCGGCCCAGCATGTCGGCGAAGAGCACCACGCCGATGACGAACGACAGTGCGGCGGCGAGCGTGCCGATCCAGTGGCCCGCGCGGTCGAGCCGCCGCCCGCCGCACAGCAGCACGCCCGCGCCCAGCAGGGGCACCAGGACGAGCGTTCCGATGAGGTTCTCCACCGTCAGTGTCCCCTTACAGCTTCAGCAGGCCGGCGTCGTCGACCGAGGCGGAGTGGCGGGACCGGAAGATCGACACGATGATCGCGAGGCCCACCACGACTTCGGCGGCGGCCACGACCATCGTGAAGAACGCGATGATCTGGCCGTCGAGATTGCCGTGCATCCGGGAGAAGGTGACGAACGCCAGATTGCAGGCGTTCAGCATCAGCTCGACGCACATGAAGATGACGATCGCGTTCCGCCGGATGAGCACACCGGTGGCACCGATGGTGAACAACAGGGCCGCCAGATAGAGGTAGTTCACGGGATTCACTTGGCCCCCTCCTCGGTGCGCTCTCCGGCACGGCCCTTGTCCCGCTCCAGCCATTCCCCGGAGCGCTGCTCCAGCGCCGCCAGCTCCGCGAGCGCCTCGTCCGACACGTCGCGGATCTGGCCCCGCGCGCGCAGCGTGGGGCTGACGGTGAGCTCGGAGGGCGTGCCGTCGGGCAGCAGGCCGGGGATGTCGACCGCGTTGTGCCGGGCGTAGACGCCGGGGGCGGGCAGGGGCGGCAGCTGCCTGCCCTCGCGCACGCGCCGCTCGGCCAGCTCGCGCTGGGTGGCGGGAGGCTCGGTGCGCTCGCGGTGGGTCATCACCATCGCCCCGACGGCGGCGGTGATGAGCAGGGCGCCGGTGATCTCGAAGGCGAAGACGTACTTGGTGAACAGGAGCGCGGCGAGCCCCTGGACGTTGCCGCCGGCGTTGGCCTGGCCCAGCCCGTCGAAGTCGCGCAGCGCGGCGTTGGAGATGCCGGCGGTCAGCAGGACGCCGAAGCCCAGCGCGCACAGCCCGGCGAGGAGCCGCTGGCCCTTGATGGTCTCCTTCAGCGAGTCCGCGGCGGTGACGCCCACGAGCATCACCACGAACAGGAAGAGCATCATGATCGCGCCGGTGTAGACGACGATCTGCACGACGCCCAGGAAGTAGGCGCCGTTGGCGAGGTAGAACACCGCCAGGACGATCATCGTCCCGGCGAGGCAGAGGGCGCTGTGCACGGCCTTCTTCATCAGCACCGCGCCGAGCGCGCCGGCCACGGCGACGACCGCCAGGATCCAGAACTGGACGGCCTCGCCCGTCGACGTCAGATACGCGGAGGCGGCGAGGCCGCTCATGCCTCCACCCCCTCGTCCTGGGGGCGCTCGCCCTTGGAGAGGGCGACCTGCCGGACCGTGCCCGGGGCGGGGCCCGTCACCAGGCCCCGGTAGTAGTCCTGTTCGGTCATGCCGGGGAAGATCGCGTGCGGGGTGTCGACCATGGGTTCCTCAAGGCCCGCGAGGAGCTGCTCCTTGGTGAAGATCAGCGACTCGCGGCTGGCGTCGGCCAGTTCGTACTCGTTGGTCATCGTCAGGGCGCGGGTCGGGCACGCCTCGACGCACAGGCCGCACAGGATGCAGCGGAGGTAATTGATCTGGTAGACGCGGCCGTAGCGCTCGCCGGGCGAGTAGCGCTCCTCGTCGGTGTTGTCCGCGCCCTCGACGTAGATCGCGTCCGCCGGGCAGGCCCAGGCGCACAGCTCGCAGCCGATGCACTTCTCCAGGCCGTCGGGGTGGCGGTTGAGCTGGTGGCGGCCGTGGAAGCGCGGCGCGGTGTGCTTCTTCTCCTCCGGGTACTGCTCGGTCAGCCGCTTCTTGAACATGGCCTTGAAGGTCACGCCGAAGCCGGCCACGGGATTCTGGAAGGGGTCCCGGGGGGTGTCCCCCCGGGAAGACTCGCTAGACACCGTCGGCCTCCTCTCGGTCACTCTGAGTGTCCACCCCACCACTGACAATCAGTTCCCGGTCCTGGCGGGACCGGCGCCGGGGCACGGGCGGCAGGCTCTGGCCGGGCAGCGGCGGCACGGGGAATCCCCCCGCCATCGGGTCGAAGACGGGCGCCGGGCCCTCGGCCTCCTCCCCCGCCTTCTCGCCGTCCGCCCCGCCCTTGCCCCCGTGGAACAGGTCGAAGAGCAGCGACAGCAGCAGGAGTCCGAGGACCCCGCCCCCGACGTAGAGCACGATGTCCTGGAAGGCGTAGTTCTCGTTCCGCAGCGCCCGCACGGTCGCGACGAGCATCAGCCAGACCACCGAGACCGGGATGAGCACCTTCCAGCCCAGCTTCATCAGCTGGTCGTAGCGCACCCGGGGCAGCGTGCCGCGCAGCCAGATGAAGAAGAACAGCAGCAGCTGCACCTTGATGACGAACCACAGCATCGGCCACCAGCCGTGGTTCGCGCCCTCCCAGAACGCGGAGAGCGGATAAGGAGCCCGCCAGCCGCCCAGGAAGAGGGTGGTCGCGACCGCAGAGACCGTCACCATGTTCACGTACTCGGCGAGCATGAACATCGCGAACTTGATGGACGAGTACTCGGTGTTGAAGCCGCCGACGAGGTCGCCCTCGGACTCGGGCATGTCGAAGGGGGCCCGGTTGGTCTCGCCGACCATCGTGGCGATGTAGATGACGAAGGAGACCGGCAGCAGCAGGATGTACCAGCGGTCGTGCTGCGCCTCGACGATCGCCGAGGTCGACATCGAGCCGGAGTAGAGGAAGACCGACGCGAAGGCCGCGCCCATCGCGATCTCGTACGAGATCATCTGCGCGCACGAGCGGAGCCCGCCGAGCAGCGGATACGTCGAGCCCGAGGACCAGCCGGCCAGCACGATGCCGTAGATGCCGACCGAGGCGACCGCGAGGATGTACAGGATCGCGATCGGCAGGTCGGTCAGCTGCATCGTCGTGCGGTGGCCGAGGATCGAGACCTCGTTGCCGGACGGGCCGAAGGGGATCACCGCGATGGCCATGAACGCGGGGATGGCGGCGACGACCGGCGCGAGGACGTAGACGACCTTGTCGGCCCGCCGGACGATCAGGTCCTCCTTGAGCATCAGCTTGATGCCGTCCGCCAACGATTGCAGCATCCCCCAGGGGCCGTGCCGGTTGGGGCCGATGCGCAGCTGCATCCAGGCGACGACCTTGCGCTCCCAGACGATGGAGAAGAGCACGGTCACCATCAGGAACGCGAAGCAGAAGACGGCCTTGATCACCACCAGCCACCAGGGATCCCTGCCGAACATCGACAGGTCCTCGACCGCCAGTTGACTCAGCGCAGGACTCACGACCGCACCTCCGGCCTCTTCGCTCCACCCTCGTCACCGGCGTCCGCGCCGATGCGCACCAGCTCGCCCGGCCGCGCCCCGGTGCCGGAGACGACGCCTCCGCCTTCGGAGTTCAGCGGGAGCCAGACCACCCGGTCGGGCATGGCCGTGATCCGCAGCGGCAGCCGCACCGAGCCGTACGGGCCCGTCACGGCGAGGAGTTCGCCGTCGCGCACCCCCGCCTCGGCCGCCGTCGCCGCCGACACCCGGGCGAGCGCCGGGTGCCGGGTGCCGGCCAGCGCCTCGTCCCCGTCCTGGAGGCGGCCCCGGTCCAGCAGCATCCGGTGGCCCGCGAGCACCGCCTCGCCGCGCTCGGGCCGGATCGGCGGCCGGCCGGGCTCCGCCGGGCCGGCCGGCCGCTCGCCGTCCCAGGCCCCCAGCCGCGTCAGTTCGGCCCGTACGGCCGGGAGGGCGTCCAGGGCCAGCGGCACGTCCATGGCGTCGGCCAGCATGTGCAGCACCCGGAAGTCCGGCAGATTGTGCCGCCGCCCGAGCTGGTCCGGCTTGAGCGCCGCCTCGAACGGCCGGGCCCTGCCCTCCCAGTTGAGGAACGTCCCGGACTTCTCCGCGACGGCCGCGACCGGCAGCACCACGTCCGCCCGGTCCGACACCTCACTCGGCCGCTGCTCCAGGCTGACGAGGAAGCCCACCGCGTCCAGCGCCTCGCGGGCCCGCGACGGGTCGGGCAGGTCCGCGACCTCCACGCCGCCCACGAGCAGCGCGGCCAGCTCGCCCGTGGCCGCCGCCTCCACGATCTGGCCGGTGTCCCGGCCGGCGCCGCGCGGCAGTCCGGCCACGCGCCACACCTCCGCCGTCTCCTGGCGCGCCCGGGGGTCGGTGACGGGCCGGCCGCCCGGCAGCAGCCCCGGCAGGGCCCCCGCCTCCAGCGCGCCGCGCTCGCCCGCCCGGCGCGGCAGCCACACCAGCCGCGCGCCCGTGGCGGCGGCCGCCGCCACGGCGGCCGTCAGCCCGCCGGGCACCCCGGCCAGCCGCTCGCCGACGAGGATCAGCGCGCCCGGCGCGCGCAGCGCGTCCGACGCCGCGCGCCCGGCGGCCTCCAGGCCCGACGCGTCCGCCAGCGCCCGCAGCCACTCCGGCTCCGTGCCCGGCGCGGCAGGCAGCAGCGTGCCGCCCGCCTTCGTCAGGCCCCGGGTCGCGTAGGGGGCCAGCGCGAACACGCGCTGCCCGCGCTTGCGCCACGCCTTGCGCAGCCGCAGGAAGACGCCGGGCGCCTCCTCCTCGGCCTCCAGCCCCACGAGCAGCGCGGCGGGCGCCTGCTCCAGGAGCGTGTACGTCACCCCGGTGCCGTCCAGGTCACGGCCGTGCCCGGCGACGTGGGCGGCGAGGAAGTCGGCCTCCTCACCGCTGTGCGTCCGCGCCCGGAAGTCGACGTCGTGGGTGTCGAGGGCGACGCGGGCGAACTTGGCGTAGGCGTAGGCGTCCTCCACCGTCAGCCGGCCGCCGGTCAGCACCCCGGCCCGGCCGCGCGCGCCCGCGAGGCCCCGGGCCGCGGTCTCCAGCGCCTCCGGCCAGCTCGCGGGCGTGAGGACGCCGCCCGCGTCCCGGACCAGCGGGGTGTCGAAGCGCTCCGGCCGCTGCGCGTAGCGGAAGGCGAAGCGGCCCTTGTCGCACACCCATTCCTCGTTGACCTCGGGGTCCTCCGCGGCCAGCCGGCGCATCACCTTGCCGCGCCGGTGGTCGGTGCGCATCGCGCAGCCGCCCGCGCAGTGCTCGCACACCGACGGGGAGGAGACCAGGTCGAAGGGGCGGGCGCGGAATCGGTACGCCGCCGAGGTGAGCGCGCCCACCGGGCAGATCTGGATGGTGTTGCCGGAGAAGTACGACTGGAAGGGGTCGCCCTCGCCCGTACCGACCTGCTCCAGCGCGCCGCGCTCCAGCAGCTCGATCATCGGGTCGCCCGCGATCTCGTTGGAGAAGCGGGTGCAGCGCGCGCACAGCACACAGCGCTCGCGGTCCAGCAGGATCTGCGTGGAGATGGGCATCGGCTTCTCGTAGGTGCGCTTACGGCCCTCGAAGCGGCTGTCCGCCTGGCCCGCCGACATGGCCTGGTTCTGGAGGGGGCACTCGCCGCCCTTGTCGCAGACCGGGCAGTCCAGCGGGTGGTTGATGAGCAGCAGCTCCATCACACCGCGCTGTGCCTTCTCGGCGACGGGCGAGGTGAGCTGGGTCTTCACCACCATGCCGTCCGTGCAGGTGATGGTGCACGACGCCATGGGCTTGCGCTGGCCCTCGACCTCGACGATGCACTGTCTGCACGCACCCACCGGGTCCAGCAGCGGATGGTCGCAGAACCGCGGGATCTCGATGCCCAGCAGCTCGGCCGCCCGGATGACGAGGGTGCCCTTCGGCACGGAGAGCTGGATGCCGTCGATGGTGACGGACACCAGGTCCTCCGGCGGGACGGCCGCGTTCCCTCCTCCGGAGGGGGCGGACGTGGTCACTGTCATGCGTTCACCCCCAGGTGAGCGTGCTGGTTGGTGGCGGGGCCGTCGGCCCACACCGTCGACTTCGCCGGGTCGAAGGGGCAGCCCTTGCCCTTGATGTGCTGCTCGTACTCCTCGCGGAAGTACTGGAGCGAGGAAAAGATCGGGCTGGCGGCGCCGTCGCCCAGCGCGCAGAAGGACTTGCCGTTGATGTTGTCGGCGATGTCGGCGAGCTTGTCGAGGTCGGCCATCCGCCCCTTGCCCGCCTCGATGTCGCGGAGCAACTGGACGAGCCAGTAGGTGCCTTCGCGGCAGGGCGTGCACTTGCCGCAGGACTCGTGGGCGTAGAACTCGGTCCAGCGGGTGACGGCCCGGACGACGCAGGTCGTCTCGTCGAAGCACTGGAGGGCCTTGGTGCCGAGCATCGACCCGGCAGCGCCCACCCCCTCGTAGTCCAGGGGGACGTCGAGGTGGGCGTCGGTCAGCAGCGGGGTCGAGGACCCGCCGGGCGTCCAGAACTTGAGCCGGTGACCGGGGCGCATCCCGCCGCTCATGCCGAGCAGTTGGCCGAGAGTGATGCCCAACGGGGCCTCGTACTGCCCGGGGTTGGCGACGTGGCCGCTGAGGGAGTACAGCGTGAAGCCGGGCGACTTCTCGCTGCCCATCGAACGGAACCATTCCTTGCCCCGGAGGAAAATCGCGGGAACCGAGGCGATGGATTCGACGTTGTTCACGACAGTGGGGCAGGCGTAGAGCCCGGCGACGGCGGGGAAGGGGGGCCGGAGCCGGGGCTGGCCGCGGCGGCCCTCCAACGAGTCGAGCAGGGCGGTCTCCTCGCCGCAGATGTAGGCGCCCGCCCCCGCGTGCACGGTGACTTCGAGGTCGAGTCCGCTGCCCAGGACGTTCCGGCCGAGGAAGCCCGCCGCGTACGCCTCGCGCACGGCCTCGTGCAGCCGGCGGAGCACGGGGACGGTCTCGCCGCGCAGATAGATGAAGGCGCGGTCGGAGCGGATCGCCCAACAGGCGATGATCATGCCCTCGATGAGGGCGTGGGGGTTGGCGAAGAGGAGGGGGATGTCCTTGCAGGTGCCGGGCTCGGACTCGTCGGCGTTGACGACGAGGTAGTGGGGCTTGCCGTCGCCCTGGGGGATGAACTGCCACTTCATCCCGGTGGGGAAGCCGGCGCCGCCGCGGCCGCGCAGCCCGGAGTCCTTCACATACGCGATGACGTCGTCGGGGGTCATCGCGAGGGCCTTGCGCGCGCCCTCGTAGCCCTCGTGCCTCAGATAGGTCTCCAGCGTCCAGGACCGTGGTTCGTCCCAGAAAGCGCTGAGGACGGGTGCGAGCAGTTTCTCGGGGCTGGTCTCGAAGATCTCGGGCGCCATGGTCATCCCTCCCCCTCCTTGGTGACCGGTCCGCCGGGATGCTCGGGGTCCGAGCCGGACGTCTGCTGCGGCGCGTCATGGGAGCCGGGACGGTCCGGCGGGCGCTCGTCCTGCGGCGGCTCACCGCGCGGCGGGCCCACCCGGTGCGCGCCCTCGCCCCTGGCCAGCCGGAGCCCGGCCAGCGAGGCGGGCCCGGCCCCGCCGCCCGCCTCGACGGCGCCCGGCCGCCGGTCGGGGAAGCCGGCCAGGATGCGGGCCGTCTCCTTGTACGTGCACAGGGGCGCCCCACGCGTGGGCTCGACGGGGCGGCCGGCGCGGAGGTCGTCGACGAGCGCCCTGGCGCTCTCGGGCGTCTGGTTGTCGAAGAACTCCCAGTTGACCATCATCACGGGCGCGTAGTCGCAGGCCGCGTTGCACTCGATGTGCTCCAGGGTGACCTTGCCGTCGGCGGTGGTCCCGCCGTTGCCGACGCCCAGGTGCCGCTTGAGCTCGTCGAAGATGGCGTCGCCGCCCAGCACCGCGCACAGGGTGTTGGTGCACACCCCGACCTGGTAGTCGCCCCCGGGCGCGCGCCGGTACATGGTGTAGAAGGTCGAGACCGCCGTGACCTCGGCCGTGGTGAGCCCGAGCCGCTCGGCGCAGAACCGGATGCCGGTACGGGTGACGTGCCCTTCCTCGGCCTGCACGAGGTGCAGCAGCGGCAGCAGCGCGCTGCGGCTGTCGGGGTAGCGGGCGATCACGTCGTCGGCGTCCGCGTCCAGCCGGGCGCGGACGTCGGCGGGGTAGTCGGGGGCGGGGAGCGCGGGCATCCCCAGGCTGACGTCACTCACCGGTCGACGCCTCCCATCACAGGGTCGATGGAGGCCACCGCCACGATGACGTCGGCGACCATGCCGCCCTCGCACATCGCCGCCATGGCCTGGAGGTTGGTGAAGGAGGGGTCCCGGAAGTGGACCCGGTAGGGGCGGGTGCCGCCGTCGCTGACGACATGCACGCCCAGCTCCCCCTTGGGGGACTCCACGGCGACGTACGTCTGCCCCGGCGGCACCCGGAAGCCCTCCGTCACCAGCTTGAAGTGGTGGATCAGGGCCTCCATCGAGGTGCCCATGATCTTCTTGATGTGGTCGAGGGAGTTGCCCAGCCCGTCCGGCCCGAGGGCCAGCTGCGCGGGCCAGGCGATCTTCTTGTCGGCGACCATGACCGGGCCGGGCTGGAGCCGGTCCAGACACTGCTCGACGATCCGCAGCGACTGCCGCATCTCCTCCAGCCGGATCAGGAAGCGGCCGTAGGCGTCGCAGGTGTCGGCGGTCGCCACGTCGAAGTCGTAGTTCTCGTAGCCGCAGTAGGGCTGGGCCTTGCGCAGGTCGTGCGGGAGCCCTGCGGAGCGCAGGATGGGCCCGGTGGCGCCCAGCGCCATGCAGCCGGTGAGGTCGAGGTGGCCGATGCCCTCCATCCGGCCCTTGAAGATGGGGTTGCCGGTGGCGAGCTTGTCGTACTCGGGCAGGTTCCGGCGCATCTTCTTGACGAACTCGCGGACCTGGTCGACCGCGCCGGGCGGCAGGTCCTGGGCGAGGCCGCCGGGGCGGACGTACGCGTGGTTCATCCGCAGGCCGGTGATCAGCTCGAAGACGTCGAGGACCATCTCGCGGTCACGGAAGCCGTAGATCATGATCGTGGTGGCACCGAGCTCCATGCCGCCGGTGGCGATGGCCACCAGGTGGGAGGAGATTCGGTTCAGCTCCATGAGCATCACCCGGATGACGGAGGCCCGGTCGGGGACCTGCTCCTCGATGCCCAGCAGCCGCTCCACGCCCAGGCAGTACGCCGTCTCGTTGAAGAACGGCGTGAGGTAGTCCATGCGCGTCACGAAGGTGGTGCCCTGGGTCCAGTTGCGGAACTCCAGGTTCTTCTCGATGCCGGTGTGGAGATAGCCGATGCCGCAGCGGGCCTCGGTGACCGTCTCGCCGTCGATCTCCAGGATCAGCCGGAGCACCCCATGGGTGGAGGGGTGCTGGGGACCCATGTTGACGACGATGCGCTCGTCGTCGGCCCGCTTGGCGGCCGCCGCGATCTCGTTCCAGTCGCCGCCGGTGACCGTGTAGACGGTCCCCTCGGTGGTCTCGCGCGCGCCGGCGGGGGCCTCGTTCTCGTGAGGTGACTCGTGGGCGGTGCCGTTGGGGGGAACGGTGCCATTGGGGGTGGACATCACGAGTACGACCTCCGCTGGTCGGGAGCAGGGATCCGGGCGCCCTTGTACTCGACGGGGATGCCGCCGAGGGGGTAGTCCTTGCGCTGCGGGAAGCCCTGCCAGTCGTCCGGCATCATGATCCGCGTGAGCGCCGGGTGGCCGTCGAAGACCATGCCGAAGAAGTCGTACGTCTCGCGCTCGTGCCAGTCGTTGGTCGGATAGACGTCGACGATCGACGGGATGTGCGGATCGGCGTCGGGCGCGCTCACCTCCAGCCGGATCAGCCGGTTGTGGGTGATCGAGCGCAGGTGGTAGACGGCGTGCAGCTCACGCCCCTTGTCCCCGGGGAGGTGCACCCCGCTGACCCCGGTGCACAGCTCGAAGCGGAGCGCCGGGTCGTCGCGCAGCGTCCGGGCGACGCGCGGCAGGTGCTCACGGGCGATGTGGAAGGTGAGCTCGTCCCGGTCGACCACGGTCTTCTCGATCGCGTTCTCCGGAACCAGCCCCTGCTCCTCCAGGGCCCCTTCCAGCTCGTCCGCCACCTCGTCGAACCAGCCCCCGTACGGACGGGTGGCCTCGCCCGGCAGCCGTACGGTCCGGACGAGCCGGCCGTAGCCGGTGGTGTCGCCGCCGTTGTCCGCGCCGAACATGCCGTGCCGGACGCCGATGACCTCGCCGTGGTCCAGTCGCTGGCCGGGCAGGTTCTGGGTGCCGAGGTCCTTGTCGGGGTTGACGCCGTTGGGGGCCTTGGGGCCGGGGGCCCCATTCGTATGCGTACCGCCGGCGTTCGGCTCGCTCATCGCAGCAGCCCCTTCATGTCGATGAGGGGCAGGGCCTTCAGGGCCGTCTTCTCCGCCTCGGCCTCCGCGTCCGCGCGCTGCGCGCCGAGCTTCTCGGCCTGGATCTTCTTGTGCAGCTTGAGGATCGCGTCCAAGAGCATCTCGGGCCGGGGCGGGCAGCCGGGCAGATAGATGTCGACCGGCACGATGTGGTCGACGCCCTGCACGATCGCGTAGTTGTTGAACATGCCGCCGCTGGACGCGCAGACCCCCATGGAGATCACCCACTTGGGGTTGGGCATCTGGTCGTAGACCTGCCGCAGCACGGGCGCCATCTTCTGGCTCACCCGGCCCGCCACGATCATCAGATCGGCCTGGCGCGGCGAGCCCCGGAAGACCTCCATACCGAAGCGGGCGAGGTCATAGCGCCCCGCTCCGGTCGTCATCATCTCGATGGCACAGCAGGCGAGGCCGAAGGTGGCCGGGAAGACGGACGCCTTGCGCACCCATCCCGCGGCCTGTTCGACGGATGTCAGCAGAAAGCCGCTCGGCAGCTTCTCCTCGAGTCCCATGCGACGAGCCCCCTAGTCCCATTCCAGGCCGCCGCGCCGCCATACATAGGCGTAGGCGACGAAGACGGTGAGCACGAAGAGGAGCATCTCCACGAGCCCGAACAGCCCCAGGGAGTCGAAGGCGACCGCCCAGGGGTAGAGGAAGACGACCTCGATGTCGAAGACGATGAAGAGCATCGCCGTCAGGTAGTACTTGATCGGGAAGCGGCCGCCGCCGGCCGGGTGCGGGGTCGGCTCGATGCCGCATTCGTACGCTTCGAGCTTGGCGCGGTTGTAGCCCTTGGGCCCCACGAGCGAGCCCACGACCACGGAGAAGATCGCGAAGCCCGCACCGAGGGCTCCCAGTACGAGGATGGGCGCATAGGCGTTCACCGCTCCTCGCTCCTTCCAGTCTGTCGACGCTGACTGCTGGCTTTGACCGGACCCGGCGGTGGAGCTCCGCGCGGTGGAGCTCTGCGAAGATCGCCACCATGTGAGGCAGTTCACAAGCCCGGGTCGCCTGCATCCTATGCCCGCCGGTCTGTGATCTGCGACACGGCGTACACGGCCGCGTTTGTGATCTCCACCACCTGACGAACGATCATTAAGTCGGATGAGCGGTGATCTTCATACGCGAAGCGGTTGAGTGATCACCAGAGGTGACATTCGGGGGCTCCGGCGCTGGTCGGAGCAGGTGAGCCATTATCAAGCCATGGCGCGATCGGGCAAATTGGCATGAGGGTCGGTCAACTGATAAAGGCGAGCCACCCACCGGGGGGACGACGGCGGGCGCCACTTCTCGGCGCCACCCCCCACCCGGGGACCCTCGGACGACCGACGGACCGTCACCGAACCGGCGCCGGGATCGCCCTCGGGATCGCCTTCGGGACCGCCGATTCACCCCTTGGTACGCGCACCCCTTCACAAGCCACCCCGAGGGACCGGACGGACGCGCGATACGTGAGTTGCGCCACGCGCCGGGGGGTTCAGCGGCCGGATTCCATGGGTAGCCTCGACGCCCGATCTATAAAGGTGATAAGACGCCTGGCGGTCGCCGCCAATGGCCAAATGCCATGCTGAGGCGCTTGATCACTCGTTCGGGGACCCCTGGTGCCGTGACCTCTCCGTGATCAAAAGGCCCTATTTCTAGGCGTGCACACGCCAATTGTGGCGCAGGTCACTTATCTTGAACTCAACCTGCGCGGACTGATAGTCCGTTGTCCCATGTCCCCGAACGCGCATATAACCAGCCACCGAAAGCACCGTCGCCCGGCGACCCAGTCCTGGGTCGTCCGCACGGGTGTGGCCGGTGGCGTCCTCAGCACCCTGGCTGTGGCCGGCACCGCGTCCGCCGCCACCGCCGCCGCCGAGAAGCCGGCCGAGGCGACCCAGGAGATCCCCGCGTTCAACGCGGCCCTCTCCACCTCCATCGCGCAGAGCGCGGTCGCCACGCAGCAGGCGGCCATGGACACCCAGATCCGCGCCGAGGTGGACGAGGCCGTCGACGTCGCCAAGGCACAGGCCAAGAAGGTCAAGGACGAGGCGGAGCGCAAGGCCGAGGCCGAGCGCAAGGCCGCCGAGGCCGAGGCCAAGCGCGCCGAGCAGGACCGTGCCTCCCGCGACAGCGACCGCTCGGACCTGGGCACGAAGTCGACCTCCGGCTCCAGCACCGGCTCCAGCTCCCACGCCAGCGGCAACTCCGCCTCCCTGGTCAGCTTCCTGGAGGCCCAGGTCGGCAAGGCGTACATCATGGGCGCCACCGGCTCGTCCGCGTACGACTGCTCCGGCCTGGTCATGGCCGCGTACAACCAGATCGGCATCGACCTGCCCCGCGTCTCGCAGGACCAGTCGACCGCCGGTACCCAGGTGGGTCTCGACAACCTCCAGGTCGGCGACATCCTCTACTGGGGCCCCGCCGGCAGCGCGTACCACGTCGCCGTCTACATCGGCGGTGGCAAGTTCATCGGCGCGCAGAACCCGAGCACGGGTGTCGCCGAGCGCAGCCTGAGCTACTCCCCGCCCACGGGCGCCGTCCGCGTCATGTAGTTCCGCGGATCCGATCCGCAGACTCGGAAGCTCGGAAGGGCCGCCGCTCCCCCCGCTCGGGACGGCGGCCCTTCGGCGTATCCGGGAACCCGGTGCCCACCCCCGTTACCCTCGGGCACCCGGCCCCCGCGCCGATGCCTGGAGTCTGGGACGGTTGCGTCCTGCTCGGCAAACCCCTTCGGGTGGGGTCGAAACCGGACGCTTGGGTGGGGGTGGTGGGGGTGGGGAGTTCGCAGGTGGGCGGCCGTTAGGCGGTTGTCCGGGGGGTGAGGGACTCGAAGTCGAGGAGGGCGCCGGCGGGGATGAGGTGGGCTTTTGTTTTCTCGTCGTTGAGATGCTGACCGACGAGACCGACCAGCTCCCCGGTGCCGACATGAAACGCCGGTGCCCCGTTGAGCCCCCGGGCGAGCTCCCCTTCGACACGTACCCATGGCCCCGACTGGCCTTTGACTTCGATCAGGCACGAGTAGAGATCGAGCGTCCTCCCGTGCTCGTATGCAAAACCGTTCACCAGCAGTCGAGTGGCGGGGGGTGGCTGAGAGCCGAGGCGGAAGGGCGGCACGTCATCCGGCAGCGGAGCGTCGAGACGTAGCACCGCAAGATTGAATGGGTCGCTCCCATATTCGAGGACGCTGGCACGGACGAAGCCCTCCCGCACCCCATCCCGGGAAACGTACAGTCGATCGACGCCGTCGTCGGCAGACCACGTGTGCGGTACCACGACCGTCCTCTCATCGATGACCAACCCGTTGTGGACGACCTGAGCACGCCGTTCCTTGTCCAGGGCGGCGAACCAGACTGTCAACAAGCCGACGTACGCCTCATCGATCGCCCAGCGATCAGGTCGGTTGACGTACACATGACCGTTAAAGACGGTCTGGGTGCCGGGAGGTATGAGACCGGCGGCCACCAGCTCACTCGCGGGACCCGCCCGCATCTCCGCGTCCGCCAGCTGCCGTTCAAGCCGTTCGCACCGCTCCTCCGCCTGCCGGTGCGCCTCACGCGTCTCCTCCAGTTCCTCCTTCAGCTGCCGGATCTCGGCGATCAGCCGCGCCCGGTCGGCGTCCGTCACGCCCATGTCGGAGTCGGACCGCAGCCCACCGATCTGCAACTGGAGCTCGCGTACGCGGTGTTCGCGATCACGGAGGGTGTCCTCCAGCCACCGTTCCCGCTGGGCGGCGCGGCGGGCGTCCTCGTCCGCCACGGCGAGCTGCTGCTGCAACAACTGCACTTTGTGCGTAGGGCTCTTGCCCGCTCTGAGCGCGGCGTGGTGCAGAGCGCGCAGCATCTCCGTCATCTCCGGCGTCGGCACTGTGCCACGCTTTTCCGCGACGTCGTTCAGCAGGTTGAGTGCGAATTCCCATGGAGGAAGGCGCTGTCCGCTGAGGTAGCGGGAGACCGTGGACGAGTCGTAACTGCGGCGGGCCGCGTAGCGCCGCTCGGAGATCTCCAGCCCCGCGAACAGATCGCGCAACGCCTGCGCCAGCGCGCGCGTCTCCGGCGAGATCCCCTCCCCGAACGTCTGTAGTTCGCCCACGCTGCCACCCGCCTGTCAGCACCGCTGCGCCTGCCGCAGCACATCCGTCCCCATCGACCCTGAGTCGTACCACCACCGACCATGGGAAGGGGCCTCAATGGCCAACGACGGCAAGCGGATTCATGACCTCATCGTCTTCCTCGCCGTGCTGGCGGCGGGAATCGTGCTGGTGCTGCTGGGCATCTCGCCCGGCGCACTGGCGACCGTCACCGCGTCTCTGTCGGGGCTCTACGCGACCTGGAGCGGCGGCGGTCGCCGCACGCCGTGATCACCGTTCCCGCAGCTCGAACCACACGCGCTTGCCGACGACGTGCAGCCCGTCCCAGACGAGGTTCACGCCGAAGGCGTGCGAAAGCTTGTTCATGAGGATGAGGCCCCGGCCGCGCTCGTCACCCGCTTTCGCGGTGAGCCGGCCGTACGGGCGCCTGACCGGGTCGCCGTCCCGCACGGCGACGACCACCCGGTAGGGCCGAACGATGACTTCGACGGAGAGGGCGGACACGCGGGCGTGCTGGACGACGTTCGCGACGGCGTCCGAGACGCAGACGCACGCGTCGTCGATGAGGGATGGGTGACCGGTCGCCTGCAACGTTCCGCATACGAACTGGCGGGCGAGGCGGGCGGTGGTCGCCGTTGCCGGTGCGGCGAGCTCGTAGAACGTGGCGGGGTTGTAGGGCGCGGTACGTGGGTCGTTGAGCATGGTGGAACTCATGGGTGCCTTCCCGTTCACGGTTGCCGATGTTCTTCGCTTCCGCGCGCCGCCGTTGTCCGTGGCTCGGCCACCAGCTTTGGCCTCAACTTGCGTGCCGATGGCTGCACTTCGGCTCTCCCTACGGCGGATGCGCGGTGCGGAAGAACGTAGGGCACAAAGCTGTACCGGTGCAACGCTGAGACACGAATAGGTGACAGACGGTGGACCTGTGGGATGGTTGCGCGCGAGACTCGGAAGCACCGAACGGAGGGCGATCCATGCCGCCGAGAAGCAATCCGACAGCCCGCCAGGCACGGCTGGGCGCCGAGCTACGGAAGCTCCGGGAAGCGGCAGGCTTGTCCGCCCGAGAGGCCGGAGCTCTGCTCGGCGGCGGGGCAGCGCAGATCAGCCATATCGAGGCCGGTCGATGGGGCGTCAGCGCTGACAGGATCCGTCAGCTCGCCTCGTACTACAAGGCGAGCAACGTCAGGCTCATCAACGAGCTGTGCGCCATGACGGACGAGCGCGTACGCGGCTGGTGGGAGCAGTACCGGGGACTCCTCACGCCGGGATTCCTCGATGTATCGGAGCTGGAACACCACGCCCGGGCGATCCACTTGTTGCAGATCACCTACATCCCGGGGATCTTTCAGACCGAGGACTACGCGCGGGCGTTGTTCGGGAGCGCGATCCCAGCGCTGCCTGAAGCCCAACTGAACGCGCGCGTCGAGCATCGCGTCCGACGACGGCAAATCTACGACCGGAAGCCGCCGCCGGACACCGTGGCAATCGTGCACGAAGCCGCGCTACGCATGCGTTACGGAGGCCGGGCCGTGCAGCGAGCACAACTGAAGTTCCTGGCAGAGGTGGCGGAGTGGCCCACCGTGAAGCTGCTCGTGATCCCATTCGACACCGACGACCTGACCGGAACAGCCCAGTCGATGTTCTACGCGCGCGGCCCCATTCCCGAGCTCGATACCGTACAGATCGATGCCGCCTTTGGCGGTAGCTTCATAAGCGCTAACGCCCTGCTGTCCGTGTTCAGCAACATGTTCACCACCCTGACGAGAACGGCACTGGGCGTCGACGATTCACAGCAATTCATCCACAAACTGATCCAGGAAACGTGAGATCAAGACCATGAATACATCCCGCGCATGGCAGAAGTCCTCGTATTCGGGCGGCGGCCCGGACAACAGCTGCGTGGAGCTGAGACCTCTCGACGGCTCAGTGGCTATACGTGAAAGCGACGATCCGAGCACCGTGATCGCCGCCGCACGCACCCGAGTGCACGCGCTCATCACAACGGTCAAGGCCGGTCGATTGAGGTGAGAGCTGAGCCGCGCTGGCAGAAGACTTCCTTCTCCGGCGCCGACGACAACCAGGACTGCTTGGAACTGGCGACGACCCTGCGGGCAGTACTGCTCCGCGAGAGCGACGCTCCCCGCACTGTGATCGCCACATCCCGCACCCGGATGGCAGCGCTCATCACCCGCATCAAGGCCGGCGGGCCAAGGTAACCGCTGGCGGTTAAGGCAGCCGTCGGGCGGAAAGTCAGGACATCAGACGAACTCGTCCGGACGAGGGAGCCGCCATGTCCACCGCCTACGTCGTCGTCACCGTCCTAGCCGCCCTCATGACCGGCTTCTCCGCCGGCACGTTCATCTTCCGCGCGCCGTGGATCGTGCGGTCGCTCACCGCGTACGGCGTGCCCGAATCGTGGCTGCCATGGCTAGGCACGGCCAAGGCCGCAGGGGCCGTGGGCCTGTTGGCCGGGCTGGCCGTGCCCGTCGTCGGCGTGCTGGCCGGGATCGGGCTGGTGCTGTACTTCGCCGGGGCCGTCGTCACCGTGGTCCGGGCGCGCTCGTATGCCCATGTGCCGATGCCCCTGCTGTACGCGGCGCCGGTGGTCGCGTCCCTGGCGCTGAGGGCGGACATCTGACGGCCGGGGGATTGTCAGTGGTGTCACTTACCGTGGGGGCATGACCACACGGGGGACCGTTCGACGCGCGGCACCGTGGTGAAGGGGGAGGAAGCCATGGGGACGCGCCTGAGAGAGACCGCCAGTGAGGTAGCCGCCTTGCTGTGGCGCGAGCACGTCGTGTACCGGGAGCGGGGCGGGGGCGTGGTCATCCGGGGCGAGCACGTGCAGCGGTGGATCAGCATGGCCCCGAGCGGCGGCCGGGACGAGATACTGCTGCGCGCGGGACGAATACTCGACGGCGGTACGACCGCGCCCGCGCGTTCGGAGGCCGTCGCGAGCCTCGGCGCGGGAACGCAGGAACTCGCCGCGATATGCCGACGCCTCCTCGCCGAGGCCGCTACCGAGGCCGCCCCGCCCAAGCGCTCCGCGCGGCTGGCGTCGCCCCGGCGGGCCGGGAAGCGGAACCGACGGATCCGGACTCGGCGAGGCCGGCACACGGGCTTCGGCTCGTGGGTGGTCATCGTGTGCGTGGTCGGCCTCGTCGCCCTGTACGCGTACAACGCGGCCGTGGCGCACCGATAAGCGTCACGGCCACGAGGCGCGCGTTCACCACTTGATGGCGTCCTGGAGGTCCGACTGCCAGTAGGTGACGGCGGCCGAGTCGTCGATGTAGGTGCCCTTGGGGAGGGCGAGGTGGGCGGGGGTGCCCGTGGAGCCGTTGCCCGAGCGGTCGGCGAAGTGGACCTCCAGGTTGCGGGCCGTGCGGCCGTGCCCGCCACTGCCGTCGGCGGACGAGATGCGGATGCCCGCGTAGGCGGACTGGCCCGGCTCCAGCATGACGACGGACTGCGGCACGCTGTCCTGCACGACCTGGGTGGCGGCCTGGTCCTCGTCGAAGCGGAGGGCGGGGGCGCTGTACACGGCGCAGAGCTTGGAGCCGGTGTTGGTGACGGTGAGGGCGAGGTGGTTGATGGGGCGGCTGATGGTGTTGACCGTCACCTTGGAGTTGGCGGCCGAGCAGGCGACGAGGCGGTCGGCGGCCTTGCTCCTGGTCGCGGCCGGCGTGGCGGCCGGAGTGGTGGCCGGGGCGGCCGGGTGGGCCGCGGTACCGGAACCAGGGGTCGCGTTCGGGGACGCGAGCGCCTTGGCGGCGGCGGAGGTGGAGGGCGCGGGGCTGACCTGGTTCGCCGCGACGCTCTGACCCTGGCAGGCGGCGATGGTCACGACGGCGGCGGCCGCGAGGGCGGCACCGGTGATACGGCCGGCGATGGGCATGGGTGTCTCCGTACGCGTGGGTGTGGGTGTGTCGGTGGCGTGGATCCGGCGGCCGGTCGAAGGCCGGTCCGCTCGTCGCCCTCACAGCCTGCGTCGCTCGGCAAGTCCACCGCAACGGTGTTCGGGCCATCCGGGAAAATGGAATGGTCGAACGCGTTCTGACCTGGGGAAATGCCATTCCCCTGGAACGCGGTCCTGGGATGGGGAGGGGCACGGCCGATGGCCGAGGAGACCGAGGAATTCGCCGAACTGCTCCGTGAGCTGAAGGATCGCTCCGGGCAGAGCTACGCGGGACTGGCCAAGCGACTGCACATGAGTACGTCGACGGTTCACCGTTACTGCAACGGGGACGCCGTACCGGCGGAGTACGCCCCCGTGGAACGTTTCGCCAGGGTGTGCGGGGCGAAGCCCGAGGAACTTGTCGCGCTGCACCGCCACTGGATTCTCGCCGATGAGGCACGCCGACGGAAGGCGGCCGCGAGCCGGGCGGCGGCCGCCACCGAAGTAGCGGCCGATACGGCCGACGAGGCCGACGCCGGGCCGGATCCGGACGTGCCCGCGCAAAGCACCGCAGTCGCGTCCGGTTCGTCGGCGGCCGCGGCGCCGTCGTCGGGTGGTGGGGGCCCCCCCCCCCCCCCCCGGGCGGGGGGGGGCGCCCCCCCCCCCCCCCCCCCCCCCGGCCCGGGGCGCCCCCCCCGCCGCGGGCGCGGCCCGGCCGCCGGCCCCCGGGGGCGGGGC
>NZ_JBEZUS010000005.1:425021-489872 GCF_040636475.1 Streptomyces sp. NPDC037389
GTCGTGCCCGTGTGGTCGGGGCCCGGGGCGCGGTCGTGGGGTGTGCCCCACCCGTCCCGCCCGGGGGGTCGGGTGGCCACCACTGGCAGAACCGTCCGGCTCGCGCTCATAGGCGCCGCCGTCGTGGGCCTCGTCGCGACCTCGGCCGCCGTGGTGGGCTACGCGGCCTCGCGGGACGGCGGCTCCCACGACGACGCCCGCCCCGGACAGGCGCAGTCCCCCAGCACGCTCTTCACCGTCCCCAAGCCGAGGACCGCTCCGAAGCCGCTCACCTCGTCGCCCCCGTCGGCCTTACCGCTCCCCTCCTCCCCCTCCGGTGGCTCCGCCGCCCCCACCCCCGCCCCCGACGGCCGCTCGCACGGCGGCTCCCAGGCGGCGCCGGACGCACCGGGCGAGGCCCCCGGCCCCGGTGGCGGGCCCGAAAAGCCGGGCGGCAGCGGCGGCGGGGGCGACTCCGCATCCGGCATTCCGCTGACCGTGGCGGTCCGGCCGTACGTTTCGGAGGACCCGTGCAGCCAGCTGTACCTGACGGACCGGCAACCGCTGTTCATGCCCGCACCCCCGGAGGTGAGGGACAACCGCGGCTGGGCGGAGAATCTGCGGGCCGTGGCGGGCGGGCAGGCGAAGGTCGAGCTCTCCGTACAGGGCAAGGGCGCCGAGGCCGTCGTGCTGCACGCCGCCCGGGTCCGGGTCGTGAACCGGTCGGCGCCGCTGTCCTGGGCGGCGTACGTGATGGGGTCCGGCTGCGGCGGCGGCCTCACGCCCTCCTTCCACGACATCGACCTCGACGCCGACCAGCCGGTGGCCCGCCCGGCGTCCGGCAGGCAGGGCGACATCAAGGTCCCCGCCACGGACTTCCCGTACCGGGTGACCTCGACCGATCCCCAGGTGCTGGAGGTGGTGGGCCGTACCGAGAGCCATGACGTCAGCTGGTACCTGGAGCTGGAGTGGAGCAGCGGGGACCGGCACGGCACCGTCCGCGTCGACGACAACGGGCGCCCGTTCCGTACGAGCGCCGTCAAGGACCGTCCGCAGTACTCCTACTGGATGGGGAAGAACGTCTGGACGCCGGTCGAGGACGAGTACCGGTCCAAGTGAGCCCCCCGTAGGGCCCACAGGCCCGCCCGCCGCACGGGGGCGGGTCCGATGCGGCGGGCGGAGTCAGCGAAAGCCTTCGTCTCAGGGGCAGTTCAGGGGCTGATTCCCGCTGTCGACGGCACACACGTCCGTACCGCCGCCACCGTCCACCTCGCCCTGGTCGACGTGGACGTGGAGGACGTCGTCCCCGTCGTCGCCGTGCACCCGGCCCGTGGGGGCCACGGTGCCGTTGATGTCGATGAAGTCGTTCCCGTCGAAGCCTTCCACGAGGCCGCGGATGGTGACGGCGCCGTCGGCGAGGATGACGTCCGCGCCCCGGGCGCCGCGGATGAGGCTGGCGTCGCCGGTCGTGGCGGTCTTGAAGAGGAGGATCAGGTCGTCGTCCTGGCCGCCGCGGACCGTGCCGAGGACCGCGCCCCTGAGGTCGATCTCGTCCCTCCCGGCCTGGCCGTCGATGACGCCCTTCCCGGTCAGCCGGGCGCCCTCCGCGAGGACGATGTGGTCCGCCCCGTCGCCGCCGAGAACGGTGCCGGACACTTCCCCGTCGAGGGTGATCGTGTCGGCGCCGCCCTTGGCGTCGACGGTGGCGCCCGCGTCCAGGCCGGTGCAGACGATGACGTCGTCGCCGTCGGTACCGGTGACCTCCGGGCCGGGCGCGGGCGTGCCGTTGACGGTGCAGGAGGTCGCGGCCCTGGCGGGCGTCGCGAGGAAGGCGGCGGGCAGGAGGAGGGCCGCCGCCGTGACGGCGGCGACCCGGGCGGCTCGGACGACTCGGCGAAGGCGGTTCGTACGCGTCATGGCGAGCACATCCCCCTCACAACGGGATTCCGGCTCTCCCCCATTACCTTCCGTAAAGCCGACGCGCCGAAACAGCGCGAAAGCCCCACGAAAGGGTGAATAGCTGCGGCCGGTTACAGCCTTACGGCCCTACGGCCCTACGACCTCGGCGCGACCTTGCTCAGGCCGTTGATGATGCGGTCCATCGCGTCGCCGCCCGTCGGGTCGGTCAGGTTCGCCAGCATCTTCAGCGTGAACTTCATCAGCAGCGGATGCGTCAGGCCGCGCTCCGTCGCCATCTTCATGACCTTCGGGTTGCCGATGAGCTTCACGAAGGCGCGGCCGAGCGTGTAGTAGCCGCCGTAGGTGTCCTTGAGGACCTTCGGGTAGCGCTGGAGGGCCAGTTCCCGCTGCGCGTACGAGGAACGGGCGTGCGCCTGGACGATGACGTCGGCGACGATCTGGCCCGACTCCATGGCGTAGGCGATGCCCTCGCCGTTGAACGGGTTGACCAGGCCGCCCGCGTCGCCGACGAGCAGCAGGCCGCGGGTGTAGTGGGGCTGACGGTTGAAGGCCATGGGGAGGGCGGCGCCGCGGATGGGGCCGGTCATGTTCTCGGGGGTGTAGCCCCAGTCCTCGGGCATCGAGGCGCACCACGCCTTGAGCACCTCGCGCCAGTCCAGCTCCTTGAAGGAGTCGGAGGTGTTGAGGACGCCGAGGCCGACGTTGCTCGTGCCGTCGCCCATGCCGAAGATCCAGCCGTAGCCGGGCAGCAGCCGGTCCGGGCCGGGACCGCGGCGGTCCCAGAGCTCCAGCCAGGACTCCAGGTAGTCGTCGTCGTGGCGCGGGGAGGTGAAGTACGTGCGGACGGCGACGCCCATCGGGCGGTCCTCGCGACGGTGGAGGCCCATGGCCAGCGAGAGGCGGGAGGAGTTGCCGTCGGCGGCGACGACCAGCGGGGCATGGAAGGTGACCGGGGTCTTCTCCTCCCCCAGCTTCGCCTCGACGCCGGTGATGTGGCCCGTGCGGTCGTCGATGACGGGCGCGCCGACGTTGCAGCGCTCGTAGAGCCGGGCACCGGCCTTGACCGCCTGCCGGGCGAGCTGCTCGTCGAAGTCGTCGCGCTTGCGGACCAGTCCGTAGTCCGGGAAGGACGCCAGCTCCGGCCAGTCGAGTTCGAGGCGGACGCCGCCGCCGATGATGCGGAGGCCCTTGTTGCGCAGCCAGCCCGCTTCCTCGGAGACGTCGATGCCCATCGCCACGAGCTGCTTGGTGGCGCGCGGGGTGAGGCCGTCGCCGCACACCTTCTCGCGCGGGAAGGCCGTCTTCTCCAGGAGGAGGACGTCGAGGCCGGCCTTGGCCAGGTAGTACGCGGTCGTGGAGCCGGCCGGGCCGGCCCCGACGACGATCACATCAGCGCTGTGTTCGGTAGGGGTCACGGTCACGGTGGCTCTCCCGTTCGGCAAAGGGGATTCGGCAAGGGCTGGGGCCATTGCCGGGTCGAGTCTATGAGCCGGGCGGGCGCGGGCGGTCGTGAGGGCCGCCGTTGCCCGCCCGGCTCTACGGTTTCCGTATGACGGATCAGCTCGCGTTGTACGGGCCGACCCACCAGAAGCGCAGCGCCGTGTCGAAGATCTGCCGCGCCTCGGGGTAGAGGCGCTCGCGCTCCGAGAACATGACGGCGTATTCGGTGCCGGACCCGTCCACGTACGCCTGGTTCATCGCCCGCATGACCTCGCCGTTCTTCTCCTTCCAGGTCCACTCCCAGAGGGCGCCGGGGCGGCCGAGGAAGGTATTGCGGGTCATCGTGACCCGCGTGTAGCCGTCCTGCCGGGAGACGGTCTTCTCCAGCTCCTGGAAGTGGTCGTACGAGGACTTCCCCTCGCTCGGCACGACGCCGATCCGCAGCTGGGCCGCGCCGGTGGGGCCGTGGTAGTCGATCTGGTCGCCGCCCGTGGTGTAGCGGCGCCAGTACTCGGGGACCGCGAGGGAGAAGCCCTCGGGGGAGGTCATCCGGATGTAGCCCTTGGGGGGCTCGTCCGTCGGGGGCTTGGGCTTGGCGCCGGGGTCCGGCGTCGCGGGGGCGGAGGCCGGGCCGGAGGGCCCGGTCGCGGGGGCGGCGGGGTCGCCCGATGCGGACGACGACGGGGACGTCACGGCCGGCGGCTGGGCCTTGTCGTCGGCGTTCTCGGCCTTTCCGCTGCCACTGTTGTTGCCCACCAGCATCACGCCCGCCGTCACGGCACCGCCGACCAGGAAGGCCGCCAGGCCGAGGGCCGCCCACACGAACGGGCTGCGCGCTGAGCCCGCGCGAGGGGGGACGGGGGCGGGGGCGGTGTACGCCAGGGGCAAGGGAGCCGTCGGGGGCTCCGGGGACACGATCGGCTGCGCGACGGGCGCTGCGGCCGGAACGGGCGGAACAGGCGGGGCCGTAGGCGGCCGGTCCGGTACGGGAGGCTGCGCGGGCACCGGGGGCCGGTCCGGCACAGGCGGCATGGACGGCACGGGCGGCACCACGGCCGCACCCGACGCCACACCCGGCACCGCAGCCACGCCCACCGCACCCGCACCCGCACCGCTCGTCACGGCACCCGTTCCCTGACGCCCCAGCACGCCCGCCAGCAGCACCGCGCCCGCCGTCCACAGCAGGCCGAACAGCAGCAGCTCCCCGGCGTTCGTGCCGAGCGAGGCCTCCATGCCCGGCAGGCGCCCCGAGAAGGGAGAAGAGGAACCGGAGGTCATCCGCATGTCGCCGCCGGAGACGAACGACAGCAGCCACACCGCCGCCAGGAAGAACACCCCGGACAGCACCTGCTCCACCCGGTCCGCCGAGCGCCGCGCCGCCAGGACGGCGAGGATCGCCGCGCACACCACGCCCAGCGCCACGGCGCCGGCCTGGGCCCAGCCGCCCGCCAGTTCACCGATCTCGGAGAGGCCGAGGGTGCCGCCCACATGGCGGCTGTGCTCGGTGGACGAACCCTCGACGCCCGCGCCCCAGGAGACGCCGAGCGCCATCAGACCGAGGTTGACCAGCACCGGGAGCGAGCCGACGACGGTCCAGCCGCCCACCTCGTCCTGGTGCGTGGCGAGGACGACGAACACGACCAGCGCGCAGAGCGCCACCGACAGCCCGAGGGCGCGCAGGGCGGTGCCCCACGCCCGTATGACCACCTGTACGCCGGCGCCCAGGCGCTCGACGAGCCGGTCGCGGCACAGCATCGCGCCGCTCACCACGCCCGCCAGCGCGCACGAGAACAGCGCGGCGAGACCGGGCGAGGTGGAGACCGACAGCTGTTCGGCGTCCGGCTGCCCGCACAGGGCGAGCACCAGCACCGCGGCCCCGCACAGCAGAGCCACGCGCACGGCGGCCTCGGCGCCACCGGCCGCCCCACCGGCCGCCCCACCGGCCGTGCCAGCGGGACCCGTCACGCGCCGCAGCCGGGCCGTGCCCAGAGCCACCGCTCCGGCCCACAGAATCGTGATCGTCAGCGGCCATACGGAGAGATAACCGCTGCCGCGCAGGAACATCGACAGCAGGGTGTCGCCACCTCGCAGCTCCACGTCCAGAGTGCCGCCGAGGCCCTGGATCAGCAGGGCGAGGACGACCTGGAAGCGGTCGGACCAGTCGCCGAGGCGCATGCGGTCGAAGTCGTCCGAGGACGGCAGTGAGATCACGACCGCGAGGACGAGGAGCAGGGCGGACGGCCACAGCGCCGCCCTCGCCGCCCCCGCCCAGTCCCCGGCGACCGTACGGCGCAGGAACAGCGCACCGCGCGAGGGCGGGGCGCTCAGGGGTGGCGGGGGGTACGACGGCGGGGGTGGCGCGGTCGGCACGGTGCCTCCGGGGCTCGGCGACGATCAAGCGATCGGCGTGATCAGATGATCGGCACGATCGAGCGACCAGGACGATCGAGCGATCAGACGATCATGGGCAAGGGCCCAGATCGTATCGATCTTGAGCGCCCTGCCCATGACAATCGCCGGGAGGCGGCGCGCGGAGGACGCGCGCCGGTTCAGCGCATCAGTCCAGCGGCTTGAACCCGCGGTGCAGCGCGACGACGCCGCCCGTCAGATCGCGCCACGCCACCTTCGACCAGCCGGCCTTCTGGAGCCGCGCGGCGAGCGCGGGCTGGTCGGGCCACTCGCGGATCGACTCGGCGAGGTAGACGTACGCGTCGGGGTTGCTGCACACCGTCCGGGCGATCGGCGGCAGGGCGCGCATCAGGTACTCGCTGTAGACCGTGCGGAACGGCGCCCAGGTGGGCTGGCTGAACTCGCAGATCACCACGCGCCCGCCCGGCTTGGTCACGCGCAGCAGCTCGCGCATCGCGGTGTCGGTCTCCTGGACGTTGCGCAGCCCGAAGGAGATGGTCACGGCGTCGAAGACGTCGTCCGCGAAGGGCAGCTTCGTGGCGTCGCCGGCGGTCAGCGGCAGCCAGGGGTTGCGCTTCTTGCCCTCGCGCAGCATGCCGAGCGAGAAGTCGCACGGGACGACGTAGGCGCCGTCCATGGCGAACGGGAGCGACGACGTACCCGTACCGGCGGCGAGGTCGAGGACCTTCTGCCCCGGGCGGGCGTCGACGGCCTTTGCCACGGCCTTGCGCCAGATCCGGGCCTGACCGAGCGAGATGACGTCGTTGGTCAGGTCGTACTTCGCCGCCACGTCGTCGAACATCGCGGCGACTTCGTGCGGCTGCTTGTCCAGGGATGCTCGGGTCACGGACCCATTCTTCACCACGGCCCCGGAGGACCTTGGACGGGGACGGCCGCCCCGGGAAGGACCGGCCGTCTCGCGGTGCCGATTGCGCTCGCTCCTGTGGGCCCGCCCCGAGAACCACCGGTCCCCCCACCCGCGGCCCCCTCGGCAACGGGTTTCCTACCGGTCATGCGCGTTCTCGCGGCCTGTCCGACGACTGGGCCCGCCACACCTTCGCACCGCGGGACGACCGAAGCGGCCGTCCCCGCGCCGCTCATCCTGCCGGGTGAAAGCGGTACGAACGGCTCCTCTTGATGCCGCCCTGACGTGCGGGGACGCGCTCCTTACGGATCACTGACGGGGTGGCCGGAGCGGCACCAGATTCGCCAGGTCGATGGTGACGGGGTAGGGCTGGTCCGTTTCCAACTTGCCGGTGTGACAGGGGCGGACAGGACGCGGGATGTACTCGCCCCGGTCGGGGTTGAGCCAGTACTCATGCACCTCGGGGAGACCGTCTTCGCCCCGCTCCACGCGCCAGTAGCACGGAATCCCCGCCGAGGCGTAAAGGGCCGGCTTACGGACCCGGTCGTCCTGCCGAGAGCCCTCGGACACCACCTCGACCGCGAGGACGACCTGCGCCACGGGAACGTGCTTCGCCATGTCGTCGAGGCCTCGTGGATCAAAGACGATGACGTCAAGGACCGGAGGGTTGAACTCGTCAATCAGCACACACTGTTCCGACAGAGCGAAATAAGGCTCCCGGACGCATTCCTGTAGACGCCTCTCGATGCCGCTCCGCACCATGCTGTGCCACACAGGCGGCCTCCCCCGAACCACGACCACTCCGTCCACGAGTTCCCAGTCGCACGGCAACACCAGGTCTTCCACCTGGGCTGCCGTCCACACGCCGGCAGGCGGGAACATCCAGTTCTCAGGAGTGGCCTTCTCCAGCCGTTCTGCGATCATCGCTGCTCCCATGGACGCGAGTGTGGACGCGGGTGCGGATCGCGGTCCCATATACGACGGTAGCGTCACCCGAAGTAATGAACGGGCTCCCTCGCCGGAATCGCCACCGCCCTCAGCGGCGCCGGTGCACCAGGCGTCCCGCGAGCACCGTGGCGACGCACGTGCCCGCGCCGCGCTCCAGCAGCGCCGCCTCGTCCGGTACGTCGAAGACGGCGAGGTCGGCGCGACCGCCGACGGTCAGCGGGGACACGACGGCGGCCGCCAGAGACGCGACCCCGCGCAGCGGATCGAGGTCCGGTTCACCCGGCGTGGCGGCGACGGGCAGCACCCGCAGTCCCGAGCGGGCGACCGCCGTCGAGAGCAACGGGGTCTCGAACGCCCCGGCCACCGCCGTCGTGCCGTGGCGCAGCATCTGCTGAAGACCGCGGCGGACACTGCCGGACCACCGGGTGTCGTCCATCTCCAGGGCCGCCAGCCGGTCGCCGGTCAGTGGCCGCTCGCCCAGTTCGGCGTGCTCGCGCGGGTCCGGGTGGTAGGCGCGGGTCAGCAGGGCGGCCGCCCTCCGCTGCGCGAGCCCCGGCGTGAGCACCCCCGGCCACCGCCGTACCCGTGCCCGCGGGTACGCCGCCGTGAGCTCCTCGTACGGGCCGAGCGCCGCGACCGTGCCGCCGTCGACGACCACCGCTCCGCCCGGCACGGGGGCCGTGCCGGGGACGGCGATCAGCAGGTCGGCCGCGTGGAGCGTCTGCAAGGGGTCAGCTCGCCTCGACGATCTTCAGCTCGGGGTGGGCCGTGCCGCCCTCGATCGCGGTCGAGGACAGGTGGGAGACGACGCGGTCGTCGACCGGGTCGTTCGCCGGGTCGTCGTGGACGAGCAGGTGCTCGTACGTCGTGGCGCGCTGCGCCGGGACGCGGCCCGCCTTGCGGATGAGATCGATGATCTCCATCCGGTTGGAGCGGTGCTTGGCGCCGGCCGAGGAGACCACGTTCTCCTCCAGCATGATCGAGCCGAGGTCGTCCGCGCCGTAGTGCAGCGACAGCTGGCCGACCTCCTTGCCCGTGGTCAGCCACGAGCCCTGGATGTGGGCGACGTTGTCGAGGAAGAGCCGCGCGATGGCGATCATGCGCAGGTACTCGAAGAGGGTCGCCTGCGTCCGGCCCTTCAGGTGGTTGTTCTCGGGCTGGTAGGTGTACGGGATGAAGGCGCGGAAGCCGCCCGTGCGGTCCTGGACGTCACGGATCATGCGCAGGTGCTCGATCCGCTCGGCGTTGGTCTCGCCGGTGCCCATCAGCATGGTGGAGGTCGACTCGACGCCCATGCCGTGGGCGATCTCCATGATCTCCAGCCAGCGCTCGCCCGACTCCTTCAGCGGCGCGATGGCCTTGCGCGGCCGCTCCGGCAGCAGCTCGGCGCCGGCGCCCGCGAAGGAGTCCAGGCCGGCGGCGTGGATGCGGCGGATGGCCTCCTCGACGCTCACACCGGAGATCCGCGACATGTGATCCACCTCGGACGCGCCGAGGGAGTGGATGACGAGCTGCGGGAACTCCTTCTTGATCGCCGCGAAGTGCTCCTCGTAGTACTCCACGCCGTAGTCCGGGTGGTGGCCGCCCTGGAACATGATCTGGGTGCCGCCCAGCGCGACCGTCTCCGCGCAGCGGCGCAGGATGTCGTCCATCGGGCGCGTCCAGACCTTCTCGCTCTTGGGCGGGGCGTAGAAGGCGCAGAACTTGCACGCGGTGACGCAGGCGTTGGTGTAGTTGATGTTGCGCTCGATGATGTACGTCGCGATGTGCTCGGTGCCCGCGTAGCGCTTGCGGCGCACGGCGTCGGCGGCCGCGCCGAGGGCGTGCAGCGGAGCGGAGCGGTAGAGCTCGAGCGCCTCCTCCGGGGTGATCCGGCCGCCGGCTGCGGCGCGGTCGAGGACGGACTGAAGGTCGGCGTTCTCGGTCACCGGGCGTCCCTTCGGAGGGGGTATGCGAACTCGGGCCAGATTACGCGAGGGGGGCCGACCGGCCCCCGGCGGCCCGTCGTCAGCCGCCGCTGCGCGTCAGCGTCGCCCTGACGTTGCCGCCCTTCGCGTCCTGGGAGGCGAAGGCGAGGCTGCCGTCCGGGGCGAGGGTGTAGGACACGGCCGCGGTCTGGCCCGTGCAGCCGGGCCCGGGAGAGCCGTCGGTGCTCTCCTCCAGGGTGATCTTCCCGGTCCTGGCCGAGGTCAGTCGCGCCTTGCTGTGGCACTGGATGACGCCGAGCACGTCGTAGGTCGTACGGACCGCGTAGGCGTCCTTGGTGTTGTCGGTGATGACGCTGGTCATGGTGCCGTTGGGGGTGCCGTCGGACTGGACGACCTGGCCGGTCCACGTGCCGGCGAAGTCCGTGAGGACGGTGGACGGTGTGGCGGGGCTCGCGCCGGCGGCCGGGGGCGTGGGCTTGCCCGCCTCGTCGCGGCCGCCCCCGCCCGTGCCGGGCAGCACGCCGAAGGCGAACAGGGCTGTGGTCGTGGCGACGGCCAGGACGCCGGCGACCGTCAGGGCGAGGGTGCAGCCTCTTCCCTTGCGGGTGCCGATGGATACGGCGGCGGATTTGGCGGTCACCGTGGGAGCGTGCGGGGAGGGGGCTCTTTCGGGGGCTCCGCCCCCGGACCCCCGCTCCTCAAGCGCCGGAGGGGCTGGATTGTCCGCCGGAGGGGCTGGGATCGGCGCCCCGTCCAGGTCCAGCAGTTCCACCGCCTGCCTGCTCACCCGCTCCACCAGCGGGCCCGGTAGCCAGCCCGGGCGGATGAGGGCGGAGGCTCCCGGCGGGCCGGCGAGGTGGCGGGCGAGGTCGGCGGGGGTCGGGCGGGCCGACGGGGGCTTGGCCAGGCAGGCCCGCACCAGCTCCCGTAGCTCGCCCGTCAGGGCCGGGCCCAGCACCGGCTCCTCGTGGACGACCTTGTAGAGGAGGGCGGCCGAGCTGTCCCCGGTGAAGGGCGGCTCGCCCGTGGCCGCGTAGGTGAGGACCGCGCCCAGGGAGAAGACGTCGGCGGCGCCCGTGACGTCCTTGCCCACGATCTGCTCGGGGGCCATATAGCCGGGCGAGCCGATGGAGACGCCGGTCGCGGTCAGGGACGCGGTGCCGTCCGTGGCGCGGGCGATGCCGAAGTCGATCAGGCGGGGGCCGTCGAGGGCGAGCAGCACGTTGGAGGGCTTGACGTCCCGGTGGACCAGGCCCAGCCCGTGCACCGCCGTCAGCGCCTCCGCCAGGCCCGCGCCGACCGCCCGTACCGCCGGCTCCGGCAGCGGGCCCACCTCGGCGACGGCCTCGGTCAGCGAGGGCCCGGCGACATAGCCGGTGGCCACCCATGGGACGGCGGCTTCCGGATCGGCGTCGAGCACGGGCGCCGTCCACGCGCCACCGACTTTCCGGGCGGATTCCACTTCTCGCCGGAAACGCGCCCGGAATTGTGTGTCCAGGGCGAAATGCGGGTGCACGGCCTTGACGGCGACGGTACGGCCGCCGGCGCTCCGCCCCAGATACACCCGGCCCATACCGCCCGCCCCGAGTCGCCCCAGCAGCCGATATGCGCCTATGACCTGCGGGTCTTCCTCCGACAGCCGTTGCACGGGACCTTTGCCTCCCCCTTGAGCGGGCCCTGCGGCCCCGATTTTCAGCCTATGACTCAATTCACGGGACGTCCGAGGAACCCCGGACCCTGGTTTGCCCATCAACTAGGACGGAACAAACCGTCATGTCCTTCGGGGCAGCAGCAGCATCCGGAGCGACGCGATGGCTCACTCACCCAACGGGGGCTACCGGCCCAACGGGGGATACCAACAACAGGGCGGCGGCTACCCGCAGGGTGGTGGCTACGGCCAGCAGGGCGGTGGCTACGGCCAGGACCGCGGCTACCAGCAGCAGGGTGGCGGCTACCGTCAGCAGGGCGGCCAGGGCAACTACCCGCCGGCCGACGGCTACGGTCCCTACAACGGCCAGGACGGCCGGGACGACCAGTACGGCGGTCAGTACGACGACCAGTACGACGGTTCGTACCAGTCGCAGGGCCGGCGTCGCGCCTCCCGCGCCAAGCTCTGGACGATCATCGTGGCGTCCATAGCCATAGTCGGCCTGATCACGGGCGGCGTGCTGAAGTACATGGAGATCGGCCCGTTCTCCAAGAAGGGCGACCCGGTCAGCTTCGGCGCCGGCGCCGGCGCCGACAAGAACGGCGGCCAGGCCGGCGGTGCCAGCGGTGATTCCGGTGACTCCAAGACGCTGATGCCGACGGGCCCGGAGGCGAAGTTCAAGAACGCGAACTCGCTGAGCGACGGCACCGAGATCGGCGTCGTGACCATCACGGGCAAGAAGTCCGGTTTCACGGGCAAGGTCTGGGTCTGGGCGCCCAAGCAGTACAAGGACCCCAAGTACGCCAAGAGCGGCTTCCCGGTCCTGATCGCGCTGCCCGGTGGCCCCGGCTACCCGAACAACTACTGGATGGGCACCGACCTCGGTCTGGAGTCCAACATCGCCAAGTGGGCGGACGAGGGCAAGAGCAAGCCGTTCCTGCTGGCCATGCCCGTCCTCAACCCGGACGAGAAGTACTACTACGACGGTAGTGACATCCCCGGCCAGGCCAAGATGGGCACCTGGCTCACCGAGGACGTCCCGGAGCTCATGAAGGAGAACTTCCGCACGCTGAAGTCGCGTGACGGCTGGGCGTTCATGGGCTCCTCCTCCGGTGGCTTCGCCGGCTTCAAGGCCGTCATGAAGCACCCGGACAAGTTCAAGGCCGTCATCGCCTCCGGCCCGGACATCGTCCCCGACTCCCCGCTGTGGAAGGGCCACGACGCCGAGAAGCGGGAGAACAACCCCGAGGTCCTCTCCCAGCGGCTGATCGACACCAAGTCCAAGAACGACGTCTACGTCGCGTTCCAGTACGGAACGCTGGAGGCCGCCATCACACGGCAGGGCGTCGACAAATACATCGCCACCTATGGCAACAAGGGCCCCATCCACACCCATCTCGAGGTCATCCAAGGCGGCAAGCACGACGCCAAGACCTATGTGAAGGGCATGGGGAACAGCAGCATCCAGTGGATCAGTGAACAGATGGAGGGGCCGACGCCCTCCTCCTGAGCCGGCCCTGCCGGGCCCCGGTGGTTCCACGGGGCCCGGTGAGCGGTGACGTGAAGCCCTGATCCCTCTCCGGAGGGGTCAGGGCTTCAGCAGTTCCACCAGGACGTCGGCGGGGAAGCCGGTCGTCGGGCCGGTGCGGCGGGCGAACTCCGACACACCCGCGAGCTGGTCCGGGCCGAAGCGGAAGTCCAGCGTGGTGAAGTAGCGCTCCAGCAGCTCGGCGTCGAAGGACTCCCAGCGGGCGGCCTGCTCGGCGACCTTGCCGACCTCCTCCAGGGAGACGTCGCGGGAGGCCAGGAAGGCCTGGTGCACCTGGGCGACGAGCTCCGGCTCCCGGGCCAGGTAGTCCTTGCGGGCGGCCCAGACGGCGAAGACGAACGGCAGGCCCGTCCACTCCTTCCACATCGTCCCCAGGTCGTGGACCGTGAGGCCCAGCCTCGGGGCGTCGTGCAGCGAGGCCCGCAGGGCGGCGTCGCCGATCAGGACGGCCGCGTCGGCCTCCTGCATCATCGCGCCGAGGTCGGGCGGGCAGGTGTAGTACTCCGGCGCCACGCCGTAGCGCTCGGCGAGCAGCAGCTGGGCGAGGCGGACCGAGGTGCGCGAGGTGGAGCCGAGGGCGACCCGGGCCCCGTCCAGCCGGTCCAGCGGCAGCTGGGAGACGATGACGCAGGACATGACGGGACCGTCGCAGCCGACCGCGATGTCGGACAGCGCGACCAGGTCGTCGGCGTTTCTCAGGAACTCGACGAGCGTGACCGGCGCGATGTCCAGCTCCCCGGCGATCAGCTGCTGGCTGAGCTTGTCGGGGGTGTCCTTGGTCAGGTCCAGGTCCAGCAGCGTGCCGGTGCGGGCGAGCCCCCAGTAGAGGGGCAGACAGTTGAGGAACTGGATGTGGCCGACACGCGGACGGCTGCGCGGCCGCTCCGGCGCGTCGACGGCGGTCGCTACATCTGAGGCTGAATTGTCCACATCCGGAGGCTAGCCCCGGCTCCCCCGGGCCGCCGGGCCGGGGTGTCGCTCACAGGTGCCTGACAGGCGATCTTTTCCACCCGCAAGGGCCGGAAAACCCGCCGTAGGCGTGATCTTCAACTCCTTCCCCGGAAGAACGTCTGCGTGCTAGGCTCGCCGCAAGTTGCAGTTTGGTTTCCCTTGCAGTACAGAGCCTGCGGAGCATGTGACCCCGCAGGCTTTTGTAGTTTTCAGACTTCTCGCAGGTTCTGGAGCAGGGCAACCCTTTGGCCCAAGGAGGGCTTATGGCTACCGGAACCGTGAAGTGGTTCAACGCTGAAAAGGGCTTTGGCTTCATCGCCCAGGACGGCGGGGGCCCCGACGTCTTTGTCCACTACTCCGCGATCAACGCCGCTGGCTTCCGCTCCCTTGAGGAGAACCAGCAGGTCACCTTCGACGTCACGCAGGGCCCCAAGGGTCCGCAGGCGGAGAACGTCACCCCGGCGTGATTTTCCGATCCCCGGTTCTCCGGGGATCACCCAAGGAGCCCTTCCTTCCGCTTCGGCGGAAGGCGGGGCTCCTGCCTTTTCAGGCCAAGGGGTGGATCGATGGCTCGTTCACAAGGTTTTTATACAGGCGCCTTCGGGTACCCCGGAACGGGGCTTCCGCCCACAAAACGTTCACTCACTCGCGCCACTTATTTCACTTTCGAACTTGTCTTCGCACCCACCTTCGTACAGCGCCTCGATATCCCCGGCATAGCGCTCCGCGACCGCCGTCCGGCGGAGTTTCAAGGTCGGCGTCAAGGTGCCGTTCTCCACGCCGAAGTCCCCGGCCAGGATCGTGAACGCCCGTATCCGGGCAGGGCGCGACACCCGCTCGTTGGCCGCCGTCACCGCCTCCTCGCACAGCCGCCGCACCGCCGGGTGCCGGGCAGGCCCTCCGGCATCGAAAACCACCCCTTCACGGGCTGCCCAGGCCGTGATCTCCGCTGTGTCGAGGGTGAGCAGCGCCACCGGGTACGGCCGACGGTCGCCGATCATCACCGCGCGGGAGATCCAGCGGGACTGCTGGGCGGCGAACTCCCACAGCGAGGGCGTCAGGTTCTTGCCACTGGACGTGATGATCAGGTCCTTCTTGCGGCCGGTGATCCGGAGGTAGCCCTCCGCGTCGAGGGTGCCGATGTCACCGGTGCGCAGCCAGCCGTCCGCGCCGACGGCCCCGGCGGTGGCGGCCGGGTTGCCGTGATAGCCGGCGAAGACGCCGGGCCCCCGGGCCAGCACCTCGCCGTCCTCCGCGATCCGCACCTCGCAGCCGGCGATGGCCTGCCCGACCGTGCCGGGGCGCACGGCCCCCGGGCGGTTGACGGTGATCACGCCGGAGGCCTCGGTCATGCCGTAGCCCTCGAAGACGGCGATGCCGCAGGCGCGCAGGAAGTCCAGCGTCTGCGGCGCGATGGGCGCGGCCCCCGTGAGGGCCCAGCGCAGCCTGCCGCCGAAGACCGCCCGCGTGGGGGCGAAAACGCTCTTCTCGGCCGTCTCCCAAGCGGTGCGCAGCGCCTCGGCCGGTTCCTCGCCCCGCTCGCGGAGCCCGGCCGTCTCCAGGCCGACGCGGACGGCCGCCTCCAGGCGGGCCCGGCCCTCGGGGCCGTGTGCCTCGGCGAGGGAGACAGCCCCGGCGTGCACCTTCTCGAACAGCCGGGGCACGGAGGGCAGGTGGGTGGGCCGGACCTCGGCGAGTTCGGCGACGACGTTCTCGACCCGGCCGCCGAAGTAGCAGAGCGCGCCGCCCCGGCGGAGCGCGGTCAGCTGGATGAGCTGGCCGAGGATGTGGGCGAGCGGCAGATAGAGGTAGGTGGTGTCGCCGGGGCCGGCGCCGGTGAGGTCGGCGGTGGCGTCCTGGTTGGTGACGAGATTGGCGTGGGTGAGGCGACAGCCCTTGGGGAGGCCGGTGGTGCCGGAGGTGTAGACGATGGTGCACAGGTCGTCGCCCTTGCGCGCGGCGGCGCGCGCGAGGAGCTCGGCCGGAGGAGCGGTGGTGGGCAGCGCGGCGAGGAGGTGGGTGCCGGCGGGGAGGCCGGTGGGGTCGCCGTCCATCAGCACCAGGTCGCGCAGCTCGGGCAGTCTGTCGCGGACGGCCGTCACACGGGCCGCCTGGGCGGCGTTCTCGCAGATGACGACGGACGCACCGGAGTCGCCCAGCACCCAGGCCAGTTCCTCCTGCCCGGCCGTGGGGTAGACGGGCACGACGACCGCGCCGGCGGCCAGCGCGGCGAACTGGGCGTGGGTCCATTCCGGGCGGGTCTCCGCCAGGATCGCCACCCGGTCGTCCGGGCGCACCCCTAGCCCGATCAGGCCCCGGCCGAGGGTGCGTACGGTCTCGCGCAGCTCCTCGTGGTTCGTCTCCGCCCAGCCGTCGCCGCGGCGGAAGCGCAGCGCGGGCAGGCCCCCGTACCGCTCCGCCGTCCATTCGGTGAACTCGGCGAAAGTGTCGGGACGTTGCTGCGGCATGGGGCCTCCCGGACCGGCGAACGAACAGATGGGCGCATGAGGAACACGCGAACAGAATCCTGCGTACCGATGTACCCAGTCGGCATGGTCCACCCCACCCGCCCCCGCCGGGATGACCGGAATCGTCGGCCCCACTGACCCGGGCGTTCAAGGGAGTTACCGTGCGGTGCATGAACAGCCGGACGGTCACCGTGCACCAGGTGCGGGCCGCGCTCGGCGGGGCGCGGCGGCTGGGTCTCGACAGCGTGCCGCTGCTCCAGCGGGCCGGGATTCCGCCGCTGACGCTGGGCGACGAGCGGGCGCGGGTGACCGCCGAGCAGTTCGCGCTGCTGGTCCGCGCGGTGCAGCGGGCCACGGGGGACGAGTTCATGGGGCTGGGCACGGTGCCCAGCAGACCCGGGACCTTCGCCATGATGTGCTACGCCAGCATCGGCTGCCGGGACCTGGGCACGGCCCTGGAGCGGGCCGTGCGGTTCTACGGGCTCTTCCCCGGCGGCCCGGACCTCGCGCTCGAACGCGGCGGGGAGGAGGCCGAGTTCGCGGTCCGCAACGATCTGCGCGACCACACCGAGGGCCGGTTCCTGGCCGAATCCGTGCTGGTGATCTGGCACCGGCTGGCGAGCTGGCTGATCGGGCGGCGGATCCCCCTGCGCCGGGTCCGCTTCGACTGCCCGCCGCCACCCCACGCGGGCGAGTACGGGACGGTCTTCGACTGCCCGGTGGGGTTCGGCCCGGGCCGGACGTTCCGGGCGAGCGCCCGGTTCGACGCCCGGTGGCTGGCGGCGGCGCCGGTGCGGGACGAGGCGGCGCTGGAGGAGCTGCTGCGCGGGGCGCCCGCCGCGCTCATCGGCCGCCACGAGTACGGCACGACGGTGACCGAGCAGGTGCGGCGGACGTTCACGCGCGCCCTGCGCGAGGGCCGCCCGGCCCGGCTGCCGGAGCTCGACCGGCTGGCGGCCCGGCTGGCGGTGAGCCCGGCGACGTTGCGGCGCCGGCTGCGGGAGGAGGGCACCTCGTACCGGCGGCTGAAGGACCAGGTGCGGCGGGAGGCGGCGCTGGCCGGGCTGGCGGGGAGCCGGGAGCCGATCGTGGAGCTGGCGGCCCGGCTGGGGTTCTCGGAGGACGCCGCCTTCCACCGGGCGTTCCGCCGCTGGACGGGGACGACGCCGGGGGCGTACCGGCGCGGCCAGGAAAGCTGAGCGTTCCGGTCAGCGCCGCCCTACCGGCGGGTCACTACGGTCACCACCCGGCAGCTGTCTCACGGCAGTCGCCTCACGACAGTTGGTCACGACAGTGGGGAGAGCCGCATGCACCTGCGCAGAACGGCCCTCGCGGCGGTCGCCGCGCTGGCCGTCACGTTCGGCCTGTCGGGCGGCGCCTCGGCCGCCGGCGGTACGGACACGGGGTCCCCCGGCGACATCGTCAGCGCCGCCCCGACCTCCTTCCACCCGCTCCCGGGCCAGCCCACGAACACCCGGGCGTGGCACGTCACTTACCGCTCCACCACGGCCAGGGGCACCCCGAACGTCGTCTCCGGCACCGTGATCGTCCCCCAGGACGGCCGCACCGGCCCCCGCCCGCTGATCACCTACGCCGTGGGCACCGTGGGGATCGCCGACCAGTGCGCCCCCTCGGCGGGCTTCCCGCGCGGCACCACGCTGGAGGCCAACCTCATCCAGCTGCTCACCGCCCGCGGCTGGGCCGTCGCCGTCACCGACTACGAGGGCCTGGGCACCCCCGGCGACCACACGTACACCGTCGGGCGTGCCGAGGGGCACGCCGTCCTCGACGCCGCGCGCGCCGCGCTGCGGCTGCCGCAGGCGGGGCTGGGCCCGGACACGCCCGTCGGCATCATGGGCTACTCCCAGGGCGGCCAGGCCGGCAGCTGGGCGGCGGAGCTCCACGACTCGTACGCGCCCGAACTCGACGTCCGCGGCACGGCGACGGGCGGCGTGCCAGCGGATCTGCTGAAGACGGCCGACTTCAACAACGGCGGCGTCGGGGCCGGCCTCGTCCTGATGGCCGCGGTCGGCCAGAACGCGGCCTTCCCGGAGCTGAGGCTCGACTCCTACCTCAACGACAAGGGGCGGGCGTACGTCGACTTCCTGAAGTCGCACTGCGTGGTGATCGACGCCGCGGCGGGGCTCTTCAAACGGATCGGGGACGTGACGGTGCGGAATCCGCTGTACGAGGCGGACTGGCAGCGGGTGCTGCGGGCGTCCACGCTGGGCACGCACGCGCCCGATCATCCCGTGTACCTCTATCACGGGGTGATCGACGAGCTGATCCCCTACGAGGTGGGGCGGAAGCTGCGGGCGGACTGGTGTGCCAAGGGTGCGACGGTGCGGTGGAAGTCGCTGCCGTTGGCCGAGCACGTCACCGGGGTCATCGCGGAGTCGATACCTGCTGCGAACTGGCTGGCGGAGCGGTTCGCCGGACGGCCGGTGGAGGGCAACTGCTGACGCGCGTCGTCCTTGAGCGCCGGACGGGCTGGTCTCAGCCCGTCCGGCGCCGGGGCTCCCTCACCGCTCGTACAGCGCCGCGATCTCCTCCGCGAAGTCCCGCGCGATGACCTCGCGCCGCAGTTTCAGCGACGGCGTCAGATAGCCCGCCTCCACCGAGAACTCCACCGGCAGCGCGGCGAACCGACGGATCGACTCCGCCCGCGACACATACCCGTTCGCCTCCTCCACCGCTTCCCCCAGCTCCGCCCGCAGCGCCTCGTCGTGGACGAGCTCGTGCACCGGCACGTCGTCGAGCCCCCGCATCCGGGCCCAGTGGTCGAGGCCGTCGCGGTCGAGGGTGATCAGCGCCGTGACGTAGGGGCGGTTGTCGCCGACGACGATGCACTGGTCGACCAGGGGGTGGGCGCGGACGCGGTCCTCCAGGGGCGCCGGGGCGACGTTCTTGCCCCCGGACGTGACGATGAGTTCCTTCTTCCGGCCGGTGATCGTGAGGTAGCCCTCGGGGTCCAGCGCGCCGAGGTCGCCGGTGGCGAACCACTCGTCCGCTCCGGACGCCGGGACCGCCTCCGCCTTCTCCGCGTCCCAGTAGCCGGCGAAGACGTGGGCGCCGCGCAGCAGGATCTCGCCGTCGGCGGCGATGCGGACGCCGCCGCCGGGCAGGGGCCAGCCGACGGTGCCGGGGCGGGGGCGCAGCGGTGGGGTGAGGGTGGCGGCGGCGGTGGTCTCGGTGAGGCCGTAGCCCTCGAAGATCCCGATGCCGGCGCCGGAGTAGAAGGCGGTGAGCCGGGTGCCCAGGGGTGAGCCACCGCTGATGACGTAGCGGACGCGGCCGCCGAGCGCGGCCCGGATCCGGCGGTAGACGAGCGGGTCGTAGAGGGCGTGGGCGGCGCGCAGGCGCGGCGCCGGGCCGGGGCCGGTACGGGAGAGCCCGGCGGCGGTGGCCTCGGCGTGGTCCCGGGCCACGGCGGCCGCGCGGTCGAAGGTGTCGGCGCGGCCGAGCCGTTCCGCCGCCGCCCGGCCGGTGTTGTAGATCTTCTCCAGGACGTAGGGGATGGCCAGGAGGAACGTCGGCCGGAATCCGGCCAGGTCGGAGCGGAGTTCGTCGCCCCGGAAGGAGTCGGTGTGGCCCAGCCGCACCCGGGCGCGGAGGCAGCCGACGGCGACCATGCGGCCGAGGACGTGGGAGAGCGGCAGGAAGAGCAGGGTGGAGGGGGGCTCCTTGGTGACGGAGGCGAAGACGGGGTGGAGCAGCGCGATCGCGTTGTCGACCTCGGCGAAGAAGTTGGCGTGGGTGAGGACGCAGCCCTTGGGGCGGCCGGTGGTGCCGGAGGTGTAGATGAGGGTGGCGATGTCCTCGGGGGTGCGGGTGGCCCGGCGTTCGTTGATCACCCGGTCGGGCAGGGCCCGTCCGGCGGCGATGAAGCGGGCCACGGCTCCGGTGTCGAGCTGCCAGACGTGGGCGAGGGCGGGTAAGTCCGGGCGGGCGGCGGCGACCGGCTTCAGCTGTTCGGGGGTCTCGACGACGCACGCGGTGGCGCCGGAATCCTGGAGGATCCAGCGGACCTGGTGGCCGGAGGAGGTGGGGTAGACGGGGACGGTGACCAGGCCGGCGGCCCAGGCGGCGAAGTCCAGGAGCGTCCACTCGTAGCGGGTGCGGGCCATGATGGCGAGCCGGTCGCCGGGCCGCAGCCCATGGGCGACGAGGCCCTTGGCGACGCCGCGCACCTCGGCGGCGAAGCGGGCGGCGGTGATGTCGCGCCAGAGGGCGCGGCCGGGGCCGGGTTCCCTGCGGCTGACGGCGACGGCCTGGGGGGCCTCGGCCGCGTTGTCGAAGGGCAGGTCGCCGAGCGTGCCGTGGTGGACGCGCGGGGCGAGGGCGGGGACGGCCGCCTCGCGGACGGTCCCGGCGACGGCGGTCGTACGGGGCGGGACGAGCGGCGGGGGCGCGGCGGCGCCGGGCGTTACGGACACGTGCGGCTCCTGTTCGGGACGGCAGGCGAACGACAGGCGAAACCGGCAGGCGAGCAGGCGACATTACTCGGCAGTAGATGCCTGGCCGTAAAGGTACGCCTGCGGGCCCCCGCCGACCACCCCCTCTTCGGTCCTCATACCCCCGGCCCCCGCGTCGCGACGCGACGGGACGGCTCAGGGCCGGGTGGCGTGTGTCCAGCGCCGTCCGGCCCTGAGGTTCTCCAGCCCCACCCAGGCGACGTTCATCAACGTCGCCGCGGTCTCCTTCGCCGAGGGGACGGCGCCCGTACGGGTGTTGGCCCACCCCGCGAGCGACTCGGCGGCGCCCACCAGCGCGTGCGCCAGCCCGGAGGCCTCGTGTCCGGCGAGGGCGGCGCGACCGTCCCCGCCCGCGCCCTCGGCTGCGGTGGCGGCGATGAGCCGGGTGACGAGGTCGACCATCTCCTGACGCAGCTCGCCCACCACGGGCGCGAACGGCTCCCCGTTCGTCCGGGCCTGGCAGCTGAGCACCGCCCAGCCGTCGGGGTGCTCGGCGGTGTGGGCGAAGAAGGCGCGCAGCCCGTTCCACAACCGGTCGTCGGCGGAGGCGCCGGGCTCGATCGCGGCCCGTACCGAGGCCATCAGGGCGGCGGCCTCACGGTGGACGCAGGCGCCGAAGAGGGATTCCTTCGAGTTCAGATACAGATAGACCAGCGGCTTGGAGGCACCGGCCAGTTCGGCGATCTCGTCCATGGACGCGGCGCGGTAGCCGCGCCGGGCGAAGACCTCCACGGCGGCGTCGAGCATCTGCCGTTCGCGCACCTCCCGTGGCATCCGCCGGATCTTCCCGCTGCCGCGCTTGCGCCCGGGGGCCGGCTCCTGTGGCGGCGCCCCGCCCCCCGACCCGGCGGCGCCGTCCCGTGTGGTGCTCTCCGCGGTCCTTGCGACCTGTGCGTTACTCACAACCGTCACGACAAAAAATCCCTCCCCCCCGTCACACTACCGGCAGGTAATATCACGGGGAGGAGGGACGTCAAGGGCCGGGAACGAGCCTCCGGGGGGCCGCACGGCCCTTTCCTGCCGGGCTGTCAGGCCGCGACGGGCGCGGTGCGCGCCTCGGCGACGGGCTCGTCCTCCAGGTGGGAGCCGTCGGCCGTGTCGTAGGCGGCGCGGTCCAGGATCTTCTCCCGGGAGGCGACGATGATCGGTATTACTGATTGGCCGGCGACATTTGTCGCGGTTCTCATCATGTCCACGATCGGGTCGATCGCCAGCAGCAGGCCCACGCCCGCCATCGGCAGGCCCAGCGTCGAGAGCGTCAGCGTGAGCATCACGGTGGCGCCGGTGAGGCCGGCGGTCGCGGCCGAGCCGATGACGGAGACGAAGGCGATCAGGATGTAGTCCTTGACCTCCAGCGGCACGTCGAAGACCTGGGCGACGAAGATCGCGGCGATGGCCGGGTAGATCGAGGCGCAGCCGTCCATCTTGGTCGTCGAGCCGAAGGGCACCGCGAAGGACGCGTACTCCTTGGGCACGCCGAGCCGCTCGGTGACCTTCTGGGTCAGCGGCATGGTGCCGACGGAGGAGCGGGAGACGAAGGCCAGCTGGATCGCGGGCCAGGCGCCCTTGAAGAAGCGCAGCGGGTTGACCTTGGCGACGCCCGCGAGGAGCAGCGGGTAGACGCCGAACAGCACGATGGCGCAGCCGACGTAGATGTCGACGGTGAACGTCGCGTACTTGCTGAGCAGGCCCCAGCCGTACGTCGAGATGGCGGTGCCGACCAGGCCGACCGTGCCCAGCGGGGCGAGCTTGATGACCCACCACAGGGCCTTCTGGAGCAGCTCCAGCACGGAATGGCTGAAGGTGAGGACGGGCTGGGCCTTCTCACCGGTCTTCAGGATCGCGATGCCGACGACCACGGCCATGAAGACGATCTGGAGGACCTTGAGCTGGGTGAAGGGCGTGACGATGTCGGTGGGGATGATCCCGGTGAGGAAGTCGAGCCAGGAGCCGTGCTTCTTGGGCTCGGCGCCGTCGGCGGCGGTGAGCCCGGTGCCGGCGCCCGGGTCGGTGAGCAGGCCGATCGCCAGGCCGATGACGACCGCGATCAGCGACGTGATCATGAACCACATCAGGGTGCGGGTGGCCAGCCGGGCGGCGTTGGAGACGTTCCGCAGATTGGTGATCGAGACCAGGATCGCGAAGAACACCAGCGGCGCGATGACCAGCATCAGCAGCTGGACGAAGATGTCGCCGACCTTGCCCAGCGTGGTGCCGAGCCAGCCGATGTCACCGCTCTTGGCGGCCCAGCCGAGCAGGGCGCCCAGCACGAGGCCGAGGAGGATCTGGGCCCAGAAGGGCACGCTGAGGATGCGGGATATCCGCCCGCGCGGGGCGGCCGCCGTGGGGGACGGTGACGTCGACATGCCGATTACCGTAACACTCATGCTTTGAGCAACTCAAAGAACTTCTTTGAGGCGCACGAGAACTTTTTACGGCGCACGCAGCGCAAAACGCGCCTGCGCCCTGCGCTGGAGCGGGAGTTCCAGGGCAGGGCGCAGGCGCGCGTATGTCGTATATGTGAGGAGTGTTACTGGACCGCGTCCTCCTGGCCCGCGTTCTCGGCCATCCTGGCCTTCGCGCGGTCCACCCGGTCGACGATCTGCACGGACATGGCGTCCCGCTGCTTGCGCAGCAGGACCCAGCTCAGCGGCGCGGAGAGGATCAGGGCGAGCAGGATCATCCAGACCAGGTTGGAGTCGCCGACCCCGAGCGGGATGACATGCGCGTAGCACAGCCCCCAGACCACGGCGAAGCAGGCGACCAGCAGGCCGAGCCGCAGGGCGGTGTAGCGGAGCGACGCGAACTTCTGGCTACTCACGGACGGGACCTTCTTCTCGACGACAACCGAAGCGGCAGGTTCCAGTACAGCACGCCCAGAAGTGGATCTCAGAGCCGCATCGGCTGCGGCGACTCCCGCAGCGAGGCGTCCGGGCCCGGGTACTCACGGATGGTCTCGTAACGGGTGTTGCGCTCCACCGGGCGGAAACCGGCGTCGCGGATCAGCTCCAGCAGATCGTCACGGGTGAGCTTGTTCGGCGTGCCGTAGTTGTCGGCGTCGTGAGTGATCTTGTACTCGACGACCGAGCCGTCCATGTCGTCCGCGCCGTGCTGGAGCGCGAGCTGGGCGGTCTGCACACCGTGCATCACCCAGAAGACCTTGACGTGCGGGACGTTGTCGAACAGCAGCCGGGAGACGGCGAAGGTCTTCAGCGCCTCGGCGCCCGTGGCCATCGAGGTCCGCGCCTGGAGCCGGTTGCGGATCTTGCCGTCCTTCATGTCCACGAAGTCGTGCTGGTAGCGCAGCGGGATGAAGACGTGGAAGCCACCGGTCTCGTCCTGGAGCTCACGCAGGCGCAGCACGTGGTCCACGCGGTGGCGCGGCTCCTCGATGTGCCCGTAGAGCATCGTCGCCGGGCCCTTGAGGCCCTTGGAGTGGGCGAGGCGGTGGATGCGCGACCAGTCCTCCCAGTGGGTGTCGTGGTCGACGATGTGCTGCCGCACCTCCCAGTCGAAGATCTCCGCGCCACCGCCGGTCAGCGACTCCAGACCGGCGTCGATCAGCTCGTCGAGGATCTCGTCGGCGGGCAGCCCGGAGATCTTCTCGAAGTGCTGGATCTCGGTGGCGGTGAAGGCCTTCAGGGAGACGTTCGGCAGCGCCTCCTTGAGCGCGCGCAGCGAGCGCGGGTAGTAGCGCCAGGGCAGCGTGGGGTGGAGGCCGTTGACGATGTGCAGCTCGGTGAGGTTCTCGCTCTCCATGGCCTTGGCCAGGCGGACGGCTTCCTCGATGCGCATCGTGTACGCGTCCTTCTCGCCCGGCTTGCGCTGGAACGAGCAGTACGCGCACGACGCCGTGCACACGTTGGTCATGTTGAGGTGACGGTTGACGTTGAAGTGGACGACGTCGCCGTTCTTCTGCGTCCGGACGTGGTGGGCGAGCCCGCCCAGCCAGGCCAGGTCGTCGGACTCGTAGAGGGCGATGCCGTCCTCGCGGGTGAGCCGCTCGCCCGCGTAGACCTTCTCCTCGAGCTCACGCTTGAGTCCGGTGTCCATGCGTACGCCCTCTCCGATACATCCGATTTCGCAACCCCGTCGAGATTACTCCCCCGCCCTCACACGTCCTCGGGCAGCTCACCCACGCGGTTCTCCCACTTGGTGGAGAGCACGATCGTGGTGCGGGTGCGGCTGACGCCCTTGGTGCCGGAGAGCCGGCGGATGGTGCGCTCCAGCCCGTCCACGTCGCCGACCCGGACCTTGAGCATGTAGGAGTCGTCGCCGGCGATGAACCAGCAGTCCTCGATCTCCTCCAGGTCCCGCAGTCGGCGCGCCACGTCCTCGTGGTCGGCGGCGTCGGAGAGCTGGATACCGATCAGGGCGGTGACGCCCAGGCCCAGCGAGGCCGCGTTCACGGTCGCGCGGTAGCCCGTGATGACGCCCGCCGCCTCCAGACGGTTGATCCGGTCCGTGACGCTCGGCCCGGACAGGCCGACGAGCCTGCCCAGCTCCGCGTACGAGGCACGGCCGTTCTCCCGCAACGCCTGGATGAGCTGCCTGTCCACCGCGTCCATAGCCTGGCACCTTTCAATAATCAGCGAACTCGCCGGTTTCAGTGTAGAATCTAAGGTGTACGGGGTTCCAGACCCCGACAATCTTTCACCAGATCAGCGAATCAACGACGATCCTTCGATCTTCAGGAGTGAAGAGCCCGTGTACTCGATCGAGATGGCCTACGCCCGCATGCGCGAGCTCCAGGACCTGGCCAACCGCTCGCGTGCCCACCAGTCCGCCCCGGCTCCGCGCCCCGCGGGGAAGATCCGCTTCCCGCGCGCCAAGAAGCGCTAGCCCTCCTCACGAGCGCTCGCTCCACCGAGCTCTCCTTCCCAGCGGCGGTACAGCCGGTGCGGCACTTCCGCCGCGTCCAGCACCCGCCCGGCGACGAAGTCCACCAGATCCTGGATGTGCGTCGCCCCCGCGTAGAACGCCGGCGAAGCGGGCAGCACCACGGCTCCCGCGTCGTCGAGCGCCACGAGCTGCCGGAGCGTCTGCCCGCTGAGCGGTGTCTCGCGCACCGCGACGATCAACGGCCGACGCTCCTTCAGCGTCACGCTCGCCACGCGCTGAAGCAGATCCTTCGAGAGTCCCAGCGCCACTCCCGCCACACAGGCGGTGCTCGCCGGGACGATCAGCATCCCCTTGACGGGATACGAGCCGGAGGACGGTCCGGCGGCCAGATCCCCGGCCGCCCAGTGACGGACATCGGCCAAGGCCGCCTCGTCGACGGCGAAGTGCTCCTTGCCGTCCGCGCCCAGCGCGAGCCAGCTCGCGAGGTCCCGCTCCCAGTGCCCGTCCCGGAAGCGGATCCCGGTCTCGTCCAGCAGCGTCAGCCTGGCGGCCCGGCTGACCACCAGGTCCACCGCCTCGCCGGCCGCCAGCAGACCGCGCACCACGGCTGCCGCGTAGGGCGTCCCGGACGCGCCGGAGACCCCGACCACCCAGGGCCGGCGTCGCTTCGTGTGTTCGTACGGCTCCACGGGATCGAGCCTATCCGGACACCGCGGGCGCTCCCGCCGGTGTCCCGGACGGGGGTGGCCGACCGCGCGTCTTGACGGCGTCTTGGCGGAATAGTCCTTTGACATGCCTATTCGTCCTGGACTTAAGTGACCTTCGTATAAATGGAACGGTCCAGGGGGAACGTCATTCACACCACGCGCAAGGGTCTGGCCGCCGCCGGCTGCGTCGCTCTCGTCGCCGCCGCGTCCGTCGCCTGCGACCCCACCGAGAAGCTGAGCCCCGAGGCGAAGGTCGAGCGGGCCTTCGACAAGCTGAGCGGCCAGAAGGCCGTCTCCGCCGACTTCGGCTTCGACGCCGGCGCCGACAAGCTCTACGAGGCGCTGAAGGGCGAGGACGACTTCCAGCGCTCCGACGCCGAGACGCTGGCGAGCCTGAAGCTCTCCTTCGCGATCAGCAACGACAAGCCGCTCAAGGACGTCAAGAAGGGCGACAAGAACGGCGCAGTGACGTTCAAGCTCGCCAAGAAGGACGGCGACAAGCCGCTGGTCGAGTTCCGTGGCGTGTCGCAGAAGCTCTATCTGCGCGGCGACCTCAAGGCCCTCGCCGAGTTCGGCGAGAAGAGCGAGAAGCGCAAGGGCTCCAAGGGCAAGCAGACCCTGGACGAGTTCCTGAAGAAGGCCGACCGGCTCCCGCCGTCCCTGGACGCCGTCAAGGGCGCCGTGAAGGGCGACTGGGTGTCCCTGGACCCCAAGTCCTTCGAGGAGTTCGGCAAGTCCTTCGGCAAGGACAAGGGCACCTCGGGGAAGGGCTCGCTGAACGACTCGCTCGACCCGGCGACCCAGAAGCAGGCCCTGGAGGCCATGCGCAAGGCCCTGATGGACAACGCCAAGTTCGCTGACGCGGGCTCGAAGGGCGGCGCCGACCACGTCAAGGTCACCGCCAACGCGAAGACCGTCGGCAAGCAGGTCGTCGAGGGCCTCAAGCCGCTGAAGGACAAGCTCGGCAGCAAGCGCTTCGACAAGTTCTCCAAGTGGGAGGACGCCCCGGACAAGGACGTCACCGTCGACGTGGCCGTCAAGGACGGCATGCTCTCCGCCCTGTCCTTCGACGCCGCCAAGCTCGACAAGGACGCCAAGGGCGAGCTTCCGGTGACCATCGGCTTCAAGGGCGGCTCGGAGAAGATCGAGGCCCCCGCCGGCGCCAAGGAGCTCAAGCCGCAGGATCTGATGGGCGCGGCCATGTTCGCCTTCATGGGCGGCGGCGCGGAGGGCGGCGCGAAGAGCCCGTTCGGCAGCGACGCGAACAGCCCCTTCGGCGGCGGCCCCCTGGGCGGCGGCGCGCACGACCCGTTCAGCAAGTCCGTCTGACGGCCCGTACACACGGCCCGTACCCACGCGAAAGGGCGGCCCGCCTTCCGGTGGGCCGCCCTTTCGGCGTCGGTGGGAACGCGGTCAGACCGTCAGGCCGCGCACCAGCAGGTCCAGCAGGGCGCACACGAAGAGCGCGATGCCGATGAAGCCGTTGACGGTGAAGAACGCCCGGTTCAGCCGGGACAGGTCGTGCGGCTTGACGATCGTGTGCTCGTACAGGAACGCCCCGGCGACCACGACCAGGCCCGCCCAGAAGAACACGCCCGCGTGCGTGGCCAGCGCGTACCAGACCAGCAGCGCCGTGGTGACGGCGTGGCTGACCCGGGCGCCGTACAGGGCGGCCGGGATGCCGAAGCGGGCCGGGGTGGACTTCACGCCGTGGGCACGGTCGGCGGCCACGTCCTGGCAGGCGAAGATCAGGTCGAAGCCGCCGATCCACACGCCGACCGCCAGCCCCAGGACCACCGCGTCCCAGGACCACTCCCCCGTGACCGCCAGCCACGCGCCCACCGGGCCCATGGCCTGGGCGAGCCCCAGGATCGCGTGCGGGAAGTCGGTGAAGCGCTTGCCGTACGGATAGACCACCATCGGGATCACGGCGATCGGCGCGAGCGCCAGGCACAGAGGATTCAGCAGCGCGGCGGCGCCGAGGAAGAAGACCACGGCCACCCCCGCCCCGGTCCACGCCGAGCGCACCGACACCGCGCCCGTGACCAGCTCCCGGTTCGCCGTGCGCGGATTACGGGCGTCGATCTCACGGTCGATGATGCGGTTGCAGGCCATCGCGAACGTGCGCAGCCCCACCATGGCGACGGTGATCAGCAGCAGCCGCACCCAGTGGATGTTCCGGTCGAGCTGGAACATCGCCGTCAGGGCGGCGATGTAGGCGAAGGGCAGTGCGAAGACCGAGTGCTCGATCATGACGAGGCGCAGGAACGCCTTCGTCCGGCCCGGCTGGGCGACTGCGGCCGTGGTCACAGCCCGTACTCCTTCCACCGGCGGTCGACTGTCGCCGCCGTCTCCGGGTCCGACTCGACCATGTTCGGCCAGCCCCCGTCGCGGGTGTAGCCCTCCTCGGGCCACTTCGCGGTCGCGTCGATGCCCGCCTTGCCGCCCCAGAACTGCTGGTAGGAGGCGTGGTCGAGATGGTCCACGGGGCCCTCGACGACGGTCAGGTCACGGCTGTAGTCCGTGTTGCCCAGCGCGCGCCAGGCCACCTCGTGGAGATCGTGGACGTCGCAGTCGGAGTCCACCACGATGATCAGCTTGGTCAGCGACATCATGTGCGCGCCCCAGACGGCGTGCATGACCTTCTGGGCGTGCTTGGGGTACTTCTTGTCGATCGAGACGATCGCGCAGTTGTGGAAACCGCCGGCCTCCGGCAGGTGGTAGTCCACGATGTCCGGGACGATCACCTTCAGCAGCGGCAGGAAGAACCGCTCCGTGGCCCGGCCCAGCGGGCCGTCCTCGGTCGGCGGACGGCCGACGACGATCGACTGGAGCAGCGGGCGTCGCCGCATCGTGACGCAGTCGATGGTGAGCGCCGGGAAGTCCTCCTGCGGCGTGTAGAAGCCCGTGTGGTCGCCGAACGGGCCTTCCGGCAGCATCTTCCCCGGTTCCAGCCAGCCCTCGATGACGACCTCGGCGTTGGCCGGGACCTGGAGCGGGACGGTCTTGCAGTCGACCATCTCGATCCGCTTGCCCTGGATGAAGCCCGCGAAGAGGTACTCGTCGATGTCGCCGGGCAGCGGCGCGGTGGACGCGTACGTCACGGCCGGCGGGCAGCCGAAGGCGATCGCGACCGGCAGCCGCTCGCCGCGCTTGGCGGCCACCTGGTAGTGGTTGCGGCTGTCCTTGTGGATCTGCCAGTGCATGCCGATGGTGCGCTTGTCGTGGCGCTGGAGTCGGTAGAGGCCGAGGTTGCGGACGCCGGTCTCGGGGTGCTTGGTGTGGGTGAGGCCCAGGTTGAAGAAGGAGCCGCCGTCCTCGGGCCAGGTGAAGAGCGCCGGAAGCTGGTCGAGGTCCACGTCGTCGCCGGTGAGGACCACCTCCTGGACGGGCGCCTCCTTGACCTTCCGCGGCGGCACGTGCGCCATCGCGCCGAGCTTGCCGAAGGCCTCGCGCATGCCGACGAAGCCCTGCGGGAGCTCCGGCTTGAGCAGCCCGCCGATCTTCTCGCTGATCTCCTCGTAGGACTTCAGGCCGAGCGCCTTGAGGAGCCGGCGGTCGGTGCCGAAGACGTTCATGGCGAGCGGCATGGCCGCGCCCTTGACGTTCTCGAAGAGCAGCGCGGGCCCACCCGCTTTGTTCACTCTGTCGACGATCTCCCCGATCTCCAGGTACGGGTCGACTTCGGCCTTGATGCGCTTGAGATCGCCATCGCGCTCCAGTGCCCGGAGGAACGAGCGAAGATCGTCGTAAGCCATACGTTCCAGTATCGAGCACGCACTACCCTGGAGCCGTCACGGGGGCCGCGAAGCGGCCCGAAGCACCACACTCCGGGGGCCGCCGCCATGCTCAGGTATCTGCCGATCCTGCTGGTCCTGGCGTTGTGGATCTACGCCTTCATCGACTGCCTCAACACTCCCGAGAACGAGGTGCGGGGCCTGCCGAAGCTGGCGTGGGTGTTCGTCATCCTGCTCTTCGGCGAGGTCCTGGTGGGCCCGGTGGCCTGGCTGGTCGCGGGGCGCCCCAAGGCGCGCACGCGCCCGGAGCGGCAGCGCTGGGTGGCCCCGGACGACAATCCGGAGTTCCTGCGCTCGCTGCGGCCCGACGAGGACGGACCCAAGGGCTAACCCGGGCCTTCCCGGTACCGGTCGCGCAGTTCGCGCCAGCGGTCCAGGGTCCACCCCGACCAGTCCGCGGGGGTGCCGCCGAGCGCCTGGAGCAGGTACTCGAAGTGGTGGTGCCATCCGGCCAGGCAGTCCAGGCGTACGTCGTCGGGCCCGGTCATCTCATTGGTGAAGTGCAGCAGCGTCCCGCCGACGCCCAGCGGGCCGGGCTCCAGCTCGAAGCGGACGCGCCCGTGGATAGCGACGGTGTACTCGACGAGCCGCTTGGGCTCCCAGGCCGTCACCCGCCCCGGAGCCACCGTGGCATGGCCCTGCGCGTCGGTGTTCTGCCAGCGCAGCGTGATCTCCCCGCCCTCGCGCCGCTCGAACGGATCGGCGACGGCCAGCCAGGTGGGCAGCCCGTCGGGCGTGGCGATCGCGTCCCACACCTCGTCGACGGGGTACGGGATCGACAGCTCGTAGCGCAGGGTGTGGACGTCGCCCTGGGTCTCGGACGCGCCGTAGGGGGAGGGGATCTCCATACGTCCACGTCTAACACGACCGGGCGCGGGGCGCGCGTCAGTCGCGGGGCCAGAGGGATGTGTCGATGGCGACCTTCGGGTAAGGCAGAGTGAATGCGGTCCCAAAGGCGTAACCCGACTCATCGACGTACTTGCCTTCGCGCGGCTCGCGGTAGACGTGCACCAGGCCGGTCATGGGGTCAGCGATCAGGTAGGTGGGCACACCTGCGGCGGCATAGACATTCAGCTTGGCTGTGTAGTCATCGCGCCGGCTGCCTTTCGATACGACTTCCGCGATGAACTCGACGTCTCGGTAGTCGTGGTTCCCCTTTTCGTCCTCCTCCGCGCCCTCCCTGACCAGGGCCACATCCGGGACGTAACCGTTGAGCACACCAGGAAAGTCGATGCGCACGTCCCAGAGGATGTTGGCGGTCAGGCCGAACACGTCTTCCAAGGCCCTGCTCAGCAACCTGATGATCGTGGAATGCACCTTGCGCTGCGGATTGATGACGATCTCCCCCTCGATGATCTCCACCCGGTAGTCCGCAGGCAGATTGAGGTTCTCGATCTCATCGAACATCGCGTCGAGCTCAGCCGAGTCCCGTACAGCCGCCATCCGGCACCTCCCCTTGTCGCATTCGAGTCTATGGACGCACGCCCGTCCCCTGCTCGCACAAAGGCCCGCTTCCCCCGATCGGGGGAAGCGGGCCTTGACAGAACCGCACCGTACGGGATCAGACGCCCGCGTACGAGTGCTTGCCGCTCAGCAGGATGTTCACGCCGTAGTAGTTGAAGAGGTAGCAGGCGAAGGCGAGCAGGGCCAGGTAGGCGGCCTTGCGGCCCTTCCAGCCGGCGGTGGCGCGGGCGTGGAGGTAGCAGGCGTAGGCGACCCAGGTGATGAAGGACCAGACCTCCTTGGGGTCCCAGCCCCAGTAGCGGCCCCAGGCGGCCTCGGCCCAGATCGCGCCCGCGATGATCGTGAACGTCCACAGCGGGAAGATCGTCGCGTTGATGCGGTAGGCGAACTTGTCGAGCGTGGCGGCCGAGGGCAGCCGGGAGAGGACGTTGCCCCAGGCGCCGCCCGCGTCCTGGCCCGCCGCGAGCTTGGCCTCGTAGCTGTCGCGGAAGAGGTAGAAGAGCGTGGAGACCGCGGCGACGTACATCGCGGCGCCGCAGAAGATCGCGCAGGAGACGTGGATCCACAGCCAGTACGAGTGCAGCGCGGGCACCAGCTGGTCGCTGGCGGTGTAGAGCACCGAGACGGCGAGGCCCAGGTCGAGCAGGACCGTGGTGACCAGCGGCAGGCCCAGCCAGCCGATGTTCTTCTTCGCGACGAGCAGGCCCAGGTAGACACCGACGGCCACCATGGCGAAGGTCGTGGAGAACTCGTACATGTTGCCCCACGGCGCCCGCTGCACGGACAGCGCGCGGGTGAGCACGCAGCCCACGTGGAGGACCCACGCGAGGACGGTCAGCGAGACGGCGATCCGGCCGTACAGGTCGCCCTTCTCGCTGCCGCCGGCCGCGCCGGGGCCGTCGGGCACGTCACGGCTGCCGGGGGCGGCACGCGTGACGACCTCGGGGCGCTCCAGGACGGCCGTGCCGCCGCCCTGCGCCTTCTTGACGGTGACGGTCACCGGGGAGCCGGCCGCCTCCGTGGTGATCGCGGCGGCGGTGCGGCCGACGGCGCTGCGGCTGCCGAAGACCCACTCGGTGATGTGCGCGAGGAAGGCCAGGGTGTAGACGGCCATGGCCGAATACACCAGCACATTGCTGATGTTGGCCAGGTTCTCGTTGGTTGCGGCGGCGAGATTCACGCGCGCGCTCCTTCGGACGGTTCGGCGGGGTCGTGGGCGGCTTCGTCCGCTTCGACGGCTTCGGTCGCGGCGGGCGGGGCGGCGGGCTGGAGGGCGGCGGCGAGGGAGGCGAGCTCCTCGGGCAGCCGGGCGGACTCGCTGCGGCCGAGTCCGGCCAGCTCCACGACCGTACGGCCGTCGGCGCCGGCCGTGGCCCGCACCCAGACCCGGCGGCGCTGGATGAACAGCGAGCCGGCCAGGCCCAGCAGCGCGGCGACGGCACCGGTCAGGGCGAGCTCGGTGCCGGGCTTCTGGGAGACCTGGAAGGTCGCCCACTCCTTGATGGTGTCGAAGTGCAGCGAGCCGCCGTCGGGGAGCGTCATCGTGTCGCCGACCTTGAGCAGCTTGGCGAAGGGCGAGCCGTCCTTCTCCTTGAACTGCTTCATCTTGGTCACGTCGAGCTGGTAGACGTTCTGCGGCATGCCGGAGTCGGTGCCGAGGCTGCCGGAGTAGGCGGTGAGCACCAGGGCGGGGTTGTCCAGCGCCGGGAACTGGGAGGCCATCATCCCGGTCTTCAGGTCCAGCGTCGGCACGAAGTTGCCCTTGAAGCCGATCTGGGTCTTGTTGCCGTCCTTGTCCCGGTAGTCGCCGACCTTGGCGACACTGGTCTCGGTGACATTGCTGTCCAGCGGCAGCGAGGGCATGGGGCCCCGGAAGGCGATGTTCCCCCGGCCGTCCTTGACGGTCACCATCGGAGCGTAGCCGTGGCCGATGAGGTAGACCTTCGAGCCGCCCGTCTCCAGCGGCTCGTTCACCTTGATGGTGGCCTTGCGGGCCGGGCCGTCGGCGCCCTCGTAGTAGGTGATGTGGGCGGCGTAGTCGCGCGGGGTGCCCTTCTGGGGGCCGGTGCGCTCGTAGCTCCCGGAGAAGCTGTCCAGGTAGAAGCTGAACTTGTCGAGGTCGTCCGGGCGGAAGAGGGTGCCGGACTTGAAGTCGTCGTACTGGGTGAGGGTGTTCGAGAAGCCGTCGCCCTCGACGACGAGCTTGCCGCCCTCGGACTTCCACAGCTGGCCGGAGGCGAAGGCCACCAGCATCACGATCAGGGAGATGTGGAAGAGGAGGTTGCCGGCCTCGCGCAGATAGCCCTTCTCGGCGCCGACGGAGCCCGCGCTCCGCTCGACGCGGAAGCGGCGGCGCTTGAGGAGCTTCTCGGCCGCCGCGACCACCTGCTCGGGCTTCGCGTCCGTGTGCCAGGTGGCGTGGGCGGGCATCCGGGTGAGGTTGCGGGGGGCGGCCGGCGGACGGCCGCGCAGCTGGCCGACGAACTGCCAGGTGCGCGGGACGATGCAGCCGATCAGCGAGATGAACAGCAGGATGTAGATCGCGGAGAACCACACCGAGCTGTAGACGTGGAAGAGCCCGAGCTTGTCGTAGAGCGACGCCAGGGTCTCGTGGTCGTCCTTCCACTGCTGGGCCTTGAGCGCGTCGACGCTGGTCTGCGGGACGAGCGAGCCGGGGATCGTGGCCAGGGACAGCAGGAAGAGCAGGATCAGCGCGACCCGCATCGAGGTCAGCTGCCGCCAGACCCAGCGCACCCAGCCGGTGGTCTCACGGACGCCCCAGCCGAGCGCGCCCAGGAGGCCGGGCTTGCGGACGCCGCCGAACGAGCCGGGGACGGCCTTGCCGTCGTCACCGGCGCCGTCCTCGGCGGGGGCCGTGGACAGGGCCGATACCGCCGCCTCGTCCAGCGGGGAGGTATCGGTGGAGTCGTTGGTCTTGGCCATTGATCAGATCCCGGGGGTGTAGCGCGACGACCACGTCTGAAGGTCCTGGACCATGCTGTCCCACAATCCTGTGACCAGGAGCAGGCCGACCACGACGAGCATGCCGCCGCCGAGGCGCATGACCCACGCGTAGTGCTTCTTGACCCAGCCGAAGGCGCCGAGCGCGCGCCGGAAGGCGATCGCGGCGAGGACGAAGGGCAGGCCCAGGCCCACGCAGTAGGCGACGGTGAGCAGCGCGCCGCGGCCGGCGCTGGCCTGGCTGAACGACAGCGAGTTCACGGCCGCCAGCGTCGGCCCGATGCACGGGGTCCAGCCCAGGCCGAAGAGCACCCCGAGCAGGGGCGCTCCGGCCAGGCCCATCGCGGGCCGGGTGTGGAAGCGGAACTCGCGCTGCCCGAAGAGGTTGAAGGCGCCCATGAAGCCCAGGCCGAGCACGATCGTCAGCCCGCCGAGGACGAGGTTGATCGGGTCTTTGTACTCCTGCAGCGTCGTGCCGAAGTAGCCGAACAGCGCGCCGGTGGAGACGAAGACGGCCGAGAAGCCCAGCACGAACAGCGAGGACCCGGCGACCATCCGGCCCCGCCGGGTCTCGGCGAGGTCCGCGCCGCCGACCCCCGTGACGTAGGAGAGGTAGCCGGGCACGAGCGGCAGCACGCACGGCGAGAAGAAGGAGACGAGACCGCCGAGCAGCGCCACCGGCAGGGCCATCAGCAAGGCTCCGGAGAGCACCGTCTGGTTCACATCGCCGGCGGCGGCGAGCGTGGTGAGCACAGGGGTCGCGGTGGTCACGACGTCACTTCTCCGCGACCAGCGGGTCGAGCGTCCGGCGCAGGTCTTCCTCGCTCAGCGCCTTGAGCGCGCGGGCCGCGATCTTCCCGTCGCGGTCGATGAAGACCGTGGAGGGGATGGCCTGCGGGTTGAGGCTGCCCTTGGGGAAGCGCAGCAGGAGCTTTCCGGCGGAGTCGTAGAGGCTCGGGTAGGGAACCTCGAACTCCTTCTCGAAGGCCATCGCCGGGGCCGGGTCGGGGTCGCGGGTGTCGAGGCCGACGAACTCCACGCCCTTGTCCTTGTAGGCGTTGGCGACGGTCACCAGGTTCTTGGCCTCGGCCCGGCAGGGCGAGCACCACGATCCCCAGACGTTAAGGACGACGATCTTTCCCTTGTACGCCTTGGCGACGTCGAGTTCCTTGCCGTCGACGGTCTTGCCGGACAGCTCCGGCGCCGACTGCCTGCCGGCGCGGTCCTTGACGACGTCCACGCCGCCCTGGCCCTGGACGAACTGGGTCTGTCCCCCGCCGCCCGAGCTGCCCCCCGAGCCACAGGCGCTGAGCGTCAGCGCCGCCGTGATGGCGACGACAGCGGCCGGCACGGTGGAACGACGGCGGGAAAGTGGGCGTCGAAAGGCGCGGCGGGCACTCATGTGAAAAGTTTCGCATGGGCAGTTTAGGGATCTTCCGCACCCCCCTCGGAGTCGTCGCGCCCTTTGTTGGCCGCGGGAGCCGTCGGCACGTCACCGCCCTTGGGCCCCACGGGCACCTCTCCGGCCTTCGGCCCGACGGGCGCCTCACCGCGCGGCGCGGGGGTGTCGCCCCGGTTCCACGGCCGGCTGCCGCTCCCGCCACCACCCGCCCGGGGATGCCACTTCTCGCCCACGTCGAGCTGGCGCAGCTGCGCGAGGACCGCCGGGCTCTGCACGTCGAGCCAGTCCACGAACTGCCGGAAGGACACGACCCGGACGTCCTTGCGCCTGTCGTCCGCCATGTACTTGAACGCCTCCTCCACGGCGTCCATATAGATCCCCCCGTTCCATTCCTCGAAGTGGTTGCCGACGAAGAAGGGTGCCCGATTCGTCTCGTACGCCCGGTCGAACCCCGCGATGTACGACTCGACGGCCTGCCGGCGCCAGCCCGCGTAGTGGGCGGGCACGCCCCGCGTCGTGTTCTTCGACTGGTTGGCGAGGATGTTGTAGTCCATGGACAGGACCTCGAAGGAGTGCCCGGGAAAGGGCATCTGCTGGAGCGGAAGGTCCCACAGGCCCTGCTTCCTGCGGGGCCACACCTGCTCGCCGCCCGAGGAGCTCGCGTCGTAGCGCCAGCCCAGCCGCCGGGCGGTCGGCAGCAGGCCGTCCTGGTTCAGCAGACAGGGCGTACGGCCGCCGATGAGCTCCTTGCGGTAGTCGAAGGGCAGCGGTTCCAGGTCGGTGAAGCCGGTGAGGGTGCGCCAGCGGGTGACGAAGGAGACGGCCTGGTCGATCTCCGACTCCCAGTCCTCGGGCGTCCAGTGCGCCACCGAGCCGTGGCCCGAGCAGAAGTGCCCGTTGAAGTGCGTGCCGACCTCATGGCCCTCCAGCCACGCCGCGCGCAGGTTCTTCAGCGTCGCCCGGATGTGCTCGTCGGAGAGGTAGCCGATGTCGGAGGCGCCGGGAGAGTTGTTCGGCGGCTCGTACATCCGCTGCTTGGACTCCGGCAGGAGGTAGATGCCGGAGAGGAAGAACGTCATACGGGCGCCGTGGTCCCGGGCGAGCTTGCGGAAGCGGGGGAAGAGACCGTTGCCGACCTCCCCCGCCCCGTCCCACGAGAAGATCACGAACTGGGGCGGCCGCTCCCCCGGCTCCAGCGGCACCGGCTTCGACGGCTGATTGGGCTGCGGCCCGGTGTCGGCCGTGGAACCGTCGCCGATCAGCTTCGTCCGGGCCTTCGCCTCCGCGCTCGCCCGCGCCTTGGGGCGGACGCCCGTACCGGAGGTGCCGGACGGCCCGTCCGAGCAGCCGGCCATCGCGCCCAGCGCGGTGGCCGTGCCCAGGCCCACGCCCATTCCGAGCAGGCTGCGTCGGCTCAACTCGCGCATGTCGGCTCCGTCCGTGCTCGCGGCCCCATACCATACGTCGTCCATATAAATGGACATTAGGGGTGACGGCACGGTGGATTACGACGCTTGCGCGGTTTTCCCCGTCTTAACGGGTGCATTCGGACAGACGACGGCGCGGATGCGCCGGGGCTCACGCCACCGGCGCACCCGCGCCGCCATCCACACTCCGGGTCGACCCCGGGTCAGACCCCGGATCAGACCCGGATCAGACCCGGGTCAGGCCCCGAACGCCTTGGAACCACCCTTGACCGGCTTCGCACCCGCCAGCAGATGCCTCGGCACCAGATCCCGCGCCGGCTCGCTGTACCCCACCGAAACGATCTTGTCGCCCCGGTAGGTGAACGTCGTCAGGCTCGCCAGCGTGCACTGCCGCTTCCGCGGGTCGTGCCACAGCCGCCGCTTCTCCACGAAGCTCCGCACGATCCAGATCGGCAGCTGATGGCTGACCAGCACGGCCTCATGACCGCGCGCCGCGTCCTTCGCCGCGTCCAGCGCGCCCATCATCCGCACCACCTGCTCGACGTACGGCTCACCCCACGACGGACGGAAGGGGTTCGTCAGGTGCTTCCAGTTCGCCGGCTTGCGCAGCGCCCCGTCACCCACGCCGAAGGTCTTGCCCTCGAAGACGTTCGCCGCCTCGATCAGCCGCTCGTCCGTCGCCAGATCCAGACCGTGCGCCTTCGCGATCGGCGTCGCCGTCTCCTGCGCCCGCTCCAGCGGCGACGCGACCACATACGTCACGTCCCGGTCCGCCAGGTGCTCCGCCACCCGGTCCGCCATCCGGTGCCCCAGCTCCGACAGGTGGTACCCCGCACGGCGCCCGTAGAGCACGCCCTCCGGGTTGTGCACCTCGCCGTGGCGCATCAGATGGACGACCGTGATGTCACCCGTGCCGCTCACTTGCCCTCCTCCGTCGCCTCGGCCGCCGCGCGCGCCGCGGCCGGCAGCGCCGCCGCGACCCGCTCGATCGCCGCCGCGTCATGCGTCGTCGAGACGAACCACGACTCGAACGCCGACGGCGGAAGATACACGCCCTGCGACAGCATCGAATGGAAGAAGGCGTTGAACCGGAACGCCTCCTGCGCCTTCGCCTCGGCGTAGTTCGTCACCTCGGACTCGGTGAAGAACACCGAGAACATGTTGCTCGCCGTCTGGAGCCGGTGCGCCACACCCGCCTTCGTCAGCGCCTCCGTCACCAGAGAGCCGATCTCCGCCGCGACCGCGTCCACCCGCTCGTACGCCGCGTCGTCCAGCAGCCGCAGCTGCGCCAGGCCCGCGGCCGTCGCCACCGGGTTACCGGAGAGGGTGCCCGCCTGGTACACCGGGCCCGCCGGTGCCAGGTACGCCATCACATCGGCGCGACCGCCGAAGGCCGCCGCCGGGAAGCCGCCGCCCATGACCTTGCCGAAGGTCATCAGGTCCGGCTCGACGCCGTCGACCCCGAACCAGCCCGCACGGCTCGTCCGGAAGCCCGTCATGACCTCGTCGGAGATGTACAGCGCGCCGTTCTCGGCACAGGCCGCCTTCAGGCCCGCGTTGAAGCCCGGCAGCGGCGGGACCACGCCCATGTTGCCCGGCGACGCCTCCGTGATCACACAGGCGATCTCGCCCGGGTGCGCCCGGAAGGCCTCGCGCACGGCCTCCAGGTCGTTGTACGGCAGCACGATCGTCTCGCCGGCCTGCGCGCCGGTCACGCCCGGGGTGTCCGGCAGCCCGAAGGTCGCCACACCCGAGCCCGCCGCCGCCAGCAGCGCGTCCACGTGACCGTGGTAGCAGCCGGCGAACTTGATCACCTTGGCGCGGCCCGTGAAACCGCGCGCCAGCCGGATGGCCGACATCGTGGCCTCGGTGCCCGAGGACACCAGGCGCACCTGCTCGACCGGCGCGATCCGCGCGACGATCTCCTCCGCCAGCGCGACCTCGCCCTCACCGGGCGTGCCGAAGGACGTTCCCCGCGCCACGGCCTCCTGGACCTTGGCGATCACCTCGGGGTGGGAGTGGCCGAGAATCATCGGCCCCCACGAACACACGAGGTCCACATATTCCCGGCCATCCGCGTCGGTCAGATACGGACCGGTGCCGGACACCATGAAACGGGGCGTACCGCCCACGGCGCGGAACGCGCGCACCGGAGAGTTCACGCCACCGGGCGTCACGACCGACGCACGGTCGAAAAGCGTCTGCGAGACTGGGGCCGTGTATGGGTAGCTCATGCTAGCCATGGTCTCAGAGCCCCCGGCGAGTCGTGCCCGGGCGTTTCGCACGCCTTCTACGGGGGAGGTCTCTGAGACGATGATCGGGTTGCGCGGCGGGGGCTGTGCTGCCTCAATGTGCGGTCGGGCAATGTGCGGTCGGGTGGAGATATGCATCGCGGTGGCGGACTGGGCGAAGGCACGGACGACCTGGGCCCCGAGCGAGCCGAGCGCGCCAACAAAGGGCGGCACCGGCGCCGGGAAGAACGACGCGACGAACGGCGCGAAGAGCGACACGAAGAGAACGGTGCGAGCAGGAGTGGCCGGGTGGGGGTGACCTACAAGTACTTCGGGGCACCGAACGGTGCGACCGCTGCCCGCGTCCCCATCTCCATGCGCCCCGAGGAGCTCGGCGGTGACGAGCTGGGCATGGGCGGGATGTTCTCCAGGATCAAACCGGAGACCGTGGCCGCCATGGTCCTCACCGGCATCGAGGGCATACCCCTGCACAAGGTTCCCCCGCTCGAACTGGTCGTTCTCCACCCCGACTACGCGGTCGTCAAACTCCCCATGACCGTCGTCGACCCGCTGCGCGGAATTGGCGAGGAATCGGTGGGCGCGGCGGCCTTCATCTGGTCCACGGTCCCCGACCGGGGCGGCCCGCGCGACGCCTTCGAGGTCTACCAACTGCTCCACGAATGGCAGGACTTCTCCCACCGGCTGCACGAGGCCGGCCACCAGCCCTACTGCCTGGTCTGGCCGTAGCGACCCACAACCTCCACAGCCACACATACCCTGACATCCATGCTCAACCTCCGCTCCATCGCCCTGTTCGTCCTCGCCGCCCTCCTGGAGATCGGCGGCGCCTGGCTGGTCTGGCAGGGGGTACGGGAGCACAGGGGCTGGGCCTGGATCGGCGCCGGGATCGTCGCCCTGGGCGCGTACGGCTTCGTCGCCACGCTGCAGCCGGACGCCCACTTCGGCCGGATCCTCGCCGCGTACGGCGGCGTCTTCGTCGCGGGCTCGCTGGCCTGGGGCATGGTCGCCGACGGCTACCGCCCGGACCGCTACGACGTCATCGGCGCGCTGATCTGCCTCGCCGGCGTCGCCGTGATCATGTACGCGCCCCGCGGCCGCTGACCGGCCGGGCCCGGGCCCCTATGCTGCGGATAGACCCCAGCCGCCCCAGGAGGCCCACCATGAGCACCCGCACCGCAGTCATCACCGGCGCGAGCAGCGGCATCGGCGCCGCCACCGCCCGGCGGCTGGCCGCCGACGGATTCCGCGTCGTGCTCACCGCCCGCCGCGAGGACCGTCTGACCGCCCTCGCCGAGGAGCTGACCGCCGCGGGCCACGACGCGCTCGTCCGCGTCCTCGACGTCACCGACCGCGCCGCGGTGGACGCCTTCGCCGCCGGCCTCGACCGGGTCGACGTCCTCGTCAACAACGCCGGCGGCGCCATCGGCACCGAGACCGTCGCCACCGCCGACCCCGCCGACTGGCGCACGATGTACGAGACCAACGTCCTGGGCACCCTCAACGCCACCCAGGCCCTCCTCCCCCGCCTCGTCGAGGCCGAGGGCACGATCATCGTCCTGTCCTCCACGGCGGGCCTCGCCACCTACGAGGGCGGCGGCGGCTACGTCGCCGCCAAGCACGGCGCCCACGTCATCGCCGAGACCCTCCGCCTGGAGCTGTGCGGCCAGCCGGTACGCGTCATCGAGATCGCCCCAGGCATGGTCAGGACCGACGAGTTCGCCCTCACCCGCTTCCGCGGCGACCAGGACCGCGCCGACGCCGTCTACACGGGCGTCGCCGAGCCCCTGACCGCCGACGACGTCGCCGACACCATCGGCTGGACCGTCTCCCGCCCCGCCCACGTCAACATCGACCTCCTCGTCGTCCGCCCCCGCGCCCAGGCGTCCAACTACAAGGTCCACCGCGAGGTCTGACCCCGGCCGGGACCACGGTCCCGGTCCCCACGACCGATGCGGAACCCCTCACGGCGCACTAGCTTCGTACGCACAGCCGCCCGCCCCCGGGCGGCCCGTACGGAACAGGGGGCACCCCATGCGCGTCACCGCCTTCGACCACCTCGTCCTCAACGTCTCCGACGTCGAGCGCGCCCTGGCCTTCTACACCGGCCCCCTGGGCCTGGAGCCGGTCCGCGTCGAGGAATGGCGAGCGGGCGAAGCCCCCTTCCCCTCCGTCCGCGTCTCCCCCACCACGATCATCGACCTGGTCGCCCACGAACGCGGCGAGTCCAACGTCGACCACATCTGCCTGGTCGTCGACCCCGTCGACTGGCACGAGGTCATCGCCTCCGGCACCTTCACCGTCACCGACGGCCCCGGCCCCCGCTACGGCGCCCGCGGCGTCGCCGAGTCGATCTACGTCCTGGACCCGGACGGCAACACGATCGAACTGCGGTGGTACCCGCAGGACCGGGGACGGGGGCAGGGACAGAGCGTCTGACGCGCTCCCTGTCAGCCCTTCACGCAGACGATCTGCTTGAGCTTCGCCACGACCTCGACGAGGTCCCGCTGCTGCTCCATGACCTGCTCGATGGGCTTGTAGGCGGCCGGGATCTCGTCGACGACGCCACGGTCCTTGCGGCACTCGACGCCCCGCGTCTGCTCCACCAGATCCTGCTCGGAGAAGCGCTTCTTCGCCTGGTTACGGCTCATCCGGCGGCCCGCGCCGTGGGAGGCGGAGTTGAACGACGCCTCGTTGCCCAGGCCCCGCACGATGTACGAGCCGGTGCCCATGGAGCCCGGGATGATGCCGTACTCGCCGCCGCCCGCGCGGATCGCGCCCTTGCGGGTGACCAGCAGATCGACGCCTTCGTAGGTCTCTTCCGCCACGTAGTTGTGGTGACAGGAGATGACCGGCTCGAATATCGGCTTGGCCTTCTTGAACTCCTTGCGGACCACGTCCTGGAAGAGGGCCATCATGATCTCGCGGTTGTGCCGCGCGTACTCCTGCGCCCAGAACAGATCGTGCCGGTAGGCGGCCATCTGCGGGGTGTCGGCTATGAACACGGCCAGGTCACGGTCGACCAGGTTCTGGTTGTGCGACAGCTTCCGCGCCTCGCCGATGTGGTACTCCGCCAGCTCCTTGCCGATGTTGCGGGAGCCGGAGTGGAGCATCAGCCAGACCGAACCTGCCTCATCGAGACAGAATTCGACGAAATGATTTCCCCCGCCGAGCGAACCCATCTGCTTCAGCGCCCGACCCTGACGGAATTTGACCGCTTCCGCGACCCCGTCGAACCGCCCCCAGAAGTCGTCCCACCCCGCCGTCGGCAGTCCGTGGAGCCGGCGCGGGTCCACCGGGTCGTCGTGCATCGCGAAGCCCACCGGGATGGCTTCCTCGATCTTCGACCGCAGCCGGGAGAGATCGCCCGGGAGGTCGTTGGCGGTCAGCGACGTCCTCACCGCCGACATGCCGCAGCCGATGTCGACGCCCACCGCCGCCGGGCACACCGCGCCCCGCATGGCGATCACCGAGCCGACCGTGGCGCCCTTGCCGAAGTGGACGTCGGGCATCACGGCGAGGCCCTCGATCCACGGCAGCGTGGAGACGTTCCGCAGCTGCTGCATGGCGACGGGCTCGACCGTGGCCGGGTCGGCCCACATGCGGATCGGTACCCGGGCGCCGGGCACCTCGGTGTACGACATACCTACCTCATTCCCCCGAAAAGCGTGGATAAAGCAAAAGCCGGACCTCTCACCTCATCCACGACAGCGGGACGGCGGGCGCGGCAGCGCTTGCGGTACACATTGTGTCCAGTCGCCACCCAGCGGCGACAACCGGTTTTCCGGTGGGTTTCAGGTGAGAGGAGCCACGGACAGTGCAGCGAAGGGCGTACGCACCGGCAGCCGCACTGGCCTCGGCGGCGGTGCTGTCGGCGGTGCTCACCGGGTGCGGCGGAGGGTCCGGGTCCGGTGGCGGGGGCGAGGACCCCAAGCCGGGACAGGCCGGGACGTCGACGGCCACGGCCGAGCCCGGGAAGTACCACAGCCTTCCCGAGCCGTGCGGATATGTCAGCCGGGACACGCTGCGGCGGATGCTGCCCGGCGTGGGCGACGGCGACGAGGAGGAGGCCAAGCGGCTCCTCCAGGGCCAGGCGGCGATCACCTATGACACCGACCGCCGCGTGGGCTGCCGCTGGAAGCTGGAGACCCCCAACGGCACCCGCCACCTCTCGGTCGACTTCGAGCGCGTGGTCTCGTACCAGCCGGGCATGAGCGACGAGAACCGGGCCAAACAGCTGTACCAGCGCCAGGCCACCGCCGCGCACATCCCCAACGCCACCCCCGCCCCCACGACGTCCGCGAGCCCCGGCGGCAGCCCCGGCGGCGGCAGCCCGTCCGCGAGCGCCCACACCGCCGACCCCGGGCCGGGGCCCCAGCTGGGGGACGCCACCGTCGCGCCGATGACCCCGTCGGCGCCCCCCTCCGCCGACCCCAAGCTGGCCCCGCGCGTCCTCGACGACCTGGGGGACGACGCCTTCGTCGACGACAAGCTGGCGACGACGGGCTCGGGGGTGCACCGCGATGTGAAGGTGGTCTTCCGGTCCTCGAACGTGCTGGTCACCATCGCCTACGACCAGTGGACGACGGACGCCCTCCACGTCCCCGGCAGCCTGGACCTCCAGGGCAAGGCCCACGGCCTCGCCCGTGAACTCGACGCGGGCCACTTCGGGAACTAGAGGGAACCGAGGGAACCACCTGGCGGAACCAAGGGGGCGCGTTTCGGCGTGGCAGCCGCGTGCGGGCCGCGTACCGTGCCCGTAGGCAAGCCCCCGAGCCCCCGCCCGTAGGCAAGCCCCGAGCCCCCGGACCGCTCCCGCACCGCCCCCGCGTCACCGACACGAATGAGCGAAGGACCCATGCACCGACCCACAGCCCCGCGACTCGCCCGAATCCTCGCCTGCGCCGCAGTACCGGTGATGCTCGTCGCCACCGGCTGCTCGGACTCCGACTCGGGGTCCCAGAAGAAGGAGTCGGGCAAGACCTCCGCCCCGGCCACCCCGAGCGCCGCCCCCTCCGTGAAGGCGGCCACGTTCGGCAAGCTGCCGGAGGTGTGCAAGACGCTCTCCGAGAAGACCATCGACAAGCTGGTGCCCAAGGCGGAGAAGAAGGAGGGCAAGGCCCTCCCCTCCAGCGACACCAACGACTCGGCGAGCTGCTTCTGGAGCGGCCTGAACGACGAGGACGTCAAGGACCTCCAGTTCCGTACGCTGACCGTCTCCCTCAAGCGGTTCGCCTCCGACCCGACGCTGGGCACGGGCGAGAAGCGGGCACAGGACTTCGTGGCGAAGCAGGTCTCGGTGGCCACCACCGCGGACGGCGCCAAGGACGCGAAGACGGACAAGGCGTCGGGCATCGGCGACGAGGCCGGCGTGGTGAGCACGACCACGAAGAAGGACGACAACGACCACAAGAACGAGACCGTCGTGGCCCGCACGGCGAATGTCGTGATCACGGTCAAGTACAGCGGCGCGGGGCTCCAAGGAGCGAAGACGCCGGACGCCGACGCGCTGAGCAAGGACGGCCAGGAGGCGACGAAGGAAGTCGTGACGGCGGTCGCCACGGCGAACAAGTAAGTCCCCGTAAGGGAGACGGAAAAGGGCCCCGGCCCGGTGACGATCAGGTCACCGGGCCGGGGCCCTTCCGTGCGTACGGGCTACGCCGCCAGCAGCTTGCGCACCCGGTCCGCCCCGACCGCGAGCAGCAGCGTGGGCAGGCGCGGGCCGGTGTCGCGGCCGACGAGGAGCTGGTAGAGCAGGGCGAAGAACTCGCGCTGCGCGACCTTGAGCTCCGGCGTGGGCTTGGCGTCGGGCTCAAGGCCCGCGAGGACCTTGGGCACGCCGTAGACCAGCGTGGTCAGGCCGTCCAGGGACCAGTGCTCGTCCAGGCCGTCGAGGAGCAGCCGCAGCGAGGCACGGGACTGCTCGTCGAGGGTGGCGAGGGTCTCGTGGTCGGGCTCGGTGCGCACGACGGTGCGGGACTCGGCGGGGACCTGGGTGTTGATCCAGTGCTCGGCCTTGTCGAGGCGCGGGCGGGTCTCGTCCAGCGAGGTGACCGGGTTCTCGGGGTCGAGGTCGCCGAGGATGCGCAGGGTCTGCTCGTCGTGGCCGGCGGTGATGTCGACGACCGAGGCCAGCGTCCGGTAGGGCAGCGGGCGCGGGGTGGCGGGCAGGTCACCGGCGGCCGTGCGGACGGCGCGGCTGTGGGCGGCGGCGTCGGCGGGCAGGACGGTGCCGTCGGCGACCTTGCCGCAGAGCTTGTCCCACTCGTCGTAGAGCCGCTGGATCTCCTGGTCGAAGGCGATCTTGAACGACTGGTTGGGCCTGCGGCGGGCGTAGAGCCAGCGCAGCAGCGGGGCCTCCATGATCTGGAGGGCGTCGCCGGGGGTGGGGACGCCGCCCTTGGAGGAGGACATCTTGGCCATGCCGCTGATGCCGACGAAGGCGTACATGGGGCCGATGGGCTGTTCGCCGCCGAAGATCGGGCCGACGATCTGGCCGCCGACCTGGAAGGACGAGCCGGGCGAGGAGTGGTCGACGCCGGAGGGCTCGAAGATCACGCCCTCGTAGGCCCAGCGCATGGGCCAGTCGACCTTCCAGACCAGCTTGCCGTGGTCGAACTCCTTGAGGAGGACGGTCTCGGCGTGGTCGCAGGCGGTGCAGGTGTAGGCGAGCTCGGTGGTCTCGTCGTCGTACGCCGTGACCGTGGTGAGGTCCTTGTTGCAGGCGGTGCAGTACGGCTTGTACGGGAAGTAGCCCGCGTCGCCGGCGCTGCCGTCGTCCTCGGCCGCGGCGCCGGAGCCCTCGGCGGCCTCCAGCTCGGCCTCGTCGACGGGCTTCTGCTGCTTCTTCGCACCGGGCTTGGCCTTGGTGCGGTACTGGGCGAGGATCGCGTCGATGTCGCCGCGGTGCTTCATCGCGTGCAGGATCTGCTCGCGGTAGACACCGGAGGTGTACTGCTCGGTCTGGCTGATGCCGCGGTACTCGATGCCCAGCTCGTCCAGGGCCTCGATCATGGCGGCCTTGAAGTGCTCGGCCCAGCTGCCGTAGGGGCTGCCGGGGGGCGCGGGCACGGCGGTCAGCGGCTTGCCGATGTGCTCGGCCCAGGACGGGTCGACGCCGGCGGGGACCTTGCGGTAGCGGTCGTAGTCGTCCCAGGAGAGGACGTGGTGGCACTCGTGGCCCCGGCGGCGGATCTCGTCGGCGACCAGGTGCGGGGTCATGACCTCGCGGAGGTTTCCGAGGTGGATCGGGCCGGAGGGCGACAGGCCGGAGGCTACGACAATGGGTTTGCCGGGGGCGCGGCGCTCGCCTTCGGCGATGACCTCGTCGGCGAAACGGGAGACCCAGTCGGCCTCGGTGCTCTGAGCCTGAGCCACGGCACTTCCTTCCTTACGGTCCTGGCAGGGCCATTGTCCCAGACGACCGGGATGGCGGACGGGTTGCCCGGGGGCGGGCGAATTCCGTGGGGGGCTGTGATAGCGCGTGGGATACTCGGGGGGTCGAAAAATGCCGCCTACCGGAATGGCTCCCATCCCATGGCTTCGGTTCCCTCGCTCGCTTCCACGCTCGACCAGCGCATCACGGACGCCCTCTCGGCCGCTGTGCCGGAGGCCGGTGTCGTCGATCCGCTGCTGCGACGAAGCGACCGGGCGGACTTCCAGGCCAACGGCATGCTGGCGCTGGCGAAGAAGCTCAAGGGCAATCCGCGCGAGCTGGCCGCGAAGGTCGTCGAGGGCCTTCCGGCCGGTGATGTGATCAAGGACGTCGAGGTCTCGGGCCCGGGCTTCCTCAACATCACGGTGGCCGACGGGGCGATCACGCGGACGCTGGCGGCCCGTGCGGCGGACGACCGGCTGGGTGTGCCGTTCAAGGAGAACCCGGGCACCACGGTGGTCGACTGGGCGCAGCCGAACGTGGCCAAGGAGATGCACGTCGGTCATCTGCGGAACACGGTGATCGGTAATTCGGTCGTCCGGCTTCTGGAGTTCACCGGCGAGAAGGTGGTCAGCCGTCACCACATCGGTGACTGGGGCACGCAGTTCGGCATGCTCATCCAGTTCCTGATCGAGCACCCGCACGAGCTGGACCACAAGGCCGAGGGTGACGAAGCGGCCTCCGGCGAGGAGGCCATGTCCAACCTCAACCGGCTGTACAAGGCCTCGCGCGCGCTCTTCGACTCGGACGAGGAGTTCAAGGCGCGGGCCCGTCGCCGGGTGGTGGATCTTCAGGCCGGGGACGAGGAGACGCTCGCCCTGTGGCAGAAGTTCGTCGACGAGTCGAAGATCTACTTCTACTCGGTCTTCGACAAGCTGGACGTGGAGATCCGCGACGAGGACATCGTCGGCGAGTCCGGTTACAACGACATGCTCGCCGAGACGTGCCGGATGCTGGAGGAGTCGGGCGTCGCCGTCCGCTCCGAGGGCGCGCTGTGCGTGTTCTTCGACGATGTGAAGGGCCCGGAGGGCAATCCGGTGCCGCTGATCGTGCAGAAGTCCGACGGTGGCTTCGGCTACGCGGCGACGGACCTGTCCGCGATCCGTGACCGGGTCTTCAACCTCAAGGCCGACACGCTGCTGTACGTGGTGGACTCCCGGCAGTCGCTGCACTTCAAGATGGTCTTCGAGACCGCTCGTCGGGCCGGCTGGCTGACGGAGGGGACCACGGCGGTCCAGCTGGGCTTCGGCACGGTGCTGGGTAAGGACGGCAAGCCGTTCAAGACCCGTGAGGGCGAGACGGTCCGTCTGGTGGACCTGCTGGACGAGGCGGTCTCCCGCGCTTCGGCGATCGTCCGTGAGAAGGCCCAGGACCTGAGCGAGGCGGAGATCGCCGAGCGTGGTGCCCAGGTGGGCATCGGCGCGGTGAAGTACGCGGATCTGTCGACCTCGGCGGCGCGCGACTACAAGTTCGACCTGGACCAGATGGTGTCCCTCAACGGTGACACCTCGGTCTACCTCCAGTACGCGTTCGCCCGTATCCAGTCGATCCTGCGCCGGGCGGGCGAGGCGAAGCCCGTGGCGCACCCGGAGCTCGTGCTGGCTCCGGCGGAGCGTGCCCTGGGGCTGCACCTGGACCAGTTCGCGGCGACGGTGGCGGAGGCGGCCGAGGAGTACGCGCCGCACAAGCTGGCCGGGTACCTGTACCAGCTGGCCTCGCTGTACACGACCTTCTACGACCAGTGCCAGGTGCTGAGCGACCAGAACGCGCCGGAGCTGGTGGAGAACCGTCTGTTCCTGTGCGACCTGACGGCCCGCACGCTGCGCCAGGGCATGGCGCTGCTGGGCATCCGGACGCCCGAGCGCCTCTGAGGGCTCAGCCTCCGGCGGCCCCGAGCTCGAACCAGATGAGCTTGCCGACCAGCCCTTGTGGCTGGTCGCGCAGGGCGAAGCCGCCCCAGCTGTCGGCGCACCACTGCACCAGGCCCAGTCCGCGGCCCTGTTCGGCGCTGTTCTCGGCGTCGGGCAGGGTGACGCCGTCGAGGGCGGGAAGGCGGGGGTTGGTGTCCCAGACGGCGACCCTGACGCGGTCGCCCTCGCGTTTGACGCGTACGGACGCGGGTCCGTCGGAGTAGCGGTAGGCGTTGGTGACCAGCTCCGAGGTGAGGAGCTCGGCGGTATCGGCGAGTTCCAGGAATCCGTGTTCCTCGAAGATGGTGCGCAGCGTGCGGCGCGCGATGCACGGCGCCATGGGGTCCGAGGGGACCTGAAGCGTGTACTCCCAGTCGTCCGTGAGTTCGGGGTCATGGCTCATGCACGCCTCCGGGGGATGAGCGCCGCGATAAGCGCCGGGGTAAGCGACCTGACACACACGGTAGTCATGGTCCGAGCGCGTACGCCGCGCCTCCGTCATTTCGCCAAGACTCGACCTGTGTGGGTGACGATCGTGAACTATGCGCCTCCTCTCGCGTGAGCTGCGCAAATGTGACGCAGGGGCGAGGGCTTCGCAGGCCGGGTACGACGATGGCGGCGTTCCGGGGCCTCATCGGCCGGGGAACGCCGCCATCGCGCTGTGTGACGGGCGGGGTGGGGACGGCTAGAGCTGCCGCGCGACCTCCGTGGCCCAGTACGTGAGAATCATGTTCGCGCCGGCGCGCTTGATGCCGGTGAGGGTCTCCATGATGGCGCGGTCGCGGTCGATCCAGCCGTTGGCGGCGGCGGCCTCGACCATCGCGTACTCGCCGGAGATCTGGTAGGCGGCGACGGGCACGTCGACGCTCTCGGCGACCTTGGCGAGGACGTCGAGGTAGGGCAGGGCGGGCTTGACCATGACCATGTCGGCGCCCTCGGCGAGGTCGAGTTCGAGCTCGCGCATCGACTCGCGGAGGTTGGCCGGGTCCTGCTGGTAGGTCTTGCGGTCGCCCTGGAGGGAGGAGCCGACGGCCTCGCGGAACGGGCCGTAGAACGCGGACGCGTACTTGGCGGTGTAGGCGAGGATCGACACGTCCTCGTGGCCGGTCTGGTCGAGGGCGTCGCGGACGACGCCGACCTGGCCGTCCATCATCCCGCTGGGGCCCACGACATGGACGCCGGCGTCGGCCTGGACCTGGGCCATCTCGGCGTAGCGCTCGAGGGTGGCGTCGTTGTCGACACGGCCGTCGGCGTCGAGGACGCCGCAGTGGCCGTGGTCGGTGTACTCGTCCAGGCAGAGGTCGGACATGATGACGAGCTCGTCGCCGACCTCGGCCTTCACATCGCGGATGGCGACCTGGAGGATGCCGTCGGGGTCGGTGCCGGCGGTGCCGAGGCCGTCCTTCTTGGCCTCCTCGGGCACGCCGAAGAGCATGATCCCGGCGACGCCCGCCTCCAGCGCCTCGACGGCGGCCTTACGGAGGGTGTCGCGGGTGTGCTGGACGACCCCGGGCATGGCCGAGATCGGCACCGGTTCGGCCGCGCCTTCCCGCACGAAGGCGGGAAGGATCAGGTCGGACGGGTGCAGCCGGTGCTCGGCGACCATCCGGCGCATGGCCGGGGTGGTGCGGAGACGCCGGGGCCGGGACCCCGGGAAAGTGCCGTACGTGGTGCTCAACTCCGTGCCCTTCTGCGCGATCCGGGCCGCCGCTCGCTCGGGCGGGTGACCGGGTCGCCGGCCTCCAGGGCCGCGTCGCGCCGGGCCGCGCCGAACTCCGCGAGCGCCTCGGCCAGCTTGTGCACCGAGGGCTCGGGCGACAGCACGTCCACCCGCAGGCCGTGTTCCTCCGCGGTCTTCGCGGTGGCCGGGCCGATGCAGGCGATGACGGTGACATTGTGCGGCTTGCCGGCGATGCCGACGAGGTTCCGCACGGTGGAGGACGAGGTGAACAGCACGGCGTCGAAACCGCCGCCCTTGATCGCCTCGCGGGTCTCGGCCGGCGGCGGCGAGGCCCGTACGGTCCGGTAGGCCGTGACGTCGTCGACCTCCCAGCCCAGCTCGATCAGGCCGGCCACCAGGGTCTCGGTGGCGATGTCGGCGCGGGGCAGGAAGACACGGTCGATCGGGTCGAAGACCGGGTCGTAGGGCGGCCAGTCCTCCAGGAGACCGGCCGCCGACTGCTCGCCGCTGGGCACCAGGTCCGGCTTGACGCCGAACTCGATCAGCGACTTGGCGGTCTGCTCGCCGACGGCCGCGACCTTGATGCCGGCGAAGGCACGCGCGTCGAGGCCGTACTCCTCGAACTTCTCGCGAACGGCCTTGACGGCGTTGACGGAAGTGAACGCGATCCACTCGTAGCGGCCGGTGACCAGGCCCTTGACCGCGCGTTCCATCTGCTGCGGGGTGCGCGGGGGCTCGACCGCGATGGTCGGGACCTCGCTGGGCACGGCGCCGTAGGAGCGCAGCTGGTCGGAGAGCGAGGCGGCCTGCTCCTTGGTGCGCGGGACGAGCACGTTCCAGCCGAAGAGCGGCTTGGACTCGAACCACGACAGCCGCTCGCGCTGCTCGGCAGCGCTGCGCTCGCCGACCACGGCTATGACGGGCTGGGCGCCGTCGGCGGTGGGCAGCACCTTGGCGGCCTTCAGCGTCTGCTGGAGGGTGCCGAGGGTGGCGGTCCAGGTGCGCTGGCGGGTGGTGGTGCCGGCGACGGTGACGCTCAGCGGGGTGTCGGGCTTGCGGCCGGCGGCCACGAGCTCGCCGGCGGTGGCGACGACGCGGTCGAGGGTGGTGGAGACCACCGCCGTCACCTGGCTCGCGCCGACCTCGGCCCAGCAGGTGGCGCTGGCGGTACGGGCGTCCACGAAGCGGACGTCACCGCCCCGGCCGTCGCGCAGCGGCACGCCGGCGTAGGCGGGCACGCCGACGGCGGTGGCGACGCCGGGCACGACCTCGAAGGTGATGCCCTCGGCGGCGCAGGCCAGCATCTCCTCGGCGGCGTAGCCGTCGAGGCCGGGGTCGCCGAGCACCGCACGGACGACCCGCTTGCCGCCGCGCGCGGCCGACATGACAAGATTGGCGGTGTCCCTGAGAACGGAGACGTCAGCGGTTTTTGACGCCTCGTCGGTCACCGTCTGGACAGGCGTGTCCACGGTGCTGCGGGCGTGGGTACGCACCACGTCGAGCACCTGCGGATCGGCGATCAGGACGTCCGCGGCCGCCAGCGCCTCCACGGCACGCAACGTCAGCAGACCCGGGTCACCGGGGCCGGCACCGAGGAAGGTGACGTGCCCGTGCGCGGAATGGTTCGGGGCGGTGGGGTTCAAAGTGCTCGCTCCCCCATAAGACCGGCCGCACCCTTGTCGAGCATCTCGGCTGCGAGAGCGCGGCCGAGTGCAAGGGCGTCCTCGTCGGACGCGGGTACGGGACCGGTGGTGGACAGCTGCACCAGCGTGGAACCGTCGGTCGTGCCGACGACGCCGCGCAGGCGCATTTCGGTGACAGCCCGGTCGTCGCCCTGGAAATCGGCCAGCGCACCCACAGGTGCGCTGCATCCGGCCTCCAGCGCGGCGAGCAGGGACCGCTCGGCGGTGACGGCGAGCCGCGTGCGCGGATCGTCGAGCTCGGCGAGCGTGGCGGCGAGCGGTGCGTTGGTCATGGCGCACTCGATCGCCAGGGCCCCCTGGCCGGGGGCGGGCAAAACAGTGTCGGACGAGAGGAACTGGGTCGCCTCGTCGATCCGGCCGATCCGGTTGAGCCCGGCGGCGGCCAGCACGACGGCGTCCAGCTCGCCACTGGTGACGAAGCCGATGCGGGTGTCGATGTTGCCGCGGATCGGCACGGTCTCGATGCGGCGGCCCAGCGCGCGGGCCCAGGCGTTGAGCTGTGCCATGCGGCGGGGCGAACCCGTGCCGATCCTCGCGCCCTCGGGGAGGGTCTCGAAGGTCAGCCCGTCGCGGGCGACGAGCACGTCGCGCGGGTCCTCGCGGAGCGGGATCGCGGCGAGGGCGAGGTCGTCCGGCTGGCCGGTCGGCAGGTCCTTCAGCGAGTGGACGGCGAAGTCGATCTCGCCCGCGAGCAGCGCGTCGCGCAGCGCGGAGACGAAGACGCCGGTGCCGCCGATCTGCGCGAGGGCCTCGCGCGAGACGTCACCGTAAGTGGTGATCTCGACGAGCTCGACCGGGCGGCCGGTGAGCTGTCGTACGGACTCGGCCACCATCCCGGACTGGGCCATGGCCAGCTTGCTGCGCCGGGTGCCCAGTCGCAGGGGCGCCGTGGCGGTGGTGTCGTTCATGCCGACTCCCGTGCTGTGTTGGGGCGACCGTGTTGGGGGTCCGCCTTGCTGACGGCCGCGACCGCCTGCGGGTCGAGGTCGAAGAGCTCCCGCAGGGCGTCGGCGTAGCCGGCGCCACCGGGGGTCGAGGCGAGTTCCTTGACCCGGACGGTGGGCGCGTGCAGGAGCTTGTCGACGACGCGGCGCACGGCCTGGGTGATCTCCGCACGCTGTCTGTCGTCGAGACCGGGCAGCCGGCCGTTGAGCCGGGCCATCTCCCCGGCCACGACGTCGGCTGCCATGGCGCGCAGGGCCACCACGGTGGGGGTGATGTGCGCGGCGCGCTGGGCGGCGCCGAAGGCGGCGACCTCGTCGGAGACGATGGTGCGCACCTGGTCGACGTCGGCGGCCATGGGGGCGTCGGCCGAGGCCTCGGCCAGGGTCTCGATGTCGACGAGCCGGGCGCCTTCCAGGCGGTGGACGGCGGCGTCGATGTCGCGGGGCATGGCGAGGTCGAGCAGGGCCAGGGCCGCGCCGTCGCGAGCGGCGAGGGCGGCCCGGACGACGTCGGCCGTCAGCACCAGGCCGGTGGCGCCCGTGCAGGACACCACGATGTCGGCGAGCGACAGCTCGGCGGGCACGGCGGTCATCTCCACCGCCGTGGCCGTCACCGCGCCGGGGGCGCCGGGCTCGGTGAGGATCCGCGCGAGCCGTTCGGCCCGCTCCAGGGTGCGGTTGGCGACGGCGATGTGGCCGACGCCCGCGCGCGCGAGGGTCGCCGCCGCGAGCGAGGACATGGAGCCCGCGCCGATGATCAGGGCGCGCTTGTCGGCCGCCCACTCGGTGACGGGGGTGCCGTCCGCGAGCTGCTCAAGGCCGAAGGTCACCAGGGACTGGCCGGCCTTGTCGATGCCGGTCTCGCTGTGGGCGCGCTTGCCGACCCGCAGGGCCTGCTGGAACAGGTCGTTCAGCAGCCGGCCGGCGGTGTGGAGCTCCTGGCCGAGGGCGAGGGCGTCCTTGATCTGGCCGAGGATCTGGCCCTCGCCGACGACCATCGAGTCCAGCCCGCAGGCCACCGAGAAGAGGTGGTGGACGGCCCGGTCCTCGTAGTGCACATAGAGATACGGAGTGAGCTCCTCCAGGCCGACGCCCGAGTGCCGGGCGAGCAGCGTGGACAGCTCGGCCACACCGGCGTGGAACTTGTCCACGTCGGCGTAGAGCTCGATGCGGTTGCAGGTGGCCAGGACCGCCGCCTCGGTGGCGGGCTCGGCGGCCAGCGCGTCGTGCGCGAGACGCGCCTGCGTCTCGCGCGCGAGGGCGGCCCGCTCGAGCACGCTCACGGGTGCGCTGCGGTGGCTGAGGCCTACGACCAGGAGACTCATGCCGGCATCACGGCGGGGACGTCCCCCTCCGGTCCCTTTCCGCTGCCCGCGACCGGGGCCGTACGCGCGGGCGCGCCGGTACGGGACGCCGCGGCGGCCGCCGGGCCGCTCTCCTCGCCGGCCTTGCGCTGCTCGTGGAAGGCGAGGATCTGGAGCTCGATGGAGAGGTCGACCTTGCGCACGTCCACGCCGTCGGGCACGGACAGCACGGTCGGCGCGAAGTTGAGGATCGAGGTGACCCCTGCGGCGACGAGCCGGTCGCAGACCTGCTGGGCGGCGCCGGCGGGGGTCGCGATGACGCCGATGGAGACGCCGTTGTCGCGGATGATCGACTCGAGTTCGTCGGTGTGCCGCACGGGCAGCCCGGCGACCGGCTTGCCGGCCATCGCGGGGTCGGCGTCGATCAGGGCCGCGACACGGAAGCCGCGGGAGGCGAAGCCGCCGTAGTTGGCGAGGGCCGCGCCGAGATTTCCGATGCCGACGATGACGACCGGCCAGTCCTGGGTGAGGCCGAGCTCGCGGGAGATCTGGTAGACGAGGTATTCCACGTCGTAGCCCACGCCGCGGGTGCCGTACGAGCCGAGGTAGCTGAAGTCCTTGCGCAGCTTGGCGGAGTTCACGCCGGCCGCGGCGGCCAGCTCCTCGGAGGAGACCGTGGGGACCGAGCGCTCGGAGAGCGCGGTCAGCGCGCGCAGATACAGCGGTAGCCGGGCGACGGTGGCCTCGGGGATCCCTCGGCTTCGGGTCGCCGGTCGGTGAGTTCGGCCAGTTGCCACGGTGCTCCTGCGGGTAGAGCGGGGCTGCGGGCAGCGCCTTGTCCCAGAACCGCCCTGTTGAAGGCAGGCTATGCCTTTGTGAACGCGTGCACAAAGATGGTGTCCGATTTGCCCGGTCAAAGTGACGGGGGTCACGCGGTGATTCCCGTCAAGGCGGGAACCATGGCCGGTGGCACCACGACTGCCACTCAGGCCACTCGCGCACCAGGAGCAGGCCGACGGGGTCATGGCCGTCCACTCCTCACCGCGTCGCCGCCTCCCGGGGGGCTGTTTCCTCCCGGACACCAATAAATCGCCCTCGATGTTAGTCGACTCAGGCATCCATTCCCGTCGCGCCGGAGCTTGCTCCGGCGCCCGCCCGTGGCTGCCAGAATGGCCGGCATGAGTCCGCTCCTGCGCCGCGGCGCCCGCAAGAACCCGGCCGACAGCGTCGTCACGCTGATCGGCAAGCCCGGCTGCCACCTGTGCGACGACGCCGAGGCCGTGATCGCCGAGATCTGCGGCGAGCTGGGTGCCCGCTGGGAGAAGAAGGACATCACCGAGGACGAGGAGCTCCACCGCAAGTACTGGGAGCAGATCCCGGTGATCCTCGTCGACGGCGCCCAGCACGACTTCTGGCGGGTGAACCCGGACCGGCTGCGCAAGGCCCTCGGCGCCTGATCGCGCTCCCCCGCGGCCCCGGCGACCAGGGCTGCCACCCGGTGGGTCACCGGCCCGACGCGCAGAGTTCACGCCATCACGGCGGAGGGGACTCCGGTTACCCCGAACAAACTGGCTATGCTCGCGGCATGGCCGCACTCGGATGGCTCACTTACCGCAGGCGTTCCGCCACCGCACGCAGCGTGCTGGCCGGCGAGGCGGCGGCGGAGGCAGCCCGCAAGTCCGCCCAGGAGAACGAAGAGGCCCTGGCCGGGGGCCCGGCCGCGCCTCCGGAGCCCGAGCCCGACTTCCCCGTCGTGGGCGACGAGAAGGCCGCCGCGTTCTTCGACCTGGACAATACGGTCATGCAAGGCGCCGCCATGTTCCATTTCGGCCGGGGCCTCTACAAGCGGCACTTCTTCGGCAAGCGCGAGCTCGCGCGCTTCGCCTGGCAGCAGACCTGGTTCCGGCTCGCCGGCATCGAGGACCCCGAGCATGTGCAGGAGGCCCGCGACAGCGTCCTGTCGATCGTGAAGGGCCACCGCGTCTCCGAGCTGATGACCATCGGCGAGGAGATCTACGACGAGTACATGGCCGAGCGCATCTGGCCCGGCACCCGCGCTCTGGCCCAGGCGCACCTGGACGCGGGCCAGAAGGTGTGGCTGGTCACCGCCGCCCCCGTCGAGACCGCGACGATCGTCGCGCGCCGGCTGGGCCTGACCGGCGCGCTGGGCACGGTCGCCGAGTCGGTCGGCGGCGTCTACACGGGCAAGCTGGTCGGCGAGCTGCTGCACGGCCCGGCCAAGGCGGAGGCCGTCCGCGCCCTGGCCGCCGCCGAGGGCCTGGACCTGGCCCACTGCGCCGCCTACAGCGACTCGGCCAACGACATCCCGATGCTCTCGCTCGTCGGCCACCCCTACGCGGTCAACCCCGACGGCCGGCTGCGCAAGCACGCGCGCGAGCACGGCTGGCGGCTGCGCGACTACCGGACGGGCCGCAAGGCCGCCAAGATCGGCATCCCCGCCGCGGCGGGCCTCGGCGCGCTCGCGGGCGGCGCGGCCGCCGGTATCGCGCTGCACCGCCGCCGCCGCTGAACCACCCCTGAACGATCACCGCTGAACGATCACCGCTGAACCGTCTGCGAGCCGGGCCCGGAATCCGGGTCCGGCGTCCCCATTCGTCCGCCCACCGCCGGGTGTGCCGCCATCACCGGTACGGGCGACGCTTCGGCGCGCCTCCTCGCCACTGCCCGTAATCGCCTTGATCGCACAGGCAATCCTTTTGTCATACCCCCACATGGCCCCCGGCAGTCCTTGCGTGTCCGGATTGCCACAACACGCTGCCCAATCGGCCACACTCTCGCCAATTCCGGTCAACTTCCGTTTGTAGTTCGATATTTGATCGGCCATGAACCGTAAGAAGATCGAACGGAAACGATGATTTAGGCAACTCGGTGTAGCGCTGCCTGTACGAAGGGTTATTCTCCTCAGACGCAATCCGGTACCCGCTTGTCCCTACGACGAGTGAACGGTCCGGCACTGCACGTGATGGAAGCTCTGCCTCTGGGAGTCCCGTGTACCCACACGTCGGGGTTGACGCCTCGGGCCTGGCTACGCTGCGCGCAGCGGTCCTCGACCGGCTGCGCGTCTTCGTCCCCACCGCGTACGCCGTCCCCGCCTTCGCCACGCTCGCCCCCGTAGCGGTGGGCGGCCATGCCGGCCCCTGCTACGCCCTCGCCGAGAGCGGCGCCGCCGTCGGCAGACGAACCCGCCGAGGAGCCGCCACCGCCACGTCCACCGCCCCCCGCCGCCCCAGCGCCGACAGCGACAGCGCCCGGATGCTCGACCTGGTCGAACGTGCCCAGGCGGGCGAGGCCGAGGCCTTCGGCCGGCTCTACGACCAGTACGCCGACACCGTCTACCGCTACATCTACTACCGCGTCGGCGGCCGGGCCACGGCCGAGGACCTGACCAGCGAGACCTTCCTGCGCGCCCTGCGCCGCATCGGCACGTTCACCTGGCAGGGCCGCGACTTCGGCGCCTGGCTGGTGACCATCGCCCGCAATCTGGTCGCGGACCACTTCAAGTCGTCGCGCTTCCGGCTGGAGGTGACCACCGGCGAGATGCTCGACGCCAATGAGGTCGAGCGCAGCCCGGAGGACTCCGTCCTCGAATCCCTTTCCAACGCCGCCCTGTTGGAGGCGGTGCGCAAGCTCAATCCACAGCAGCAGGAATGCGTCACCCTCCGCTTCCTCCAGGGCCTCTCGGTCGCCGAGACCGCCCGGGTGATGGGGAAGAACGAGGGCGCGATCAAGACGCTCCAGTACCGGGCCGTACGCACCCTCGCCCGGCTCCTCCCGGACGACGCCCGCTGATCCCACCGGACCTTTCACCGACCCGATGCCTGGATTCACTCACCGGCGGCCACCTCGCTCCGGCCGCGTAACCCGACTGCCGCGCCACTCGTTGTCCGGGATGCAGACTTCCCCAAGGCACTTCGTGACCGTATTCACTCACTCAATCGAGTGGATGCGTTCACGGCGTGCAACCCTTCAGGTGCCCCGGGGAGTCGACCGTCATGACGAGAGGAGGTGCCGCCTGTGATCGCGAATGTATCGGCGCACCGGCGGGCGAACGCCTTCGCCCAGGCCCTGGAGGACCAGGAAGTCCAGGGTGCTGCGGCCACACAGTCCGGCCCATCACTGGAAGACACCGAGCAGACAAGGCTGTTGACGCTGACGGGCGGCCTCGGCGCACTGCCGGCCCCCGAGCTGGACGCCGAGGTCAAAACCGTTCAGCGGGCGCAGCTGATCGCCGCCATGGAGGCCCAGTTCGCCGGGGGCGGCGCCGTTCCGGCGCAGCGCTCCGGGCGGGGTGCCCACCGGGCGCTGAGCCGGCTCAGGCCGCGCTCCCGCTGGTCCAAGGGGCTCGCCGCAGGCGGCCTCACGGTCGGCGTGGCGGCGGGGGCCTTCGGCGGTGTGGCCGCGGCGAGCGCCGGCGCCCTGCCCGGCGACACGCTGTACGGGCTCAAGCGCGGAATGGAGGACCTCCGGCTCGGCATGGCCGACGGCGACTCCGACCGGGGCGGGCTCTTCCTCGACCAGGCGTCGACGCGGCTCCAGGAGGCCAATCGGCTGATGGAGCGGGGCCGCTCCGGCCACCTCGACCACGAGTCGCTGACGGAGATCCGCCGCACCCTGGCCGGGATGCAGCACGACGCCTCCGAGGGGCACCGGCTGCTGCACGACGCCTATCAGCGCGATGGCTCGCTCGGCGCGATCCAGCGGCTCTCCTCCTTCACCGCCTCGCACCGCGAGGGCTGGAGCCGGCTGCGCGAGCGGCTCCCCGTCCAGCTCGCCGACGTGGGGGACGGCGTGTCCTCGGTGTTCAACGCCATAGACGATGAGGTCGAGCCGCTGCGCGGGCTGCTCCATGAGAAGCGCGGCGGCACCGCGAGCCCGTCCGGGGCCGCCCGCCAGGGCTCCTCCGGCAGCAGTGGCCAGGACAGCCCCACGCTGAGCCCCAAGGCTCCCGCCACGGCCGACGGCAAGCACCCCAGCGGCAAGCCCGCCCAGTCCTCCCCCAGCGGCCGGGACGAGCACGAGGGCCTGCTGGGCGGTACGGGTCTGCTCCAGCCGTCGTCCGGCACGGACGGCGCGGGCGCGGACCGGTCGGCCCACGGCAAGGACGGCAAGCCGTCCAAGCAGCCCGACATCACCATCCCCCCGCTGCTGCCGAACATCCTCCCGGGGCTCGGCCTCCACGGGGAGGACGACAAGTAACGCTCGTCGGCGGTCGGTGTTCTTCCGAGCTTTCCGAGCTCAGAAGAACACCGACCGCCTTTGCACGAGCAGCTTGTAAAGCGTGTGCTGAATCGTTTCCCGGACCTGGTCCGTGAGGTTGAACATCAGCATCGGGTCGTCCGCGGCCTCCGGCGGATAGCCGTCCGTGGGGATGGGCTCGCCGAACTGGATCGTCCACTTCGTGGGCAGCGGCACCAGCCCCAGCGGCCCCGTCCAGGGCCAGGACGGCGTGAGCGGGAAGTACGGGATGCCCAGCAGCCGCGCGACCGTCTTGGAGTTGCCGAGCATCGGATAGATCTCCTCGGCCCCGACGATCGAGCAGGGCACGATGGGCGCCCCGGCACGCAGTGCCGTCTGGACGAAGCCGCCCCGCCCGAATCGCTGGAGCTTGTACCGCTCGGAGAACGGCTTCCCGATCCCCTTGAAGCCCTCCGGCATCACCCCCACCACCTCGCCGCGCTCCAGCAGCGTCTGGGCGTCCTCGGCGCAGGCGAGGGTGTGGCCGAGCTTCCGGGAGAGCTCGTTGATCAGCGGCAGCATGAAGACCAGGTCGGCGGCGAGCATCCGGACGTTCCGCCCGGCCGGGTGGTGGTCGTGCACGGCGACCTGGAGCATCAGGCCGTCGATGGGAAGGGTGCCGGAGTGGTTGGCGACGATCAGCGCCGCGCCCTTCTCCGGGATGTTCTCGATGCCCTTCACCTCGACCCGGAAGTACTTCTCCTTGAAGGGCCGCAGCAGCGAGAGGATCACCTGATCGGTGAGCTCCTGGTCGTAGCCGAAGTCGTCGACCTCGTACTCGCCGGTGATCCGGCGGCGCAGGAAGTTCAGCCCATGGGCCAGCTTCCGCTCCCAGCCGCCGTCCCCGGTACCCGCCCCGGCCGAGGCCCCGGCGGCGACGCCGTCCCCGGCCTGCTCCGGCCGGCCCTCCTGGCCGGTGCGGGCCCGCTCCTCCTCCCGCTGGGCGGGTACGGGCGAGAGCGCCGCCGGCACCCGGCTCGTCCGGCCGCGGGCCGTGCGGCCCGGCCGCCGCTTGGCCCGGGGCTCCTCGCCGAACGGAATGACCTTCGCATCGGCCATGCTGCGTGCGCTCCTCAGTTCTGGCCGCTGCCGGCAGGCATCAGCGCGGCGATCCGGTCGACGGTACGGGCGAGGGTCTCGGGCGGCAGCAGCCCCGGGCCGCGACTGCGGGCGAAGTCCGCGAAGGCCTCCGGGGTGGAGTACCGGGGGCGGAAGCCCAGGGTCTCGCGCATCTGCGTGGTCTCGACGACACGGCCGTGGGTGAGGAGCCGGACCTGCTCGGGCGAGAAGTCCAGGGCGCCGACCGACCGCAGCGCGGAGCCGACCCAGGTGACGGTCGGCAGGAAGAAGGGGAGCGTGGGGCGCCCGAGGCGCCTGGCGGCCTGTGAGAGCAGCAGGACACCGTCCCCGGCGATATTGAACGTGCCGCTGTTGAGCGTGGACCTGGCGGGCTCCCCGGCGGCGATCCGGAGCACCTCGATGGCGTCGTCCTCGTGGACGAACTGGAGCCGGGGGTCGAAGCCCAGCACGGTGGGCAGCACGGGCAGCGAGAAGTACTCCGCCAGCGGCGAGTCGGCACAGGGCCCCAGCACGTTCGCGAAGCGCAGCACGCACACGGCCACGTCCGGCCGGCGGCGGGCGAAGCCGCGGACATAGCCCTCGACCTCGACGACGTCCTTGGCGAAGCCACCGCTGGGCAGCGACTTGGGCGGCGTGGACTCGGTGAAGACCGCGGGGTCCCGGGGGGCGGAACCGTACACGTTCGTGCTGGACTTGATCACCAGCCGTTTGACGGACGGGGTCTTCTGGCAGGCACCGAGCAGCTGCATGGTGCCGATGACGTTGGTCTCCTTGACCGAGGCCCGGCTGCCGCGCTTGCCCAGCGGGGTGCCGTTGACGTCCATGTGGACGACGGTGTCGACGGAGTGCTCCGCCAGGACCCTGCCGATCGTCGGGTGGCGGATGTCCGCCCGTAGGAAATCGGCCCCGCCGAGATGGTGCTCGGGTGGCACCGCGTCCACCCCGATGACGCGGTCGACGTCGGGCTCGCGCTGGATACGGCGGACGAACCTTCCGCCCAGCTGCCGTGCGACTCCGGTGACGAGCACGACCTTGCCCAAGATCAGCGCCTTCCTTCCCACGTCTGGAGAGACGAGCGGTGCCCTGTCGCGGCCACCGTAGCGGGTCGTTGTTGCACTGTGATGACCGCCGGTCGGGCCGGGCGTCATTTCAAGCCGTAGCGAAGGCTTTACTCACCGCAACGCACCGCAGCCCTCCCACCGTGACCGGTGGGAGGGCTGCGGGACGAGCACAGCGGCGCTGCTTACTTCTTGTTGCGACGCTGAACACGCGTGCGCTTGAGCAGCTTGCGGTGCTTCTTCTTGGCCATCCGCTTGCGCCGCTTCTTGATAACAGAGCCCACGACTACCCTCGCTTACATCGATTCACTCGGTGCGGGGCGTCCGAGCCCACACGACCTACATCGGGCCAGCCTACCCGGCACCGGGCGATCAGCGTAATCCAGGGCCTCCGTCAGGCTGTTTCCACCCCCACGTAGGACTCTCGGAGGTACTCGTGCACCGCTTGTTCTGGGACCCGGAACGACCTGCCCACCCGGATCGCCGGCAGATGACCGCTGTGCACCAGTCGGTACACGGTCATCTTGGAGACTCGCATCACCGCGGCCACCTCAGCCACGGTAAGGAACACGACCTCGTTGAGAGGCCTTTCGCCAGCAGCCATGACACACCTGAACCTTCCGCACATGACGCGCACCGGCTTCCCCTCCGGTGACTCCTCGTCGCTGCGCGCTCACTCCCCAGGTTAGGGGCGGGTGATGCGAGTGGGGAAGAGGAGCAGCCATCGGCCGCCTACTGTGACAGACACGCTCGATTGAGTACATAGCGAGTAAGCGGTCGGTAGTAATCAGACCGCACAGTGTCATCAAGCGGAACGGCGACGGACACTCGCCCCTCGGCCTCTCCGACGAACAGCGCGGGGTCGTCCGAGTCCGCCAGCCCGATGGCCTCAATGCCCAGCTGACCTGCCCCGCAGACCCATCCGTGGTCCCCGATGACCAAGGCCGGCAACGGCCCGCCCGACCCCGCCGCGGCGTCAAGCACGGTACGAACCGGGAGAGGTGAATGAGTATGCGCGCCGGGCTCACTTCCGCGACCCCGTGCGCCGGGTTCGCGCACCATCGCGACTCCCTGGGCGTAGTGAAGGTTGTAGGTGCGTACGCCGAACCGGGTCGTTATGTCGACACTTCGACCCTGCGCCGGGGTGAGGACATCGCATCCCGCCGACGACAGGGCGGCGGCCAACGCGGCGTAGAAGCCCAGGAGCGGGTGGGGGTGACCGGTGCCCAGGAGCACGGGAGCGCCCAACGCGGCCGCCGTCGCGAGCCGATCGGCGAAGGCATCGAGTGCCACCAGCGTGCGGTCCGGATCGATCACATCATGCCCGGAAGTGTGCTTGGGATCGGCTGAAACACCACACCTTTGGACCATCAGTTGTAACAACTCGGGGAAACGCCAGTCAGATTTAGGCTCCAACCCGATCAGCACCCGTGGATCCCGGGCGGCGAACAACCGGTAGCGGCTCAGGCTCCGCTCCCTGGACGTGGCGACGGTCCCCGCCAGCCGGGTGGCGAGGAGATGGCCGCGGAGCGCGTGACGGGTCAGCACGAGCCCGATGGTCGCGGACGGGAACGACGGGCGGTGAGGATTCGGGGAGGCGTCCCACGCGAGGGCTAACGGGAGTTGAGGCCGTCGGGGACGGCGAGGCTCCCGAGGGCGACCGGCTCCCGAGCTTCCGAGCTCCCGAGGGCGACGTGGCCAGGGCGGCTAGGGCAGCAGCCCGTGGGCCGGGAACGCCGCCCTACGGGTCGCGAGGATCGCCTGGTCCAGTCGATCGGCCGGGTCGTACCCCGACTCCTCGAACGACCGCCACTCCGGCTCACAGCCATCCGTCATCCTCAACGGCCCCAACTGTCCCGTGCGCCTGAACACTTCACTCCGCCACAGGTCCGGCGCTGGCGACGTGGGATCCACCGGCCGGCCGGCGGCGATGGCCACCAGATGGGTCCACGACCGCGGCACCACATCCGCCACGGCGTACCCACCGCCCCCCAGGGCCACCCAGCGGCCGTCGGCGTGACGATGCGCCAACTCATGGCAGACGGCGGCCACATGGCGCTGTGCGTCGAGCGAGACGGCCAGATGTGCCAGCGGGTCCTCGAAGTGGGTATCGGCCCCGTGCTGGGTCACCAGCACCTGCGGCCGGAAGGCCGCCAGGAGCTCCGGTACGACCGCGTGGAAGGCCCGCAGCCACCCGGCGTCGCCCGTGCCCGCGGGCAGCGCCACGTTCACCGCACTGCCCTCGGCGCCCGGGGCCCCCGTCTCCGTCGGCCAGCCGCTCCGCGGGAAGAGGGTGTGGGGGTGCTCGTGCAGGGAGATCGTCAGGACGCGGGGGTCCTCCCAGAAGGCCGCCTGGACGCCGTCGCCGTGATGGACGTCCACGTCCACGTAGGCCACCCGCTCGGCACCCAGCTCAAGCAGCCGGGCGATCGCGAGGGCCGCGTCGTTGTAGACGCAGAATCCGGATGCCGCGCCGGGCATGGCGTGGTGCAGCCCGCCGGCGAAGTTCACGGCGTGCGACACCTCCCCGCTCCACACGGCCTCGGCGGCGCCCACGGACTGGCCGGCGATGAGCGCGGCGGCGTCGTGCATCCCGGCGAACGCCGGGTCGTCGACGGTCCCGAGCCCATAGGACATGTCGGCGGCCTTGGGGTCCGCCGATGCCTCACGGACGGCGGCGATGTAATCGGGGCGGTGGACGAGGCGGAGAGTCGACTCGCCGGCGGGCGGCGCGGAGACGACACGGACCGCCCGGTCCAGCTCGAACGCCTCGACCAGTCGCATGGTCAGGGCGAGCCGTACGGGATCCATCGGGTGCCCGGGGCCGAAGTCATAGCCTGTTACCGCTTCGTCCCACATCAACTGTGCATGGCCGCTCATGGCGGCAACGGTATCGGTGTCCGTAAACGCAAGAAAGCCCTGGCAGGTATCCCCTGCCAGGGCTTTCTCCAAAAGAAGTTCGGCGGCGTCCTACTCTCCCACAGGGTCCCCCCTGCAGTACCATCGGCGCTGAAAGGCTTAGCTTCCGGGTTCGAAATGTAACCGGGCGTT
>NZ_JBEZUS010000006.1:0-295728 GCF_040636475.1 Streptomyces sp. NPDC037389
CGGGGGGGGGGCGGCCGCGGCGCCGTCCCCCCCCCCCCCGCCCTGCTGCTCCGGTTCCCCCATTTTTTTCGGGGGGGGGGTGGTGGGGGGGGCTGCGGCGCCGGGGGTGGGCCCGCCGGCCGCGGCCGGCGACGGGCGCCTCCACCCCCCCCCCGCGCCGGCCGCCCCCGCCCCCCCCGACGGAGGCGGGGGTGTTGACGGCGGCGAGGGAGACGCGGTCGTCCTGCCCGTCGAGCAGCGGCAGCACCTCCTCCTCGCTCGCCTGGAGGGAGCACATCGCGCCGCCCTGGGGCAGGGCGGCCATCAGCCGGCCGCGTGCCGCTACGAGCGTGCAGGCGTCCTCCAGGGAGAGCACGCCCGCGACGTGGGCGGCGGCGAGTTCGCCGATGGAGTGCCCGGCGAGGTAGTCGGGGCGCAGGCCCCAGGACTCGGCGAGCCGGAAGAGGGCGACTTCGAGGGCGAAGAGGGCGGGCTGGGTGTAGGCGGTGTCGTCGAGCAGGGCGGCCTCGTCGGTGCCCGGCTCGGCGAGGAGGATCTCGCGCAGCGGCCGGTCGAGTTCGAGGTCGAAGCGGGCGAGGACGGCGTCGAGGGCCTCGGCGAAGACGGGGTGGCGGTCGTGGAGCTCGCGTCCGGTGCCGGGGCGCTGGCTGCCCTGGCCGGTGAAGAGGAACGCGAGGCGGCCGCGCCCGGACCGGCCGGTGAGCAGGGCGCCGTCGGGCGTGCCGTCCCGGAGGGCGGCGAGGGCCCGGTGGAGCGTGTCACGGTCGTCGGCGACGACGGCCGCGCGGTGGTCGAGGGCGGTCCGTGAGGTGGCGAGCGCGTGGGCGAGGTCGGCGAGCGGCAGGGCGGGCCGCTCGTCCAGGAGGGACAGCAGGCGCCCGGCCTGGGCGCGCAGGCCCTCGTCCGTACGGCCGGAGAGCACCAGCGGCACGTTCGTGGGACCGGCCTCGGTGACCTCGGCCGGCTCCTGCGGCTCGTCCTCGACGGGCAGTTCGAGGACGGTGTGGACGTTGGTGCCGCTGAGGCCGAAGGAGGAGACGCCGGCGCGGCGCGGGCGGCCGGTCGTCGGCCACTCCCGCTCCTCGGTGAGCAGCTGGATGCCGCCCGAGGTCCAGTCGACGTGGGTGGAGGGCCGGTCGATGTGGAGGGTGCGGGGGACGCTGCCGTGGCGCATGGCCATGACCATCTTGATGACGCTGGCGACGCCGGACGCCATCTGGGTGTGGCCGATGTTGGACTTCACCGAGCCGAGCAGCAGCGGGCGGTCGGCCGGGCGGTCGTGGCCGTAGGTGGCCAGCAGTGCCTGGGCCTCGATGGGGTCGCCGAGCTTGGTGCCGGTGCCGTGGCCGTCGACGACGTCGACGTCTGCGGCGGCCACGCCCGCGTTGGCGAGGGCCTGGGCGATGACGCGCTGCTGGGACGGGCCGTTGGGCGCGGTCAGGCCGTTGGAGGCGCCGTCCTGGTTGACGGCGGAGCCACGGATGACGGCCAGCACCTGGTGGCCGTTCTTCCGGGCGTCGGAGAGCCGCTCGACGAGGACGAGGCCGACGCCTTCGGCGAGGCTCATGCCGTCGGCGGCCTCCGCGTAGGCCTTGCAGCGGCCGTCGGCGGCCATGGCGCGCTGGCGGCTGAAGCCGACGAAGGCGTTGGGGGTGGCCATGATGCTGACGCCGCCGGCGAGGGCGAGGGTGCTCTCGCCGTTGCGCAGCGACTGGCAGGCCAGGTGCAGGGCGACGAGGGAGGAGGAGCAGGCGGTGTCGAGGGTGACGGCCGGGCCCTCGAAGCCGAAGGTGTAGGACAGGCGGCCGGACAGGACGCTGGAGATGGTGCCGGTGATCAGGTGGCCCTCGTTGCCCTCGGGGGACGCCGGGCTGCTGTAGTCCTGGTAGCTGGCGCCGATGAAGGTGCCGGTGCTGCTGCCGCGCAGGGTGGCGGGGTCGATGCCGGAGCGCTCCAGGGCCTCCCAGGCGGTCTCCAGCAGCAGTCGCTGCTGCGGGTCCATCGCGAGGGCCTCGCGCGGGGAGATGCCGAAGAAGGAGGCGTCGAAGTCGGCGACGTCGTGGAGGAAGCCGCCGCGCGTGGAGTAGGTGCGGCCGGGCCGGTCGGGGTCGGGGTCGTAGAGGCCCTCGGCGTCCCAGCCTCGGTCGACGGGGAACTCGGTGATGGCGTCGCCGCCCGCGGCGACGAGGTCCCACAGCTGTTCGGGGGTGCCGATGCCGCCGGGGTAGCGGCAGCTCATGCCGACGATGGCGATGGGCTCGTCGTCGGCGGCCGCCCGGACGACGGCGGCCGTCTCGGTGCGGGCGCCCGCGATTCGGCCGCGGAGGAACGCGACGAGCGCGAGCGGGGTCGGGTAGTCGAAGACCATGGTGCTGGGCAGGGTGAGCCCGGTGACGTTCGACAGCCGGTTGCGCAGGTCGACGGCGGTCAGCGAGTCGAAGCCGACCTCGCGGAAGGCACGCTGCTCGGAGAGGACGTCGGGCGAGGCGTGGCCGAGGACGGTGGCGGCCTCGCCGCGCACCAGGTCCAGCAGCACCCGGTCCTGCTCGACGGCGGGCAGGGCGAGGAGCCGGGCGGTGAACTCGCTGTCGCCGGTGGAGGTGGTGGTGCTCTCCTCCGTCAGCTTCCGGACCTCGGGCACGTCCTCGAAGAGGTCGGTGGGCCGGCCGGAGGTGAAGACGGGGTGGTAGCGCTCCCAGTCGACGTCGGCGACGCAGAGGACGCTCTCGTCGTCGTCGAGGGCCCGGCGCAGGCCGGTGAGGGCCGCGCGCGGGTCCATGAACTCCAGGCCGCTGCGGCGGATGGCGCCGGGGTCGACGCGGCCGAGTTTGAGGTCGTCGGCCCAGATGCCCCACGAGACGGCGGTGGCGGTGGCGCCCCGGGCGCGGCGGTGCTCGGCGAGCGCGTTGAGGTAGGCGTTGCCCGCGACGTAGGCGGCGTGCCGGCCGCTGCCCCACATGCCGGCGGTGGAGGAGTAGAGGACGAACGCGTCGAGCTCGTCGTCGTCGAGGAATTCGTCGAGGTGGCGGGCGCCGGACACCTTGGCGTCGACGACCTTGGCGAAGGCCTCCAGGCTCGTCTCCTCGATGGAGGCGAGCTCGATGACGACGGCGGTGTGGACGACGGTGCGCACGGTGTGCCCGTCGGCCTTGAGGCCGTCGAGCATCGCGGCGACGGCGTCGCGGTCCGTCAGGTCGCAGGCGACGACGGAGGCGTCGCAGCCCGCGTCGGTGAGCTCCTGGACGAGTTCGGCGGCGCCGGGCGCGGCCATGCCCCGGCGGCTGGTGAGGACGACGCGTTCGGCGCCCTGCTCGGCCAGCCAGCGGGCCAGGTGCGGGGCGAGGGTGCCCGTGCCGCCGGTGACGAGGGTGGTGCCGCGCGGCGTCCAGGTGCGGGCGGGGGACGTCCCGGACGTGGCGCGCGTGACGCGGCGGACGAGGACGCCGGAGGCGCGGACGGCCAGCTGGTCCTCGCCGGTGCGGCCGGTGAGGACGGCGGCGAGCCGTTCGCCGGCGCGCCGGTCGAGGGTCTCGGGCAGGTCGACGAGACCGCCCCAGCGCTGGGGGTGTTCGAGGGCGGCGGTCCAGCCCAGGCCCAGGATCTGGGCCTGGACGGGCCGGGTGAGCCGGTCGGAGCGGCCGGTGGCGACCGCACCCCGGGTCAGGCACCACAGGGGCGCGTCGATCGCGGCGTCGCCGAGGGCCTGGACGAGGGTGACGGTCAGGGCGAGCCCGGACGTGAGCGCCGGGTGGCCGGAGCTGGGCTCCTCGGCGGCGGCGAGCAGGGACACCACGCCCGTCAGGTCCGTGGCACCGTCGAGGCCGGTGAGGCGCTCGGTGAGGGTGGCGCGGTCGAGGCAGGCGTCGTCGAGGACGAGCGTGCGGACGTCGGCGCCGTGCGCGGCGAGCGCCTCGGTGACGTCGTCGCCGGGCAGGCCCTCCGCGGTGACGACGAGCCAGGTGCCGGTGAGCGCGGCCGTGGGCAGGCCGGTCAGCGGCTTCCAGGTGGCGCGGTAGCGCCAGGAGTCGACGGTGGACTCCTCGCGGCGGCGCTTGCGCCAGGTGGCGAGGGCGGGCAGCACCGGGGCCAGGGCGGCCCCGTCCAGGCGCAGGCCGGCGGCGAGGGCGTCGACGTCCTCGTCCTCGACGGCCGCCCAGAAGGCGCTGTCGGCCGGGTCCGCCTCGGCGCCCGCGCGCTGCTGCTCGCGGATCGCCCACAGGTGTTCGCGCTGGAAGGCGTACGTGGGCAACTCGACGCGGCGGGCGCCGCCGCCGGCGAGGACGGGCGTCCAGTCGGCGCGGACGCCCCGGACGTACGCCTCGGCGAGGGAGGTCAGGAACCGGTCGGTGCCGCCCTGGTCGCGGCGGAGGGTGCCGAGGGCGGTGGCGCGGGCGCCGGTGTCCTCGGCGGTCTCCTGGACGGCCATGGCCAGCACGGGGTGGGAGCTGACCTCGACGAACACGCCGTGCCCGGTGCCCAGGAGGGTGCGGACGGCGGGGTCGAAGCGCACGGTCCGGCGCAGGTTTCGGTACCAGTAGGCGGCGTCGAGGGGGGTGTCCCCTGTCAGCCAGTCGCCGGTGACGGTGGAGAGGAACGGCACCTGGGGGGCGTTCGGGCGGACGGGGGCGAGCGCGGCGAGGAGCTCGTCCTCCAGCAGCTCCACCTGGGCGGAGTGGGAGCCGTAGTCGACGGCGATGCGCTTGGCGCGGACGTCCTCGGCCGTGAGCCGGTCCATGAGGGCGTCGAGCGGGGCGGCGGGTCCGGCGACCACGACGGAGCGCGGGCCGTTGACGGCGGCGATGGACACCTCGTCGCCGAGGGCGGCGAGACGGTCCTCGACATCGGCGGCGGGCAGCGGCACGGAGACCATGCCGCCGGTGCCCGCGAGGACCCGGGCGATGGCCTGGCTGCGCAGGGCCACGACGCGGGCGGCGTCGGTCAGGGAGAGCGCGCCGGAGACGGCGGCCGCGGCGATCTCGCCCTGCGAGTGGCCGACGACGGCGTCGGGGACGACGCCGTGGGCGCGCCACAGCTCGGCGAGCGAGACCATCACGGCCCAGGAGGCGGGCTGGACGACGTCGACGCGGTCCAGGGAGGGGGCGCCCTCGGTCTGCCGGAGGACGTCGAGCAGCGACCAGTCGGTGAAGTCCGACAGGGCGGCGGCGCACTCGGCGAGGCGCTCGGCGAAGACCGGGGACTCCTCCAGCAGCCGGGCACCCATGCCGGCCCACTGGGAGCCCTGGCCGGGGAAGACGAACACGGTCTTGCCGTCGGCGTCGGCGACGCCCTGGACCGCGCCGGGCGCCGACTGGCCCTCGGCGAGGGCGCGCAGCGCGGCCGCCGGGTCCTGGCCGGGGCCGGCGAGGACGACGGCGCGGTGGTCGAACAGGGCGCGGGAGGTGAGGAGGCTGTGGGCGACGTCGGCGGGACGTGCCTGGGCGAGGTCCCGGAGCTCGGCGAGCCGGGCGGCCTGGCCGCGCAGCGCGCCCGGGGTACGGGCGGAGAGCACCCACGGCACGACGGCCGGGTCCTGGGGGGCCTCCTCCGGCACCTCGGCGCCGGAGGGGGGCGCCTCTTCGAGGATCGCGTGGGCGTTGGTGCCGCTGATACCGAAGGACGACACGCCGGCGCGGCGGACGCGCTCGCCGCGCGACCAGTCCACGCCCTCGCCGAGCAGGGAGACCGTGCCGGGGCTCCAGTCGACATGCGTGGTCGGCTCGTCGGCGTGAAGGGTGCGCGGCAGGACGCCGTTGCGCAGCGCCATGACCATCTTGATGACAGCGGCGACACCGGCGGCCGACTGGGTGTGGCCGATGTTGGACTTCACCGAGCCGAGCAGCAGCGGCCGTGCGGGGTCACGGTCCTGGCCGTAGGCGGCGTGGAGGGCCTGGGCCTCGATGGGGTCGCCGAGGGCGGTGCCGGTGCCGTGCGCCTCGACGGCGTCGACGTCCCCTGCCGAGAGCCCGGCGTTGGCGAGGGCCTGGCGGATGACGCGCTGCTGGGCCGGTCCGTTGGGGGCGGTCAGGCCGTTGGAGGCGCCGTCCTGGTTGATGGCCGAGCCGCGGATGACGGCGAGGATCTCGTGGCCGTTCTTCCGGGCGTCGGAGAGCCGCTCCAGGACGAGCACGCCGACGCCCTCGGCGAGGGTCATGCCGTCGGCGGCCTCCGAGAACGCCTTGCAGCGGCCGTCGCCCGCGAGGGCGCGTTGCTTGCTGAAGGCGATGAAGGGGGCGGGGGTGGTCATGACGGTCGCGCCGCCCGCGAGGGCGAGGGTGCTCTCGCCGTTGCGCAGCGACTGGCAGGCCAGATGCAGGGCCACCAGCGAGGAGGAGCAGGCCGTGTCGACGGTGACGGCGGGGCCTTCGAGACCGAAGAGGTAGGCGAGGCGGCCGGAGAGGACGCTGGGGCTGGTGCCGGTGACGGCGTGCCCGGCGGCGGCGCCGTCGTCGAGGCCGAGGCCGTACTCCTGGTAGGTGGAGCCGATGAACGTGCCGGTGACGCTGCCGTGGACGGTGGCGGGGTCGATGCCGGCCTGTTCGAAGGCCTCCCAGGTGGTCTCCAGCAGCAGGCGCTGCTGCGGGTCCATGGACACGGCCTCGCGCGGCGAGATGCCGAAGAAGCCCGCGTCGAACTCGCCCGCGTCGTGGAGGAAGCCGCCCTGGGTGGAGTAGGTGGTGCCGGGGTGGTCGGGGTCGGGGTGGTGGAGGCCGGTGTCCCAGCCGCGGTTGACGGGGAAGTCGGAGATGGCGTCGACGCCGCCCTCGATCAATTCCCAGAACTGCTGGGCGGAGCGGACGCCGCCGGGGAAGCGGCAGCTCATGCCGACAATGGCGACGGGCTCGTCGAAGCCCCCGGCGGGCGCGGCGGCCGGGGCGGCCGCCGCCCGCCCGGCGCCCAGGAGTTCGCCGCGCAGGAAGCGGGCGAGGGCCAGCGGTGTCGGGTAGTCGAAGGCCATGGTCGCGGGCAGGGCCAGACCGGTGACGCCGGCCAGGCGCTTGCGCAGCTCGACGGCGGTCAGCGAGTCGAAGCCGGCGTCGCGGAAGGCCCGGCGCCCGTCGACGGCCTCTGCGGAGGCGTGGCCGAGGACGACGGCGGCCTCGGCGCGCACCAGGTCGGTGAGCAGCCGCTCCTGCGCGGCCTCGTCCAGGCCGTGCAGCCGCCCGGCGAACTCGGGCGCGGCGGCGTCGGCGGCCCGGTCCGGGGTGGACAGGGCGCGGACGTCGGGGAGTTCGTCGAAGAGGACGCTGGGGCGGACGGAGGTGAAGACGGGGTGGTAGCGCTCCCAGTCGATGTCGGCGACGGTCACCGTGACGTCCTGCTGGACGACGGCGCGGCGCAGCTCGGCGAGGGCGGCGGCGGGGTCCAGGAAGCGCAGGCCGCTCTGCCGGAGGCGGTCGGCGACGGCCTCGTGGGTGGCCATGCCGGCCTCGGCCCAGGGGCCCCAGGCGATGGAGGTGGCGGGCAGGCCGCGGGCCCACCGGTTCTCGGCGAGGGCGTCGAGGTAGGCGTTGGCGGCGCCGTAGGCGCTCTGCCCGGCGCTGCCCCACACTCCGGCGACGGAGGAGAAGAGGACGAAGAAGTCCAGGTCGTGGTCGGCGAGCAGGGCGTCCAGGTGGGCGGCGCCCAGGAGCTTGGCGGCCATGAGGGCGGTGGCGTCGGCCAGGGAGGTGGCCGTCAGGGGCGCGGCCTGGCCGACGCCGGCGGCGTGCACGACGCCGGTCAGGGGGTGCTCGTCCGGGACAGTGGCCAGCAGGGCGGCCAGCGCGTCGCGGTCGGCGATGTCGCAGGCGGCGAGGGTGACGCGGGCGCCCAGTTCCTCCAGTTCGGCGCGCAGGGCGTCGGCGCCGGGGGCGTCGGGGCCGCGGCGGCTGGTGAGCAGGAGGTGTCCGGCGCCGCTGCGGGCGAGCCAGCGGGCGACGTCGGCGCCGAGCGCGCCGGTGCCGCCGGTGACGAGGACGGTGCCCTCGGCGGTGAAGGCGTCGGCGGGCGGCAGGTCGGCCGCCGGGCGGCGGACGAGCCGCCGGCCGAGCGTGCCGGTGGCGCGCAGGGCCAGCTGGTCCTCGCCGCCGCGCGCGGCGAGCGCGCTGACGAGCCGCTGGACCACGGGCGCGTCCAGGACGGGCGGCAGGTCGATCGTGCCGCTCCAGCGGCGCGGGTCCTCCAGGGCGGCCACCCGGCCCAGGCCCCAGGAGGCGGCCTGGAGGGGGGCGGCGAGCGGGTCGTCGGGGCCGGTGGTGACGGCGCCGCGGGTGAGGGTCCACACGGGCGCGGTCAGGGCGGCGTCGCCCAGCGCCTGGGTGAGGACGACGCCCAGGGCGAGGCCCGTGGGCAGCCGGTCGCCGAGGGGGCGGCCGGGCCGGTCGGCCAGCGGCAGGAGGGAGAGCACGCCGGCGATGTCGCCGGACTCGCGCAGGCGGTCGGCGAGGGCTTCCCGCTCCTCCCCCGCCGGGTCGAGGCCGAGGCGCTCGAACTGGGCGCCGTGGCCGCGCAGCGCGTCCACGATCTCGTCGGTGTCCACGCCGTCGGTGGTGACGACCAGCCAGGTGCCGTCCAGGACGGGGGCGGCGGCCGCCTGGACGGGCCGCCACTCGACGCGGTAGCGCGTGGCGTCCAGCAGCGCCTTCTCCTGGCGCTGCTGGCGCCAGGACGACAGGGCGGGCAGCAGGGCGTAGAGGGAGGCGTGCTGTTCGTCGCGCAGGCCGAGGAGCCCGGCGATCCCGGAGGCGTCGCCGCGTTCGACGGCGCCCCACAGCTCGGCGTCGGCCGGGTCGGCGGCCACGGCGGCCGCGAGGGCCTCGGGGGCGGCCTCGGGCCAGTAGCGCTCGTGCTGGAAGGCGTACGTGGGCAGGTCCACGGCCTCGGCGGCGGGCGCGGTGGTGCCGGCGAGGACGGCGGTCCAGTCCACGGCGGCGCCGCGAACGTGGAGGCGGGCCAGGGCGGTCGTGGCGGCCCGCTCCTCGTCCCGGCCGGCGCGCAGCAGCGGTACGACGTCGACGCCGGTGTCCGTCTCGTCGCCCAGGACGTCCTGGGCGAGGGCGGCCAGCACCCCGTCGGGGCCGACCTCGAGGAAGGTGGCCGCGCCCAGGGCGCGGGCGGCGCGGACGCCGTCGGCGAAGCGGACGGTCTCACGGACGTGGCGGACCCAGTGGTCCGGGGAGCACAGCTCGTCGGCGGTCGCGGGACGGCCGGTCAGGTTGGAGACGACGGTGACGGCCGGGGCGGTGTAGGTGATCTCGGCGGCGACCCGCCGGAAGTCCTCCAGCATCGGCTCCATGAGCGGCGAGTGGAAGGCATGGCTCACCCGCAGTCGCCGGGTCTTGCGCCCCAGCGCGGCGAAGTGCCGCTCGACCGAGTGGACCGCGCCGGTGTCACCGGCGATGACGACGGCGTCGGGGCCGTTGACGGCGGCGAGGGACAGCTCGTGCTCGCGCCCGGCGAGCAGCGCGGCGACCTCGTCCTCGCCCGCCCGCAGGGAGACCATCGCGCCACCTTCCGGCAGCGCCTCCATCAGGCGGGCGCGGGCGGCGACGAGCTTGCAGGCGTCCTCCAGGGAGAACACCCCGGCGGCGTGCGCCGCCGCGATCTCGCCGACGGAGTGGCCGAGCAGGACGTGCGGGCGTACGCCCCAGGAGCGCAGCAGCCGGTGGAGAGCGACTTCGAGGGCGAACAGGGCGGGCTGGGTCCAGCCGGTGCGCTCCAGCAGCTCCGCCTCGGGGCTGCCTTCCTCGGCGAAGAGGACGTCCCGCAGCGGGCGGTCCAGGTGCGGGTCCAGGGCTGCGGTGACCTCGTCCAGGGCCTCGGCGAAGGCGGGGAAACGGGCGTACAGCTCGCGGCCGGCGCCGGGGCGCTGGCTGCCCTGGCCGGAGAACAGCAGGGCGAGTTCGCCGGCGGAGCCGGTCTCGCCCTCGACGAGGGCGGCGTCGGGCCGGTCGTTGGCGAGCGCGGCGAGCGCGCGCAGCAGCTCGTCCCGGTCGCCGACGACGACGGCCCGCTGGTCGAATGCGGAGCGGGTCGTGGTGAGCGCGAGGGCGGTCGCGGCCGGGTCCAGGGCGGGGTCGGAATCGGCGAAGGCGTACAGGCGGGCGGCCTGTTCGCGCAGCGCGGCGCGGCTCTTGGCGGAGAGCGTCCACGGCACGACGGCCGGGGCGACGGCGGGGTCCGGGGCGACAGCGACCCTGGGAGCCTCTTCGAGGATGACGTGGGCGTTGGTGCCGCTGATACCGAAGGACGACACGCCGGCGCGGCGGGCCCGGCCCGCGTCGGGCCACGGCGTCTCCTCGGCGAGCAGCCGGACGGCGCCGGCCTCCCAGTCCACGTGGGTGGACGGCACATCGGCGTGGAGGGTGCGGGGCAGGACGCCGTGGCGCATGGCCATGACCATCTTGATGATGCCGGCCACGCCCGCGGCGGCCTGGGTGTGGCCGATGTTGGACTTCACCGAGCCCAGGAGCAGCGGCAGTTCCTCCGGCCGGTCCTGGCCGTAGGTCGCGAGCAGGGCCTGGGCCTCGATGGGGTCGCCGAGGGTGGTGCCGGTGCCGTGGCCCTCGACGGCGTCGACGTCGGCGGTGCCCAGACCGGCGCCGGCCAGGGCCTGGTGGATGACGCGCTGCTGGGACGGTCCGTTGGGGGCGGTCAGGCCGTTGGAGGCGCCGTCCTGGTTGACGGCCGAGCCGCGGACGACCGCGAGGACGCGGTGGCCGTTGCGGCGGGCGTCGGAGAGCCGCTCCAGGACGAGCATGCCGACGCCCTCGGACCAGCCGACGCCGTCGGCCGCGTCCGAGTAGGCCTTGGAGCGGCCGTCCGGGGACAGGCCGCGCTGGCGGGAGAACTCGATGAGGGACGTCGGCGTGGACATCACCGTCACACCACCGGCCAGCGCCAGCGAGCACTCCCCCGCGCGCAGGGCCTGCATGGCCCAGTGCATGGCCACCAGCGAGGACGAGCAGGCGGTGTCGACGGTGACGGCCGGACCCTCCAGGCCCAGGACGTAGGACACGCGGCCGGAGGCGATGCTGGGCGAGGTGCCGCTGCCCTGGAAGCCCTCGAAGCGCTCGTCGGCGAGGTGGGCCGCGTAGTCGTTGTACATGACGCCCGCGAACACGCCGGTGCGGCTGCCGCGCAGCCCCACCGGGTCGATGCCGGCGCGCTCGATCGCCTCCCAGGACGCCTCCAGCAGCAGGCGCTGCTGGGAGTCGGTGGCGAGGGCCTCGCGGGGGCTCATGCCGAAGAACGCGGGGTCGAAGTCGGCGGCGTCGTGCAGGAAGCCGCCGAAGCGGGTGTAGGTGGTGCCGAGGTGGTCGGGGTCCGGGTGGTAGAGGGCGTCGAGGTCCCAGCCGCGGTCGGTGGGCAGGCCCGAGATCGCGTCGGTGCCCTCGCTCACCAGCCGCCACAGGTCCTCGGGCGAGGCGACGCCGCCGGGGTAGCGGCAGCTCATGCCCACGATGACGATGGGGTCGTGGTCGGCGGCGGCCTTGGGGGCGGCCGCGGGGGCGGCGGTGTCCGTGCCCATGAGCTCGGCGAGGACGTGACCGGTCAGCGCGGTGACGGTCGGGTAGTCGAAGACGACGGTGGCGGCGGTGCGCAGCCCGGTGACGGCGCCGAGGCGGTTGCGCATCTCGACGGCGGTGAGCGAGTCGAAGCCCAGCTCCTGGAACGGGCGGTCGGGGTCGACGTCGTGGGCGCTGTCGTGCCCGAGCACGGCGGCGACCTGAGTCCGGACGAGGTCGCGCACCAGCGCGGTACGGCCCTCCTCGTCCAGGACGGACAGCCGCTGGACGAGGCCCACGGCGGTCTCCGCTCCGGAGACCGCGGAGCGGCGCACGGGGGTGCGGATCAGGCCGCGCAGCAGCGGCGGCACGTCGCCCTGGAGGCGCAGCACGGACAGGTCGAGGCGGACGGGCAGGAGGACGGGCGTACGGGAGGAGAGCGCGGCGTCGAAGAGCGCGACGCCCTGTTCCTCGGTGAGCGCGGGCGTGCCCCGGCGGGCCATCCGCTCCAGCTCGGCGCCGGACAGGCCGCCGGTCATGCCGGCGGCGGGCGCCCACGGGCCCCACGCGAGGGACAGGGCGGGCAGGCCCTGGGCGTGGCGGAGCCGGGCGACGGCGTCGAGGAAGGCGTTGGCGGCGGCGTAGTTGCCCTGGCCGGGCGCGCCGACGGTGCCGGAGAGGGAGGAGAAGACGACGAAGGCGTCGAGGTCGAGGGCCTTCGTCGCCTCGTGGAGGTTCCAGACGGCGTCGGCCTTGGGCCGCAGGACCGCGTCGAGGCGCTCGGGGGTCAGCGACTCGATGACGCCGTCGTCGAGGGCGCCGGCGCTGTGCACGACGGCGGTGACGGGGTGCTCGGCGGGGACGGCGGCCAGCAGGCGTCCGACGGCGTCCGCGTCGGCGAGGTCGCAGGCCTCCAGGGTGACGTGGGCGCCGAGTCCGGCCAGTTCGGCGCGGAGCTCCTCGGCGCCGGGGGCGTCGGCGCCCCGGCGGCTGACCAGCAGCAGCCGGGTGACGCCGCGTTCGGCGACCAGGTGCCGGGCGAGGACGCGGCCCAGGCCGCCGGTGGCGCCGGTGAGGAGGACGGTGCCGTCGGGGTGCCAGGCGTTCTCCCGCGCGCGGGGTGCCTGGGCCCGGGCGAGCCGGGCGCCGAGGAGCGTACCGGCGCGGACGGCGGCCTGGGGCTCGGTGACACCGAGGGCGCCTTCGGGGAGGAGGGCGGCGGGGTCGGCGGAGACGCCGGCGTGGGCGGGGGCACCGGCCCCGGAGGGAGCGCCAGCCTCGGCGGGGGCACCGGCCCCGGCAGAGACGTCGGGCTCCGCCGGGTCGAGGTCGAGGAGCCCGAAGCGGCCCGGGTGCTCGGTCTGTGCGGAACGCACCAGGCCCCAGACGGCGGCGGCCGCCGGGTCGACGACCTCCTGCCCGTCGGTGGCCACCGCGCCCCGGGTGACGAACACCAGCCGGGACTGCTCGTACCGCTCCTCCGCGAGCCACGTCTGAAGCAGCTTCAGCGCGGTAGCGGTGAGGGTGTGCGCGGCGGCGGCCGCGTCGCCGAGGCCACTCACGATGGGCACGAGGACGAGCGCGGGCACATCATCGGCGGCGTCCAGCGACGCGAGCGCAGCCGCGCCCGCGGCCTCGGCGAGGCCGAACACGTCCGGCCCGAGGACGGCGGCCGGCGCGGGCGCGGCGGCCGCCCGGTCCCGCAGCGGGGACCAGCGCAGCTCGAACAGCGCGTCGCGGACGATGGGCGCGGCGGCGGCCGACTGCTCGTCGGGCAGGGCGCGCAGGACGAGCGAGCCGACGGAGGCGACGGGGGCGCCCGTGGTGTCGGCGACGGCGATGGAGACGGCGTCGTCCCCGGCCCGGGACAGCCGGACGCGGACCGTGGTCGCGCCGGAGGCGTGCAGGGACACGTCCTGCCAGGAGAAGGGCAGGCCGCCGCGCCCCTGCTCGCCGAGGCCGAGGAAGGCCGAGGCGTGGAGGGCGGCGTCGAGCAGCGCGGGGTGGATGCCGAAAGAGCCGGCGTCGGCTCCGGAGTCCTCGGGCAGGGCCACCTCGGCGCAGATGTCGTCGCCCGTGCGCCACGCGGCCCGCAGGCCCTGGAACAGCGGGCCGTAGCCGAAGCCGGTGGCGGCGAGTTCGTCGTAGAAGCCGTCGAGGTCCAGCGGCCGGGCGCCGGCGGGCGGCCAGGCGGCGTCGAGGCCGGTCCGGTGCTCGTCGGGGGCGAGGACGCCGGTGGCGTGCTGGGTCCAGGGAAGTTCCTCGGCGCCGTCGGGGCGCGAGTGGAGGCTCAGTTCGCGGCGGCCGGTCACGTCGGGGCTGCCGACCCACACCTGGACCTGGACGCCGCCCTGCTCGGGCAGGACCAGGGGCGCGGCCAGGGTGAGTTCCTCGACGCGCGCGCAGCCGACCTCGTCGCCCGCGCGGACGGCCAGCTCCAGGAAGGCGGTGCCGGGCAGCAGCACGGTGCCGCGCACGGCGTGCTCGGTCAGCCACGGGTGGGACTGGAGGGAGAGCCGGCCGGTGAGCAGCAGCCCGTCGGAGTTGGCTATGGTCACGGCCGCCGCGAGCAGCGGGTGGTGGGCGGCGCCGAGCCCGGCGGCGCGGACGTCCCCGCCCTGGGTGACGCCCTTGGGCCAGTAGCGGCGGCGCTGGAAGGCGTACGTGGGCAGGTCGACGCGGCGGGCGCCGGTGCCGGTGAAGTAGCCCTCCCAGCGCGGGGTTATACCCCGGACGTGGAGTTCGGCGGCGGCCGCGGTCACGGCCCGGGTCTCGGGGCGGCCGGCGCGCAGCAGCGCGACGGTGGCGGGCGCGGTGCCCTCGGCCCGCTCGTCGGTGTCGAGGCAGTCGCGGGCCATGGCGGACAGGACGCCGTCGGGGCCGAGTTCGAGGTAGGTGCCGGTGCCGTGGGTGTCGAGCCAGGCGATCGTGTCGGCGAAGCGGACGGTGTCGCGCGCGTGGCCGGCCCAGTGGTCGGGCGAGGTGAGCTGCTCGACGGTGGCGAGCGCGCCGGTCACGGAGGAGACGACGGGGATCACCGGCGCCTGCGGGTCGAGTCCGGCGACGACGGCGCGGAACTCCTCCAGCATCGGCCGCATCAGCGGCGAGTGGAAGGCGTGCGAGACGCGCAGTTCCTTGGCCTTGCGGCCCTGGGCGGTGAAGTGCTCGGCGACGGCGGCGACGGCGGCCGCCTCGCCCGCGACGACGACGGCGCGGGGGCCGTTGACGGCGGCGAGGGAGACGCTCTCGCTCCGGTCGGCGAGCAGCGGCAGGACCTCGTCCTCGCTCGCCTGGAGGGAGACCATCGCGCCGCCGGTGGGCAGGGCCTGCATCAGCCGGCCGCGCGCGAGGACCAGCGTCGCGGCGTCGGCCAGCGAGAACACTCCGGCCACGTGGGCGGCGGCGATCTCGCCGACGGAGTGCCCGGCGAGGAAGTCGGGCTTGACGCCCCACGATTCGGCCAGCCGGAACAGCGCGACCTCAAGGGCGAAGAGGGCGGGCTGCGCGTAGCCGGTCTCGTTGAGGAGCCCGGCCTCGGGGGTGCCCTCGGCGGCGAACAGGAGCTCGCGCAGGGGCCGGTCGAGGCCGGGGTCGAGGTGGGTGAGGACCTCGTCGAGGGCCTGGGCGAACACGGGGAAACGGGTGTAGAGCTCGCGGCCCATGCCGGGGCGCTGGGAGCCCTGGCCGGTGAAGAGGAAGGCCAGCTTGCCGCGGCCGCTCTGGGTGGCGCCCTGGGTGAGGGCGGCGGACGGTTCGCCGGCGGCCAGCGCGGTGAGCGCGGCGATCGCCTCGTCACGGTTGGCGGCGGTCACCACGGCGCGGTGCTCGAAGCCGGAACGGGAGGTGGCCAGGGACCGGGCGACGTCGGCGGGGTCGAGGGCGGGGGCGGCGGCGAGGAAGGCGAGGAGACGGTCGGCCTGGGCGCGCAGGGCCTCACGGGTGCGGCCGGAGACGAGCCAGGGCAGGACGTCGACGTCGGCGCGGCTCTCCGCGGCCTCCTCGGCGTACTCCGGTGCCTCTTCCAGGATCGTGTGGGCGTTGGTGCCACTGAGGCCGAAGGAGGAGACGCCCGCGCGGCGCGGCTGGTCGCCCTTGGGCCAGGGGGTGGCCTCGGTGAGGAGCCGTACGGCGCCCTCCGTCCAGTCGACGTGCGAGGACGGGGCGTCGACGTGGAGGGTCTTGGGCAGCAGGCCGTGGCGCATCGCCATGACCATCTTGATGACGCCGGCCATGCCGGCGGCCGCCTGGGTGTGGCTGATGTTCGACTTGACCGACCCCAGCAGCAGCGGGCGGTCCTCGGGACGGCCCTGCCCGTAGGTGGCCAGGAGCGCCTGGGCCTCGACGGGGTCGCCGAGGGTGGTGCCCGTGCCGTGCGCCTCGACGACGTCGATCTCGTCGGCCGAGAGGCGGGCGCTGGTCAGGGCCTGCTCGATGACGCGCTGCTGGGAGGGCCCGTTGGGGGCGGTGAGGCCGTTGGAGGCGCCGTCCTGGTTGACGGCGGAGCCCCGGATGACGGCGAGCACCTGGTGCCCGTTGCGGCGGGCCTCGGACAGCCGCTCCAGGACGAGCACGCCGACGCCCTCGGACCAGCCGGTACCGCTGGCTGCGTCGGCGAAGGAGCGGCAGCGGCCGTCGGCGGCGAGCCCGCCCTGGCGGCTGAACTCCACGAAGGTGGTGGGGCTGGACATCACCGTGACGCCCGCGGCCAGTGCCAGGGAGCACTCGCCCTGGCGCAGGGAGTGGGCGGCCAGGTGCAGCGCCACCAGGGACGACGAGCAGGCGGTGTCCACGGTCACCGCGGGCCCGACGGCCCCGAAGAAGTAGGACAGCCGGCCCGAGAGGATGCTGGTGGCGTTGCCCGTGAGGGTGAAGCCCTGCACATCGTCGTCGGGGCCGGTGCGGTAGTCCTGGGGCATGGACCCGACGAACACACCGGTCCGGGTGCCCCGGACCGACGCCGGATCGATGCCGGCCCGCTCGAAGGCCTCCCAGGAGGACTCCAGCAGCACCCGCTGCTGGGGGTCCATGGAGAGGGCCTCGCGCGGCGAGATGCCGAAGAACCCGGCGTCGAACCGGGGCGCGTCGTGCAGGAACCCGCCGAAGAACTCCTCGGTTCCGTCGGTCATCAGCTCCCAGCCGCGGTCGCCGGGGAAGCCGGTGATGCCGTCCTCGCCGGCCACGAGCATGGACCAGAGCTCCTCGGGGCTGGTCACGCCCCCGGGGAAGCGGCAGCTCATGCCCACGATCGCGATGGGCTCCCGGGCGGCCGCCTCCAGCTCGCCCACCCGCTGCCGCGTGCGCTTGAGATCCGCGCTCGCCCGCTTGAGGTAGTCCCGGAGCTTCTGTTCCTTGTCCATCTCAACTCAACCCATCTCAAGACCGGCGGACAGCAGAGGAATTCGCTGTGGGCATCCGGCACTCGGGATGGCTGATCCACAGTCGACGTGAGTCATCTGGGCGCCCCGCGTTCGACGGGGCGCCTGCTCGACTTCCCGCACGCCACGCGCTCAGTGTCGGCGGGCGTGGCCATGGAATTCCCTAGAGTCGGCCGACTCGGTCCGCTCCGGGCAGTGCGACGGGTGTGAGCAGGGGTGTTGGCGGGGTACTGGCGACGAGCCCCGGCGGGCCTACCAGTTCGCCGCGGCGAGCAGATCGCCGTATTCGCGCTCGCGGCCGGCCTGGCGGACGTCGGACTCGACCATCATCCGCATCAGCTCCGGGAAGTCCACCGAGGGCTCCCAGCCCAGCCGTTCACGGGCGTTGCTGTGGTCGGCACAGAGCGTCTCGACCTCGGCGGGCCGCACCAGCGCGGGGTCGACGACGACGTGCTCCTCCCAGTCCAGGCCCACGCACTCGAAGGCGATGCGTGCCGCCTCGCGCACGGAGTGCATCTGTCCGGTGCCGATGACGTAGTCGCCGGGCTCGTCCTGCTGGAGCATCAGGTGCATGGCGCGCACATAGTCCCCGGCGAAGCCCCAGTCGCGCACGGCGTCGAGGTTGCCGAGCGACAGCTTGTCCTGGAGCCCGAGCTTGATCTGGGCGACGGCCAGCGAGATCTTCCGGGTGACGAACTCCGCGCCACGACGCGGCGATTCATGGTTGAAGAGGATGCCGGAGACGCCGTACATCCCGAAGGACTCGCGGTAGTTCTGGGTGATGTAGTGCCCGTAGGTCTTGGCGACGCCGTAGGGGCTGCGGGGGTGGAAGGGGGTCCGCTCGTTCTGCGGGCTCTCGACGACCTTGCCGAACATCTCCGAGGAGGACGCCTGGTAGAACCGGATCTGCCCGGACCCGTCCGCCCTCGCGGACGACCCGCTCAGCCCGCTGACCATCCTGATGGCCTCGAGCATCCGCAGCACGCCGGTGCCGTTGACCTCGGTGACGAGCTCGGCCTGCTGCCAGGACATGGGCACGAAGGAGATCGCGCCGAGGTTGTAGACCTCGTCGGGCTGGACGAGATCCACGGCGGACACCAGGCTGGCCTGGTCCATCAGGTCCCCGTGGACGAACTGGAGGTCCGGGATCAGCTTGCTCACCCGGTCCTTCCGGGGGTTGGCCTGCCCCCGGTTCAGCCCCCAGACCTGGTACCCCTCGGAGAGCAGGTGCTGGGCCAGGTACGACCCGTCCTGCCCCGTGATTCCGGTTATCAGCGCGCGCTTGGACATACAGTCCCCTTTCGCAGTGCTCGGCAGGGTCACGGAATCACGCATGGGGCTAAGGAATTTCCGAGACTTCGGAAAGGAGCAGGGGCGGACGGCCCCACCGACGTGATGGTGGCCGCCCGCCCCGGGCATGCGATCAGGTCCTGCGACGTCAGTCGCCGAGGACCTCCAGCGTGACCTCGGTGAGGCCCCGGTCCGTGTCGGCGATCCGGGCGAAGGCCCCTCGCGTCAGGTCGATGCAGCGGCTGGTGTCCGTGGGACCGCGGTCGTTGATTCTCACGGTGACGGACTCGCCGTTCTCGGCGTTGGTGACGCGGACCTCGGTGCCGAACGGCAGATCGCGGCTCGCGGCGGCCATCGCCTCGGAGTCGAAGGGCTCACCGCTGGCGGTGGGCCAGCCCGGCGGAATCTCGCCCGGCGCCCCGTACCAGGAGGCGGTGCAGGTCTGCGGCTCGCTGTCGGCGTGCGCCGGCACGGAGACGACGGTGGTGAGACCGGCGGCCAGCGCGGCGACGGCGAGCGTACGGCCGAACAGGGAGCGTACGGAAGTGGACATCGGAGTGTTCATCCCATCTGAGTGGTGGTCGTGATGACGGCGGGGAACGAAACGGCCCGGCAGGCCGTCAGCCCAGGACGGCCGGACGGTCGTCGTAGTAGCCGTTGTTGGAGAGGTCCTCGAGAATCCGTCCCATGGCCTCGACGCTCTGGCTGCGGTCGTTCTCCTGCGAGCCGTCGTGCATGAGGATCACTCCGCCGTCCTGGAACGCCCGCTTGTAGTTCTGGAAGATCGCGTCGGCGCCGGGCCGCCGCCAGTCCTCGGTGTCGACCGACCAGCCGATCGGCTGCATGCCCTGGCTCGCGGCGTACTGCTTGGCGTCCTCCGTCCAGCCGCCCTCCGGCGCCCGGTAGAAGTCGATCGACGCACCCGGCGCGGCGGCGCGGATGGCGTCCGACGCCTCTTGGATGTCGGCCCGCTGCTGGTCCGGGCTCTGCGTCGTGGGGTTCACATGGTGCATGGAGTGGTTGCACAGGCCGTGCCCTTCGTCCACGATCCGCCGGATCAGGTCCGGGTACTGGCGCGCGTGATCCCCGATGACGCAGAAGGTGGCCTTCACCTCGCGCTCCTTGAGCAGGTCCAGGACCTGGTTGGTCCAGGTGGGGCTGGGGCCGTCGTCGATGGTCAGGGCGAACGAGCGGCTGCCCGCCCCGGAGGCGGTGGCGGTGACCACGTCGGTGGTCGCGGCCGACGCCGTGCCGGCCGCCGTCACGAACGCGGCGGCCATGGCGGTGGCGACCCAGGCGCCCTTGAGCACGGTGCGCATCGTTGTCATGGTTCTCTTCCCTCTCGCTGCCGGCCGGGTCGGCCGGCGGAACGGACGAGAGCTTGGAAGCCTGCGATCGCCACGCGCTAAACGCCCGCTCAATCCCGGATAAACAGCCTCATGGGCATCGGCGCACCCACAGGTCACACGCACGCGCTGCCGCGGGCAACCGGCCGGATCGCGACGGCGTCTCCACCACTACCCCCGGGCCGTGCGAGGCTGAGGGGCTCGGGATGCTGGATCGCAGACAGGGGATGAACGTGGACGACATACGCGGGTCGGCCGGGGTGACGGAGGCGGCACCGCACCGGCCGCCCCGGCCGACGACGACCCCGCGAGGACTGATGGACCTACGGGGGCGGGACGGCATCCCGGTCACCCTGTCCTACCCGGCGGGCGCCGCACTGGTCGTCTCTGGTCTGCCCGGCAGCGGCAAGAGCACCCTGCTGCGGCGCCTGTCCGGGGCCGCCCCGGCCGTGGACCCGCGCACGGTCCACGAGGCGTGCGAGGCCGTGATGCCCGCCTGGCTGCCGTACGCCGTGTACCGGCCCTGGGCCCGTGTGGAGTACTTCCGGTGGCTGCGCGCGGAGGTGCGCGGGGGCCGGCCGTTCCTGGTGCACGACTGCGGCAGCCGGGCGTGGATGCGCCGGTGGCTGGCGCGGGAGGCGGCACGGCAGGGGCACGAGCTGCATCTGATCCTGCTGGACGTGACCGCGACGGAGGCCTTGGCCGGGCAGGACGCCCGCGGCCGGTGGGCACCCCGGCGCGTCTTCGACAAGCACCGCAGGGGGCTGGACCGTTTGTTGAGCGAACTGTCCGGGGGCTCGCTGCCGGAGGCGGCGTCGGTGGTGCTGCTGGACCGGGTGTCGCGGGGGCGGGTGGCGGCGGTGGAGTTCGCGCCGGGCGGCGGCCCGGGGCCGACGGCGCGGGAACTGCCCGCGGTGCTGCGCGCGATGAACACGACCGCCTAAGCGATACCGCGCCCCGTAAGGGGCCCGAGGAACCGCGCGACCGGCCCCCACCGGCCCGCGGCAACCGGATCGCGATCCCGGCGGAGCGTTGAGAAGGCACTCACAACTCGATCTCCCTCCCGTCGGAGGGAATCTCCACCGGCAACCCGCCAAGGGCCGCACGCTCGGGGGACGCCGGATCGGCAAGCGGGTTGGTGTTGTTGAGGTGCGTGTAAAGGCAGCGGACACCACCGCGGCCACGAAGCCGTACGAGCGTGCCGTCGGGCCCGTCGACAGGCAGGTGGCCCATCGCGCGGGCACCGCTCCCCCGGCTGCCGGTCGCCCGGGCCATCTCGTCCTCGCTCCAGAACGTGCCGTCGAGGATCAGACAGCCCACCCCGGCGAGGGCGTCGTCGAGGGCGTCCGGCCAGCGGGCGAGGGAGGGCGCGTAGACGGCTGCGGCGCCGGTGGCGGTGTCGTCGAACCGGTAGGCGACGGCCCAGGGTCCGGGGGCGTCGCACCCGGAGGCGTACCGGGGCCGTTTGTCGCTGACGGGGACGGCGGTCACCCGTAGCCGCCCGCCGTCCAGGAGCAGAGGCCCGGAGCCCACCGCGTGCCAGCGGGCGGAACCGTAGGGGGCGAGCAGGGTACGGAGCGGGAACGGCCCGTCCAGCGCGGCCAGGACGGCGGGCGGGGCGTACAGGTCGAGGGCGGCGCCCTCGCGCAGGGCCAGCAGGCCGGCGGTGTGGTCGAGTTCGCCGTCGGTGAGGAGGACGCCGCGCAGCGGGGTGTGCCGGGTGCCGTCGGGCGGGGCGAGGCCGGGGGCGGCGAGGATCTGGGCGCGGACGTCGGGTGAGGCGTTGACGAGGTACCAGGCGTCCGGGGAGACGGAGACTGCCAGGCATTCCTGGGTGCGCCAGGCGTGGGGCCCGGCGGCGCGGGCCCGGGAGCAGCCGGGGCAGGCGCAGTTCCACTGCGGCAGACCGCCGCCGGCCGCGGTGCCCGGAATCCGCAGCCTCATGCCCGGTACGGAAGCGTGTCGGGGACGGTTTCAGCGTCCTGCACGAGGGTGCGTACGAGGGTGTGGTGCGGGGAGAGCCGGCAGGCCGGGTCGGTGGCGGCGGGGTCGCCGGTGAGCTGGAAGGCCTGGCAGCGGCAGCCGCCGTGGTCGGTCTCCTTGAGCGGGCAGCCACGGCATGGCTCCGGCATCCATTCCGTGCCCCGGAAGCGGTTGAAGGCGGGGGAATGGAACCAGATGTCGGCGAGTGGCGCCCCCTGGACGTTGGGTACGTCGAGGCCGGGGATGCGCGCGGCGGCGGGGCAGGGCAGGACGTCGCCGCTGGGTGTGACGGTGAACTGGCGGCTGCCCCAGCCGTGCATACAGGGTTTGGGGACGCCGTCGTGGAGGTCCGACCGCACGTAGACGATCTCCGGTCGGCCGTCCGGACGGGCTTCGCGGACGAGGCGTTCCGCCGCGTCGAGCTGCGCCCGGGTGGGCAGCAGGGAGCGGAGGTTGAGCAGGGCGGAGCCGTAGTACTGGGCGTTGGCGAGTTCGAGCCGGTCGGCACGCAGCCGTACGGCCAGGTCGATGAGTTCGCCGGTGCGGCCGATGTTGGCGCGGTGCAGAACGACGTTGAGGGTGAGGGGTAGGCCGGCTTCCTTGACCAGCCGGGCGGCGGCGAGTTTGCGCTGGTGCGCGGGGTGGCCGGCGATGGCGTCGGCGGCTGCGGTGCCGGCGTCCTGGAGGCTGATCTGGATGTGGTCGAGGCCGGAAGCGAGAAGGCCGGCCAGCCGGTCGTCGCTCAGACCCTGCCCGCCGGTGACAAGGCTCGTATAGAGCCCGATGCGATGCGCGTGGGCGACGAGACCGGGCAGGTCGCGGCGTAGGAGGGGCTCTCCGCCGGAGAGATGGACCTGGAGCACTCCGAGAGCACGGGCTTGGTCGAGTACCCGGCACCACTGTTCGGTGGTGAGCTCGCCGGTGCGCGAGTGGGGGCCGACGGGGTTGGAGCAGTAGCCGCAGCGGAGGGGGCAGCGGTAGGTGAGCTCGGCGAGCATGCCGAGCGGCCTATCCATGGGAGGTCACTTCCCCTGTGGGCTCGATCAGCCGCCGCCGGGCCAGCGCGTCGAGAAAGCTCCGCAGGTCGTGCAGGGGGACGACGGTGTACGTGCGGCACATCACGGCGGCGATCGCGGCCACGTCGGTACTCCCGTCGCAGAGGGCGAGCACGCGGGCACCCGTCTCGTTGAGGAGTAACACGCCCTCGGGGTGCAGCAGAACGCCGGTGTCCCGGACCGAATCATGGGCCAGCCGCACACCCGGCCGCAGGCGCCAGTAAGTCACCTTCCCTGCCCCGCGTGTTCGTGCTCAAGGGAATCGAGAATGCTCCACAGCACCTCGCATTTGAAGCCGAGCGCGGCGAGGGCGGCGTCCTGTTGTTCGCGGGTGACGCAGTGCGTGGTGACGAGGGTGAGGGCGTGGCCGGCGTCGTCGGCGGCGGTGTCGGGGCGGGCCTCGTGGTAGCGGTGGCCTGAGGGGGCGATCCAGGGGTAGTGGGTGCGCAGGGCGGTGAGGCGGGTGCGCATGAGGGCGGGTGAGAAGAGCTCGGTGAGGGAGGCGGCGACGGCCTCGGTCCAGGGCCGGGTGCGGGCGAAGGAGACGTACGCGTCGGTGGCGAAGCGCACCCCGGGCAGGACATGGCGTTCGTCCAGCACCTCGGCACGGGTGAGCCCGGCGGCTTCGGCGAGGTCGAGCCACTGTACGTGCCCGCCGGCCCGTCCGCCGCTGCCGTCCTGGTCGGCGATGCGCCGCACCCAGCGTCGGCGCACTTCGGCGAGGGGGCAGTTGGCGATGATGGCGGCGTCCTTCTGGGGCAGCCATTTCTGGTAGTACCAGCGGTTGGCGATCCACTGCCGCAGCTCGTCCGGCGCGAGACGCCCCTCGTGCAGCCGGAGGTGGAGGGGGTGGGTGTGCCAGTACCGTTCCTCGTGCGCGCGGAGGGCGGCGGTGAACTCCGCGGTGCTGCGGGCCTCCGGGGCGGTCATGGTGGGGTCTACCAGCGGCCGGCGTAGGCGGTGACCTCGGCGGCGAGCTCCACTTCACTGAAAGCGGGCGGCGTCCAGGGCCGCGAACCGACGGCAGGGTCCCGCACATCCTGGTGCGGGTCACCGGGAACGCCCGTGGCAGGCTCGCTGACGGTCGACGGCACGATCTCCGGCATGGCCTCTCCCCCTGCTCCTCCGACTGGGCTGCCCCGGCCGGGGGCGGTGCGCCCGGCCGGTATTCCAGGTTCGGTCAACGGGAGCACGGCCCGCAATCGCCGGAACGAGTGACGGGCCCGGCCGTGGGCGGGTGGTCGACTGCCTCTCGTCCACACGGGAACGGACGTATTCGGGCCAGGTTTTGGGCGTGTGCGTGCGGTGGAAGTGGCGGGACCAGGGCTTTACACGTAGGCGGGGTGGCCCGCTGAATCGTCCTTGAAGGGCGGTGCGCCGTGGGCGCGTGTGCCGCGCGGCAGACGCCGACCTCGTGACTCTTCTGGAGGCCGCAATGGACTGGCAGCGTCACCGTCGCCTCAACCGTCCCGGTCGGCGCAGACGGCCCACCGCGGTGGCCCTTGCCACAGCGGCCGCCCTCGCGGGTTCCCTCGTGGGCGTCTGCTCGGGCCCGGCCACCGCGGCGGTCGCTCCCGCTTCGCCTCTGTGCGACACCGGGTACCTCTGCCTCAGTGGCGCCGGTATCGGCATTCCCGAGCCGACGTTGATTCCCGAGTGCAAGGTGATGGACTTCGTCCCGTACTTCGCTGTGAGCGTGGTCGAGAACAACACCGACCGCTCCGCACGGATCGTGTACAGGGGCGGATCACTCATCCTGATGCCCCGTACGGGCATCGACTCCCGACCGGCCCTGGAGATCACCTCCGCCGGAACGCTCTGCTAGGGGGCACGGCGAACCGGCCGTACACGCGTGTCCGCTCTGCACCCATCACGTCGCCGCCCAGGCGCCGAGCAGAGGGGAACGACATGCGAACGTCACGACGGCTTGTTCGCCACCACGACCGCGTCGGCCACGGCCGGGCCCACGGGCACGCCCCAACAGCGCGGCGGTTCCATCGTCCTCGGTCTACGCCGGCGCGCATGGCTTCGGTGGAACGTACCTGCTCGGGTGGTGCCGGCCCTTCAGGTGGTGGGCTGGAGAAGGAGCAGGGCGATGTCGTCGGTGCGTTGGCCGGTGGGGCAGGCGTGCTGGACAAGGCTGTCGATCATGTGGTGCAGGGGGAGGTCGCTTGATCTCGCAAGGTGCCGCGCGAGGTCGTCGGTGGTCTGGCCGATGTCGGCGCCAGGGGTTTCGACGAGTCCGTCGGTGTAGAGCGTGAGGATGGCGCCGGTCGGCAGGGGCAGGGTGGTGAGCGGTTGAGGGACCTCGATGCCGATGCCCAAAGGGGGGCCGGGGTCGACGTCCACGACCCGTACATGGCGGTCCGGGTGGTACAGCAACGGGGGCGGGTGTCCGGCGCTGGCGATGGTGACCTGCTGACGGGCAAGATCGAGGTGGGCGTAGAGGCAGGTGATGAAACGGCCCGGGTCCAGGTCGGCGAGGTCGCGGTTGGTCTGCGTGAGGACCTTGTCGGGAGATGCGCCGGCGGTGGCGTGGGAGTGGATGGCGGTGCGGACCTGGCCCATGAGGGCGGCTGCTGTCACGTCGTGGCCCTGGACGTCGCCGATGACGGCGGCGACGGTGGTGTCGGTGAGGCGGATGAGGTCGTAAAAATCGCCGCCGATGTCCATGCCGAAGCTGGCCGGCAGGTAGCGGGCGGCAACGTTCAACCCGTTCACGCCGGGCAGGGCACGGGGCAGGAGCCGCTGCTGGAGGGCGTGGTTGAGGGTGTGTTTGGCATCGTAGAGGAGGGCACGGTCCAGGGCCTGTGCGATGAGGCTCGCGAGCGGGATGAGGGTGGCGCGTTCGTCGACGGTGAAGACGTGGGGACGGCTGTAGGCGAGGACGCAGCAGCCGACGGGCCGCCCGGAGGCGATCAGCGGCAGGAACGCCCATGCCTGGTTGTCGCTGAGCGGGCTTTCGGGGTGGCTGCGGGCCAGTTCGGGGCGGTCGGCGAAGAACGAGGGAATGCCGGTGGCCAGGGCGCGGCCGACGGGGGTCAGGTCGGCGTCCACCGGCAGTCCTTCCAGGCGTTCGATGACGTCCGGGTCGTAGCCGCGGTGTCCGATCGCTTTCAGTCGGCCGGCTTCGGCGGTGGACACGACCATGCTGTCGGCTCCGAAGGTGGGCATGATCAGCTCGGCGATCAGGTCGACGACGTCCTGGACGCCGACGGTCTCGGTCAGCGAGGCCGCCAGGTGCATCAGCTGGTGGATCCGGCCCGCGGCTGCGGCGGAGACCGCTGAGGCCGGGCCTGGCGTGTTCGCGTCGTGCGGCTGGGGGTGCTGTTCAGCCGCGCGGCCGGGGGTGATGAGGACGCTGATGCCGCCGGCGTCGGGGTACAGCCGAAGGTTCAGCGGCCGGTCCGGTGGACGCACCACGCCGAGGGCTGCGGGCGCGCCGCCGAGCCAGGCGGCACGGTACGACTCCGCGCAGGAGGCATTCCACAGCCAGGGAACCGTTTCCCACAGCACGGAGCCCAGTAGTTGCCCGGGAGTGCGGCCCAGCAGCTCGACGGCGGCGTTGTCGACGAAGGTGACGTGCCCTTCGCGGTCCAGGGCCAAGGCACCTGCGGGCAGCCGTTCGACCAGGTCAGCGGCCGCGAGCGCGGGCTGCCCCGGCCTCGCGGCGCCGGGGTGCACCGGGACGACTCGCGGCGTCTCCGGCGGGTCCGGAAGGTGGACGGCCGTGTCCAGGACACGGGCGACGTCACGGGCGCCGAACAGGACCTGCGCGCGCTCACGCCGGCTGAGCTGCGGCGACCGCCTGGCCGCCCACACCAGATTCAGTGCGCCCCAGCAGCGGTGCGCACCTCGGATCGGGACGGTTGCCACCGCCATCCTGTGGGGAAGAGCCGCCGCGCTGGCTGGGGACAAGCGGGCCATGTCCTCTTGAGAGCCCACCCACACCAAGCGGTCCTCGCGCACCGCTGTCGACGGCGGACCGCGCCGGGCAACGGGCACCCGCCACCATGGTTCGGTGACCTCTTTGGGCACACCGCACATCACCGCCAGGCTCAGCACCTGCTCCTGCTCGTCCAGCAGGTAGATGCCGCCGCATGCCGCCCCCGCGCGGTGCACAGCCCGGACCAGGGCCTCATCCAGAAGACCGGCCGGGTCCAGCCGAGAGGGCCTGGTCAAGCGCGCCACCGCTGTCGCGCGCCGCGGTGCGTGCTCACATACCGAGCAGGAGACCGCCGCGTCGCCGGTTCACCCGTTCGTGTCACCTTTGCCCCGTTTCGCATGTCGCAGTTCTGGAAGAACCCGAAGGAGTCCTGATTCATTAGCGAAAATCACGAAGGAGTGCAATCGTGACACGCCGCACGCCCAGACATCTCACCGGCACCGCCCTCACGGCGGCCCTCTTCCTGGCCTCTCTCGGCCTCGCCGCTCCCGCCTACGCGGAGACTTCCTGCACGGTCAACGGCGTTGCCATGACGGGCCCGGACATCAAGGGAACGGACGGCGCCGACACCATCGTCTGCACGTCCGTCGACGCCGGCAGTGTCGTCGACGCGCTCGGGGGAAACGACGCCATCACCATCAACGGCCCGGTGAACGGCAGTATCCGCGGCGGCGATGGGGACGACCACTTCACGGTCGAGAGCACCGGATCGGTGGGCGGGACCGGTTCACTCGACGGGCAGGCGGGCATCGACACCTTTGACGTCAGCGGTTCCGTTGCCGGTGCCGTCCGAGGCGGCCAGGGGCAGGACGACATCCACCTGTACCGGGGCGCGGCCCTGTCGCAGAGCGGCGACATCCGGGGCGCCAAGGAGGCCGACAAGATCACGATCGACGCCGGGGTCGACGTCGAGGGCCTGGTCGAGGGCAACGAGGCCAACGACACGATCACGATCGACACCGTGGGCTCCGACGGCAGGGTGCACGGCGACGACGGCGACGACACGATCACCGTCGCGCACAACAAGGGAACCGTCGACGGCGGTGCCGGGACCGACACCTGTCACGTCAGCGGCAATCCGCCCCTGAACTGCGAGATCAGCTGATCCCTCGAACGCGCGAAGAACCACCGCCTCAAAGACAGGGCGCCCTCGCGTGCGAGGGCGCCCACCGGCGAAAGGACCACACACCAACTGCTGTTGCGGTATCAAGCGGTCATGGCCAGTATGCACTGATCCCGAAAACCAATGGTTGTTATCCGTCACGCGCGCGAGCATCATGTCCGAGCCGATTCTCACGGCGGCAAAGAACCGACCATGGTCAGCAAAAGGAACTTTTCCGCCCATCGGCCCTTCCGGCACCCATCAAAGGGAGTTGCCCCATGCCGTTCATCACGGTTCAGAACCAGCTCTACAACGCGCTGCTCGAAGGACTGGGCCAGTCGAATCAAACCTTCCAGCTCCTCCAGCCGGCGGCCCCTATCACTTCGGAGGGCGGGGACAGATTCCTCTGGTCCTTCCTCAACAACATCCCACCGCTTTCACTGGACCAGAACTACACGCAGAGCGGCGGAAATCAACTCTTCTCCGACTACAAGGGGGTCCTGTCCGCACTGCGGCCGGCGACCAGGGTCGACATCAAGCAGGAGATCGGCCAGGAGAACTTCGAAAACTTCGTGAGATACCTGCAGTCACTGAGGCCGATACCTCCGGCGAACCAGTTCCCTGACATATTCTTCAACTGGGCGATGGTGAACGCGCCCGACGTCGCGCAGCAGGGAGCGTCGGCGTACGCGGCGATCATCCTCGACCCGATCGGCGGCGCGCAGCAGGCTCTGATGCCCTACATGCAAAGACCGCCCGCGCCCCCGGACTGGGTCCGGGGCTATGACGCCCTGGTGCAGGACCTTTCGCAAGCGCCCCGGCGGGCTTTCGAGATGCGCAGCACCACCACGAGCTCGGACGTGAGCAGGACATGGTGCTCCGGGCGCCGCTCCGTGCTGTTCGGCCTGTGGAGAAGCAGCGAGAGCACCGAGCGTCTGAGTGAGCACTTCTCGCAGAGCGAGCTCACCGTCAGAGCCTCCTTCGGGCACCTGCTGAACTTCCAGACCAACGCAGGGGCTTGGTACGGCTCGTCCGCCCTCGGAACCGCCTACACCAAGAAGGGCGACCCGCCGTGGCGGAGCGGCAGCGCGATCGCATGGGACAACACGTTCGGGACCTCGGGAAACATCCAGCGGGTCGCGATCAATCTGATGGTGGCCGACACCATGGAAATCACTGTGGTGGCCAGAAGTTCATTCAGCCAGCAGGACCAGCAGATCATCCGGGGAAACGCGGGCTTCGGGCTCTGGCCGTTCTACAACGGCCGCGGAGAGTACGGAATAACGACGAACATACAGTTCAGCGAGTCAGGCGGGACCACGATCACCACCGCGTCCTCTCCGGGCGTCCCGGTGCTGATCGGGGTCAACGTCCTGCCGATCGGCCGTTTCCTCGGCTACACGTCGGCAGCGCGCGAGCAGTAGCACCCCGGGTCAGCGTCGACGCCGGTGACCGGGCCGGCCAGTGAGCCGGCGGCCGACCGCCGGCTCACTGGCCGTTCAGGAATGCCCAGGGAAAACCGACGGAAGGTCAGCGCCATGCCAACCGTGCCGCCGCCCGACCCGATGGCCGAGCTCCAGAACCGCTGGTACAACGCCGTATTGAGGAGCTTGCCCGCTTCCCCCTCGACCACCCAGCTCATCCAGCCCGCGCCCCCGGTGGAACTGTCCGACACCGCGCTGTGGGCCCGGGAGAACGTCGTTCCGCCCGCATCTCTCACGTTCAACCGTCAACTGGTGGAGAGCACGACCTTCTTCGACGAGTACACCACCGTGATTCAGGCACTGTCCGTCCCGGAGAGCACCTTCGTGGCAGTGATCGGCTCGGGTGTCCATCAGGAATGGCTCGTGTACGTGAGAGGGCTGACGCCCCAGCCGGACGAGGACAGGCTGCCCGATGTCTTCTACGCCTGGGCCATGTCACATCACCCGGATATCGCCGACGAGGGCGTGTCCGCGCTGCGGGACATCACACGCCTGAGGGCCCTGCAGAGGCTTCTCCGCTCATATCAGGGGCCTCCCCCGAAAATCGCCGAGTATCTGGGCGGTATCAGGGGGTTGCTGAGCGTGCTCAAGAACTCCTCGTCCACGACGATTTCCTTTGACAGCACGACAACGAGCGGTGATGTTTCCGGCACTTGGACCAGAGGCGTGAACAAGGACTTCTCGGGCCTGTGGGCCGGCGCCGGTCAGCTCGACACAACGACCGCCAGATTTGCTCGGAGTGTGGTGACGGTCAAGGCCGATCTGGGTGCGTATGCGCTCTGGACGGTCAATCCTGACCCCTGTTGGTACGATTCGAGTCAACTTCACGTGGCATACACGAAGCAGACGATTCCCCCCTGGGCCTCGAATCCTCGCCTGCACTGGGACATGGCCTTCGGCGAGAAGTCCGGGAAGCTCCAGCGGGCGATCGCCTCACTGATCATGGTGGAAAGGCTGACGAGTGTGGTCACCTCGGACGCCGCGTTCTCCCCCGAGGACCAGCAGGTCATCAAGGCCAAAGCGGCTGCCGGTCTGTGGCCGTTCTTCGTTCCGACCGGCGACGGCGTCACCAACAAGGCCGACTTCGACGGTGGAAGGCTGAGGATCGAAACCACCACCCCAACGGGCAGACCGCTGGTCATCGGCGCCCATGTACTCCCCATCGCCAGATATCTCGGCGCTTCGAGTACCGCTCCTCGGGGAACCGGCCGCCACTAGAAACCCCGTGGAAGACCACGTGCGGGATCGGCCCGAACGAACGGGCCTTCGATGCGGTGCGTCAGGCGGTGACCGCCACCCAGCGGAGACAACCACGTTCGGGTGAATGATGCATCCCTCGTGCATAACCGAGCAAAAGAGGAGCACCTCCTCATAGGGACCTGTCACCCGGTACCGCAGGAAGGGGAAGACCATGGAGCAGCAGGAGACTTACGAGCCGCCCGTCGTGGAGGAGGTGGGAGCCTTCGCCGAGCTGACGCGGGGCGGGCGTGAAGGCACCTACTTCGAGGGGGGCTACGCTCCCTGGTACGTCCGGCCGCAGTCCGACTCTTCTTGACCGGCGGTCCATGGTTCGCTGTCTTCCCCGATTCCGAAGCGGCTGTCGGCTTCGCGCGGAAGGTCTGTCCCCGGCCGGTTGACGTGGTGCGGTACCCCTCCGGTCGTCCGTGGCTGCTGGGTGAATGGCCGACCGGCGAGGTGGTCGTCGCGAAGGCGGGGAGTTCGCTCCTGGCGTTGATCGGACGCTGTCCGGTCAACGCCGAGGAACTCGCCGTCCGACTGCGAGGGATGCGGGAACTCGGCGATACCGAACAGGTGGTCGCTGGGCTACCGGGGAGTTTCCACGTAGTGGCCTCCGTCGGTGGCCGACTCCGGGTACGCGGCACCGCTTCCACCGTACGGCGGGTGTTCTACGCCGAGTCGGACGGCGTAACGGTGGCGGCAAGCCGTGCCGATACGTTGGCGCACGCCCTCGGTGCCGCAGTGGATGAAGAGCAGCTGGCGCTTCATCTGCTGTCGTCGCCTCCCGCGTACCCGTTCGGTGAACACCGTTCGTTGTGGCGCGGTGTCCAGGCCGTCCGGCCCGGACACGCCCTGCTGATCGGTCCGGACGGCAGGGCAATCGTCCGGCCCTGGTGGAAACCCCCGGAGCCGGCCCTGCCCCTTGCCGAAGGAGTGGAAAACGTGCGGCAGGCGCTGTCACTGGCAGTGTCCTCATGTACGGTCGACCGCACGTCCGACCGCACAGTCATCAGCGCGGACCTCTCCGGCGGCCTGGACTCCACCAGTCTGTGCTTCCTCGCCGCTCGCGGCCCGGCCCAGCTGATCACCTTCCACTGGGGGAGCCTGGACCCCGGGAACGACGACACCGCCTGGGCCCGGAAAGCGGCCGCCCTGCTACCCCACGCCGAGCACGTGGCACCTCAACCCTCCGACGCGGCACTGTGGTTCAGCGGCTTGGGCGAGGTGCCGACGGCGACCGACGAGCCGGGCTTGTGGGCCCGCGACAGCGCGCGGCTGCTCCTTCTCACTCGCCTCATGACCCGGCGCGGCTCACGATTGCATCTGACAGGCGGTGGCGGAGACGAGCTGTTCGGCTTCCTGCCCCCGTACCTGCACGCTCACGTTCGCAGCCGATCGCTTTCGGCCCTGCGCCAGGTGAACAGGACACGATCCATGCAACGCTGGCCTCTGCGGCCACTACTGGCCGAGCTGTCGGACCGCACCTCATATTCGGCCTGGCTGGCCACCACAGCGCACCGCGCCACCGACCCCCCGCCCCCGGCGCGCCCCCGAGCCGGCCGGGTTCCGTCCACGGCATGGGACACGATTCCCCAGGTACCCCCATGGGCCCGCCCGGAAGCCGTGGACGCCGTGCGAACCCTCTTGCGGGAGGAATCATCCGGCACGCATGAGCCACTTGCCGCCCAACGCGGCCAGCACGCCGCCCTCTCCGCGGCCCGCACCTGCGGCCGCGCTTTCCGTGTGACAGAGCAGGTGACCGCCGCCCTGGGACTGCCCTCGGCCGCCCCTTACCTCGACGATGACGTCCTCGAAGCGGCGCTGTCGGTGCGCATCACCGAGCGCGGCGCACTCGATCGCTGCAAGCCCCTTCTCACCACGGCAGTGCGCCCCGTCGTGCCCGGCAAGCTCCTCGCCCGGGCCACGAAAGGCGAGTACACCGCCGATTTCCATCAGGCGCTCCGCCTCAACAAGGCCGCCCTCCACCGCCTCCTCGACGACTCCCACCTCGCCCGCGCCGGACTCGTGGACACCACCACCCTGCGGGCCCATCTCGCAAGACCCGAACTCCTTCCCGAGGCGATGCGCGCTCTGGACAACACCGTGGCCTGCGAGATGTGGTTGCGCGGCTGTTCTTCCGCCAAAGGAGCACCGTGACCTTCGCTCTCCGCCCCCACGTCTCCACGGCACGGACCGAGAACGGAACCGTCCTGCTCGATGAGACCACCGGCCGCTACTGGCAGCTCAACACCACGGCGGCCTTCATTCTGAACACCCTCATCGAGGGTGCCAGCACCCAGGAAGCCGCCCACCGGCTCCGCGAACGCCACCCCACCCTCCCCACCGAGCAGGCAGCCGGCGACGTGGCGTCCGTCATCCGCGCGCTGTCGGCCGCTCACCTCGGGGCAACGGTCGCATGAACCAGTCCCACGTCCCATCCAACCGGCAAGCCGCCCCTCTCGTCCGGCGCCCAGCCGTCCTGCTGGCCATCACCGCTGCCCGGCTGATCGCCCTGCTCCCCCCGCGCCGTATCCGCCAAGTGCTCTCACTGGCCCGCCGGGGCGCTGCTCCCGCCACCGGCGAGCAGGCTCTCACCGCCCGCCGAGCAGTCGTCGCCATGAGCGCGCGGTGTGCCGGGGAAGCATGCCTGCAACGGTCGGTGGCGACCGCCCTGCTGTGCAGGACGCGCGGCACCTGGCCCGACTGGTGTACCGGTGTGCGTACCGCGCCGTTCCGCGCCCATGCGTGGGTCGAAGCGGAAGGCCGCCCGGTCGGAGAGCCTTTCCCGGCCGACTACTACCGCACCCTCATCAAAGTCGCGGCCACGTCATAGCGGCGCCACGGTGGGCAGCGGTGTCAGTCCTGCTCCGGCGTGACGGCCAGTTGGCCCGATGCGCGGGCCAGCAGGTCGATCAGTAGCGCGCGTTCCCCGGGGCTGAAGCCGTCGGCGATCCGCTGTTCGATGGCGACGGCCTCGGCGTCGGCCTGTGCGAGGAGTCGGGGTCCCAGCAGTACTCGCCGAAAAGCAACGGAGTAGCCCCTGACCTGCGGGTACTACCCACTCCCCTTCAGATGTCGCTGCCGAGGGTGTTGACGGGGTTTGCGTACTCGCGGCAGTCCTTGCGCTGGGCCGGGACCGATGCAGTGCCGGTGAGGGGCTGGCAGCGGTCGAGGAGCTGGCGGTGGACCGTGGGCACGGCGGTAACGCGCAGGGTGTAGCCCTGGCCGCGCCGTACGGTGATGCCCTGGTCGAGCGTGGCGCGTTCGGCGTCGTCCAGCTCGGCGGTGCGGAGGAAGTCGGCGACCTTGCCCGCCATGTCGAGGACGACCGGCAGCTCAGGGGCCAGGGTGCCCGGGTCGGCGGCCGTGTGCTCGGGCAGGAGGTCGGCGACGGCGGTGCGGATGGCGCCGCGGCTGACGTCGTGGTCGCGGGCGAGGGCGGCGATTGACCGGCCTTCCAGGTATGCGGTGCGCACGGCGTCGGTCTTGTCGGCCGGGACTGCGGGGCGGCGTCCGCCCTTGTTGCCCTTGGCCTCGGCGGCCCGCAGCCCGTCGTAGGTCAACTCGCGCTGGAGGTCGCGTTGGAGTTGGCCGGCGGCTGCGAGGGTCTGCACCATGAACTTCACGGTGGACAGCAGCTCTCCGGTGCGCGGGTGGCGGGCAGGGAGGTCCATGGCGGAGAACGCGCCGTCGTGGATACGGAGGGCGAGGCGGTCACGGTGGAGGACGTCGAGGATGTGCCCGGTGCCGCGCACCAGGCGGAACATCTCGGAGATGTGCACCGTGTCGCCCGGCCGCGCGTAGGCGAGCAGTTCGCCGAACTTCGGCCGCTCCAGCGGGTGGAGACGGCTGGAAGTGCCCGCGGTCTCCTCGAAGACGACCGGGTCCTCGATCCCGGCCTCGCCCAGGACGAGGTTCTGACGGTCGGTCGACTGCTGGTCGGTCGACACCCGTTTGTAGACCAGGTTGGCCATGCCGCTCCCCGTGTCGGTGGTCGCATTCGACCCTAGCTGTCAGCAAACCCTGTCATCATTGGCCATCGGATCCGATGGGATTCGCGTCGCCGCGAGGCCCCGAAAAATCCGGGTTCATTGGACGCCCGCCACGTCTGTCGGCAAAGGTTCGTTTGCGAACACCATCCAGCGGTGTGGGGAAGCCGGGGGCCGCGGAACCCTATGTGGGGGCGGGGAGTTGGCAGGCGCTGGTTTTGCGCGCTCGGCGCCGGTGAGGGGCGCCCCGGCCAGGCGGCACGCTGGTGGACATGGCGACACCGGCCGCCGGCCGCGCGGCGCTGGGGGATCTGACCGGCTCCCAGCGCGGAGGGGGCACGGCACGGGCGGGCGCTTGAGCAGGCCCGGGGCTGTTGCGGACGCGTTGCCCGTGCGGGATGGTATGGCCCTAGAGCGATTCTCATGCTCTCCTGCATTTTCCACTAGGTGACGATCTCTTAGCGAGGCAGCCGAATGGTCAGGGAAATAGAGAGCCCGTACGCTTGGATGAGTCCGCGCGATGGAGACTTAATCAAGACGGTCCTGCTCAACGCAGCCGAGGGATCGGCGCGGCGGCTGCGCGTTCTGGAATGGGGTTCGGGGCAAAGCACATTATCCTTTGCCCAAATTCTGGCCGCACACGACCTTCCCTTTCACTGGCTCAGTCTTGAATACGACCGCGAGTACTTCGACACATTTTTGGCGCCCACGCTGCTTTATCGGGCCGATACCGTTCTGCGCTATCCAGACGACGACAGGAGCCTGCACGGACCGGTCGGAGACGGACGCGCTCATATCGAAGCGGTGTGCTGGAACAGAACCGCATTGCGCCCATCGGAGCGATCAGCGGACCGTGAGGCAGATCTCGATGACTATGTGAATTATCCCGCCGCAACGGGCCACGGCTTCGACGTAATTCTCGTGGACGGGCGCAAGCGGTGCCGCTGCCTACTGGCGGCTGCGGACTTCATGGAAACCGACACAGTTGTCATGCTGCACGATGCCCGGCACCCGCACTATCACCCCCCGCTGGCCCGTTACCCGGCCTCTCGGTTCATCGGCGACGACATGTGGGTCGGAGCACGCAGCGCTGCTCGACTCGATGAGGTGCTGGCCGAGAGAGCGGCGATGCCTGCCACCCTCGGGTACCGGTGGCATCTGCGCAGGGTGATGGCCGGACGGAAGATGTTCGAGACCACCGAGTTGGCGCCGCTGTTGGCCGAGCGGGGCGTGATGTTGTCCCGTGAGCAGGTCCATCGGCTGTTCACCGGAGTCCCGGAACGACTCAACCCCAACCTCCTGGTGGCGCTGTGCGACATCTTGGACTGCCAGGTCGGGGACCTGATCGAGCCGGCGCGGCAGGCGCATGACGGTGGCGGTTCCCGGTAGTTGGCTCGATGACCACTGTCGTCGAACGACACCCGGAGCCCTGGACGAACCGCAGGTGGATCCGGGTGAACAGTGGTGCTCGGCGAGCAGGGCGTTGGCGTGTCCGTCGATGGCCGGCTCGCTGTAGCCCTGTGCCCCGGAGCCCGGCGGTGCCGCTTGCAGTGACCGATGCACAGCAGGATCCCCATCATGTCCATGGCCAGGGTCCCGCGCCGCGAGGGCAGCGTCACTGAACAGGCCAGCCCCCACTACAAGCGTGCCCCCGACCCTAAATCCGGACTCGTCGAACCCGGCGACTGTTACGGGGGGAGATCCGCGCGCACCAGCTCGGTGATCTCGCCCAGGGTTCCGCGCTGCCCGGGTGACCACAGGGGCGATCGTGCCAGGGGCGTCGGCGCGCCGAAGACCTCGCCCATGCTCCCGGCGCTGCTGGCCTTGGCCAGGAACTGCCGCTGCCACCGAGCGACCATTGACATGGTTCGCGCAATCGACTTTTCTGCCTCTACCAGTTCACCACGTTAACGTTCACTGGTCTCAGTGCGACATTGGTTCGGCCGACGGCGTAAGGAGAGAACGTGGCGCTGGAATTTGCATCCCTCCGCGGACAATTTGTGATGGAGGTTACTGGGGGGACCGGTAAGTTTCTGACCGGTCGCGACGGAGATGCCATCAAAGAGGCGCTCATCACCTATTCGGTCGTCGTGATCCGAGGTCTGGAGTTGGTCCCGGCGGAGCAGGTGGCGCTGACCCGGTTGCTCGGGAAACCCGAGGAAGTCACGGACCTGCGCAACCATCACCCCGAAAGCCGGGACATCTTGGTGGTCAATAATTCGAGCGCCACCCCCGTGGTCGGAAACCGGTGTTGGCACTCGGACCGATCCTTCTTGCCCGAACCGACGCGCTACACGATGTTGCGAGCGGAAGTTGTTCCGCCGCAAGGCGGGGACACTCTGTTCGCCGACATGGTGGAGGCTTATGCCCAGTCCCCGGCATCCTGGAAGGAATCGCTCTCCGACGCGGTCGGCGTGCACTCCTACGACAAGATTGCCCAGCTGCGCTCAGAGATCCACCGCAAGCCCATCGAAGAGGGTTACGAGAAGCTGTATCCGCCGGTGCGCCATCCTGTGGTGCGGGCCCATCCGGAAAGCGGTACTCCTGCGCTTTATCTGAGCGACTTGTGCCTGACCCACATCGAATCCGCAAACGGGGGCCCCGTCGTCGTTCCGCTGGACAAGCTCCACGCGCATGCCACCGAGGACAGGTTCGTCTACCGGCATCGCTGGCGTGTGGGCGACGTCGTGATCTGGGACAACGCCAGGGTGATGCACCGGGCGGACCTGCGGCTGTGGAAGCTGCCGCGCGTCCTGCACCGCACCACCACAGCAAGCCTTCCGCCCCGCCCGGCCGCCGGGTATGTGCCGGACAGAACCCTCTGATCACCTCGTCGTGGCGAGCCCGGGCTACCAGTGCCGAGGAGGGCCGGCCTGGCGCCTCGCCCTGATGCCCGGCAGCGGTGTCAGCGTGCATGCCCCTGAGTGATGCCAGCGAGAGAGGATGCCGAATGACGGTCCTACCGGACTCCCCGGGCTTTGTGGCAGAACTTTCAGCTGATGACGACAGACGGTACGACCCCAAGGCGCTTCTGACGTTGTTGCGGACGTTCGCAGTGGTTGTTTTGCGGGAGATGATGCTGACTCCAGTTGAGCAGGTCGAGCTGACACGCGGCCTGGGTGAACCACAGGTGGACCCGGACACGTACAACAGGCACCCAGACAATCCCGAACTCTTTGTCGTGGACAACTTCGGTGACACGCCGGTGGTCGGCAATAACGACTGGCACACCGATGGCTCATTTTTACGCCAGCCCGTCAGGTACACCATGCTGAGAGCGGTTTCGCTGCCGCCGTCAGGCGGCGACACCTTGTACGCCGACTTGCAGACCGCGTACGAAAGGATGCCCTCGCAGTGGCGAGATGCGCTCGCTGGCGCGATGGGCTTGCACACCTACGATCGCATTGCGGCCAAGCGGGCCGAAGCTCATAACAACCCGGCAGTGCTGGCAGCTGGTTCAACCCCCGCACCGGTCCGTCACCCGATCATCAGAGCGCACCCCGATACCGGGGCCCCCGTTCTCTTCGTGAACGAACTCTGCCTTGCCCGGATCGAGTCCGGAGACGGATCCCCTGTTGAACTGAGTGTGGCGGACCTGATCGCTCACGCCACCCAAAACCAGTTCGTGTACCGCCATCAATGGGCGCCCGGTGACGTGGTGGTCTGGGACAACGCCAGGGCTCTCCATCGATCGGATTTCACTGCTCCACTGGTCCGGGTGATGCATCGCACGACCACTGAGGGCGACATTCCCTCCGGATACGAGGCAGGCGCCAAATGATTGTTCTGGGAACCAAGCCGGGCCAGCATGATGCGTGCTTCGCACTGATACGGGACGGGGAACCTCTCTTTGTCTACGAGGTAGAGCGTTTCAATCGGGTTAAGCGCGCGACCTCCATAGATCTCTCGGTGTTGTTCGAAGGGCTCGCGGAGTACTCGATATCCCCTGCTGACGTAGACCTCGTAACAAACTGCATGGACCCCGGCGAACTGGGGAAACGCAAGGCGCAGATGTCGGAATACATCACTCCAGACAAAGTCGGCAGTATACATCGCTTTCTCGACTGGCATCTTCCGTCGTGGTACTTGCTGCTACGCGAGGGGGGCTTTCCGGTCGGCCGGATCGTAAACATTCGCCACCATCTGTGCCATGTGTCCGGCGTCTACTACTCGGGGCCGAGTACTGACGCGGCAATCCTCAGCGTCGACGGCAGCGGCGAGGCGGAGACCTCGATGCTCGCGCACGGTCGAGACGGCCGGATCTCCATCCTCGGGACCACTCCGCACCCGCACTCGCTCGGGCACCTCTATCAAGGTGTCACGATCTGGCTCGGGTGGGGATACGGCGAGGAAGGGAAGACGATGGCCCTTGCGGCCTACGGTGACCCTCAACGTTTCAGGCGACAGTTGGACTCGTTCATTCATGTTGACGACGATGGTCAGTTTCGCTACCTCCCGGCCCTTCGCCCTGGACCACTTCGGTATGCGTCGACGGAAATCGGGCGCATCGTCCTGCCGCAGCTGGTCGGGCCGGGCCGGCAGGACGGCGAGGAAATATCGCAGACGCACCGGGACGTCGCGGCGGCCGTCCAGGCGATATGCGAAGAGATCATGCTGAAGCAGGCAAGATTTCTCAAACGAGAAACCGGCTCGAAGACTCTCCTTCTCGCGGGCGGCGTGGGTCTCAACTCGGTGACCAACGGAATCCTTGCGGCCGAAAGCGGATTCGACGACGTCATCGCTTATCCACAGGCAAGCGATGCGGGGACCGCGCTCGGCGGAGCAATGTATGCATATCACAACATCAGCGCACCCGAGCAGCCCCGCCGGTGGCACATGACGCACGCATACTGGGGACAGGGCATCGACCTGGAGAACCTGGACGCAGCGAGCAAGACCTACCAGGTACGCGGCAGCCAATCAGGCGACATTGCCGCGGACGCGGCAGAAACACTGGCAGCCGGCCATGTCACGGGATGGGTACAAGGCAGGTCTGAAATCGGTCCGAGGGCGCTCGGGAATCGCTCGATCCTGGCAAACCCCCTCGTGCCCGGCATCAAAGACAAGGTCAATGGCGTCAAGCACCGAGAGCCGTGGCGCCCCTTCGCGCCGTCCGTCCTTCGAGAGGACGTGAGCACCTACTTCGAGGCCGACTGCGATCTGCCGTACATGACTACGGTCGCACGCATCAGGGATGAGTGGCGCCACCCCCTGGACTCGATCGGTCACATCGATGGCACGGCGCGTGTTCAAACGGTGACGGAAAAGAGTAATCCTCTCTTCTATCGATTACTGCAGGAGTTCAAGAGCCGGACTGGAATCGGAGTGCTCTTGAACACCTCACTCAATGGCCGGGGCGAACCGCTCGTCCAGACATGCGAGCAGGCACTTCGGCTCTATGTGAATTCTGAACTCGATGCGATCGTCATCGGGGATCGGCTCTTCACCGACAAGACAGACGCACTCGTCGGGCAGAGTCTCATTCCCTACGTGTGGAACATTCGGAAGTTGCCCCGGACGCGGCTCTTGGTTGTGCCGGGCGAGCTGCCGGCAAGTAAGAGCGAGCTGCTTCTTGATATCGTGCAGGACAATCCGGAAGCCCGTGTAGCTGTATCTGACGGCACGGCAGTGGCTGAGGCCATTTCAGCCGCCGGTCAGGAATGGATCGTATCGGTCCCGGCGCTTGAGCCTGGCGATATTGCATCCTCGTACGACGCGGTGGCTTTCTACGTGCCGTTCCCCGGCGACAAGTGTGTCTTCGAGGAGGAGATATATTATTCGCCGCTTGCTGTACTGTCGCGGCGAACTATGGAGGAAGCGGGCGTCCCCGTATACTGGATTGACTCACGAGGTGATGTCAATTCCATGCGGGATTCCCTGTACGTGCACCACGACGAACCTCCGGCACTGGCGATACCATCCGCCTACCAGCGGTTCTGGACGCCCGCCGAGCGACCTTGAGCGGACGGAGCCGGAGGACACCGGCCTGCGGTGAGATCAGGTCCGAGCCGATTCAGGATCCGGATCTACCGATTGTGGACCCGCACCATCACCTGTGGCCGGACAGCCCGACGAGCTTCGCGGCCGTCCCCGGAGAGCGGAACGCCAACGCCACGCCCTACTCGGTGCAGGACCTGCGTGCCGATACCGGGTCCGGGCACAACGTCGTTGCCACCGTTTTCGTGGAGTGCTCCACCAACTACTACACCGAGGGGCCGCAACATCTACGGCCCGTGGGAGAGACGGACTGGGTCGCGAGCCAGTCCGTCTCCGACGGATTACTCAGCGGCATCGTCGGCTACGCAAACCTGATGGGGGAACCGTCTGAAATCGCCGAAACCCTGGATGCGCATACCGGAGCAGGGAACGGCATATTCAAAGGGGTCCGCCACACAGTGGCCTGGGATGCGAATCCGGGTGTGTTTACTTCCATCCGCAGACCGCCCTCGGGGCTCCTTCTCGACAGCATCTTCAGGAGAGGGGCATCCGAACTTGCGCGCCGCGGGCTCGTTTATGAGACCTGGACGTACTTTCACCAACTCCCGGAGCTGTGCGACTTCGCACGATCGCACCCGAGCCTCGTGGTGGTACTGAACCATCTCGGCGGCCCCGCAGCGACCGGCCCGTACGCCCAGCAGAGAAACGAAGTGCTCGAAGAATGGCGCGCCGGCATTAAGTCGCTGGCACGCGTTCCTAATGTGGTAATGAAGCTCGGCGGGATCGGCATGCCCGCATTTACCCCGGTTGAATTCATCGAGTCGACCCCCATGACATCCACCAGGGTCGCCGACTACTGGGGCCTGCAAATCCGCTACTGCATCGAGACCCTGAGCCCCGAACGGTGCATGTTCGAAAGTAACTTCCCGGTAGACAGAAGGCTGTGTGACTACGCCACCCTATGGAACGCGTTCAAATTGATCGCTGCACCCTACTCGATCGCCGAGCGTGAATCCCTCTTCGCCGGTACTGCTCGCCGAACCTACGGTATTGGACGATGAGAAGGAACCGCACCACACCACCGGTGTGCGCCTCGGTACGGGGAATCTCCCGCCGCCGTCACCAGGTTCGCCCCGTGCTGTTCAGCGGGCATGGTGTGGGTCCTTCGGTGCTCAGGCGGCCGGTTCCTGTTCGCGGAGCTGGGTGAAGTCGACGTCGAGCTTGGGGTCGTATGCCTCCGGCGTCGTGCTCGGTCACTGCTGGTGCTCGATCGGTGTGCCGTCGGCGGTGCGGGCCTTGGTCTCGGAGTCGCGGAAGGCGTACGGGGCGCGCCCGGGGAAGCCGTGCCCGTTCGGGCAGGTGTGCCATGTCTGCTTGAAACCGGGCTCGTCCTCGACCTCGATCTCCCAGGCCGTCGCCTCGGACCAGTGCTCGTCTTGCGGGCAGTACCACTGCTCGGTGTCGCTGCCGTCGGTCATGCTGGTCTTCCCTTCTCTCCCATATCGTCGGCTGCTCGACAGGGGCCGCCTGCCGTCACTGCCCGGTTCCGGGCTCGTCCACGGCCAGCAGCCGCAGCGGGCGGTGGCCCTGCTCATCCAGCTGGGCGAGTTCGTTGTCGGCCTTGGCCCCCATCCGGTACAGAGTGATCTTGCCCAGGTCGCGGATGCGGGGCGAAAGCTGCTTGCCCACGAGGGCGAACAGACCGAAGTTGACCAAGGTCACGCCATGCGTGTCGGTAGCGTGTTCGGTGATCGGCAGATCGGTGGCGTTGCCCAGGATCTCGTCCAGCACATAGTGCGCCTCGCGGTGGGTGGCGACGATGACCTTCGTGCCGAACGTCGAGTGCTGATCGCTCACGTGGGTGTAGGTAGAGATGCCCTCGGAGACGAAGTACTTGTTCAGGTGCCTCGCGGTGATCGACTTGCCCCGGGTAGGGAACCTCTGCCCGTCCGAGGACGACAGCGCGCCCGAGCCGAACATGCTCGTCATGGGCAACTGGTGGTGGTAGCTGACCAGGCAGATGTTCGCCTCCCGCAACGTCTCCTCCCGGATGTACCACTCCGCGGTCCGGGCCAGCACGTCGTACGGGATGCCGCAGGAGGCGGCCATACCGTGCAACCCCAGATTCGTGGAGAGCCCGATCAGGCAGGCGATCAAGTTCCTCTTCAGCGCCGGGGAGCGGGCCTGCTTACCCCCGGCATGGGTGAAGCAGTCCAGGAATCCGGTGTGCCGGTCCATCTCTACCAGCAGCGAGGCGATCGGCACGTTCGGCAGCATCCGCTCCAGCTCGGCGTGCAGGTCCTCGGCCTCGGCGGGGATGTCCTCCGCGGTCAGCGGGGAGATGACCAGCTCGCCGTCGTCGTTGAGGCGGACCGGCCCGTCCCCGGACTTGAGGGTGTCCTCCAGATCGCCGAGGGCGTCGTCGAGTTCGTCCATGACCAGTGGCAGGGCCTCGGAGAAGTCCGAGCTCTTGCCGACCAGGCGGCAGAACTCCGCCCTGTGGTCCTCCCATTGGGCGGGCTTGAACAGGTAAGCGGCCGGGTTGTCGTAGCGGCGTGAGCCCGGCACGTACACGTCCCCCGAGCGCAGCCCCTCGCGCAGCGCGAGCAGCGTGCACAGCTCCCAGTAGTGCCGGTACGCGGTCGCGTCCCCTTCGCCGCAGCCTCATCGAGGTAGCCCTGCCAGCGGGCCGGCACGAACGTGGTGGGAGCGTTGCCCGGCACGTTGCGGGAGCCACTCGCGTTCAGCTCCCGCAAGATGCCCAGGGCCTCGATCAGCCGCTGTGCCTCGGTACCGCCGGCAAACCGCACGGTCTCCAGCACCTTCGGTGCGAACTGGCGGATGTAGGTGTAGGAGCCGTCCAGCATGCGCAGGTGCCCGTGGTCCCGCGGCAGCCGCAGGTTCGTGCTGGCGTGCGCACCCCGGATGCGGTCCATGCCGATCTTCTCGCGCAGCAGCATCCCGACGTCCTCGTCCGGGATCCCCACGTCTGCAAGGACGGGCAGGATCTCGTCCAGCAGCGCGAGCCGGTCCTCCGACGCCTTCGCCCGCTCCGCGAGCGCGTCGCGCAGCTTGATCCGGGCCCGGGACTCCGAACCCGACAGGGTCTGGTCGAAGAGTTGCACGACAGAGTCGAGGACTTCGACAGCGGACTGTGCCAGCAGGGTGAGCAGGATCGGGTGGCGCCGGTTCGGCTCGCGCCGCACCAGGGCCTGCGCGGTCAGACGGCGTCCGATCTGGGCGAGGTGACGGCGCCGTTCGGCGGGCAGCACGGACATGTCGAGCGTGTGCGCGTCCAGGCCGCGCAGGAACTTCAGCTTCTCCACCTCGCCGCCCACGCTGTTGGGCGATGCCTGCACCGGCCCGGTGACCATCCAGTCAGGCGCGAGGACTTCAGCTTCGCATCGAAGACCAGCAGCCCGTCCAGGCCCGGCGCGCGCTCGCCGGTCAGCAGGTGGGCCACACGGGCGTGGGTCTCCCCCTCGGCGGCCTGACGGGCGGTGCCGACCTTCTCCAGCAGCGTGACCACGCCAGGCCGGATCACCTTCGCCGACCGCAGGTATTCACACCCCAGACGGAACAACAGCGACGGCGAATCATGCTCCATCGCGCGGGCCAGCAAGAACTCGTCCAGCTCCTTCAGCTCCAGCGACTTCGCCGAGGTGAGGGTGAAGCAGCGGATCAACTCGTCCTTCCCGATCGCCGGGAACGAGCGCAGGGCCTCCAACTCCTCATCGGAGAACACCCGCGTTGCCATCTGCCGCCCCTCTCGCCACCGGATTCACTCGTTCAGCCCAACGAGCCACCGGCTCCGCAGCGACGGGCCAGGTCAGGAGCTACTTCGTTGTTTTTTCGGCGAGTACTACTGGGACCCCCGCATCGCGCGCGAGGAGCGTACCGGGCGGCAGGTCGGGGCCGACTGGTCGTGGATCGTACCGCCCCTCTCGGGCGCCGCCACACCCGTTTTCCATCGCTACTACGACACCGGACAGCGCCTCCCGGCATTCCTGCACCCCTGACGGGTGTACGGGGTGCGTGGTTCCTCAGCGTCGCTCCGGTGCCCGAATCACACTGCCGAATCACACTGCCGACACATGACGCGCAGGGCTCAGTGCCGCACCGCCCTGGCGACTTCCGCCCGCACGTCGCCGGACAGCTTGCGGTTGCTGCGCGCCGTGGCCGTGCCGGACTTACCGGCGGGGACATCGGGCACGGTCACGACCGCGGTGTCCAGGAGGTTGCCTCCCGGATCCGTGAAGTTGACCTGGGCGGCGAAGGACTTGGCCGAGCTCGCCTTGTTGTCGGCGGTCAGCTGGGCCGAGGCACTCCCGTCACCGTCGGTGGTCACTTTGCCGAGCTTCACGTCGCCCTTGACGTCGACCCCGCCCTTGATCTCGTCCAGCTTCCGCCTCGCCTCCGCGCTGGCCGACGCGAGGGCGCCGGAAGCCTGCGAACCGAGGGACGACGCCGCCGCGGAAGCCTGGGAGGCGACGGAGGCCGCCTTGCTCCCCGGGCCGGACGGACTGCTCGGATTGTTGGAGCAGCCGACACCTGTGAATGTGATGAGACCGGCCAGCGCCGCGCCCGTCGCGCGTGTCCAGCGTCGAGTCATTTTCCCTCCAGCCGTGCCCTCGATGACGTCCTCCCCAGTCAAGGGCTCGCCACCTGTCGGCGCACGCCGAGAGCCCCGTCCCCGGCGACAGCTCACCTGGACGGCTCAAGCGGTTGGGCGGCGATCGGGCCCGCGAACAGTGGTGGTGCGCGTTGGGCGGTAAAATGTAGGGACCTGAGTGGTCCACTATTTCCCTTTATTTCCCTTAAATGCTTCGGCTTTCGCCCGCGAATCACAGGAGCACCGCTCCACCGCCTCAGTGTCCGAAGGCCGGGGCGCGGGCTTGCGTGGCGAACGATGACGTCGGACGACAAGCGAAGAGAAAGAGGAGCCCCCGGTCGGCATCCACCGCGCCAGTGGGTGCCGCGGTCGTCGAGCCGACCGGGCGGGCTGTTGACCTGCGCCGGGGACGACGGGTCGGCCCGGTGGCGGGACGGCGAGCGACTGGAGCATCTGTTCGAAGAACGGTGCGACCGGCTGCGGGCCCAAGGGCGGGAAAATCACCTCGCGGTCGACGCCGGTGCCGTCACGCTGACCTACGCGCAGCTCGACGACAGAGCCAACCAGCTCGCCCGCCTCCTGCTGGACCGGGGCACACGCCCCGGCGACCGCGTCGGGCTGCTGCTCGACGACGCGGTGGACGCCTACACCGGCATGCTGGGCGTGCTCAAGGCGCACGCCGTGTACGTCCCGCTGGACACCGGCTACCCGGCGGACCGGCTGTCGTACATGGTTTCCGACGCCGCCGTGCGGACGGTCCTGACACTCTCCCGTCTCCGCGACCAGGCGGACCGCCTCCCTGACGGACCGGACGGACCCGAGCTGTTGTACCTGGACCGGATGCGCGCCGAAATAGCGAAGCGGCCCCACCGCCGCCTCGGCACCATCACCGCGGCACAGCCGACCGACGATCTCTGCTACGTCATCTACACCTCGGGCACCACCGGCCGCCCCAAGGGTGTGGCCATCGGTCACCCGGCCATCTGCAACTTCGTACACGTGGCGGCGGAGGTCTACGGCATCACCGCCGAGGACCGGGTGTACCAGGGGATGACCCTCGCCTTCGACTTCTCCGTCGAGGAGACGTGGGTGCCCTGGGCGGCCGGTGCGACGCTGGTGCCCCGGCCGACCGGCCCCGGTCTGCTCGGGGCCGAGCTGGACGCCTTCCTGCGGGACCGGCGGGTCACCGCCCTGTGCTGCGTTCCCACGTTGCTGGCCACGCTCGACGCAAGCCGTTCCGGGCTGCGGTTCCTGCTGGTGTCCGGGGAGTCGTGCCCGCAGGACCTCATTCGCCGCTGGCACCGGCCCGGCCGCCGTTTCCTCAACGTCTACGGCCCGACCGAGGCGACCGTCACCGCGACCTGGGCCCTGCTGGATCCGGACCGTCCGGTGACGATCGGCGTCCCGCTGCCGACGTACGCGGTGGTCCTGCTCGACCCCGGGGCGAACACCACTCCGCCACCCGGCACCATGGGCGAGATCGCCATCGCCGGCATGGGGCTCGCCAGCGGCTACCTCAACAGGCCGGACCTGACCGAACGCGCTTTCGTCCCGGACTTCATCGGCATTCCCGGCAACCCCTCCGGCAGGATCTACCGCACCGGGGATCTGGGAAGGATCAACGCCCACGGCGAGATCGAGCACCACGGCCGCATCGACACCCAGGTCAAGATCCGCGGCTACCGTGTGGAACTGGCCGAGATCGAATCGGTGTTGCTCCGCGTGCCCGGCATCGCCCAGGCCGTGGTGACCCGGCACGAGCCCGCCCCGAACGTCGTGGAGCTGTGTGCGTTCTACACCACCCGGGAAGGCGCCGTCGTGGACCCCGACCACGTCGTCGTACAGCTACGGGAGCGACTGCCGGCCTACATGGTCCCCGCCTATCTGGAACCCATCGCGTCGATACCGGTACTGCCCAGCGGCAAGGCCGACCGCGGCCGTCTGCCCGCGCCGACCGGACCGCGCCGAATCACGGCGCGGCGCGACTTCGCGGCGCCGACGACCGGCACCGAACGGACGCTGGCCGAGCTGCTGGCCCGCACCCTGCGGGTCGAACGGGTCTCCGCGGACAGCCACTTCTTCGACGAACTCGGCGCCAACTCCCTGCTGATGGCGCGCTTCAACGCGGCGGTCCGCGAACTCCCGGGCCTGCCCAACGTGTCGATGAAGGACGTCTACCTCCACCCCACCGTACGCGCCCTCGCCGCGACCCTGGACCGGACGGCGCCCGCCGTGCCACCGCCGCACCACACACCGGCAGGGCGCCCGGTACCGACGCCGGCGGTGAGCACTCCTCGGTACGCCTTGTGCTCGGCGACGCAACTCCTGATGTTCCTGACCTACGTATGCCTGGGCTCGGTGGCGCTGGACGCCGGAACCGCCTGGGTGAGGCAGGGCGTCGGGTGGCCCGCCGTCTACGGGCGCGCGATCGTCTTCGCCGCCGCGATGCTGGGCTCGACGGGTCTGGTGCCGATCGCCGCGAAGTGGATTCTCGTCGGCCGGTGGTCGGAGCGGCGCATCCCCCTGTGGAGCATGGCCTACGCCCGCTTCTGGTGCGTCAAGACCCTGGTCACCACCAACCCGCTCGCCCTGCTGTCCGTGGGCACGCCGCTGTACACGCTCTACCTGAGGGCTCTGGGCGCCAGGATCGGACCCCACGTCCTGATCCTCACCCTCCGGGTGCCGGTGTGCACCGACCTGCTCACCATCGGAGCCGACAGTGTGATCCGCAAGGACACCTATCTCAACGGCTACCGGGCCCACGACGGTGTCATCGAGACCGGCCGCGTCACCATCGGTGACGGCGCGTTCGTCGGCGAGCACAGCACCCTCGACATCGGCGTACGCCTCGGGGACGCCGCCCAGCTCGGCCATGCCTCCTCGCTCCACTCCGGCCAGTCCGTACCGGCCGGGCAGTGCTGGCACGGCTCACCGGCCGTACCGGCGCCGGCCGGATGCCGGTACCTCACGGTCCCGCCGGCCCGTTGCGGCGATGTCCGTCGCGCCTGCCACAGCATCGTCCGGCTGCTGACCGTGGTGGCCACCACCGGAGTGGGCGGTGTGACCGTCGCCGCGCTGCTGGAGTCCCGGCCCTCCCTGCTGGCCGGTACGGTCACCGGGGCGGTCGGCCCGGACAGCTGGGCGTACTACGCCGACGGCTTGCGGATCTCCGCGGCGGCGGTGCTCGGCCTCGCCGTCCTCGGACCGACCCTGATCGCACTCCTGTCGAGATTGCTGTGCCGTCTGATCAGGCCGAACGTGGTCCATCCGCTCTACGGTGCACAGTTCGCACTGCAACACGCCACCGCCCGGCTCACCAACATCGGCTTCTACAACGCCTTGTTCGGCGACAGCTCGGCCGTCGTGCGCTACCTGAGCGCCCTCGGTTACCGGCTGAAGCCGGTCGAGCAGACCGGGTCCAACTTCGGCATGGTCGTCAAGCACGAAGTCCCCACCCTCAGCCGCGTCGGCACCGGGACCATGGTCTCGGACGGGCTGTCCTTCATGAACGCCGAATTCTCCAGCACCTCCTTCCGTGCCGTCCCGGCCGTCATCGGCCGGAACAACTTCCTGGGCAACAACATCGCCTACCCCGCCGGCGGCAGGACCGGCGACGGCTGTCTGCTGGCGACCAAGACCATGATCCCGGTCAGCGGCCCGGTCAAGGAGGCCACGGGGCTGCTGGGCTCACCGCCCTTCGAGATCCCGCGCTCGGTCGAACGCGACCACCGCTTCGGCCACCTGGGCACAGGATCCGATCGCCGGAGGAGGATCGCGGCCAAGAACCGCCACAACGCCGTCACCGTCGCCCTGTTCCTGACCGTCCGTTGTCTGTACGTCTTCGGCCTGGTGCTGATCGCCATGCTCCCCCCGGGAGACGACGACGTGTCGCCCTGGCTGGGCACGGCCGGCTCCACCGTGCTCGGACTCGCCTTCACCGTCGGCTGGTTCGTGCTGGTCGAACGGGCTGTGGTGGGCCCGCACGGACTGCGGCCCCGTTTCTGCTCCATCTACGAGAAGGACTTCTGGAGACACGAGCGGTACTGGAAGGTACCGGCCACGGTCTACCTCGCCATCTTCAACGGAACGCCGCTCAAGCCGGTCATCTGGCGGCTTCTCGGTGTCCGCATGGGCCACCGGGTCCTCGACGACGGATGCCACATCATCGAGCGCACCCTCACCCGGGTCGGCGACAACTGCGCACTCAACGCGGGCAGCACCCTCCAGGGCCACTCCCTGGAGGACGGTGTCTTCAAGTCCCGCCACATCACGATCGGCGACGACTGCGCCATCGGCACCAGCGCGTTCGTCCACTACGGCGTCGTCATCGACGACAACGCCCATGTCGACGCCGACTCCTTCTTGATGAAAGGCGAACACGTACCGGCTCATACACGCTGGCGGGGAAACCCGGCGGCCGAGCTGGCAGCCGGCCGCGGCGCCTACGACGGCGGTTCGTGCCCATGAACGCGGCGTTCGCGTCACGCCCGGGTACCGCCGCCACGAAGGGCCCTCCACCGGACGGCGGAGCAGCGCCCGACGCGTGCGGTGCCGTCCGGCCGGGGGCTCGGCCGCAGTGGCCGGTCGGCGTGGTGGTCACGGCGGTTGCCGAACGATGACAGGTCCCTTTGGGAGAGCCATCAGGCTCTTATCGCATAACGGCCGGTCTGCGACAGGCTACGTCCGTCAGGCGACGCGGTGGTCTCCTCCCGCAGGGAGGCGATGGTGAGATCGGTTGTCGGGCCGTGCCGCACCATGCCGACGGCCTGACCGAGCGTAAGCGCCGACAGCGCGCCCACGACTGCCGACTGCACGAGTGCACCCCATCCGGCCTGGTTCATCGCCAGATGCGCCAGCTGCAGGATCAGCATCCCCCGGCCGACGGCTGCCGCGCCGGTGATGAGCGCCTCCTCCCGCCGGTGCCCGACCTCGCCCGCCAGGGCACGAAGGATCACACACGTCGGCCAGGAGGTCGTATTCGAAATCGACGGGGGCGAAGGTCACCGACCGGGGGATGCCGATCCCGGCCGCCGCCGGCCGTTGCCGCTTCCACGCCTGGGTAGCCGGGTGATCGACTTCGAACACCCTCAGCCCGGCGTGGGGGTTGCGGTACGCGAGGGTGCCCAGGCCGGCACCGAGGACCACCAGTTGCCGGGTGCCAGTGGCCACGGCGGCGGCGAGCACTCCGGCACCCACCGCACCGACGCCCACTGTTTCTACCTGCGCGAGCGGATGGCCATCGTGGCCTTCCGCTTCAGCGAGCCGCTGGCCTGAGGCGTTATCTCCGGTTCCCTCTCACCCTCCGGGAGTCGGCATCCGTACGAGGAAGGTCAGTGACTCCTGCCGGGTGCCGAGGTGGATGGGCAGGGCGGAAAGCGAGGTGCACGCCGCGTGAAGCTGTTGCGGGGACGCGGGACGGGTGTGCCAGTTGACGATCGAGGCAAGCGTCCTTCCCCTCATGTGCGCCGCGGGTCGCGCGTGGTCCGGAGGCTGTGCCAGCACCCCCGAGACGGGCATATGCCGTGGCATCCCGGCAGGTGACGGGTGGACGAGGACGGGCGCGCCAACCGGGTTCGTCTCCAGGATTACGAACGGGTCGGGAGACGGTCGCCAGCCGGACCGCGCCAGCAGGGAGGACCGTTCGACGAAGTACGTGAGCCAGCTCCGTGGGAAGAGCATGGCCCGCCCCTGGGTGTGGACGAGTGCCCCGCACAGCAGCCGCGTCTGGTGGGCCTCCGGCGGGCCGAACCCGGCGACGACCCGTTTCAGCAGTGACAGGGCCTCTTCTTCGCTGCGGGAGCGGGCCAGCAGTTCGCCGCCGCGGAAGATCAACCACAGGTTCCGGGGGCGCCTCACGCGCAAGGTGACCGGTACGTAGCCGGCGTCCCCGTTCGGTGCGGGTTTCCCGGCCACCAGGCCGGCCACTTTTACGGGCTCGGCTCCTCGCGCGGCGATCCCCACGGCCTTCCCCCGGGCACGCGCCGTCACCACTGCGTCGACGGGTTCGGCGCCCACTGTGACCGAGCAGGACGTGGGCGTCTCGCAGACCACCTGTCCGGGCTCTTCCCCACCGAGTTCGATCAAGGCCGTGGTCACGGCGTCGAACCCACGCAGGAACCGGGGGCTGTCATCGGGGGTCAGCAGGACGGCCGAGGGTGTGCCCAGTCTCGCCACGTCCGCCCAGGCATCGGCCAGTTCCTCGATATACCCCGGGACCGGCCGGCCACCCCACACCTCGGGGCGGCCGTCACCCGTGATGAGCACTGAGGCGTCCATGCGGGCGAGAGCTTTGCGGTTGGCTTGAAGATCGGCTCGCAGGTGCCGGCAGTATCCGCAGCCGGGAGATGACGCGATGACCAGAACGGGACGGCCAACGGTCCGGCGGAGGCGGCTCCTGCCCATCTCGGCCGTGGGACCTTGCCCGGGGAGGGGGACGTTTTCCGGGGCTTCGTCCCGCTGAAGACCGGCCGAACGCCAAGCCTCCAGACACCGCGCGTACGCCGCTTCGTGCTCGGCCGGTACCGTCGCACCGTGGGCTGCCCAGTTCATCACCGCCGGGGGAACATAGGCGGCGATGGGCGCGTGACAGCTCAGCAGCATTCCGTCGCCGCCGGTCTCGAGCAGGACGGTGCCGGACGTCAGCCGCAGGGCGGTTTCGGCGAGCAGCCGCACCGCCGGGGCGCCTGCTCCTGTCACCCGTGGCAGTGCGCCGTCACCTCGCCGGGGGCTTTGAAGCAGAACCCCGAGCAGCAGACATCGATGCCGGGCAGGCACTCGGCCCCCTCCGGCAGGCAGAACGCCACGGGTGCCGGACAGGCGGCCGGAGCGACGCAGAGGTCGGTGAAGACATCATCGGAGCCGATCGAAGTGGCCTGGCAAGGCTCCCCCGCGCACCCACTCACCGGCGTGCTCCGTGATGCCGCATCACAGACGGCAAGTGTCTCCATGGGTCCTAGTGAACCCGCCCCGCCCCGCGCCGTCGCGGGCGCGTGGAGCGCACACCCACCGCGCACGGAGGCACGCGGCCGCCGTGCGAGGGACAGCCCTCAGCCCGCGAGGGGCTCTTCCGCCTCGAGCCGGTGGGTGGCTTCACCGTCGAGCTGGGCAGACTCGTCGGCCTACCGGTCGTCGGCAACGGGCACTCCCGGCCCAACGGCATCCGGGGCATCCCCGACCGGGACCAGAACCTCCGCCCCCCGCCGTCAGACCGCGACACCGCTGTACAGCGCCTCGCCCATGGGGGAACTCTCCCCGACGACATGGGCCCGGATCGACGCGATGTAGTCGTCACGGTCGACACGTCCGTCGCCGTCGGCGTCCAGGGCAGCGAACGCCGCTTCGGCGTTGTGGGCCGGGTTGTTCAGTGCGGTGCGCAGCGCCGTGAACTCGGGCAGGTCGAGAGTGCCGTCCAGGTCGGTGTCGGCGAGGTCGAAGAGCGCGCCGAGGACGGGTGCGCAGACGGTGTCGAACGCTGCGGCGCCCGCCCATGCCGCGTACTCGTCGAACGTCAGCTTTCCGTCGCTGTTGGCGTCCATCGACGCCCATGCCCGCTCGCCGAGTGTGCGTGCGGTGGCGACCAGCGGGTCGTCCTCCTCGCGCCCCGTCGCCGATGCGGCGTTCCTCGTGCGTGCCAGGTATTCGTCCTTGGAGACGGTCCCGTCCCCGTCCGCGTCCAGCATCGTGAAGATGAGCCGCTGCGCGGTCGTTCGATCCATCGATGACCCCTTGTGGTGAGGGCTGCGTTCCGGTTCGGCTGTCCTACCCGGCGTTCCGGCGGTCAAGGCACCCCGACGGGTGTATGTGGTGCACGGTGTCGCACCCGGCGCGGGCGTGTTCGGCCGCTCCGGCACGGCATGGGCGCTACTGGACGCCGGCCGTGCCCTTGGCGACGAGGGACTGGTCGCCCACGCACGGGAACTCGCCGAGCGCGTACCGTTGCGCTGGCCCAACCCCCACGTCTGTCACGGCATGTCCGGAGTGGGCATGACCCAGCCGCGGTTCTGGGAGGACACGGGCAGCGACCACTTCCCGCGCCGGACCCAGGAGGCCGCCGAGGCGATCACGGCGGCACGCGAACGCCGGGAGAACCTCTCCGCCTGGCCGATCGCACACGGCTGACCCTCCCACCTGGCCGGTCTCGTGCACTACGGCTTCGCCCATGGCGTCGCGGGGGTCGGGGCGTTCCTGCTCGACCTCGCCGAGGCGTCAGGAGAGGACCAGTACCGGGTGTAGGCCGGTGAGCTCGCCGCCAGTGTGTACGCCAGCCACGCCGTGCACGACGGCCGCGTCCTCGCCCCGGACGAGACCGGCGTCTCCGTATCCCTCGACTACAACACGGGACTCGCCGACGTACTGGCCTTCCTGCTGCGCCTACGGCACAGCAGCCCGCGACCGTGGCTGCCCACCACTCTCACCGGGCCGCGCCGCGACCGGTGAACACGCTTCCCCGCCCATGCGGGGGCCCGCCGAATCCAAGAGGAAGTGACCGGACATGGCGAACGACGTCGACACACTGCAGCTGCTGCCGATGGACGAGGAATTCGAGGAGAGCACCGACTGCCCGTCGAGCTGCTCGTGGAGCTGTTCATGGAGCTGTTCACGGACCAACGTGCAGGCCGATGAACACCGCTGGTCCGTCCCGTGCCGCACGGGGGCGGACCAGCTCGCCGTCTGTACGCCGGCCCCTGCGGCTGAAGACGTCACCCGTGGCGCGACGTATCCACGCCGGGACACGGACCACGGTCGGCGCGGCGGGTCCGGCTGATACCGCCCGGCGCGGGCTCCACCCTGCCCGGCACAGCGGACGCACACCCTCCGCCCGTGCGACGGAGAAGGCGCCGGACGGCCGCACCCACGCGATCGTTCCCGACATGAGAGAGGCCGGGATCGGTGTGAGACTGGGAGCGGAAGGGGTGATCCCCGTGCCGGACCCTCCGCACGCGCCCGCCGGTCCCGACAGCGCCGTCGACGAGAATCAGCTGGAAGAGCTGATCATCGAGGCGCAGGCGGCCCTGCCGTTCGAACTGCCCGACCTGGCGAACCGGTGCGCGGCGGCCCTCGGCCTGGGCACCACGCTGATCTACCTCGTCGACCTGCAACAACAGCTGCTCATCCCCCTCGACGAGGCCCTGAAGCCACTGCCGGTGGACCGCTCGCTGGCCGGCTGGGCATACCGCACGGTCACCCCGCGCGTGGAGGACGCCGGCGACGACGTGATCGTCTGGATGCCTCTGGTCGACGGCGCGGAGCGGCTGGGCGTGATGGCGGTACGGACCGCCTCGCTCGACGGGGTGCGGATGCGCCGCAGCCGCATGCTGGCCTACCTGTTCGCCATGCTGATCACTTCCAAGCGCGCCTACAGCGACTGGCTCGCCGCCCGCGCCCGCACCGCGACCATGCGCCTGCCCACCGAGATGCTGCGGGCCTTCCTGCCGTCCCACACCATCGGCACCCGCAGATGCGTCTCTACCGCGGTCCTGGAACCCGCGTACGACATCGCCGGCGACGCCTTCGACCACTCGGTGGTCAAAGACGTACTCCACACCATGATCCTCGACTCCATGGGACACGATCTGGCCGCCGGCCTCGCCACGTCCGTCGCCATGGCGGCGGCGCGCAACGCCCGCCGCGGCGGCGGCGGCCTGGCCGACATCGTCGGCTCCATCGACCAGGCACTCGCCCAGTGGCTGCCCGACCACTTCTGCACCGGCGTGCTGTGCCGGCTCGACGCGATCACCGGAACACTGCGCTGGGTCAACTGCGGCCACCCCCCGCCGCTGCTGATCCGCGCCGAGCGGGTCCTCGAGGGGGCGCTGGACAGCTCCCCGCAGCCGCCGATCGGCCTGGCCGACCAACTCGCCCCGGCGGTCCGGCAGGTCCACGAGACGACACTGGAACCGGGCGACTGCGTCCTGCTCTACACGGACGGCGTCGTGGAGGCCCGCGACGCGGACGGCGCGGAATTCGGCCTCGACCGGTTCACCGACTTCATCATCCGCTCCTCCTCGGCCGGCCAGCGCCCGGCCGAGGTCCTCCGGCTGCTCATCCACGCCATCCTCGACTACCAGCGCAACCAACTACGCGACGACGTCACCATCCTCCTCTTCGAATGGCGCCCGCAGTACCAGTGACCCGGCATCGCGGCCTCGCTTCCCCGGCCCGACCCGGCTCCCCAAGGTCACAGGCGGCGTGCACGCAAATTGCAAAGTTCTTCAATTCGCTACATGACGTATTGGCCGTGCCCGCATAAGCCGTGAGCGCGGCCACTGGGCAGGCCCCGGCCGGCGGGACCGTGCGGCAGACAGAGTATCGAGGGGCACCGTCAGCGGCGCCGCGGACACCGGCGGCGGCGACAAGAACATCCGGACCACCCTGCCCATCCGGCCCGTGCGGGCCCGAACGGGCCGGGCGACGGGCCGGGAGGCCAGGTCAGTACGCGGGCCCCCGCGGAGTCTGTGTCGTACCGGCGTGTGGCACCGGGTCGCCGCGACGGGCGGCGCGACGGACCCCGACCAGCAACAGGACGCTCGCGAACAGGATGACCGGCCAGGGCGTGAGGAAGAGGACCACGGCGCCGACCAGGGTCAGAGCCAGGAGCGCCCAGGCGATGAACGACGGTGGGGTGATGCCGCGGCGGTCCATCCACAGCACGGTCAGGCCCAGCAGGATGAGCGGCGGGCCGAAGCTGGCCAGGCTCAGCCAGTAGGCGCTGTTCGCCGGGCTCATGCCGGCGAGGTCGTCCCTCCACAGCGCCCCGCCGAACCACGCGCCGACGTGGCTCCCGGCCTTCTCCACCGTCAGGGCGCCGAGCGTGTGCGCGGCTCCGTACAACGTGATGATCCAGCCGGCCCACTTGATCATTTCGATTCCCCCTTCATATCGGCGGTGCGGCAGTTGGCTACGCGCCGACACCGTTCCTCGCGTTATACGAGGCCGTATACATGCGAGGCTAGGCCCGTTGTACGGATCCGTACAACCCGTTGAGAGGTCGAGGCGAGGAACGTCATGGGCGCGTTGCGCACACCGCGCGAGAAGTGGGTCGAGGCGGGCCTGCGGGCGCTGGCCGAGGGCGGGGTGGACGCGGTGCGCGTCGAGTCCCTGGCCAAGGCGCTGCGGGTCACCAAGGGCGGGTTCTACGGGTACTTCGCCGACCGGGAGGCCCTGCTGGAGGAGATGCTGGACACCTGGGAGCGCGAGAACGTCGACGCGGAGATCGACCAGGCGGAGCGGGTGGGCGGCGACGCGCGGGACAAGGATCAGCTGGTCGACCGGTTCCTCCGGTCCGCCGCCCGCGTGCGCCCGGTCGACCTGGCGCTCCGCGACTGGGCCCGCCGCGACCCGGCCGTCGCCGAGCGCCTGCGCCGCGTGGACAACAAGCGGATGCGACTGGCGCGCGAGACGATCGGCTCCTTCCGCACCGACCCCGACGAGGTCGAGGCCCTCGCCCTGCTCGCCTTCTGCCTGGCCATCGGCAGCCCCTTCCTCGCCGCCGACCACCCCGGCCGCACCCGCGATCAAGTCATCGCCCGTGCCGCCGGCATCATCCTCGACCGGCCGCCCCACGACCCCGCCACCCGATGACCACCGGGTGCCCGGATGTCGTCGTAGGCCGGTCCGGACCGGCCCGGACCGGCCCGGAAGTTGCAGGACCCTGACAAGGACGGATCCTGGAAGCAGAGGGCGAACACCCAAGAGGCAGGCTGCCTCCGCGATGCCGCGGGACAACCAAGGTGTCCGGCCACTGCCCGGGCGTCTTCGAGCCGGACTACTGGGTGGCGCGATTCGACGGCGTTCCCTCGATCCCGGCCGGTGCCATCGCCGAGCAGTACGAGAACACGCCCGGGTTCGGCAAGTCGGTGGTGGCGGACAACTGGCCGGGCGTGGACCAGGGGAAAGCGAAATAGCCGGCTCAGCTCTGATCGGCTCGATGGGCCCGCCCCGCCCGGCGATGAGTGGGACCATCTGAGTCCAGGCCATCCTGAGGAGGGGGACCCCATGGGTGCGGGAGCCGACAGCGCCGGTGACGACATGGTCGTGGGCCGGACGAACGAGAGCGAGCAGCGGAGGGCGTCGACGCGATTCACGCGGCGGGCACCGTCGCCCTGCCCACCGGCGGAGCGATAGGAACCATCCCGCCGGGCAACGGACTTGTCGCCACGGGAGCGAACGGCATAGTCGGCTACGTACACGACGCGCCCCGTGACAAGCCGCAGGAGCAGCAGGCGCACGCGGGCGTCCTGGGTGTGGGGACCGCGGCCGCGCCCGGCGTCTTCGGGCGCGGCGCTCCCGGCGTGGTCGGCTACTCGCAGGACGCGGCCAGGGACGCCGCCTGGGAGACGGCGGACCCGTCGGCCGTGTGCGGACGCGCCACAGGCATCGGCGTTCGTGGCAAGGGCGACGACGGTGGGGTACGGGCGGTACGAGCGAGCGGTCCACCGGCGTCCACGGGGAAGGGTCTCCCGGCGTCTTCGGTCTCGGCGCCGAGACCGGCAATGGCGGGGTGTTCGAGTCGGAGAAGGGAGCCCAATTGCGGCTCCTTCCCCGCAAGGTCGACCGCCTCGGCCCGACCACGCCGACGACGCCCGAGGCGGTCGTGGTCAGCGAGCTGAGGCGCGGGCCCGGACTCCCCAGGAACGGCCGCGCCGGTGAGTTCACCACGCTTGAGGACCCGGCGGGTGAATGCACGCTCTGGTTCTGCGTCAGCGGCCCCGGCCCGGGGCCGGCACGCTGGGCCCAGGTGCTGCTGGGGCCGCCGTTCGACGGACGGGTCTGACCTCGACGAGCGACGAGCCCTGCTCAAGGGGGAGGTGTGGCCGCCGGCGCCACGTCTTCCCCCGCGGGTCGCGGGTGGGCGGCCAGCCAGTGCTGGAGTTCCTGGTGGCGGAACTGGTAGGCGGGGCCGGACAGCCGCATCAGTCCTGCCTCGCAGGCCCAGTCGAGGAAGACACCCGGCCGTGAGGGCAGGATCTTCTCCCAGCGGGCGCAGAGGAGGAAGGCGAGGTACCTCCGGCCCGCTCCGCCGCTCATCGTCAAGGCGCCCACGAGGCCCATGGACAGGCCTACCGGTGTGCCGAACATCGTCCCGAACGGGATACCCAGCATCAGCCCGTAAGCGACCCCTTGCACAGACCGTGCGGCCAGGTCGTCGAAGACGAGGTCACCGGGGCGCGCGGCCCTCGACGGCGTACGTGTCATCGCGCCCGACAGCAAGTACAGGACGACCAGTGACACCCCGGACGCGAGGCCGGCCGGAAGCCCGTAGTAGACCGTGAAGAAGACCCCCGACCCGAGCCCGCAGACGAGGCTCAGTCCGATGACCCAGGCGAGGGTGCGCCTTCCGGACCGGCCGCGCAGGCCTCGCATATGCAGCCGGTGCGGCGCGCCGGCCTTCTTGCCCGTCGCCCCGCACCACACGAGGTACGCCCCGAAGGCGACGGGGGCGGAGATGTCCGCCCGGCACGGCAGGCTCAGGATCAGGGGGACGAAGAGCGTGTAGAAGCCCGCGGCCAGGAAGCCGTCGAGTCGGCGGACCCGTTCGGCGCCGCCCATGGGCCACAGCCGGTGGAGGGCGATGTCCGTCCTGTCGCGCGCGGTCCGTTCGCGGCTCGCCTCGCCGTCCGGGTTCTCCAGGTGACGCGCGAGCCGGTGGAGCCAGTGGTGGACCCGCTCGGGCGTGTACTCCGGGTACTCCGGGTGGAGAAGCGCCGACGCCGGCACGAAGCGGGCGAGCAGGTCCGCGTCGAGTCGTCCGGGGGTGGGGTGGCCGAGCAGCTCCGACGGGTCCCCGGACATACGGTAGACGGTCGCGACCAGGCAGAGCCGCCAGGGCGTCGAGAGGGTTCGGGCCAGGGTCCCGTCCGGTTCCCGCTCCAGGGCTTCCAGCAGGCCTCGCCAGCGGTCGGGGTCCGCGGTGCGGTCCTTCAGATACGCGTGGGCGTCGGCCGCGGGTACGGGGTCGACCTCGATGCGGGCCGCGTCCAGCAACTGGCCGCCGTCCGCGCCGGGATGCGTGCCGAACGCCTCGTAGTGGTCGGTGCGGCAGGTCAGGACGACCGGGCCGAGCCGGCTCCCCTCCCTGCCCCGGTATGTGTTCAGCGCGGCCAGGACGGACCGGGCCCTGGGCGCTCCGGGATCGGGGGTGCCGTCTTCCCGAAGCGGGTCGAGTTCGTCCAGGCCGTCGAGCACCGGCAGCACCAGTCTTCGACGGACCAGTTGAGCGGCCTCCTTCGGCGTCATGTCGTAAGTCTCGGAGAGCTGCTCCGTCAGGTATGCGTCCAGGCCGGTGTCCGTGTTCCAGCGGGAGAGCGACAGGCGCACGGGGACCGGTTCGTTCGCTTCGAGCCGTTCGAGGAGTTCGGTGACGAGCCCGAGGGCCAGCGTGGTCTTGCCCGCGCCGGGCAGCCCGGTGATCAGCAGCCGGCGGGGGTCGATACGGCGGAAGTAGCCGACGACGTCGGGGGTCTCCGTGCCACCGGCGTCGTTCTCGTGGGTGTGGTCGGGGCCGGCGCTGTGGGCGTGGTCGGGGCCGGCGCCGTGGGCGTGGTCGGCCCCGAGCAGCCGTCCGGAGGTCGCCGCGCCGACGGCCATCCGGCCGGCCGTGGGGTGCCGGGTGTAGGAGAGGTCGATCCGCTTGACGTCACCGCCGACCAGCCGGTGCCACTGCTCGCATTCGCTGTCGTGCACCGCGCGCGCCAGGACGGCCAGCCGTTCCCGGACCGGGTCGCGTGGAACCGTCACGTGCTGGACGACCTTGCCGATCACCCTGGCCATCACGGAGCCTTGCAGGTGAACGGCGGAATGCTCCGGTTCTTCCCCGGGGCCGGTCAGCGCCGGACCGGCCCCGGGTCCGTAGGGTTTCCCAGGTTCACCGTGCCCGAGATGTCGCGGGCGATGAGCGAGGAGTTGTCCGCGCGCACCTCGACGTTCCCGCCCGCAGTGATGAAGCCGTCGCCCGCCGGGGCGCCTCCCGCGGCCTTCCGGTGACGTTCGAGCTCGCCGACGAGGCGGTTCAGCCGGTCGGCGAAGTCCTCGTCGGCCTCCATGGCCTCTTCCAGGGCCAGTTCCATGTGCCGGCGGGTCCGCTCGGTGGGTTCCTCGCGGCCCGCTTCGACCTCAGCCTCCATCCGCCGGACGGAGGAGTCCTCTCCCAGCCGGGCGCCGACCAGATCGTGCACCCGCGCCATGCCGGCGTCCAGCACCCGGTCGGCTTCCGCGTCCGCCGCGCCGGCCACCCGCCGCACCTTGCGGAACGCCCACGCGGCGAAGTACCCGACCGCTATCTCCACACCCGTCATCGAACCCCCAGAGCCAGGAACCGTAGATGGAGACGCATTCAAGCGGCTTGTGGGGCGACAGCACGGCGGTTTGGCCGAATCCGGGGGAAGGCGAGATCGAGAAAGGTTTCTGCGCCGCACCGTGTCCCGCCGGTCAATCGGCGCCCTCAACGGTTCCGGGCTTCTCGACGACCGTCTCGTCCGGCCCGACCGGGCGACCGTCGCCGGCGCGGATCTCCAACGGGCCCAGCGGACGCCCGGTCCGGCGGTCGAGGAGCCGCGAGTGCGCCTCCCCGGGCTCGAAACAGTGGCTCTCGCCCCACTGGCGCAGCGCGACGACGACGGGGAAGAGGGCGCGCCCCTTTTCCGTGAGCACGTACTCCCGGTAGGAGCTGCCGTCGGAGGCGGGCGCCGTTCTCATCACCCCGGCCTGCTCCAGCACGCGCAGCCGGGTGGTGAGGATGTTCTTGGCGACGCCCAGGCTGCGCTGGAATTCCCCGAAGCGGCGGCTGCCGTCGAAGGCGTCGCGCACGATCAGCAGCGACCACCAGTCGCCGATGGCGTCGACCGACCGGGCGACGGGGCAGGGATCGGCGTCGAATCGCGTACGGGCGACCATCGGGCCCGCCTCCTTCACAACACATCCGGCAACACACCTGGTTGCAACATGCTACCAGGCGCCCTAGAGTCTCCGATAGGTGGCAAGTTGCAACCACCATCAGGAGGATGCCGCATGCCGAACAACTGCTCGACGGCGGGAAATCGGACGACCGCGCACACCGCACTCGCACCGGACGGACCGCCGCCCACCCGCCTGGTCCTGCTCTTCGCCGTCGCCTGCGGCAGCGCGGTGGCCAACGTCTACTTCGCCCAGCCCCTGCTGGTCACGCTCGGCGAGCGGTTCTCGCTCGGTTCCGGCCTGCTCGGCGCCATCGTCACGGTCACCCAACTCGGATACGCGGCGGGCCTGTTATTACTCGTCCCGCTCGGCGACCTGGTCGACCGGCGGAGGCTGGTCACGCTCCAGCTCGGCCTCCTCGCCGCCGCGCTGCTGGCCGTCGCGTCGGCGCCCGGGACCGCCGCCCTGTTCGCCGCCCTCGCGGCGGTCGGCGCGCTCGCCGTCGTCGCCCAGACGATGGTCGCCGCGGCGGCCTCTCTCACCGCTCCGGCCTTTCGGGGGCGAGTCGTCGGAGCGGTCACCAGCGGGGTGATCACCGGCATTCTGCTGGCCCGCACGGTGGCGGGCATACTGGCCGACCTGGCCGGATGGCGCGCCGTCTATCTCTGCTCGGCCGCGGTGACCGCCACCCTCGCCGTGCTCCTGCATCGCACCCTGCCGGCGAGCCGACCGCCGACGGCCGATCTGCCGTACCGGCGCCTGCTGATATCCACCGTCACCCTGTTCGCCCGCCATCCCCTGCTCCGGATACGCGGCACGCTGGCGCTCCTGGTCTTCGCGGCCTTCAGCACCCTGTGGAGCAGCGTCGTCCAGCCCCTCAGCAGCCCACCGTGGTCGCTGACGCACACCGCCATCGGCGCGTTCGGGCTCGCCGGAGCGGCCGGGGCACTGGCCGCGGGAAAGGCCGGCCGCTGGAACGACCGCGGTCTCGCGCAACGGACCACTGGTGCCGCCCTGGGACTGCTCGCGGTGTCGTGGCTCCCCCTGGCACTCACCCGGCAGTCGCTGTGGGCGCTGGCGATCGGAGCGGTCCTCCTGGACTTCGCCGTCCAAGCCGTGCACGTCACCAACCAGTCCCTCGTCTACACGGTGCGCCCGGACGCGGGAAGCAGGATCATCGGCGGCTACATGGTCTTCTACTCGGCCGGCAGCGCCCTCGGCGCCGCCGGCTCCTCACTGGCGTACGCGGCGGCCGGATGGACAGGGGTGTCCGTCCTGGGGACGGCATTCAGCTGCGCCGCCCTCGCGCTGTGGGCGACCACGCGGAACGCCCACAGCCGGGCCGCGTCTCGCCTTTCACGACGGAGAATCGACCTGTAGTCCCATTGCTCTCGCCGGCAGGCAGGGCCGCAGGTCCCCTGCGGTCTTTCGCCGGACCGCCGTACGGCGAAGGTCACGGCATCGCGGGAAGCCCGTTTGCGGCCCAGTACTACGGAACCGTACTATCCGGAAACGTGAAGTCCGAAAACGTGCCACCGGAGCGGTCCGCGCTCCTCGCCCTGCAACGCGCGACCCATGCCACGCTCCAGCTGATCGCCGCCGAGCTCGTCGACCTCGACCTGACCCCCTCCGAGATCAACGCCCTCGCCAACCTCGCCGACGGACGCGGCCGCACCGTGTCCGAGCTCGGCGCCGCCACCGGCACCCGGCCCACCACCCTGACCGGCGTTCTGGACCGCCTGGAACGGCGCGGCCACATCACCCGCGGCACCCGCGCCGGGGACCGGCGCTCCGTGCTGATCGAGCTGACGCCCACCGGCCGGCTGACCGCCGGCACCATCCAGCAGACCCTTACCGCTCTGGAGCGGCGCGCCCTGGAGCGTCTCTCCCCCGCCGAGGTGGCGGGCTTCCACGCCGCCCTCCGGGCCCTGACCGAGGCATCCGCATGAACACACACACGACCGGTCCCGACGCTCCCTGCGCGTTCACGGAACTGATGCGCGAGGCGATGGCGGGAGCAGACCGCTTCGGCCACCGCCAGCACGTCCGGCTGACCTGGCTGGCGGTCCGCCGGTACGGCACCGCCGCGGCGGTGGACCTGGTGAGCGACGGCATCCGCCGCGCCGCCGCCGGCGCGGGGGCGCCGGAGAAGTTCCACGTGACCATGAGCCGGGCCTGGGTCGAGCTGGTCGGACACCACACGACCGGCGAGGACGACTTCGAGTCCTTCGCCGCACGCCATCCGGAACTGCTCGACAAGGAGCTGCTCACCCACTTCTACCGGCCGCGTACGCTGGCCGACGCCACGGCCAGGGCCGGCTGGGTCGAGCCCGATCTGGCCCCCTTCCCCTGGCAGCCGGCCGGCTGACTTCCGGACCGGCCGCCCTGGAGCGGTGGCCTGCGGCGCGATGCCCGGGCGCGGCTCTCAGAGCCAGGTCGAAGATGATCACCGCCATCGTGCGGAGCAGCGCGGCCAGGGCAGCCGCCCGGAACGTCACGTACGGGCTGGGAGCGAACGCCGACGCCGTACCCGCCACCGTCGCACAGATCGCCGCGGCATCCGCCCACTGGACGGGGCACTGAGGGGCTTCCCGCGCATCGTCCGGAAAGCCCCTGCCCAACGGGCCGGACGGTGCCTCAGGTCGTGTACCAGGACTGGTTGGTGCCCTGGTTGCAGTCCCAGAGGATGACGGCGGCGCCCACCCACCAGTTGCCGTTGGCGATGGTCAGGCACCTGTTGTAGTTGGGGTTGCGCAGGCGGTCGCCGTACCATTCCCACTGCTGCGGGGCCCCGCCGTAGCAGTCCCACATGTTCAGGGCGGCACCGTTCTCGGCGTTGCCGGCGACGACGTCGAGACACCGGTTGCTGACGTCGCTGCGGATCGTACGGCCGTCCCAGTACCAGCGTTCCTGCGGCGAGCCCTGGCAGTCCCACATGTCGACGAGCGCGCCGATGCCGGTGTTCCCGGCCCGGACCTCCATGCATCTGTTGTTCATCTTCGACGCGATCATGAAACCGACTTTGACCGGCGGCTTCGCGGCCTTCACCCCGGCTTCCGCCCCGGTCTTCATCCCGGTCCCCGCCGTGGCGGACGCGGCCGAAGTCGTGACCAAACCGCCCGCGACCAGTACCAAGGCCGCCAGCGACGTCGGCAGACGTTTCGACATGCGCACGGGTGCCTCCAGATGTGAGGTGACGATGGGATGCGCGTCGTGCGTCGTGCGAAGGGCACACTACGGGCGGAAGCCCGCCTTCGTGAGGGCAGAACACGCCGCCCGGGCCCCCGCCACGGCGGTCGGAGCACCGCCGTATCCGTCCGCACGGCATCACGGCGCGATACGACAAGGCCGCCGCCTCGCCACGAGGCAGCGGCCTTCCACCCGGTCCGGATCGCTACTGCTTGACTATCGCGAGGTATTCCTGGGCTGCGTCAAGGGTCGCGAACGTCTTGCCGTCTTTGAGGGTGTGGGGCTCCACGGGCTGGTTCTTGAGCTTCTTGACGGCCCAGGTGCAGAAGTTCCCCCAGTCGTTCTCCAGATCGTTTATCAGCGCGCGCTCACCGACGGATCCTCCGGTCCAGCCGGCGGCGACCAGCGCGTCGATCTTGGTGAATCGAGCGGCTTCGCTGGCCTCCTGGACAAGGACGAGGAGGGCCTTGGCGGCTTCCCCGCCGTCGGCCGGCGTGGACATCAGGTTGATGACGCTCTGCTTGGTGTTCTCCCTGCCGAGAACAACATTGAGACGCGTGGCCTTCCCGCTCGCGCGGCCTTCGAGGGTGCCGTAGGCCCCGTCGTACTTGAGCGGGTCCTGCTTCGTGTCCTTCTTCGGCATGTAAACGGGGTTGGTCTTGCCTTCCTTGATGGAATGGAAGGTGTTGTTCTGCTCCGTGTACCAGCCCACGACGTACAGGTCGCTGGCACGGACGACGAGGTCCACGGAGCCCTTGGCCGTGGTCAGGCGTACGGGGAAGAGGTCCTTGGTCGCCCCCGGGTCGAGCGCGTACATCCTGTCCTTGAAGACCTTGCCACCGGTGGCCCTCAGCCGCAGATCCTGGACGAACTTGCGGTAGTCCTTGGCAGTGGCCTTCTCGGTGTCCAGAACCGGGTTCGGGTAGGCGACGGCGGCCTGGGCCGCCGGGGGCGCCATGACCGCCGGCCCGGCCGGCCCCGGGGCCGCGAAGGCGGCTCCGGTGGCCATGACGGCGGCGGCCACGGTCGTGGCGGCGATGACGGCGGCGTTGGCGGCGTTCAAAGGACGGCGTGGCACACGCATGATGAACTCCTACGGGAAATCTTCAGCGAAAGAGCGAAAGTTCGAATATCGCGATGTCTTTGCGACAAGCGACAGCCGGAAGAGGCACGCCGGAGGAAGCGTTATCTGGCGCACTCCCACACGATCGCCTGCGTACCGGAACTGGTGCTGTTCTCCGGCATGTCGAGACACATCCAGACCGGAGAGCCGCCCGGCGTGGCACCGCTGATCCACCAGCCCGCGTCAGCGGTGATGTTGTCGGTGTCCCACCACTTCTGGTTGCCGCCACCGAGGCAGTCCCACTGGACGATCTTTGCGCCCTTGACCGCCCTGCCGCCTTCGATGCTCAGGCATTTGTTGGAGTAGGCGTTACGGAGCTGGATGTACGTTCCGTTGTCCGTCGCCTCGGCCTTCCACAGCTTCTCGGCGGCCGTGCCACAGTCACCCTGGACGATGGGAGCCCCGTTGTCGGGCGAGCCGCCCTTCGCCTTCAGGCACATGTCGCTGTGGACGTTGGCGATCTCGTACTTGTCGCCCTTCTTGCGCAGCTTCCACAGCTGGTTCCCCTGCAACCCGGCCAGCTGCTGGGCCGCGCCGGCCTCCGGTTGCGCCTGCTGCGCCGCACGCGGGGCGTCCGGTACGGCCGTGCCGGACGCCCCGGCGGCGGTGGCGGGCAGGGCGAGCCCCGCGGTGATGCCCGCCGTGGCGAACAGCACGGCCGCGGAACGCCGGACGGACCTGCGCGCAATCGTCATCATGGTGGTTACCCCTCTCCCGCGAGCCGTCGGCGGCTCGCACATGTCCGGTGGGAAGGCGCCGGGCTCCGCACTCGGACCGCAGTCGGTGCGGCGGCCCTCGGCGGCGCTGCCCGGCGCGGCTCCCACGATGCCCGGCAATCGAGCCCCCGGGCATCGTGGAAGACCACGAACACAGCGGGTCCACAGCCGGCGCACACCGACGGCAGCGGCCTCGGGATCAGGCGAGCGCGGTCATGTCCCGCGCGACGGGAGAGGACGCGGCAGGGGAGGAAACGGCGCCCGCCCCGTCCAAGCGGGACGCCAGCTGGGTGCGGCGTGTCACGCCGAGCTTGCGGTAGGCGTTGGTGAGGTGGGTCTCCACGGTGCGGCGGGCCAGATGGAGCGCCGCACCGATCTCGGCGTTCGTCCGTCCCGTGGCCGCGAGATCGACGATGCGCCGTTCCGCGACGGTGAGCGCGGCGCTGCCCATCGTGGCACGGTTGGTCCTGCGGGAGCCCCCGGTGCGCAGAGCGTTCTCGGTGGCGCGGATCAGACGTCCGTTGACCGGAGGGGCGGCGGTGGCGTCCGCGGCCTGTCGGTACCCGGCGGAGACCGGGTCGGGGGCGAGGAGCCGCAGCGCCAGGGCATGGGCCTCGTGCAGATCGTCCCGGCCCTTGCGGCCGTTCCCGGCGTCGATCCGCGCGTGTCCCAGGTCGAGCAGGGCTTCGATGAGTTCCGCGGGTGCCGGTGCCTGTCTCAGCACGGCCACCGCCTCGTGCAAGGAGTCCAGTCCCCGGCGGCCGCCCATGGCGGCGCCGTGGGCCCGCAGTGCCCGGCCGACCGTACGGGGAGTCCCCCAGGTCCGCGCGTGGCGCAGTTCCTCCTCGGCGAGGTCCAGGGCCCTCACCGGCTGTCCGAGCCTCACGAGGGCGAGGGCCGCGCCGGACCGCCACGGCGTGGCCACAGGGCTGACGAAGTCGCGGGCGCTCTGCCCGCGGCCGCAGGACAGGTAGCCGTCGAGGGCGGCCTGCCAACTCCCCTCGGCCATATGCATATGGGCCTTGGCATGACGCAGTTCGTTCCATTCCCAGGAACTGTCCGCACTCACCTCGTCGAGGGCGGCCACCAGCTGCCGGGCATGGGCACGGTGGCCGAGCTCGTAGTGGGCGAGTGCCACCATGGACACCAGGTGGGGCATACGCAGCCCTTGCCCGGTACAGGCGTCGAGGAGCGGGGTGTTCTCCGCGACCACCCGCCGGAAGTCGCCGATCCACAGGGCCGCCTCGGCCCGTACGCTGATCAGGCACTGCTGACCGATGTCCGTCAGGTCCGGGAGCACGGGCGGCGCGGGAAGGCACTCGTCGGCGAGCGCGCGTGCCTCGTCCAGCCGGTCGGCCCACTGCGACAAGGTGGCCGCGCTGCCCAGCCAGCCGGTGCGGAGCCGGGGCTCCACCGGCGCCTTCAGCCGTGGCAGCACACGGGCCATGGCATCGGCCGCCGACAGCTCGCCGGCCCCCACCTCGTACTCGGTGACCAGGCCGCAGGCGAGCGGCTCGATGGCGGCGGGGGCCGTCGCCGCCAACTCCCGCATGCGGGCGACGGCGTTGCGCCAGGCGATCGCGTCATGGGAGGCCATGAGGGCAGCGGTGCTCTGAAGCACGCGGACGAGCTCGTCGTCCTCCACCGCACTGCCCGCTTGGCGCATGACGTGCATGGCGGTTTCCGTACGGCCACGGGCCACGAGCGCCGCGCCGAGAGCGGGTGCGACGGCCGCGCGTTCATGGCCGTCCGCCTGAAGCTCCAGGGCCGCGCGCAACCTGCGGATGCCGGCGTCGACACTGTGGGGCAGCTCCAGGGCGGCGAGGCGCAGGGCGAGACCGGCGCGGCGGCCGGGGGCGAGCGGAGCGGTGAGGGCATGACGGAGGAGGGTGGTGGCTTCGTCGGTCCGGCCGTCGCGGACGGCGTCCTCGGCCGCGTCCTCCAAGGACTGCGTCATCCACTCCTCCCCGGGCCGGTCGGTGTGGAGCAGATGAGCGGCGACATGGGTCGCGGGCGCGCCCTGTTCGTCGAGCAGACGGGCGATACGGCGGCGCAGCGCGTCCAGTTCGGCGGGTTCGGCGGCCGCGAGGGCGGCTTCGCGTGCCAAGGGGTGGGAGAAGAGACGGCTGAGGCCGGGCGCGTCATGGCTGTCCGGGCCGAGGTCGGCGGCCTCGTGGAGCAGTCTTCCGCCGAGTGCCGCGGGGCCGTCCCCGGCGACGGCGAGCGCCAAGGAGACCCGGCGCGAACGCGGGGTGGCCCGGACCCGTAACCAGTGGCCGATCGCGTCCCGGTAGCGGCGTCCGGCCAGGTCGGACAACCGGCTGGGCGGCGGGCCCTCGCGGAGGTCGGCGAGGAGGGCGTGCACCAGTTCGGGATTGCCGGCGCACGCCCGGACGCACAGCTCGGCCCGGTCGGCGTCATGCTTCCGGGTGCGTGCCGGGCCGGCGAGCGCGAGGCGGGTGACGGTCGCGGGGCCGAGCGGGCGGAGCGTCACGGACGTACCCGTCGCGCCGGGTAACGCGGTGGCACCCTTCTCAAGGCTCTTCTCATGGCACTCGGTGAGGACCAACAGCACGGACAGGCCCGTCAGCCGCCGGGCCAGGTAGCCGATCCAGCGCCGCGACACCGTGTCGGCGTCGTGCAGGTCGTCGACGGCCAGGAGTACGGGCCGTCGGTCGGCGGCCCGGGCCAGGGAGGTCACGAGGGAGTGGAAGGTCTGCTGTTCCTCGGCGGCCGGCGGGTTCATGAAGGGGATGTCCTCGGCTTCGATTCCGGCCTCGAAGAAGATCAGGCGTACGAGCCCGAAGGGGAACGCCGACTCCTCCGGGGAGCAACGCGCGTGCAGGACGCGCATGCCGCCACCCACCGCCTCCCGCCGTACCACTTCTTCCAGCAGGGCGGTGCGGCCCATGCCCGTCGTCGCGCCGACCATGAGCCAGCGCCCATTCCCGGAGCGTGCGGACTCCGCGGCCCTCGCCGCCTCCGCCAACACCTCGTCCCGTTCGAGAAGCACATTGCCCACGCTCAACCCTTCGCCTAGGTCATACGACCTCGTTCGACGTACCCCCCTCCGATGAATGATGGACGGGTAGGGATGACCAGGAAGGATACGTACCGGTCACACCTGCACGGGAAATATGCGATTTCAGCCATGCCGGCGTGGCCTTTCACGAACCCGCTGCCCGCACCCTCAGACCACCGTCGGGACCGGGCTCGGCGCCGGGCATCCCGTCGGACAGATCTGGCCCAGCCGCGTGGCCACGCGCCGGGCAACCGGTTTGGCGGCACCTGGACGGCGGGCCAGTCGTCAGTGCGGCGGAGCGAGGTCATAGGGTGCTCGCTCGTGATTGAACCTTCCCCGCACCTCCGTACGACGGCGGACGCCTACGACGCAGTCGCCGTCCGCTATGCCGAATTCGTCCGTGGTTCGCTCGACGCCCTCCCGTTGGACCGCGCGGTGCTCGCCGCGTTCGCCGAGCTCGTGCGAACCTCCACCGCCGGGCCCGTCGCCGAGCTGGGTTGCGGTCCCGGCCATATGACCGCGCATCTACGGGAACTGGGACTGGACGCCTTCGGCATCGACCTGTCGCCGGTGATGATCGATCTCGCCCGTGAGGCCCACCCGGATCTGCGGTTCGAGGTCGGTTCCATGGATGCCCTGGACCTGGCCGACGGTGAGCTGAACGGCATCGTCTCCTGGTATTCGGTCATCCACACCCCGCCGCGGGACGTGCCCTCGTACTTCGCGGAGTTCCGGCGGGTGCTCGCGCCCGGTGGCCATCTCCTGCTCGCTTTCTTCGAGTCGGAGGACGAGCCGGTCACGGCTTTCGATCACAAGGTGACGACGGCCTATCGATGGCCGATCGACGACATGGCGGAGCTGGCCGGCGAAGCCGGATTCCACGAAGTCGGCCGAATGCTTCGTGAGCCGCGCGAGGACGAACGATACCGGCGGGGGCATCTGCTGATGCGCATGAACGATCAGTAACCACCGCGCGCACGCCCTTCCGGGGGCCTTGGCGCGACCAGAGCGCGCCGGGGATCCTACCCACGGGGAAGTCGCACTCTCACGCGCCGAGACGTCGCCGGCTCAAGGCAGCGGCCTTGTCGGCACGTCGCGCGAAAACGTCCTCGCGGCGGTCGTCCATCTGCCGCAAAGCGTCCTTGCGTTCCCGCTTGGAGAGCCGGTCGAGATAGGTGTGGCCGACGAGATGATCGGTCTCGTGTTGCAGGCACCGGGCGAAGTATCCCGTCCCCTCGATGACGAGAGTGTTGCCGTCCCTGTCGAATCCACGAGCGACGGCACGATCGGTACGGGGAACCGTCATGACGGCGCCGGGCACGGAAAGGCAGCCCTCGGTGTCGTCGACGAGCCGGCGCTCCCCCGGTCCGGGCAGGTCCAGAACCGGATTGATGATGTGGCCGACATGCCGGACCCCCTGGTCGTCCGGGCAGTCATATACGAACAGGCGCAGATCGACGCCGACCTGATTCGCTGCCAGGCCGGCGCCGTCGGCCACATGCATCGTCAGGAACATGTCGTCGATCAACGCCGACAGTTCCGGCGTCCCGAACTCGGTCACCTCCCGGCACGGACGGCTCAGCACCTCCTCGCCGACCACCGTGACCCGGCGCGCCGAACCCCGCTCCGCCTCCGGCGGCAGAACCGGATACGAGTCGACAGGGCGGCCCTCCACACGGACCCGCCGATCGGCGATATGGGACGGATCGTGACGGACGGGCATCGCTGTCTCCTCTTCTTGCCAACTTCTTTGCAAAGTAGCAGACTTTGCAAAGTGACTGAAGAAGATCTCACCACCCCATCCGGCCGGTCCGCCAGGGCGGGTGAGGGGTTGCGGGAGCACGAGGTCCGCTCGGCCCTCCTCGATCTGCTCGCCGAAGTCGGTACCCTCACGGCGACCGAAGCGGCCGTCCGGCTCGGCTACAGCTCCGGGCTCTGCTCGTTCCACCTGCGACAGCTCGCGCGGCACGGACACGTCGAAGAAGCCCCTCACAACGGCGGCCGGGCTCGCCCTTGGCGCCTGCGTCGGCCCGCTCCGGCAGCCATGGGCGTCCCGTCCGCCGAAGGCTTCGGCGACCTCGCCCGCGGACTTGAGGACGAGAGCTGGCAGCGCTGGCTCGGCCGACGCGACCAGGCGCCGCCCGAATGGCGCCGGGACGAGGCCTTCAGCGCCGTCGCCTATCTGACGCCCGAGGAGATGAGCCGGGTCGCGGAGACCATCCGGCGAGCGCTCGCCCCCTACCAGGACCGCGAGCAACGCCCACTGGCCCGCCCCGCCGACGCCGCCCCGGTGGCGCTGATCACCAGGCTGTTCCCCCTGCTTCCCCACGCGGCGAAGGAGGCGGACCAGCCCGAAGGAGCCGACGACCCGGCTTGAGGCAACACCACGACGTCGCGCCGCCGTGCCCGTCGGCCGCTGTCGCCCGCCATGCCGGCGCCGCGCCGCATCTGTCCAGATCACGCGCTTGTCGGAGCTCATGGAGAGCAGGAGAGTAGGTCGCGATCACCTCTGCCGAGGCAGATACGGACGCAGTGCAGATTGATCAGCAAGGTCGAGGTCTTTTGGGGGCGGCGGAAAGGAAAGGGCTCGTTATGAGCAGACCCAGGTCTCGGGCGCGCCGAAGAGCGTTGGCGATGTTGCCGGGAGTCACGTTGAGCGCCCTTCTGGCCAACGTATCGCCCGCGTCGGCTGTCGGCGCCGAGGAGTTCAAAGCGTTCAACATGTGGTTCGACGTCACCGCGCTGTCCAACACCAATGAATGCATTCCCTCATGGGTCACGGCCCGCTACCGGGACCCCGCGTCCGGCAGCGACACGTGGACCAGGCTCGTCCGGACCAACAACAACGGCTGCGAGACCGACCCGGAGCGTCTCCAGAAGTTCGGCGACTTCCAGAACACCTGGAGCAGGGTCAACCTGTTGGGCGGGCCGAAGCCGGGGCAGCACCTGTTCTGGAAGGACCTCACGAGCCTGACGCTGACCGTGATCACTCCGAATACCCCGCCGGGGCGTCAGAAGTGCGTGAGCGTCAATAAATTCGGCATCTGGGCGCTGGACACGAACAACTACTGGCACGAGCTGGTCAATGAGCAGTTCGACTACGTCTTCTGCGACGGCCGCAACGACCTTGAATTGTTCGTCAAACACTGAGCTCTGCCCACGACCCCTGCCGCCTGCCCGGAGCCGGTCGTCACCGGTCCGGGCAGGCCTGCCGAATCGGGCCAGGGTATTGGTGGCTACCCGCGCAGGAAGCCGTCCCCATGTGTGGCGATGTGGGCTTCCAGGGCGTTGAGGGCCTCCTGCGTCGCGTCGGCCGTGCCTGATCCGCGCTTCTCCGCGTAGTAGGCCGCGCCGAGCTTCTTCAGCAATTCCCCTCCGCCCCGTTGAGCCTGCACCTCTTCCACTTTCTCCTTCCCTTGCGCGAGAGCCTGCTGGGCCTGCTCCTTGGCCCTGTCGAGGAATCCGGCCATGTCTACCTCCACGTCAGTGTGTGGCCATCGCACCGGGTCCGGTCGGACACAATGCGAACTTGATCTGACCTTCCCCATTCGGCGGACGTGAGAACCAACATCGGATAGGGCGTCACACGCCTGGCCCGGGCTCCGCACGGGTTCGGGCCACGAAGGGGCGGGAGAGGACAGTAATGGCGACGGACACCGTGGCCAGAGCTGTGATCGCGGTCCCGGGAGTGAGGTATTGCGCGACGCCACCGGCAATGGCGGCTCCGATGCCCTGCCACGTCATCCGACCGGCGGACTCGACACCTTGGACCTGGCCTCGGACCGGATCCGGGGTCGACGCGAGGAGCTGCTCCTGGAGCGGCAGGGTGGCCGCGAATCCGGCACTGGCGACGAACACCGCGGCCGTCACCACCAGCGTGGGCGGGTGGACGGCGAACAGCAGGTACGGGGCGGCGAGCAGCAACCGGAGAGCGAACGCACAGCGGCGTCGCTGGTCAGCCGTGAGCAGCCGCCCCACAGTCAGGTCTCCGAGGAGCATGCCGGCCGAGCCGGCGGCCAGAAGGGCGCTGGCGAGGCGTGGGTCATAGGAGATGAACAGTGCTTCGCAACCAACGATCAGTCCGTTGGGGACCCACAGGTTCAGCAGTAGCGCCCGCCGGCCGGAGCGGGAGAAGAGCGCGATGTTCGTCGTCCAGGTCTGTCGCAGTCCGGGGCGACGGGTGAGCCGGATCGAGCGTTCCCGGATGGTCGCCGCCACGACGACCAGCCCGGCTCCGGTCAGAGCCGTGGCGACGACGAAGACTTCTCGCGGACTCAGATGCCGCAGCAACACGGCGCCGATGGCGTAGCCGAGGACGGCCATGCCACCCGAGGTGATGTTCATCAGCGAACGTGCCGGCGCGTACGCGGAGTTCGGTATCACTTCGGCGAGCAGTCCCATCCGCGTGCCGGTCTCCAGGGACTGGAAGAAACCCACGACCAGCAGCAACCCGAACCGGGCGGCGAGCGGCAACCCCGGAACCGCCTGTGCGGCGGCCCCCGCCAGTGAGACGCACTGGAGCGAAAGGAGGGTCCGGCGCGGACGGCTCCCGTCCGCGACCGACATCAGTGTCAGTGCGCCGAGCACCGTGGCGAACGTGGCGCCATACATGCTCACGGCCGTCAGAAAAGGGGATTGCGTCTGGCGGTTGACCAGCGTGCCGAGCGCGAAGCCCGACAGGGTGCTCGCGGCGACCGTCAGTGTGAGGCCGACGTACAGGCCGGCGAACTCACGGTTGCGCAGTAGGGCGCGGTAGCTGGTGGTGGGAGGCGTAACGGGTACGGATGTGTCGGAAGGCATGAAAAAAGCCTCCGAGCGCACCCGTCGGGGCGCCGAAGGCCAACGCGTTCATTCTAGCAGTCGGTGCGGTCGGTCGGCCTGGGGGCGATGCCATCGGCCATCCGCACCGCCCCGCACCGCCCCGCACGGCTCAGCGGCACAATGCCGTGTCCACGACCTTCTCCACGCGCTTCATGGCCGCCTCGTCGGCCGGCTTGCCGGTCACCGCGACGTTGGCGGCGCGGCCGTCGTCGGTGGCACCGCCCCGGGTCTCGTATCCGGGGAGGTCACCGCCGTGACCCCAGTACACACCGTCGCACGACAGCGGCCTGCTCACGATTCCCAGTCCGTATCGGGCACCGGGGCCGAAGAGGCTTTCGGCGGGGACGGTGGTGCGCATCTGGGCGAGCTGGGCGTCCGGGAGGAGACGCCCGCCCAGGAGCGCGGTGAAGAACCGGTTGAGGTCGGAGTTGGTGGAGATGATCCCGCCTGCCGCCCAGGCCCAGGAGGGCTCCGTCTCCGTGACGTCGCGCAGCGGTTCGCCCGCCGACTCCCGGTAGTAGCCCTTGGGATGGGGCTCCCGGATGGTCGCGTCGCCGGATGCGGGGAGGTAGGTGTGGCGTAGCCCGATGCGCTTGACGATGCGCTGGTCCATCTCCGCCGCGAGGGCGTGGCCGGTGACCTTCTGGATGATCAGGCCGGCCAACAGGTAGTTCGTGTTGCTGTACGCCCATTTCGTCCCGGGGGCGAAGTCGGCCTTGTGCTGGAGGGCGATGTCGAGGAGGTCGCGGGGCTCGTAGTAGCGGGGCTGGAGGTCGTACTTGGTGTAGTTGGGGAGTCCGCTGGTCTGCTGGAGGAGCTGGCGGACGGTGATGTGGCGTCCGTCGATGTCCTCTCCGCGTACGAGGCCGGGGAGGTAGGTGTCGATCGGCTCGTCGAGGCCGATCTTTCCTTCGCCGACCAGTTGCAGCACGATCACGGCGGTGAACGTCTTGGTGTTGCTGCCGATCCGCACCTGACCGTCGACGGGCACCTTCGCGCCGGTGGCCAGGTCACCGACCCCCGCGGTGTAGTTGCGGGTGCGGCCGTCGCGGTCCTTGACTCCCGCCAGCGCGGCGGGCATACCGTCGGCCTTCACCAGCGCGTTCAGACCCTGCTGAACGGTGTCCGGCCTGGCGGTGGCGGCGGATGCCACGGAGGGGGCAAGGGCGCCCATCGTCATCACGCCGACGGCCACGGCGACCGCGGCCGGCACGGCTCTGCGCCGGTCACCACCGCCCCGCCGCCGCCCGGATGAACGTAACGTGCTCCATGCCTGCTCACGCATGAGTCAACTCCTGTGGAATGGACTGGAATGGTTGGGAAATCAGCGGTACGCGCTGGACCCAACACTTCCGGATGCGGCAACCCGCGGCGATCCTGCTAGCCGCCCCACCTCAAGTAGGGCTAACCCCCGGCACGGCCCGCCCCGCGCCACACGCTGCTTAAGCTTTCGCCGTGAACGACACCACACATGACATACGGATCAGACCGGGCGGCCTGGCCGACACACCGGCCATTCTCGACATGCTCGACTCCGCGGTGGCCTGGATGAACGATCGTGGCAACACCGAGCAGTGGGGCACGACACCGTATTCGCGGAAGCCCGGCGGAGTGGCGCGGGTCGAGCGGTACGTGACCGAGAACGCCCCCTACATCGCGGAGCTGGACGGGACACCCGTCGGAGCCATGGTGCTGGACTCCGGGCCCAGCCCGCAGATGCCGATCGCGCCGGCCGGGGAACCCGAGCGGTACGTCCGGCTGCTGGTCTCCGACCGGCGGTACGCCGGCCTGGGTATCGGGGCGGCGCTGCTGAACCATGCCGTCGAGGAGACCCGGAGAGCCGGTGCCGAGTTGCTGCGGGTCGACTGCTGGGCGGGCGGTGGGGGTGAACTGGTCGCGTTCTACGGGCGCAACGGTTTCACTCCCACCGCCCGTTTTCTGTCCGGGTCCTGGCCGGGACAGGTGCTGGCCCGACAGGTCGGCTGACGGCGCGGGCGCTGTAGGTTGGGCCGTCCGGCGGGCTTCGCCCGGCGGTGACACGGGACGAGGGGGCAGGCGTTGAGCATCGTACTGTTGGCACTCGGAGGCACGATTTCGGTGCCGGGTCGTGGCCGGGGAGCGCGGTTGAGCGGGGCCGAGATCACCGCGGCCGTACCGGGCCTGGCAGAGCTGGGGGTCTCCCTGGACGTGCGGGACGTGCACGCCGTGCCCGGCGGAAGCCTCACCTTCGCGCAGGTCCTGGACGTCGTCGCCATCGCCTCGCGGGCCGTGGCCGAGGGCGCGGACGGCGTCGTCGTCACCCAGGGCACCGACACACTGGAGGAGACGGCCTTCCTGGCCGACCTGGTGTGGCCGCACGAGGCGCCGTTCGTACTGACCGGTGCGATGCGGCAGCCGGCCATGGCGGGGGCGGACGGGCCGGCCAACGTGCTCGCCGCCGTGCGCGTCGCCACGGCCCGCGAGGCGCGCGGCGCGGGTGCGCTGGTGGTCCTCAACGACGAGGTGCACGCGGCGCGGTGGGTGCGCAAGACGCACAGTACGAGCACCGCGACCTTCGCCTCGCCGAATACCGGCCCCCTCGGGCATGTCGTCGAGGGCCGGGTACGGATGCTCCTCACCCCGCGCCGGCACGAACCGCTGCCGGCCGGGTTCGACCGGGAGCGGCTCGCGGACGCCCGCGTCGCCCTCCACGTGGTCACCCTGGACGACGACGGCACTCGGCTCCAGGGGTTGGAGACCACGCACGGGGGCCTGGTCGTCGCCGGATTCGGCGTCGGTCACGTGCCGGGCGCGCTCGCGCCCCGGCTCGGCGCGCTGGCCGAGCAGATGCCGGTCGTGCTGACATCGCGCACCGGGAGCGGTTCGGCCCTGCGGAACACCTACAGCGCGCCCGGCTCGGAGACGGACCTGCGGCGGCGCGGGCTGATCGACGGCGGCTTCCTCGACCCGTACAAGGCCCGGGTGCTGCTCCGGCTGCTGCTGGCGGCCGGCGCCGGGCGCGGCGACGTCGAGGAGGCGTTCGCCCTACGGGGGTGAGGTGCCCAGGACGCCGGTCAGCCGCGGGAGCGGGTTCGCCGGGCTGCCGGCGGCGTGATACGTACGCGCTCCTCGACGGGGGCGTTCTCGATGTCGTCGAGCTGCGCGGTGATCGTGCTGCGCAGTTCGTCGTAGTCCTCGAAGTGGTAGTCGTGGAACAGCGTGTGGCCCGTCCACATGAGGTTCGCGCAGACCCGGGCCGGCACGCGGCCGGTCCGGGCGCCCATGCCGACCAGCGCCACCGACGCGATACTGCCCGGCGCCTCCTTGTTCTGCCGGTGTACCGCCTGGAACGCGGCGGCGCACGCCAGGGCCACGTTCAGGGTCTCGCTCACGTTCTGTGCCGATTGCTCCATCGTCGGCGTCGAGATCAGGAACTTCGGGTCGACGGCCCCGGACGGCACGCACACCGCACTCCCCACCGGCAGGTTTCCCGCGAACCGGTCGCGGATCGCCCGCTGCACGCGCAACTGGATGCCCGCGCCGAGGTATCGCTTGATGGCCGCGTCGACCCCGCCGTCCATCCGGCCCCGGGAGTTGGTCGGGGTGACCCAGGCGTCGACCTTCTCGTCGAGGATCGAGCCCTTGCGGATCTCGATCCCGGGGGTGTCGGCGAACGCCGCCCGCCACGCCTCCACCACCGACGCGTTGATGTCGGTCAGCACCACCTTCAGCGGCGACTGCGTACGGTCCATGGTCATGCTCCACTCCGATCGGGGATACGGCCCTCGGTCGTTCACGACGCTACCGCGCCCCACTGACAAGGCGGTTCCGGCCCCGGCTCCGGCTCCGACACCGCTGTCGGACCCCCCCGGTATAACAGTGGGGTTCCCGCACAGCGGTGGGGTCCGTCGGCCTTCCGACGGGCTCCCACGACCACCGGAGTCCCAGCGCCATGAGCGATGCCCACGCCCCCACCACACCGGCCACGCCCGGCCCGAACGACCCGCTGGCCCTCGCCGAGCTCTTCGAGGGCGGTGGTGAACCGTGGCTTCCGCTGCTGAAGCCTGTGATCGAGGCGCAGCCGGACGCGGCCGCCTTCATCGGTCCGGGCCGTGGCCCGGAGGTCGTCCCCGTCCGTGAGCTGACCTTCCAGGCGCTCAAGCCCAATCCTCCGCACAAATGGAAGGTCGTCGTCTTCGGCCAGAACCCTTACCCACGGCCGGAGAGCGCCACCGGCATCGCCATGTTCGACAACACCTTCCATGACTGGAAGGACAGTCAGTTCGGACGGGTCGTCAGTATCCGCTGCATCATCAAGGCGGCGGCGATGTGGAAGTACGGCATACCCAAGAAGACCCCTATCGCGGATATTCGCGCGCTTTTGAAGAAGCAGGACACCGTCCAGCCGCCGGAATGGTTCCAGGCGATGCTCACACAAGGTGTGCTGCTGCTGAACGCGGCGCTCACGGCCGGCAGTGATGGATCGAGGGGGCCCGACCGGCACACCACGTTCTGGCGTCCGGTCGCCGAGCGGATCGTCGAAGAGATCCTCAAGGCCAAGCAGAATGCCGGCGAGGAGGACCGCGGTGTCGTCTTCGCGTGGTGGGGGGCTCACGCGCGCAGCCTCAAGAAGGTCGTCCTCCAGCTCCAGGAGAAGTACCCCGAGGTCGAGGTCCGGCACGTCGACCACGCCAATCCCGCGGCGCAGGGCGACATATTCTGCGAAGGCGAGCATTTCGCCGTGGTGAACGATGCCCTCGCGTCGCTGGGCATGGACGAGATCGACTGGTTGCCGGACAAGGGATGGAACGAGGCGGCGGCGGAGGCCGGCGGGACGGACGGCGGCATCGCCGAACGCATGGGCGCGTTCATCGCGTCCACCATGGAGCTGCACCAGCTGTATCTGGAACGGCTCGCCGGCGTCAAGGACGAGGGCCTGGCCCTCCCCGAGATCACCGGCGTGTTCGACACGCCACTGATGGATTTCCACGACGCCGTCGCCCCGGTCGCCGATCTGTTGTCCGGGCTCAACCGGCACGTCGACCTGTCGCACGAATTCGGCAAGAGGCGGGCGGACGAAGCGGTCGGCGGTCTGTCCGCCGACGCGATCGCCGCCCTCTACCTCTACACCTGCGAATCCGCGTTCTACCGGGAGATCAACGCCATTCTGCGCGCCCCGGACCGGAGCAAGCTCGTTCCGTACCTCCCGTATCTGCGGCTGCTGTTCTCGGCGGTGTCGGGGCTTCCCGCCCGAACGGAACCGCTGTGGCGCGGGGTGTCACTGGACCTGCGCGCGCAGTACCCGGTCGGCCGGACCGTCACCTGGTGGGGCGTTTCCTCGTGCACGTCCAAGCTCGGTGTGGCACGGTCGTTCCTCGGGAGCCGCGGCAAGCGGACGCTCTTCGAGGTGCGGCCGGTCCGGGCCGTGGGTATCCAGAATTTCTCCGCTTTCACGGGTGAGGAGGAATTCATCCTCCCGCCGGGCACGCAGCTCAAGGTGACGGACGTGAAGACCGAACGCGGTGGCTTGTGCACCGTAAAGCTGACCGAGCTGGAGGAGCAGACCCTGGTGTCCTGAACGGGTTCCGTCAGTCGGTCGCGGTCGTGGCGCAGGCGAGGTGTCCCCAGCCGTCGGGGTTCTTCGCGATCGTCTCGCCCTTCGCGTACGGCTTTCCGCAGCGGCAGCGCCCGGGGAACCTCGCCTTGAGCGATCCCCTCGTCCGGCCGCTCGACGGGGGCCGCGTCCCCGTCCCCGGCTCCGAGGAGGGCTTCCGGGCACGGCTGCCGGCCCGGGGCCCGGCCGCGGCCCCGGCCTCCGGTTCCGGCAGGGCGGAGCCGAAGGAGGTGCCGGCCTCCCGCTGGGTACGGGCGGTGTGGCTCGCGGCCGCGTCGGCGACGGCGTTGAGAGGATCGCCGTCGACCTGGTGGGCCGGTACGTACACGAAATCGACGGTGCGGCCGGTCAGCAGCTCGTCGATCCGCATCACGAGCGCCTGATTGGCCACCGGGGTGCCGGAGGCCGTCTTCCACCCCTTTCTCTTCCAGCCCGGCAGCCATGTCGTCACGGCCTTCATGGCGTACTGGGAGTCCATCCGTACCTGCAGGGGAACGGCCGGGTCGGTGGACTCCAACAGCTCCTGAAGCGCGGTGAGTTCGGCGACGTTGTTCGTCGCGGTGCCCAGCGGTCCGGCCTGCCAGCGGTGCACCTCGCCGGTGGCGTCCCCGATGACCCATGCCCAGGCGGCGGGCCCGGGGTTTCCCTTCGACGCGCCGTCACACGCGGCGGTGATCTGTTCGTGCATCCCACCATGGTGCCAGCCGTTCGCCATCGGTCGCTCCCGGCCGGAACCACCTGCCCCTGCCGACCCATCTGTTTGATCAACGGGGACTCGGCAATGCGCAACAGCACATCAGTGCACACGTACATCAGCGCACACGCACCAAAGGGGCAGGGATCGGCATGGCCATCAACAGGCGCACACTCCTGGCAGCGGGTACCGGACTGGCGGCGACAGCCGCCTGGGGCGCCACGGCGACGACCGGCTCGGCGACGGCCGGTACGAAGAGGGCCAGCGACGCGTGGGCCGCGTCCAGAGCGGCAGCCGTCGCGGGGAGCGACTGGACCGCCCTCGGCAAGGGCCTCACCGGCGGCCTCGTACGCCCCGACGACGCCGACTACACCGCCGCCCGTCAGCTCTACAACACGCGCTTCGACGCCCTCCGCCCGGCCGCGATCGCCTACGTCGCCGGCACCCCGGACATCGCCGAAGCCCTGGCCTTCGCCCGCCGCTTCTCCATACCCGTCTCCATCCGCAACGGCGGCCACAGCTACGCGGGCTGGTCCAGCGGCAACGGTCGGCTCGTCATCGACGTCTCACGGCTCAGGAGCGTCCGCACGCCGTCCGCGTCCAGCGCCGTCATCGGCGCCGGTGCCAAGCTCATCGACGTCTGTACGAGCCTGGCCGCGCACGGCGTGACCATCCCGGCGGGGTCCTGCCCCACCGTCGGGGTCTCCGGGCTCACCCTGGGCGGCGGACACGGCGTCCTCTCCCGCGCCTACGGTCTCACCTGCGACAACCTCACCGGCGCCACTCTCGTCACCGCCGACGGCAAGACCCTCGACTGCGACGCCACCCGCGACGCCGACCTGTTCTGGGCCCTGCGCGGCGCGGGCAACGGCAACTTCGGCGTCGTCACCGAGCTCCGCTTCCGCACCCACGCGGTCGGCGAGGGAGTGACGGGATACGTCTCCTTCCCCTGGTCCAAGGCCGCGGCCGTCGTCCGGGCGTGGCAGGAGTGGGGACCGGGCAGGCCGGACGAGATCTGGTCCGCCTGCGACCTGTCGGCCGCGGCGGGCGGCACCCCCCGGATATCCGTCGCCGCGTTCTCGATCGGCTCGTACGGGGACCTGGAGAACGCCTACGACGAGCTGATCGGCAAGGTGGCCGGGGCGAGCGGCGGCGGCAGCGGAATCGGAACCGTCAGTCTGCGCCGCCGCGCCTACCTCGACACGGTCCGCGCCTACGCCGGCTGCGGCGACAAGTCCACCGAGCAGTGCCACCTCCCGGGCAGCACGCCCGGCCGCGAGACCTCCGGGAAGCTGGAGCGCGAGACGTACGCGGCGCGCTCGGACTTCTTCGACCGCTCGCTGGACGACGCGGGCATCCGGACGCTGCTCGATCAGCTGGAACGCTTCGGACGCGGCGTCAAGAGCGGTGGCGCCTCGGTGCAGCTGACGGCCCTGGGCGGCGCGGTCAACCGCGTCAAGCCCCTGGACACGGCCTTCGTGCACCGGAGCTCGCGCATGCTGGCCCAGTACCTGACCTCGTGGGCTGCGGGCGGTCCGGGTACCGCGCGGACCGCCTGGCTTGAGGAGGCGCACACGGCGATGCGCCGTCACGCCTCGGGTGCGGCCTACCAGAACTACACGGACCCGAGCCTGACGGACTGGCGGAAGGCCTACTACGGGGACGCGGCGGACCGGCTGGCGAAGCTGAAGGGGCAGTACGACCCGAAGCGCGTCTTCGACTTCCCGCAGGCGCTGTGACGCACGCACGGGCAGGCTCTGTAAGTGTTCGGCCTGACGGACTGCTCCTGTCTCGGAGAAACAACGGGGAAAGGGCGTGGGCCGGGCGCCGATGACCGACGCGACCCGCAGGTTCGTACTGGGCCCGGGCAGCGTCGGGGTGGTCGCCTCCGGTGCAGGCCACCCCGGCGCTGCCGCCAGTGGTGCGCGCGTCTTCCACGAGCGCCTCGGTTTCACCCCGGCCGAAGCCGCGGACCCCGGCCCCGAAGGCGGCTCGCGGCAGGTCCACCGCCTGGCGGTTGTCTGAGCCGGGCGATGCCGGCCCGGCCGCGGCGTCGCGTCAGGCCGCCACAGCCGCCTCGACGATCGACACGGCCGTCCCGGTCGGCACCACGCGTACCAGCCGCAGCCCCGCCTCCGCGAACAGCCGGCGGAATTCCTCCTCCCCGCGCTCCTGGCCGTTCAGCGTGGTCATCATCAGCACGTCGAGGGCCTTCCCGGGGTGCGGGGTGTTGTCCTGCGGGATGACGGAGTCGACTGCGAGCAGCCGGCTGCCGGCGGTCATTCCGGCGCGGCACGTGCGCAGGATGCGGACACAATCCTCGTCGGGCCAGTCGTGCAGGATCCGCTTGAGGAGGTAGACGTCGGCACCGGCCGGGACCGAGGTGAAGAAGTCGCCGGGCCGGACCTCCCAGCGCCCGGCCAGTTCGGGTACGTCGAGCGAGTGCCCGCGCAGCACGGCGTCCCGGTCGTACAGGATGCCCGTGAGCCCCGGGTTGCGCACCAGCGTCCGGTGGAGCAGCCCGCCGCGCCCGCCGCCGACGTCGACGACCGTGCCCTTCTCGGGGAAGGCGTACGCGGCGGCCACCTCGTCGTCCTCGCCGGTGGAGACGCTGGCCATGCCCCGGTCGAACGCCTCACCCGCGCTGGGCTCGCGGGACAGGTACTCGAAGAAGGGGGCGCCGTAGATCTCGTCGAAGACGGAGCGTCCGGTGCGCACGCTGTCCTCCAGCCGCGCGGCGGGTCGCGTGAAGGAGTCGTCCGTGGCCATGAGAACGGCCTCGCGTAACGAGGACGGGGTGTCGGAGCGCAGGCGTTCGGCCAGGGGCGTGAGGTGGAAGGCGCCCTTGTCGTCCTCGCGGAAGACGTCCTTGGTGGCGAGCAGCCGCAGGATCCGTCGCAGATGTCCTTCGGAGGTGCCCGTCAGCGCGGCGAGCTCGCCCACGCCGCGGGGGCCGTCGGCGAGGTGGTCGGCCACGCCGATGCGTGCCGCCGTGCGCAGGGCGGCGGAGTGCAGGTAGCTCAGCGCGTAGTCGGTGAGGTGTGCGGCGAGGGGATCGGGGGCGGAGGGGGTGGTGTGGTCCATCGGGGCTGCCTCCAGAAGCGGTTCCGAAGTGCCGGCCGGTCGCATATGCCGGGCCGTACGACACCACGATGGCCGTGCCGTCCGCTCGGCCGCCAGGGCATCTCACGCCACTTCGTGCCCATTTCAACGACGAGGCCGACGAGGTCCGGCCTTGGCACGCCCGTCGTTCAGGGCGTGGAGGACAGCGCTTCGACAGCGCGGATCCTGACCGTGAAGGAGAGTTTCCGCCCGGTCGGCGCTGTGCAACGGACGACGACGTCGCCGCTCGACACCGCGAGGGTGGGCGGCGTCCAGCCGGCCGGAGGCGCTCCGCCGTCGGAGCCGAAGGTCTCGGTGACGCGGGGCTGGTCGACCCAGGTCGAGACGGTCGTCCCTCCGGCCGCTCTGAAGAAGCCCTGTTCGAGGATCCATCGGGCCGCCCTGCCGAGCGGGCCGGTGGCGATGACCTCGGCGCGGACGAGCGTGGTTCCCGTGGCGAGGGGCATCGCGCCCAGCTCGGTGGTGCCGCCCGCCGGCGGCGAGCCCGTGGCCCGGGATTCGTGCTCACGGGCCGTGAGCAGGCCGGTTGCCGCGTCGTAGGCGAAGATCCAGTCCTTGGTGCCCTGCCATTGCGTCAGCCCGCTGTCCGTCGTGGAGATGGCGCCGCCGACGAACGACACGTAAGGGGCCTGCTGCGGGAGCGTCCAGGGAATCTCATGGCCGGTCTCCGGCGCGGACTTCCTGCCGCCGATGATCCGCACCGGGTGGGGCCGGGCCTCGCCGGACAGGAGGAAGACGGAGTGCGCGTCACGGCTGGGCTGGAAGTCGCAGTTGACGAAGGTGTAGTTGCCGTCCGCCGAGAGGGCCGCGGGGCTGTCGATGATGACGCAGGGGCACTGTGTGGTGTCGCTGAAGGACGTCTGGAGGGTCGAACTCTCCAGCAGCAATCCGGTCAGGCAGGACGTCATCACCGCCGCCTGCCACTTCCGCTCCCCCGGCGGCATGCGCCCGACGTCCTCCGAGCTGATGGCGATGCCGGTGCCGTGGAAGGAGCCGTAGGACGCGGCTGACGTCAGCATGACGGGCACCAACGAGATCCCCGTGCCGATCAGCCAGTCCCGGGCGACGACACCGATCGCTCCGGTGGACACGAAGTCGTACTGGGCCGACGCGACGTGGAGCCGTTTGACGTTCACCAGCGCCGTGTCGCCGGACAGCACCAGCCCCAGGCGGCTGACGGCGATGTCGATGTTCTCGAACCCCGAGGTGGCGGAGACGTCGCGGAACCGGATCCCGTCCCGCGCGGCCGACACGCTCACCTGCTCGATCACGGTCCCCCACGCCAGCTGCGCCTGGATGCCGGCGCCGCCGGAGGACTGGAAGGCGAGGCGCCGGACGACCGGCGAGGTGTTGTCGTCGGGCAGGCCCTCGCGGTAGTGGAGCGAATACACCAGGACCGGGTCCAGACCGGGCCGTCCCTTCCAGGTGAGGCCCACGGTGAAGACGTCCACGTCCCGGTCGAAGTTGACAAGCAGCAGGGTGTGGTGATTGCTCGCGTTGTCGGCGGGGAACTTGGCGGTCGGCGCGGTGAACGGGGCGATCCGGGTGGCCGGCATCGCACGCTCCTGCTCTCACGGCCGTCCCGGCCGTTCCGTTCCCACCGGATGGTCCCCATGGAGCAGGTCGTTCACTCGGGAGTTCACTCAACCGGGCAGCGCGCCTTTCGGGCGCCCGTATTGTCCGACGATTCGGCTTCCTCTGGTGTGCGACGGCCCGCCCATGCCATGCTCGCGACGCTCAAGTACCAGCTCATACCGGACAAGTCCCCCTCGCCGAAGGGAACCGCATGCGCACCGGACTCGTTTCCACCGTCCTCGCCGCCGCGCTCGCCGTCGGCCTCGGCGGCACCACCCTGGCCCTCGCGGCGGACGCCACCACCATCACCCCCACCACCCACCGGCAGATCCAGCTCGTCAAGGCCCCCGGCTTCAACGCGGGCGGGACCTGGTCGATCTACCAGAGCAACATGCTCATCGCCACGCTGAAGGTGACCCAGGACGCTCAGGGAAACCTTGCCGGGACCGCCACGAACCCCGGCAGCGGCACGACCGGCACGATCGAGCAGGGGTTCGTGGACGGCAACTACATCTATTTCGTCATCCCCTGGTCCGACGGCTCCAGGGGCCGCTACATCGGCTCCCTCCAGCCCGACCGCCGCCTCGGCGGCGTCTCCACCGACCTGGCCCACCCCACCAGCCAGGCCGCCTGGAACACCGACCAGACGTTCTGACTCCGGGCTCCGACATGGCCCTTGTCACCGCGGAACCGTTGCGGGAAGACGTGCTCGGGGCCCACGATGCCAGGATGCGGTTCTCGGTGAACGTACCCAACTTCGGCGACTTCGCCGACGCCAGGAATGTGGCGGCCCTGGCCGTGGCCGCCGAGGAGGCGGGGTGGGACGCCCTGTTCCTGTGGGATCACGTCGTCCACCACAAGGGCTCCCCCCGCCCCGTCGGCGACCCGTGGATGCTGCTCACGGCGGCGGCGCTGGCCACCACGCGTATCAAGCTGGGCACGCTGGTCACGCCGGTGCCCCGGCGGCGACCGCACCAACTGGCGCGACAGGTCGCGACGCTGGACCGGATCAGCGGCGGCCGGGTGATCTTCGCGGCGGGCCTGGGCGGGCCCGTCGAGGACGAGTACGGCAGCTTCGGCGAACCCACCGACGAAGTCCTGCTCGCCGAGCGCCTGGACGAGGGGCTGGGCCTCCTGGAGCGGTACTGGACCGGTGAGCCGGTCACCCACCACGGCCGCCACTTCCACGCGGACGACGTGGCGCTGCTGCCGACGCCCGTGCAGCGCCCGCGCCCGCCGGTGTGGACAGCCGGTTTCTGGCCGCGCCGCAGGCCCATGCGGCGCGCGGCCCGCTGGGACGGCGCGGTGCCCCTGTTCGACTCGGCGGGGCACGGCAGCACCCCTCCGGTGGACGAGCTGCGCGACCTGGTGGCCTACGTCGGCCGGCACCGGCCCGACGACCGCGGTGACGCGCCCTTCGAGGTGGTCGTCGGAGGTGTGTCCCCCGCGAACGACACGGCCGCCGCGCGGGACGTCATCGGGCCCCTCCTCGACGCGGGAGCCACCTGGTGGGACGAACGGCTCCCCATCCGCGACCCGCGACTTTCCCACCTCGGCACGGTCCTCCGCCGTGCCGAACAGGGACCGCCCCGACTCTGACACCGGCAGCACCTGCCACCGGGCAGCGGGCCCCTTCCGCCACGCTCCGAGCGTGGCGAGCGGTTCGTCGCGGCCGCTGACGCCCGTCCTGCGGAACACCGTCCTCACATGCGTGGGCGAGGACGATCTCGCGCATCGACACCGCCGGCATCGAATCGGACCGGTGCGTGATGCTCGGTGGCGGCTTCAAGGTGGACTGGAGGGGGCAGGGCAACATCGCCATCGCCTCGTGCCCGGCCATGGCCTCGCCGTCCTCCTCGGGTTCGACGTGGACGGTCCGACCGCGTCACGGACGCCAGGCCCACGGGCCGACGCGTCCCGCCCCGTCCCGTGCCCGGCGACGACCCCGCCGCGTTCGTGGCCGGGCGTCTCTCCTCCGCCCCCACCCGCTACCGCGCCGTCGCCACCGTCCACGCCCCCGCCGACCACGTCCGCGCCCGCACCCGCGGCCTGGCCACCCGCCTGAAGCCCATCGACGACGCCACCTGCCGCCTCGACGCCTCCGACGACCATCTGCCCCGTATCGCCAAGACCCTGGCCGGCCTCGACACCGATTGCACCCTCGACGCCGACCCCGCCGTCCTCGACCACCTCCGTCGCGCCGCCGACCGCGCCCTGCGCGCCGCCGCCTGACCCCGCCCGGCGAGGATCGGTGGGCCCGGCGGGCCGGTGGTTCCGGAGGCCGCGTACGGACACCGAGGCGTCCGACAGTCAGACGGTCAGACGGTCAGACTGCCGAACCCAGCAGTGTGCCGACCCCGTAGGTCACCGCCATGGCCAGCGCCCCGCCGATCACATTGCGCAGCACCGCCGGGCGGACGGTGGCGCCGCCGAGCCGGGCGCCGGCCCAGCCGGTGGCGACGAGGGCGGCGAGGACGGACAGGACGGTCACCGGCAGCCGCCAGTCGGCCGGCGGCAGCACGATCAGCAGCAGGGGCAGCAGAGCACCGGCGGTGAAGGAGAGGAAGCTGGCCACGGCCGCGGCCCAGGGATTGGTGAGGTCGTCCGGATCGATGCCGAGCTCAACGCGCGCGTGGGCCCGCAACGCGTCGTTCCTGCTGAGTTCCCCGGCGGCGGCGTGGGCCACGCCGTGACTCAGGCCGCGCCGCTCCAGCGCGGCGGTCAGTGCCGCGAACCCGGCCCGGGGATGCGCGCGCAGCTCCTTCTCCTCCAGCTCCAGCGCGGCCCGCTGCGCGTCGCGCTGGGCGCAGACCGACACGTACTCGCCCGCGGCCATCGAGAGCGAACCGGCCAGCAGTCCCGCCATTCCGGCGGTCAGCAGGGTGCCCCGCTCCTCGGTCGCACCGGCGATGCCGACGACGAGGCCGGCGGTGGACACCACTCCGTCGTTGGCGCCGAGGACCGCGGCGCGCAGCCAGTTGAGCCGCCCTTCGGTGGCCTGGACGGGCCCTCCGTGATGCGGCGAGTCCTGATCACTCACGGGGCAAGGATCCCGTCGGGCCGGGCGGGACCGCTGCGCGGCGCGCCGGAGCGTGGCGGATCCGCCGGTTCGACGGCGATGGGGTTCACGAATTTCCTGTGATTGCCGGGCAGTTGGCATGACAGTCGGCAAGACAGTCGGCACGACAGATGGCACGACAGTTGGCGCGCGCACTCACCATGTGTCATAAAAGGCGACATGGCGGATACGTTCAGGAACGCCGAGGCCGAAATCAAGATCATCCTCGCTGGTGAGACGGCGGAGGACGCACGCCGGTCCCTGGGGCTCGACCCCGGGAACGGGAAACACCTCGGCATCTACTTCTGGGATGCCCCGTGGGCGGACGGCGACGGCATCCGCCTCCCGCTGGCGGAGGCCGGGGCCATCGTCCGGCTGCGCAGGCCGGACAGGGGCGGCAAGGACGGCAAGGACGGCAAGAGCGACCTCACGGCGAAACTCCGCCCGTGCGACCCGGCGGCGCTGCCCTCGAAATGGCGCGAGAACCGCGGTGGGAAGGGCTGGGAGTTCAAGGTCGAGGAGGACTGGAGCGGTGGTGACCGCGTCTGGTCGGCCTCGCTCAAGGTGGACGGGAACTACGAGCCCCCCGTCGCCGGCGAGGGGCGCGGGACCGCCGCCTGGCCGCCCCCGCTCACCCGCGACCAACGCGACCTGCTGGCGCACGCCGGGGTCACCGACGACGGCCTGCGGGACGCCGTCGCTCTCGGCCCGGTCAGGGCCGTCAGGTGGAAGCTCTCGCGCCAGGACCTGGACCGGCCGCTCACCGCCGAGTTCTGGAGCGTCGACGACGGCCCGTGCTTCCTCGAGCTGTCCCTGCGCGCCCCGCACGCCGACGCCCCGGGCGCCCAGGAGCTCCTGGAGCGCACCGTGCTGGAGCAGGGCCTCCGGCCCGCTCCGCAGCAGGCGTCGAAGACCCAGACGGTCATGACCGAGCTCGCCCGGAACCACCTGCGCCGGGCGGTGTGACACGTCCGGCGGCCGCGAGGCGACCGCCGGACGCCGGATCGACGTCGTCGAACAATGACGTCGATCGATGTCGTCAGCGGCCCGTCAGTGAGCCGTCCTGGTGTTCCAGATCGCCTGGCTGCCGTCGTAGATAACGACATTGCCGTCGTCCTGCACGGCCAGGCGCGACCCGGGGTGACCGGCAGTGCCCGACCACCAGACGGCCTTGCCCGAGCGGGTGTAGACGACGAAGTTGCCGTCCTCCTGGAACACCGCACGCCAACCGCTGTTGACGGTCCTGGAGTCCCACCGGGCCCGGCCGAACTCGTCGTAGACGACGAGGTTGCCGTCGGACTGCATGACCAGCCGGGCGGTGTCGGACGTCACCGACTGGTCTCTCTCAAGGACGAACGGGGCGTAGAGCACCTGTGACGCCATGGCTCTGGCGCCGCTCGCCTCGGTCGTGGAGGCGGTGTGGCCGAGGGGGGCCGCGCTCGCCTGGCCGGTGAGGGTGATGGCCATCAGTGCGGCGGCCGCGAGTGTCGTGGCTGTCTTCTTCCCCACGAAAGGGTCCCTTCGTCGAGTCGTTCTTCCACGGGCCCCCAGGTGAGGGGGCTACTGAAGACGGACTCTCGCAGCTCCCCCGGTGGCGTAGAACCACTCCTTTCACCCATGACGGGTTCGTACTGTTCTTTGGCCAAGGATTGAGCGTTCCACCAGCTACTCCTGATGAAAAACCAGGCGCGTCGGCGGAATCAGGAGCGGTACGGTCCTGAAATGCTCGATGAGGACGGCTACTTCGGAGAGAACGTCGCGAACTCCTACGACGAGACGGAGGCGGACATGTTCCGCCCCGAGGCGGTGGACCCGGCAGTCGGCATGCTGGCCGAACTCGCCGGCGACGGCCCGGCGCTCGAACTCGGTATCGGCACCGGCCGCGTCGCGCTGCCGCTGGCCGGCCGAGGCGTTCCGGTGCACGGAATCGACATGTCCCGGGCCATGGTGGCCCGGCTGCGCGCCAAGCCCGGCGCCGACGACATCAGCGTGACGATCGGCGATTTCGCGACGACACGGGTCGCGGGCACGTTCGCGGTCGTCTATCTCGTCTTCAACACGATCAACAATCTGACGACACAGGACGCCCAGGTGGCCTGCTTTCGCAACGCCGCGGCCCATCTTCGGCCCGGCGGCTGCTTCGTCGTCGAGGTGGGAGTGCCGGACCTGCGCAGGCTGCCACCGGGCCAGAGCGCCGTGCCGTTCCGCATCGGTCCGGCGGGTTGGGCGTTCGACACGTACGACGTCGCCACTCAGGCCATGAGTTCGCACTACGTAACGATCGTCGACGGGCGCGCCGAGCACTCGTTCACTCCGTTCCGCTACGTGTGGCCCGCCGAGCTGGACCTGATGGCCCGGCTCGCGGGGCTGCGACTGCGCGACCGGTGGGAGAGCTGGTCGCGGGCGCCGTTCACGGGCGAGAGCCGCCGGCATGTCTCGGTCTGGGAGAAGAGCGCCGCCTGATCTCGAATGACGGCGGGATGCGGAACGCGTGAGGTTCAGCCTCGGTATGACGGCCCGGAACGCACGAAGTTGACAACGGCCTGGACGGCGAGCGCCACCGGCACGGCCAGGAGAACCTCTCCGGGGACCGCACCGTACGCCGCCAGGAGGGCCAGGACCGGAACGGTCAGCACGGTGGGGAATGTAGCGATCAGTGCGAGTCGGATACGGGTACGGCGGTGGCTCACGGCCGGGCTCCTGGGTGGGAGAGGACGAGAAAAAGGACAGCGGTGGTGGGGCCCCTCGAACGGCCCCACCCCTCACGTGGCCGGGTCGCGGCGGGCGGCGTCCAGGTAGCCGGCCAGCTCCCGCCAGTCGTCGGCCGGGGCTTCGGGGTCGCCGGACATCGCGGCCGGATCGTCACGCCACGCGTCCCGCACGCCGGTGGCGATCCCCGCGTCGCCGCCGGAGAACAGCGCGCTCAGCTCGTCCATGCGCGCCACCAGGCGCCGGACCTTCGGATGGGTGGGAGGGGTCCCGGCCGTGCGGAGCCGGTCGGCCCGGCGGTAGAGCTCCGGCCATTCGACCTCCAGCAGGTAGTGCATCGCGGGCCCCAGGGCGGCGGCGCGCGTCTCCAGAACCCGCATCTGATCGTCGTCCAGGTGGCGGCGCAGCGTGTGCTCGCCCTCCGGGCCGGTGCCGCCGATGGCGTGGAGGGCGTCGAGCAGCATGCCGGTCGTCGGGTACTGGTCGGCCGCCAGTCTGTCGCCGAGCAGGTGCAGCCGCTGCCGCAGGACGTCGAGCGCGGCGATGGAGGCCTCCACCTTGGCCAGGTGGTCCCGGACCAGTCGCGCGGGGTCCACCCCGGCGTCGAGGCAGACGGCGATGGTCTCCAGGCCCAGCCCCAGGCCGCGCAGCGCGAGTACCTGGTAGAGCCGGACGACGTCGTCCTCGGTGTACTCCCTGTGCCCTCCGGCGGTGCGCCGGGAGGGGCTGAGCAGGCCGATGGTGTCCCAGTGGTGCAGTGTCCGGACGGTCAGCCCGCTGGCCTCGGCGAGCGGACCGACCTTCCAGGTCGTGGAAGCGGTCATGGGACAACGATGCATCCTCACGCGGCGTGAGGTTCAAGTCGGGGCGGCCGACCCCTCTCCCTCTTGTCGAAGTCCGGTGCGGTACCGGGCCCCGTAAGGGGCGCGGGGTGGTGTCGGTATTCGGCTACCGCCGCGTGGGCGCGACCAGCCCCCACCAGCCCGCGACGACCGAATCGCGATTCCGGCGGAGCGCTTAGTACCGCAGCACCGCCGCCAGCCGGTCCTCCTCCGCGAGCGTGTCGTCCCGGACGAACTCGACGTCCGCCCCGTTGTTCAGCGCCGCCTCGACGATCTCGTCGACGACGTCCTCACGGATGGCGGGATCCGCCGTCAGCGTCTCGGTGGGCTCCTCCAGGCGCACCGGGGAGCCGCCGTTGCCGTCGACGCGGGCGGTGATCTGGTAATGGTCCTCGACCGCGAGGAGCGCCACCCGGCCCTGGCGGACGGTCTGCCAGATCTCGTCCAGCCCGGAGGTGAAGCGCTTCTGGCCCCGCGCGTCGCTGAGGCGGCGCAGCACCTCCCCCTGCCGTGCTGCGCGACGCTCCTCGAACGCCGGGCGCAGCACCTCGGCCAGCGCGTGCGCGGACAGGCCGATCGCGCCGCCCTGCTCGGTCCGGGCGGTGATCGCGCCGGGCCTGGGGCAGAGCTTCTCCAGGAGGGCGATCTGCTCGCGCAGCCCGACGACGTACAACGGCCGGGGTTCGCGGTCCAGTACGGGCATGAGGGCGCCGACGACCGTGCGCGCGTACTGGCGTTCGCGCTCCACGTGGGCCTCCCCGCGCGCGGTCAGGGAGTGGTTGCCGACCTTGTCGAAGTTCGCGCCGGGCAGGGCGTCCTGGTGGTCGGGGAGGGAGGGACGGACGGGGAAGCCATTGCCGATGGTCTCGACGAGGTGGTCTCCCGCGCCGTCCCACAGCCGGGTCTCGGCCTCGGAGAGCACCAGCACCCAGTACGGCTCCTCGGAGAGGCGGGCCGCGACCAGGTTGCGGGTGAGGAAGGTGTCCGAGAGCACCACGCGCTGCGGCACGGTGCGGGGCAGGTACCAGACCTGGTGCTCGCCCGGGGCGGCCAGGATGAGCAGGCCGTCGTCGGCGTGGGCGAGGTCCACCTCCTTGAGGGCGGCGTCGATCTGCGCCTCGACGTCCATCCGCGCGGTCCGGGTGACCCTCGGGTCCTCGGCGAGCCGTCGTTTGGCCTCCGTGACCGTGTTGCGCAGCCTGACCTGGTCCTCGGTGCTGGTGCCGGCGCGCCGCGTGGTCGGCAGGAGCAGTGAAACCGCCGGGTACGGGCGCTCACGGCGCAGGTCACGGAGCGTCTCGTCGGTCAGCTCGCCGATGTCCATCAAGGTCCTCCTCGGGCCTGCGGGGTGTCTTCCAGCTCACCAGAGGCATGGCCGAACGGCCAATCGAGCGGGTCCACCCGGTGCACGGGTGCTGCGCTCCTACCCCTGCGGAGGCTTCCTACCCGTACGGATGACTTCCTCCGCTCATCCGATGAGCGGAGGGTGGGCTGCGGTAGCGAAGAGTCATGTCGAAGCGCACCGTCCGCAGCGTTCCGCTGTCCCTGCTCGCCGCCGTGGCGCTGATCGGCGGTACGTCCGGCGCGTCCGGTGCCCTGCCGTCCGGTGCCCTGGCGACAGGCGGCCGGTCGTCCGGCACCTCGTCGTCCGGCACCTCGTCGTCCGTCCCGTCGGACCGCCGTGCGCACGAGCGGACCCGGGCGGCCATGGAGGCGCTCGTACGGGCCGGGATGCCCGGCGTGGTCGGCCAGGCGCGCGACGGGCGCGACGGGCACCGCGTCTGGGACGGGGCCGCGGGAACGGCCGACCTCGGGCGGCCACGGGCGCCGCGGGCGCGCGACCGGTTCCGGATCGGCAGCAACACCAAGACGTTCGTCGCCACCGTGATGCTGCAACTGGAGGCCGAGCACCGGATCCGGCTCACGGACACCGTCGAGCGCCGGCTCCCTGGCGTCGTGCGCGGCCACGGCAACGACGGGAGCGCCGTCACCCTCCGCCAACTCCTCGACCACACCAGCGGGATCTTCGACTACGCGGCGGACCCCGCCCTCCACAAACGGCTCTTCGAACGGGACTTCCTCCACCACCGCTTCGACACCTACACACCAGGGCAGTTGGTGCGCACGGCCGTGTCCCATCCGCCGGTCTTCGCCCCCGGCAGGGGCTGGAGCTACTCCAACACCAACTACGTGCTGGCCGGAATGGTCATCGAGAAGGTCACCGGCCACCCCTACGGCCGGGAGATCCGCGACCGTGTCCTGCGGCCCCTGGGCCTGCGCGCCACCTCCGTACCCGGCCGGTCGGCCGCCCTCCCCCGGCCCGGCGGACGCGGCTACATCCGTTTCCCGGACGAGCCGGGGACCCCGTTCCACGACGTCACCGGCATCAACCCGACGGAGGCCTGGGCCGCCGGCGAGATGATCTCCACCGTGGGCGACCTCAACACCTTCTACCGGGCGCTGCTGCGCGGCCGGCTCCTGCCCGCCCGCCAGCTCGCGGAGATGCTGACCACGGTGGACACCGGGCTGCGCCCGGCGGCGCGGTACGGGCTGGGCATCAGCGCGCGGAAGCTGTCCTGCGGGGTGACGGTGTGGGGGCACGACGGCGGGATCCAGGGGGCGGTCTCCACGGTGAGCAGCGTCCGGGACGCCTCGCACACGGCCGCGTTCGGCGGCAACGCCCTCGGGGTGCCCTTCGACACGCTCGCCCTGGCGGAGGCCGAGTTCTGCGGGACCACACGCTGACGCTCTGTGTCAGACGAGATGGGGCACCCGCAGCCGGTCCCAGCTGGACTTGCCGGGAATGCCGTCGGCGTCGGGTCCCGAGAATCCGAGCTTCTGCTGCCAGGCGGCGTAGGACTCCATGTCGTCCGTCTCCCACAGGTCGGCGACATCGCCGGGCTGATACCGGTCGCAGCCCTCGGCGACCAGCCGGCCGTGCATCGCGGCGATGACCGGTGATCTCTGCCCGGTGTGGAAGAAGGACGCGCCGGGGAACGGCTCGGTAGTGGTCTGCGGCTGGTCCACGAAGGCCGGCCAGGACCCGGGATCCACATGGGTGTTCTCGGGTACCTGCGCGTGCGCGTACCAGCCGCCCTGGGTCTCCCAGATGCTCTCGGAGCGATTGGAGGTGAAATCCACGGGGTGCCCCATGGGCCAGTAATCCGGAACCTCCCAGGAACGCACCCATGCGTTGAGTTCCGGCCACCCTTTGCACGGGGTGTCGGCCAGCTGCCGGAACACCGTGCCGTTGACGCGGCAGAACGGGAAGAACAGCGCCTCGATCTGAATGACGACCTTTCCCGCGCGGTCGGTCCGCGTGCCGCCCGCCAGGTCGTGCACCGCCTTGCTCCGGGACGTCGCGGGGAAGAACTGGGCGAAGGCGCCGGCGAACGGGTCCCAGAGGATGTGGGGTGCCTTTTCCTTCCCGTCGTGGGTGAAGAAATTCTGGAGACTGGTGAAGGGGACGAGGTCCATCGGATTCTCTGCCGTGGCAGGGCGGTCCGCCGTGATGTGCGCGATGGCCTTCGGCGGAAAACCCTGGTCGTAAGGGGCGTGGTCGCCGAGGTCCATGTTGATGGCCTGCGGCATCCATATCTCGGCCATGGTCCGACTCCTGACGTCGATTGTTTCAAGTCTCATCCCGGATTCTCGGCCGCGCACATCAGTCGCGCACGCGGCATCGCCGTGCGAGCCGTCCCAGGCCTGCGAAGCCGTATCCGTGGGCGCGGGCGGAGGCGATGATCCGCGGCAGGGCGTCGGCGTCCAGCACGGAGTGACGCGCGTCCGTGGAGCCCACGTGCATCTGGATGATCGCCCCCGGTGAGAACGCCCGCTCCGCCCGCCCGACGACCATGTCCACCGTCACGCCCCCGTCGGGTCCACGCCAGCCCGCCGTGTCGTCCACCCACTCGACGACGGGGTACCCCAGGGCGTTGACGTCGCGGACGTTCTGTTCGGTGAACTCGCCGTAGGGGAAACGGAAGGCCACGGGCGTACGGCCCGTGGCCCGGCGGATGGCCCGCGCGGCCAGGACGGCCTCCCGGCGCTCCTCTCGGAAGGACAGCCCGGGGAACCGCGGATGGCTGTAGGAGTGGCTGCCCACGGGGTGACGGGCGGCCAGCGCGCGGGCCGCCCTCGGATGGCGGTCGGCGAAGTCCCCCGTCAGGAAGAACATGGCCGGCACCCGCTCCTTCCGGAGCACGGCCAGGACCCGGGCGATACCGTCCTCGTTCCACGCCGCGTTGAAGGTCAGCGCGATGACCTTCCGGTCCGTGGGGACGCGCCGGAGCGCCGCCCCGGCACACCCCGGCCGCCCGGAAACGGAACCGGAACCGGCAACGGGCTCTCCCGCCGCGCCCGGAGCGGCCACGGCCAGCAGCAGGGCGGCGGCCGCGACCGCCGTCCATCGACGGGGCCAGGACATGTGCGTGCTCCTCCCGCGCGGGAAACCCGGGACGATCTCACGCGATCCGGTGCCACCCGCTCGTACGCCGTGCCGAGAGATCGATTCTCCTTCCCCCGTACGGGCGATACGGCGCGTGCCGTCACAGCCCCGGGGGCAGACCCCGTACGTCCAAGCCGATGACCGGATAAGAGGTACTTCATGCGCCGCACCCCTGTCATGACCCTTGGCACCGCCGCCGTACTCGGCCTCCTGCCCGGCTCGCCCGGGGTCACCGACAGCGGCACCCCCACCTCCACCGCGTGCCGGCTCCCCGCGCCCGCGCGGCCGGGCAACCGGTTGCGCGGCACCACCCCGGTGGCACGCTTGACCTATGGCCCGGCCCAATGACGAGGTCGAGGCGCTGCTCCAGGAGTACGCCGATCTCGTCGCGATCACCGGTGGCGACGCCTTCAAGGCACGTGCCTACGAGAAGGCCGCCCGCGCGATCGGCGGCTTCCCCACCGACGTCTCCACCCTCGACGCCGAGGGCCTGCGGGAGATCCCGAACGTGGGGAAGTCCATCGCCGACAAGGTCCTGGAGTATCTGAGCACCGGCCGCATCCCGGCACTGGAGGAGACCAGGGCGGCGATCCCGCCCGGGGTCCGGGAGCTCATCGCCGTCCCGACGCTGGGCCCCAGGAAGGCCATGGCGCTCTACGAGGAGCTGGGCGTCTCCTCCGTGGAACAGCTCCTCGACGCCATCCACGACGAGAAGTTGCGCGACCTCAAGGGCTTCGGGCCCCGGACCGAGGAGAACATCCTCCACGGCATCGCCCTCATGCAGAAGGCCGGAGGCTCCGGCGGCCGCATCCTCCTCGACGCCGCCATGGACGTCGCGGAACGGATCGTCGCCGAGCTCTCGCGGCTGGACGGCTGCGAGGGGTGCGCGTACGCCGGGTCGCTGCGCCGTATGCGGGAGACCATCGGGGACATCGACATCCTCGTCGCCGCCACCCGCTCGGGCCCGTTCATGGAGGCGATCGCCGCCCTCCCGTACACCGCCGAGGTCATCGCGCACGGCGAGAAGAAGACCTCGATCCGCACCACCAAGGGCCTCCAGGTCGACCTGCGCGTCCTGCCGCCCGGCTCCTGGGGAGCGGGGCTGCTGTACTTCACCGGCTCCAAGGCGCACAACATCCGCGTCCGTGAACTCGCCGTCCGTCATGGGTACAAGCTGTCCGAGTACGGGCTGTTCCACGCCAGGAGCGGACGGCGGATCACCTCGGCGACGGAGGAGGACGTCTACGCCCGGCTGGGCCTGCCCTGGATCCCGCCCACCCTGCGCGAGGACCGCGGCGAGGTCGCGGCGGGGCTGCGCGACGAGTTGCCCGAACTCGTCGAGGACGGCGACATCCGCGGCGACCTCCACACCCACACCGACCTCACGGACGGGCTTGCGTCCCTGGAGGACATGGTCACCGCCGCCGCGCGGCGCGGCTACTCCTACTACGCCGTCACCGACCACGCCCCCGACCTGTATATGCAGCGGATGACGGACGCCAAGATGCTCGCGCAGCGCGAGCGGGTGCGGGAACTCGACGGGAAGCACCGGCGGATGCGGCTGCTGCACGGTGCCGAGCTGAACATCGGGCCGGACGGGGAGGTGGACTGGCCCGGTGAGTTCCTGGCGGGCTTCGACCTGTGCGTCGCGTCCGTCCACTCGCACTTCGACCAGAGCCGGGCGGAGCTGACACGGCGGCTGATGCGCGCCTGCGAGAACCCCTATGTGTCGGTCATCGGGCATCCCACCACCCGGCTCCTCGGCAAACGGCCCGGAATCGACGCCGACTTCGACGCCGTATTCGAGGCCTGCGCGCGGACCGGCACCGCTCTGGAGATCAACGCCCATCCGGAGCGGATCGATCTGTGCGACGAGGACATTCTGCGGGCCGGGCGTCACGGGGTGAAGTTCGCGGTGAACACGGACGCGCACTCCACCACGCATCTTCCGTATATGCGCTATGGCGTGGGAACGGCGCAGCGGGGCTGGCTGACCAAGGACGACATCATCAACACCTGGCCGCTGCAAAGGCTGCGCCGTTTCCTGTCCCCGAAATGACGGGGGTTCGGACTCAGGCGACCGCGATGGCCTCTTCCGCCGCGGTGGCAGCGGCCTGAGCACGGCCCTTGGCGCGGGCGCGCTTGGAATAGGTGATGGTCCAGGCGATCAGGAGGGCGGGAACGCCATAGGCCAGAACGGAATTCATGGCGACCATGGCGCCGGTCGGCAGCGCGTAGGACAGTCCGACGCGGGCGATCGCCTCGACGATGTATCCGAGGCCCCAGACCATGGTGATCCGGGTCATCGACCGCCGGAAACCCTCGTGCTGCCAGAGGCCGTTCCACTGGGCGATGCCGTTCGTGGAGCCGTCGGTGCCGAATTTCCGGCCCAGGTAGAACATCAGCGGGCGCGGGGCGGCCAGGCTGATCAGGCAGACCACGCCGAAGAGGCCCGTGATCAGGGAGTCCTTGACCAGCAGCAGGCGGGCCGAGTGCGGCCCGACGCCGGTGACGGCGACGGTCAGCACCAGGAAGATCAGGGTCATCACGGCGAACTCGTCGACGCGCCGGTGCCAGATCAGATAGATCACCATGTCCACGACCGGCCAGATACCGGAGGCCACCAGGGCGGAGAAGTCGCTCCAGCCGGCTTCGGTGAGCTGGTTGTAGGTGACGAACGGCAGCACCACATTGCAGACGATGGACACGGCCCAGCTCAGCATGGCGCCGGGCCCGAAGCGCCGGGACGGCGCGGATGACGCGACGGTCATCGATTCCCCCAAGATCAAACGAGTAAAACGGGGGGACTGTAGGGGAAAGGCGTCATCGACAGCAAGATCGTTAATCTCAACCCCGCATTTATTCACCATATTGGGCGGAAATCCTACTTTCCCTGGTCTCCTCGCCCACTCCCCGTCATAGCGTGCCCCCGGTCACCCCATCCGCACCGGCACCCGCACCGAAAGGCCGCGCACGCGATGCCCAACCCCTTCGAGCTGCCCCGCTTCTACACACCGCACCCGGCCCGTCTCAATCCGCATCTCGAGGGCGCGCGGCGGCATTCGAAGGATTGGGCGCGGCGCATGGGAATGATCGAGGGATCGGGAATCTGGGACGAGGAGGATCTCGACTCCCACGACTACGCCCTGTTGTGCTCCTACACCCACCCCGACGCCCCGGGCCCCGAGCTGGACCTGGTCACCGACTGGTACGTGTGGGTGTTCTTCTTCGACGACGACTTCCTGGCGAGGTTCAAGCGCACGGGCGACACCCACGGCGCCCGCGCCTATCTCGACCGCCTCCACGCCTTTATGCCGCTGGGCCCGGACGGCCCGGCCCCGGAGCCCACCAACCAGGTCGAGGCGGGCCTGGCCGACCTGTGGGCGCGTACGGTCCCGGACATGTCGCCGGAGTGGCGGCGACGCTTCCGGGAGAGCACCTGGCATCTGCTCGAGGAGTCGATGTGGGAGCTGTCGAACATCAACGAGGGTCGTGTCGCCAACCCCGTCGAGTACATCGAGATGCGCCGAAAGGTCGGCGGCGCGCCCTGGTCCGCGCATCTCGTCGAGTACGCGGCGGGCGCCGAGGTCCCCGACGCGGTGGCGGCCACCCGGCCCCTGCGCGTCCTGAAGGACACCTTCGCCGACTCGGTCCACCTGCGCAACGACCTCTTCTCCTACCAGCGCGAGACCGAGAGCGAGGGCGAACTCGCCAACGCCGTCCTCGTCTTCGAGCGCTTCCTGGGCTGCGACACCCAGCGGGCCGCCGACGCCGTGGGCGACCTCCTCACCTCCCGCCTCCAGCAGTTCGAGCACACCGCCCTCACCGAGGTCGGCCCCGTCCTGCTGGAACACGGGCTGGACGCGCAGGCCTACGCCGACGTCTTCGCCTACGTCAAGGGCCTCCAGGACTGGCAGGCCGGCGGCCACGAATGGCACCTTCGCTCCAGCCGCTACATGAAGAGCACCACGGGCACGCTCCGGGTGCCCGAGGCCCTGCTGGGCGGGCCGCTCGGGCTCGGCACCTCGGCGGCCCTGCTGGTGCCCTCGATCCTGGCGGCACTGCCCGCGCGGCTGCGCGGGTTCACGCACGTCCCGTTCGAGAAGGTGGGCCCGCTGCCGCTCCCCGACTTCGAGATGCCCTTCCAGAGCCGGCACAACCCCCACCTCGAAGCCACCCGCCGGCACGGCGTCGACTGGGCCCGCCGCATGGGCATCACCGTCCCCGCCCCCACCGACCCCCTCGCGGGCCACTGGGACGACGGGAACCTCCACGACTTCGACCTGGGGCTGTGCGCCGCCGGCATCAGCCCGGAGGCGGGCCCCGACGAACTGGACCTCGCCACGGACTGGCTCATCTGGGGCACCTATGGGGACGACGTCTACCCCGCGCACTTCGGGCGGCGCGCCGACGGCCTGACGGCGGCGAAGGACTGCACCGACCGGCTCAGGCTGTTCATGCCGCTGGACGCCGTCGTCACCGATACACCGCTGAACTGCCTGGAGCGGGGCCTGGCCGACATCTGGGTCCGGACGGTGACGCCCATGCCCCCCGCCGACCGCGAGGCGTTCCGGCGGGCGGTCGAAGGCATGCTGGACAGCTGGCAGTGGGAGCTGGCCAACCAGCGCATGAACAAGATCCCCGAGCCGGTCGACTACATCGAGATGCGCCGGAACACCTTCGGCTCCCCGCTCACCATGACGCTCTCCCGGCTCCGCCACGGCAAGGCGCTGCCCCCGGAAGTCCTCGCGTCACGGCCCGTCCAGGCGCTGGAGAACGCCGCCTCGGACTACGCCACGCTCATGAACGACGTCTTCTCCTACCAGAAGGAGATCGAGTTCGAGGGCGAGGTCCACAACGCCGTCCTGGTCGTCCAGAACTTCTTCGACTGCGGGCGCGAGAAGGCCCTCGGCATCGTCGCCGACCTGCTGAGGTCCCGGATGCGGGAGTTCCTCCACATCGTCGCCACGCAGTTGCCCGTCCTCTGCCAGGAGTTCGGGCTCGACGCGAAGGCCCGTATCGCCCTGGACGGCCACGTCCAGGAGCTCAAGGACTGGCTGGCGGCCATCCTCACCTGGCACCGGGAGTGCCGGCGCTACGGCGAGGACGACCTGATCCGCCGCCGTGCCGCAGGCACCCCCGCCGCGTCCGTCGCCCCGCCCGTGGGAACGCCTCTGGGCGCCCCCGCCGGCATCGGCACCTCGGGCACCCGGATCGCGACCCTCCTGCGCGGCTGACATCCCGCTGGCGCCCCGTGGAAACGGCGAAGGCCCCCACCATCCGGTGGGGGCCTTCGCCTTCGTTCAGTGCGCCACCAGGGACTCGAACCCCGGACCTGCTGATTAAGAGTCAGCCGCTCTAGCCAACTGAGCTAGCGGCGCGAAAGAAATACTACCCGATCGGATGACATGCTTGGTGCCATCGGCCCATGGTTGCCCTCCTCGCCCCAGGGGCATGATCGCCCGGTTGGCTCCACCCCTTGCCCACAGAGGAGATCCCATGCAGCGGATCGGTATCGCCGCCACCGCGGCGGCCGCCGCCCTCACGCTCGTCCAGACGCCCGCCTCCACGCAGCCGCCCACCACCGCGGCGACCGGACCGGCTTCCTGGACGGCACCTTCCTGTACCCGAGTCACCGGTGACGGCTCCGTCACCTTCACCACCGACGACGGCAGGACCCTCGCGCCCACCACCGGCACCCTCAAGGCCACCGGCTACACCCACGGCCTGGTCGCGCTGGACACCCCCGGCACCCTGCTCGCCACCCACAACGACGTCCTGCTGCGCTCCACCGACGCCGGCTGCGGCTGGCAGCGCGTCGCCACGCTCGGCAGCGCGTCCGTGCGGCTGGCCGCGGCGCCCGGCGGCCGGGCCTTCGCCTGGCAGAAGAACGGCCGTTACCTCGCCCGTGTGGACGGCACCACCGTCACACCCCTGAAAGCGCCGACCGCGCGCGTCAGCGGTCTGGGCATCGACCGGGCGCGGCCCGGCCATGTGCGTCTGGCGGGGAGCGACGGGCAGTTGTACGACTCCGTGGACGGCGGGGCCACCTGGCGCCGTGTCGGCAGCCCGGCGTTCGGCGGCACGGCGAGCGTCTACGGCGTGGCCTTCGACCCGGCCGACCCCGATCACGCCGTCGCCGGCGGCATGGCGGCCGGCGGAGCCGTGACCACCGACGGGGGCGTCACCTGGCGGGCGGCGCGCGGGCTGTCGGCCGACGGCGGGCGGGCGAACCTCTTCGACGCCGCCGTCTCCCCCGCCGACCCTGAAGTCGTCTACGCCCTGGGCATCGACCTGGTGGAGGCCGCGCCGGGCTCGTCCTCCGAGGGGCGGCATCTGTACCGGTCGACGGACGGCGGCCTGACGTACACCAAGGCCGTCGACGACTCCGCCGCGGTCAAGCTCACCAACGGCACGCTGCTGGCGCCGAGCCCGGTCGACTCCAAGGTCCTCCACTTCGCGTACGGCACGTACTTCCGGAATTACGGCACCGACCTGTTCCGCTACGACGCCTCGACGGGCCGGGTGACGGCGACGCACAACGCCTACGACGGCGTCTCCGCGATCGCCTTCAACCCGGCCCGGCCGGAGGTGATGTACCTGGGCGTGGAGGAGGTGCGGGTCGACTGACCCGCGCGTCACGTCACATCACGCGTGCCCGCCCGGCTCGCGCGGGGAGTTCTTCAGCGTCACGGTGATGCCGGACCGCGCGTTGGCGACGGTCACCGCGTACGGCCCGAAGGCCCGCTCCGGGGGCGCGAGATAGCCGCCGGGCACGACGGTCTCGCGCAGGTAGTACGCGCCCGGCGGCAGGCCCCGGAAGGCGCAGCGGCCGGCCCGGTCGGTGGCGCAGCCGGGGTCGGCCCGGCGGTCGGGGGCGGCGCCCGCGATCTGGAGCCCCGGGCGGCCGTTGGTCTCCCGCCACAGCTCGAAGCGGGCCCCCGGCAGCGGCCGGCCGGTCCTGGTGTCCTTGGTCACCAGGTGGATCGAGCCGTAGGAGTCCGGCGCCGGGGTGTTGCCGACGGTGAGGGAGACGCCCTCGGGCGCGTTGGCGGCGGTGAGCACGAGCGGCCCGAACGCCGCGCGTTCGGGCAGCCGGTAGCCGGGCGGGGGCCGGAGCTCCTGCCAGTAGTAGGCGCCGGGCTCCACGGTGATGCGGCACTCGCCGTGGGTGTCGGTGACGCATTCGTCGGCGGAGCGGGTGTCGGGGCGGTCGCCGGAGGTCTGGAGGCCCTGGACGCCGTTGGTCTCCCGCCAGAGCTGGAACCGGGCGCCTTGCAGGGGCCGGCCGTCCTGGGTGTCCCGCTGCACCACCGTCACCTCTCCGGTGGGCCGGGGCGGGGGCGCGCAGTCGGGGAGGTCGCCGGTGAAGGGGTAGGCGTGGAACTGCTGGCCGCCGGCGCCACCCGTGGCGGAGGTGTGGGTGAGCGAACCGGCGGTGAAGAAGCGGCCGTTCATGCCCGGCAGGGTGACGGTGGTCTCGCTGGTGGGGTCGCCGACGAGAACGCTGCCCTGGAACTGGCCGGTGCCCAGGAAGTCGACGCGGTGGGCGTCGGGGAGGTTCCACAGCAGGTGCCCGCGCAGCCGGTTGAGGGGGTTGTCGTCGGTACTGCCGCCGCTGAAGGTGTTGACGACGCGGGAGCGGCCTTCGAGGTTGACCAGGACGGTGGCGCCGGTGGGGATGCCGGTGAAGCGGATGGCCTGCTGGCCGCCGTCGCGGCCGACGAGGTCGAAGCCGACGTGGAACACCTGGAGCCGGGAGGTGCCGTTGCCGGTGAACACGGTCTCCGTGCCGGTGTTGCGCGCGGTGCCGGTGGCCGGGCGGGCCTTCCCGTCCACGCCGCGGGCGTAGCAGCGGCCGGCGACGGCGAGTTGCTCGCGCAGCCCGGCGTACGGCCGGGCGGCGTCCGAGGCCGCGGCGTCGCCGCCGATGACCAGGCCGGATACGTCGCCCGCGTGCCGGACGACGCCGCGCTCGGCGTCCAGCCGCTGACCGGGGGCGACGAGGACGTCCCCGTCGGCGGTCAGGAAGTCGGCGCCGTCGGACGGGGGGACGCGGGAGCCGACGCCGACGACGCCCACGTTGTAGAGGGCGCCGCCGGAGGACTTGTTCACGTCGAAGTCGCCGAGGGTCACCACCCGGCCCTCGGCCCCGGCGGCGCCGCCGCGTACCCGGAAGTCGCCGCCGGTGAAGACGTTGATGTTGTCGTCGCGGCCCGTGAACGTCCTGTTGTTGAGGGCGGGATAGGTCCGGGGGCAGCTGCCCGGCAGACAGGGGCCGAGGCCGCCGGGCAGCGGGGCCGCCAGGGCGGGCAGGGCCAGGCCGCCGAGTGCGGCGGCCGCGGTGGCGGCGCCCGCGGCCGTGCGCCGCAGCCAGGTCGCGCAGCGGGTGCGGAAGCGGGTCCGGGGATCGTTGGGGGGCCTGGCCGTGGCTGCGTTCACTCTGTCTCCACCTGGTCTAATCGTTTTATCGACGTTTTCGTCACACGATCCCGACTATGGCTTTGACCATCTCTTCAGATATTCCGACGCGCCGGGTCGTGACCCGAACAGCCCCGTCCCCCGGCGCGCTCAGCCGGACGGCCTCACTACCGCGGCGTCACCTCGGCCATCGCGGACCAGCCGGTGCCCGGCGTCTCGACGTGGATGATCTCCGGCGTGCTCGCGACGACGTCGGGCATCCAGGCCATGGCGGTCTTGAAGTGCTCGGAGGCCACGTGCACCTCACCGGCCGCGCCGTCCTTGAACGCCTCCAGCAGGACGAACTGGTGGGGGTTGTCGACGCTCTTGGACCACTCGTAGAAGACGTTGCCCTCCTCCGCGCGGGTGGCCTCGGTGAAGTCCTTGACCAGGTCCAGCCACTCGGCGCTGCGCTCGGGGCGGATGGTGAACTTGACGGCGATGAAGATCATGCGTGCTCCCGGGGGATGCGTACGACGGAATCGAACACCATCGTGCCCCGGCCCCGTGCGGCCCGCGAACGCCGGTGCCGCCGATTCCGGCCCTGCCGGAAAACGGGCCGCGGTGGCCCCGGGCCGCGGTCACCCGGGCCGCAGTCACCACAGGCCGCGGTCGCCCGGGCCGCCGCCCGGCTCACGCCGTGAGGGCGGCCGCCCGCTCCCGCAGCTCCGACAGCGCCAGCCTCAGCAGGGGGTGCCCCTCGCTGCCCCGGCGGACCGCGGTGAACACCCGGCGCGTGGGGCCCGGACCGCGCAGCGGGCGGACGGCGGGGGTGAGCGCCGGGCGGATGCCGTGGAGGGCCGAGCGCGGTACGAGCGCGACGCCCGCCCCGACGGCCACCAGCGCGCAGACCGCCGAGAAGTCGTCCGAGAGGCACTCCACGCGGGGCCGGAACCGGGCCTCCTCGCAGGCCCGCACCACGGCCTCGTGGACGGGGTTGCCCGGCCAGGGGGTGATCCACGGGTCGTCCCGCAGGTCCGTGAGGTCCACCTCCGGCTTGTCGGCCAGGCGGTGGCCGGGCGGCAGGACGGCGTCGAAGGGCTCCTCGTAGAGCGGGGCGTGCAGCAGCCGCCCGGCGTCGGACGCCAGGGCGTCCCGGTGCTCGACGGCCACGGCGATGTCGGCCTCGCCGTCCAGCAGCAGCCGGGCGCTGGCGTGTCCCTCGGCGTCCTTGACCCGCACCCGGACCTGGGGCGCCCGCCGGCCGAGGCCGGCCACGGCGGGGGCGACGACCTCGGTGATGGACGTGGCGAAGGCCGCGACGGTCACCTCGCCCACCAGGCCCGTGGAGCACCGGGCCAGGTCGGCCTCGGCCCGCTCCAGCTGGGCGGCGACCTCCACCGCGTGCCCGGCCAGGACGCTGCCGGCCGCCGTGAGCCGCACCGTACGGCCGCGCCGCTCCAGCAGGGCGTGCCCGGTCTCCGCCTCCAGGGCGGCGAGCTGCTGGGAGACCGCCGAGGGCGAGAGGTACAGGGCGTGGGCGGCCGCGGTCACGGTGCCGTGGTCGGCGAGGGCGCTCAGCACCCTGAGCCGGCGGGGGTCGATCATTTGTCCACTATCGCATCTGTGAAGCCGAGCTTCACAGGTGTCACCGCATAACGTTGATGGACTTCACAGTCCACAGCCGCCACAGTGATCCCCCATGAGGGCATTGGTGAAGACCGCGGCCGGGCCGGGTCTCGAACTGACCGAGGTACCGACCCCCGAGGCCGGTCCCGGGCAGGTACTGATCAAGGTGCTGCGCACCGGCATCTGCGGCACGGACCTGCACATCGACAGCTGGGACGACTGGGCGGCCCGCGTGGTCCGCGCGCCCCTCGTCGTCGGTCACGAGTTCGCGGGCGAGGTCGTCGAGACCGGCCCCGGCGTGACCACCGTGAGCACCGGCGACATCGTCAGCGGCGAGGGCCACCTCGTCTGCGGCACCTGCCGCAACTGCATGGCCGGCCGCCGCCACCTGTGCATCCGCACCATCGGCCTGGGCGTCCACACCGACGGCGCGTTCGCCGAGTACGTGGTCCTGCCCGAGTCGAACGTCTGGGTCCACCGGCACGAGATCGACATCGACGTCGCCGCGATCTTCGACCCGTTCGGCAACGCCGTGCACACCGCGCTGTCCTTCCCGGTGCTCAACGAGGACGTCCTCATCACCGGCGCCGGCCCGATCGGCATGATGGCCGCGGCCGTCGCGGGCCACGCCGGGGCCCGCTCCACCGTGATCACCGATGTGAGCCCCTACCGGCTCGCGCTGGCGGAGAAGATGGGCGCCACCGTCGCCCTCGACGTCAGCGAGCGGCGCATCGCCGACGTCATGCCGGAGCTCGGCATGACCGAGGGCTTCGACATCGGCATGGAGATGTCCGGCCGTGCCGACGCCCTCCAGGACATGATCGCGACCATGTCCCCCGGCGGCCGGATCGCCGCCCTCGGCCTGCCCACCGGCGATGTGGCCATCGACATGGCCACCGTCGTCACCCGCATGCTGACGCTGCGCGGCATCTACGGCCGCGAGATGTTCGAGACCTGGTACGCGATGTCCGTGCTGCTGCGCAGCGGCCTCGACATCTCGCCGGTGATAACGCACCGCTTCGGTTTCGAGCAGTACGCCGAGGCCTTCGCCACGGCCCGCTCCGGCCAGTGCGGGAAGATCGTCATCGACTGGACCCGTCCGGCCCTGCCCTGACCCGGTCCCGCCCCCGACGCCGGTCATCCCCTGGCGTACGACCACACCACGAGGAGTCCCCCCGTGTTCGACAACATGCGCGAGCACCTGCGCAAGGAGCTTCAGGGCATCCGTGACGCCGGGCTGTACAAGTCCGAGCGCGTGATCACCAGCCCGCAGTCCGCGGCAATCAGCGTGGGCGACGGCAAGGTCCTGAACTTCTGCGCCAACAACTACCTCGACCTCGCCGACCACCCCGAGGTCATCGCCGCCGCGAAGCAGGCCCTGGACGACTGGGGCTTCGGCATGGCCTCCGTCCGGTTCATCTGCGGCACCCAGGCGCCGCACAAGGAGCTCGAGGAGAAGATCTCCCGGTTCCTCGGCATGGAGGACACGATCCTCTACAGCTCCTGCTTCGACGCCAACGGCGGTGTCTTCGAGACGCTGCTGTCGGCCGAGGACGCGGTGATCTCGGACGAGCTCAACCACGCGAGCATCATCGACGGCATCCGCCTGTCGAAGGCGGCCCGCTTCCGCTACCGCAACCGTGACATGGCCGACCTGGAGCGCTGCCTCAAGGAGGCCGAGGGCGCCCGCCACAAGCTGATCGTCACCGACGGCGTCTTCTCCATGGACGGCTACATCGCCCCCCTGGACGAGATCTGCGACCTGGCCGAGCGCTACGGCGCCCTCGTCATGGTCGACGACTCGCACGCCGTCGGCTTCGTCGGCGAGGAGGGCCGCGGCACCCCCGAGCTGTTCGGGGTGACCGAGCGGGTCGACATCATCACCGGCACCCTCGGCAAGGCCCTCGGCGGGGCCAGCGGCGGCTACGTCGCCGCGCGCGCCGAGATCGTGGAGCTGCTGCGCCAGCGCTCGCGCCCGTACCTCTTCTCGAACTCCCTCGCGCCGTCCATCGTCGGCGCCTCGCTGCGGGTGCTCGACCTGCTGACCGAGTCCGGCGACCGCCGGGCGCGGCTGCGGGAGAACACCAAGCTCTTCCGCGCGGAGATGACCGCCGCGGGCTTCGACATCCTGCCGGGCGAGCACGCGATCGCCCCGGTGATGATCGGTGACGCCGCGCTGGCCGGTCAGATGGCCGCGGCGCTGCTGGAGAAGGGCATCTACGTGATCGCCTTCTCCTACCCCGTCGTGCCCAACGGCAAGGCGCGCATCCGCGTCCAGCTGTCCGCCGCGCACTCCCGCGAGGACGTGATGCGCACGGTCGCCGCGTTCCGCGAGGTCCGCGACGCGCTGGTCGCCTCGGCCTGAGCGATGTCCTGAGCGATGTCCTGAGCGATGCGACGCCCGTGGGGCCCGTTCCGGATCACCGGGACGGGCCCCACGGCGTGTACGGGCGGCCGCCCGCCCTACTCGGCGAGGCCGGCGACGCCCGCCTTCGCGTACTTCTCGTCGAGGTCGCCGCTGGGCGCGCCCGCCACGCCGATGCCCGCGACCGGGGCGCCCTTGTCCTGGACGGGGGTACCGCCGGGCAGGAAGAGGGTGCCGGGGATGTCCTTGAGGTTCGGCGTCTGCTGGAGCCGCTTGACCAGCTCCGAGGTCGGGGCGTTCCAGGAGACGGTGGTGTACGCCTTGCGCTCGGCGGACTCGTAGGACTGCGGGCCCGCGCCGTCGCCGCGCAGGGTCACCACGGTGTTGCCGTCGCGGTCGACGACGGCGACGGACACCTTCTGTCCGTCCTTCCTCGCGGCGGCGAGCGCGGCCTGCGCGGCCTTGGTCGCCGCGTCCACCGACAGGCGGTTCACCTGGACCAGGCCCTTGGCGGACGGGGCCGGGGCGCCGGCGGGGGCGGGGGCCGCCGTGGCAGCGACGGCGCCGAAGGTGGCGGCACCGGCGACGGCCACCGCCACGCTGCCGGTGATGACACGGGCGCGGACGGAGAACTTCTGGCTCTTCATGGGGAACTCCTGCTGGAACTGATCGGAGCCGATCGGGACATCACCATCCTCGAAGCGATCACAACCTCTTCCGGTCGTCGGTCCGGCGGGCATCGGCGAGCGGTTCGGACGACACGGGGTCGACCGATCGGATGATGCGAGGGGAACCGCCACGGGTTAGGACAGGAGACGGCACCCTTTTCGTTCTCGTAAGGAACAGACGTACGTGACCGGCACCGCCCCACCGCTCCCCGACCGCGACCCCGACGCACGGTGGTTCGCCGTCGTCCGGCACACCGCTTTCTTCCTCCTCCTCGGCGCGTCCCTCGTCCGCTTCCTGATCCGCCACCCCGGCCAGCCGGACACCCCGTGGATCATCGCCCTGAGCACCCTGCTCGGCATCCTCTACGTGCTCGGCGCGGGCCTCGACGACGCCGCCCCGACGCGGCGGCGGCTGTGGCTCGGCGCGGTCGTCGGGGTGTGGGTGGTGCTGGTGGTCGCGGCCCCGAGCTTCGCCTGGTGCGCCGTCCCGCTCGTCTACACCGCCCTGCGCACCCTGCCCGTCCGCGCCTCCCTCGCGCTGATCGCGGGGCTGACGGTCTTCGTCGTGGCCGCGCAGATCAGTCTCTTCGGCTTCGACCCCAACCTCGTCGTCGCCCCGCCCACCGTCGCCGCGCTGGCCACCGCCGCCTTCGTGCACATGGAGCGACAGCGGGCCCGGCAGGACGCCCTGATCGGCGATCTGCTGCGCACGCGCCGCGAGCTGGCCGCGACCGAGCGCCGGGAGGGCGCGCTCGCCGAGCGGCAGCGCCTGTCGATGGAGATCCACGACACCCTGGCCCAGGGCCTGTCCAGCCAGCAGATGCTGCTCCAGGCGGCCGACCGGATCTGGACGGCCGACCCGGGCACGGCCCGTCACCACGTCCGCGCCGCGGCGGACGTCGCCGCCCGCGGGCTGGCCGAGGCCCGCCGCTTCGTCCAGGACCTGGCCCCCGCCGACCTGGCGGGCGGGGTGCCCCTGGAGGAGGCGCTGCGCGCCCTGGCCGAGCGGGAGCCGGTGCCCGGGCTCACGGTGCGCTTCCATCTGGAGGGGACGCCCGTCGCCCTGCCGGAGAGCGCGGAGTCGGCGCTGCTGCGGATCGCGCAGGGCGCGCTCGCCAACGTCCGCGAGCACGCGGGGGCGAGCACCGCCGCCCTCACCCTCACCTGGCTCGACGACCAGGTGGTCCTCGACGTCGCCGACGACGGGCGGGGCTTCGACGCCTCCGCCGCCCCGGCGGCCGGCCCGGGGCGCGGCCACGGGCTGCCCGCGATGCGGGCCCGCGCGGGCCGGCTGGGCGGCAGGCTGAGCGTGGAGTCCGTGCCCGGCGAGGGCACGGTCGTCTCCGCCGCCCTCCCCCTCGTCTCCCCCGACTCCCCGGAGCTGCCATGACCGCCACCACGCCCGTCCGCCTGCTGCTGTGCGACGACCACGCCGTCGTCCGCGCCGGGCTGCGCGCCCTGTTCGCCAGCGAGCCGGGCATCGAGGTCGTCGGCGAGGCGGGCACCGGCGAGGAGGCCGTCGCCACGGCGGCGAAGCTACGGCCGGACGTCGTCCTGATGGACCTCCAGCTGGGCCCGGGCATCGGCGGGGTGGAGGCCACGCGCCGTATCACGGCCGAGCCGGGCGGGGTACGGGTGCTGGTGCTCACCACCTACGACACGGACGCCGACGTCACCCGCGCCCTGGAGGCCGGGGCCACCGGCTATCTGCTGAAGGCCGAGCGTCCCGAGGAGCTCTTCGCGGCCGTCCGGGCCGCCGCCCAGGGCCGTACGGCGCTCTCCCCGCCGGTCGCCGGCCGGGTCATGGCCCGGCTGCGCGGCGCCCGGCCCGCCACCGGCACGCTCACCGACCGCGAGCGCGACATCCTGGGCCAGCTCGCGCGCGGCCTCGGCAACCGTGACATCGCCCGGGCGCTGTTCATCAGCGAGGCCACGGTCAAGACCCACCTGGGCCGCATCTACGCCAAGCTGGGCGTGGACACCCGGGCGGGCGCGGTGGCCGTGGCGAAGGAGCAGCGGCTGCTTCCCGAGTGATGTCAGTGGTGGAACGCCGTAGCCACCCGCTCCGGCCGGTCCAGCGGAGCCTCCTGCCGGCGCAGCTCGGGCAGCAGGGTCCCCAGGTCGTCGACGAAGAGGTCCGCGAGGTCCTGCGAGAACCCGTTGCGGCACACGACCCGCAGTACCGACAGGTCCTGGCGGTCGGGGGGAAACGTATAGGCGGGGACGAGCCAGCCGCGCTCCCGGAGCCGGCGCGAGACGTCGAAGACATCGAAGTTGGCGATGCCGTCGGCCGTGGTGAACGCGAAGACCGGCAGTTCGTCGCCGTGCGTCAGCAGGCGGAAGTCGCCGAACTCCCCGATGCGGCGGGCGAGGTCGCGGGCGACCTTGCGGGTGTTGCGCTGGACGGCCCGGTAGCCCTCGCGGCCCAGCCGCAGGAACGTGTAGTACTGCGCGGCGACCTGTGCGCCCGGGCGGGAGAAGTTGAGGGCGAAGGTGGGCATGTCGCCGCCCAGGTAGTTGACGCGGAAGACCAGCTCATCGGGGAGTGCCGTCCGGTCCCGCCACAGGGCCCAGCCGACGCCCGGGTAGACCAGGCCGTACTTGTGGCCGGAGGTGTTGATGGACGCCACGCGCGGCAGCCGGAAGTCCCACACCAGGTCCTCGTCGAGGAAGGGGGCGATCATCGCGCCGGACGCGCCGTCGACGTGGACGGGAACGTCCAGGCCCGTACGTTCCCGGAGGGCGTCCAGCGCGGCGCAGACCTCGGCGACCGGTTCGTAGGAGCCGTCGAAGGTGGAGCCGAGCACGGCTACGACGCCGATGGTGTTCTCGTCGCACAGTTCGGCGGCGGCCCGCGGGTCGATGTGGAAGCGGTCGCCCTCCATGGGCACCTGGCGGGCCTCGACCTCCCAGAAGTTGCAGAACTTGTCCCAGCAGACCTGGACGTTGGAGCCCATCACCAGATTGGGCCGGGCCCCGCCGCCCGGGTAGCGGTCCGGGTGGGCGAGGGCCCAGCGGCGCTTGAGGGCGAGGCCTGCGAGCATGCACGCCTCGCTGGAGCCGGTGGTGGAGCAGCCGACGGCGGCGGCCGGGTCGGGGGCGTTCCACAGGTCGGCGAGCATGGCCACGCAACGCCGCTCCAGCTCGGCGGTGCGCGGGTACTCGTCCTTGTCGATCATGTTCTTGTCGCGGCACTCCGCCAGCAGCACCCCGGCCTGGGGCTCCATCCAGGTGGTGACGAAGGTGGCCAGGTTGAGCCGGGAATTGCCGTCGAGCATCAGTTCGTCGTGGACGAACTGATAGGCGGCGCCGGGGGTCGTCGGCCCGTCGGGCAGCCGGTGCCGGGGCGGCTCCAGCGCCATCGAGGAGACCGGGTCCGCCTCCCCGTAGAAGGGGTTGACCGCGTAGCCGCGGGCGGCGTGCCGGTCGTCCCTGCCCCGGTGCAGTGCCATCCGCGGGTCAGCCCTCGCCGCCCTCCGCGGGCTGCTCCGCCTCGCCCTCCTCGGCCGGGGCGGCGGCCTCGGCGCCCTCCTCCGCCTCCTCTTCCTCCTCGGGGAGTTCCTCCGCCTGCGCGGCGACGACCTGGAGGAGGGCCGTGCTCCCGTCGACGGCCAGGGAGCTGCCGCGCGGCAGCTCGATGTCCTCGGCGCGGATGGTGTGACCGGCCTCCAGGCCCTCGATGGAGACGGTGAACGACTCCGGGATGTGCGTGGCCTCGGCCTCGATCGGCAGCGCGTCCAGCATGTGCTCCAGCAGGTTTCCGCCGGGTGCCAGCTCGCCCTCGGTGAGCACCGGCACCTCCACGGTGACCTTCTCGCCCTTCTTCACGGCCAGGAGGTCCACGTGGATCAGGAATCCCTTGAGCGGATCGCGCTGGATGGCCTTGGGGAGCACCAGCTCGCTCTTGCCCCCCTCGATGTCGAGCCGGATGAGCACGTTCGGCGTCTTCAGGGCCATCCACAGCGCGTGGCCGTCGAGCGCGACGTGCTTCGGGGCGGCGCCGTGGCCGTAGACGACGGCGGGGACCCTGCTGTCGCGGCGGATACGCCGGGCGGCACCCTTGCCGAAGTCGGTACGCGGTGTGGCGGCAAGCTTCACTTCGGCCATGAGGGCACTCCTCGGAATTCGAGTCTCTCCGGCCGCCGAGTTTATTCCGGGTTCATCCGGGCGGAGCGCCCGGGAAATTCCTGATTGCTCCGTTCGGCCGAGAAACCCATTTCCCGATGCCGTACGACGGCCGTGTCGCCGGGGCCGGGCGGACGGGGCGAACCACCCGTCCGCGCGCCCTCTCCGCACGCCGGAGCACAGCCGGGCGGCCGCGCTTCGGCTCATGGGCCGTCACCTGTGAATCACCGGTGACGGCCGGAAAGCACGGTGAAATCATCGTGGCGCGCAGCATTCCGCAGCCGGCCGTCGCCGGGTGCCGCCCGGCTGCGCGGACGCGAGGAAAGGGTGGCCCATGCCAGAAATCCGCCTCGAACCACCGCCGGACCGACCGGGCCTCCCGGAATTCCCGGCCGTCGTGGAGCCCGCCGTCCGCGACATTCCCGCTCCGCCACCGGCCCCCGGCCCCGCCGAGCCGGTGGCCTGGGAGCGTACCGCGACCCCCTCCGGCGAGGAACTGCTCGACCGCGCCGCCCCGGCGGTGCTCGCGGACCCGAGGGCGCGGGCCGCGCTCGACGGACACCGCTACGCCTTCCTGGGCGCCGGCCTGCTCGCCGACGACAAGGACCGTGCGACGCCCGCGATCCTGGTGCTCGTCTACGACTACACCGACGACCGCACGCTGGAGTTCACCCTCGACGACGGCGAGCCGCCGGTGCTCACCGGCGTGACCGCGGGCCCCGCGCAGCCCGCCCTCTCGGACGCGGAGACCGAACGGGCCGTGGAGATCGCCCGCGCCCAGTCCGAGGCCGTGCGCCGGGCCCCGGCCGACGCCGTGCCCATGGTGCTGCTCACCAGTGACGTCCACGAGGGCGACGAGCACCACGGCCGGCGGCGCGCCTATGTCGCCTTCGGTTCCCCCGACCGGCGCATGCCCCAGGTGCGCGTCCTGGTCGACCTCGGGGAGGAGCGGGTGGTCGACGCGGGGAGGAGGGAGGGGGATGAGTGAGTCGGGCCGGATCAGCTGGCCCGCCGAGCAGCCGGTGTGGACCTTCGACTGGCGGCTGGCGGACGCACCCGACGAGGAGGGCATCGTCATCCTCAGCGCCGCCTACCGGGGGCACCAGGTCTTCGCCAAGGCCAGCCTGCCGTCGCTGCGGGTGCAGTACGAAGGGCCGTGCGGCCCGTACAAGGACCCGCTCAACTACAACAACTCGCACCCCACCTCCCGCTGCCCGGGGAGCAGGGTGTGCGTCTACGCCTACTCCAGCGGGGGCCTGCGTGCCCTGAGCGTGGAGTCTTACCACACCATCAGCGCCTACCGGCTCACCCACCGCTGGGTGTTCTGGGAGAACGGCGTGGTCATGCCCCGGCTCTTCAGCGCGGGCATCCAGTGCCCCTTCGACCACCGCCACCACGTCTACTGGCGGCTGGACTTCGACATCGACGGCGCGCGGCGGGATCTGGCCCTGGAGTACAACACCTATACGGGCGAGGAGGGTTGGGGCGTCGGCTGGCACCCCTTCCGCGCCGAGACCAAGCGGCTGAAGAACCCGCCCTCGCGGCGCAGCTGGGCCGTCGTCGACCTGGACAGCCACCGTGGCTACCACGTGCTGCCCGGGCCGAACGACGGCACCGCGGACGCCTTCTCCGCCTCCGACCTGTGGCTGCTGCGCTACCGCGCGAGCGAGGACCGCTACGGACGGCAGGGCAGCGCGGCCGACGACGGGCTCGGCGCCTATCTGAACGGCGAGAGCACCGACGGGCAGGACCTGGTCGTCTGGTACGCCGCGCACCTCTTCCACCGTGTCGCCCAGGGAGGCGACGACTGGCACGGCGTGGGCCCGGACCTCGTCCCGTTCGGGCCGTGGTGACGGACGGGCGCCGGCGCGGTCGCCCGCCCCGGCGCCCGGGACCGCGCCCCGGACCGCTCGTCAGACCAGCAGGCCGCGCACCAGTCCGCTGATCAGGTCGTTGAGGCCGCCCACCACGCTGCCGAGCGTGTTGACGAGCCCGCTCAGCAGGCCCTGCACGGCGGGGACCAGCCCGGCGCCGTTGACCCGGTCGCCGTCGCGATCGGCCCGTTCCCTCTCGAGCCGTACCGTCGCGGCGACCGCGTCGGTCGTGGCGAGGGTGACGGCGCGGAGCTCCGGACGTCCGGTGCCCGCCTGCCGCTCCAGGCCGGCCCGGGCCCGGCCGAGCGCGTCGAGGTTCTCCCGGATCACCCCGCAGTGCCCTGCGCGGGACCGCTCCGGGCCGAGGGCCGCGCAGCCCGCGGCCTCCTCGGCCGCCTCCTTGCCGACGGCGTTCTCGTCGATGGCCCGCATCGCCTGGCCCGCGGCCTTGCGCACGGCGTCGGGCGACGGGGCCTGGAGGTGGGCGGTGACGCCGGACGCGCCGGCCGGCGCGGACACCGTGCCGGCCGTGGTCGGGGCCGCGGTGCCGAGGAGGAGCGCACCGCTCACGGTGGCGGACACCAGCAGGCCGGATCTTCGGGGGACACCCATGGAGGTAACTCCTTCGAACAGAAGGGGATCTTCACGAAGACCCTCCGTCGGGTGCGCTGCCCCCGCAAATCGAGCCACCCCTAATAGCCCAGCAACCGCCCGGCCGAAGGGTGTACTTCGGGCGTGGCGCCGTTGACATCGGCCCTCGGACGGCATCGGCCCTCAAGTCGCCAAAACGCTTTAGACCTCCAGCTCGGCCTCGATGCGCCGGAGCTGGTGGCGGGCCATCGCGAGGTTGGCGCGCTTGCCGTCGAGGACCAGGTACAGGAACAGACCGTTGCCGCCCCGGCCCGTCAGCAGCCGGATCAAGTGGTACTGCGTACCGAGGGTGATGAGGATGTCCTCGATGCTGTCCTGGATGTTGAGCATCTCCATGGCGCGCAGCTTGGCCCGGACGACGTCCGTGTTGCCCGCGGCCGCGACGTTGAGGTCGAGCGACGCGGAGCCGCCCAGGGTGCCCAGCGCCATGCCGCTGCCGTAGTCGACGAGGGCCACGCCCAGCGCGCCGTCGATCGAGTTCATCGCGTCCTTGAGGGCCATTTCGGTGTTCGCCATGGGAAATTCCGTTTCCTTGTCGATGAATTGCCGGGAATGGGATGTGCGCGCATCGGATGCGCATGGGGGAATTTATTGACAAATACGCAATCGGCTACGCCTGGCGCTGTCGCTCCAGCGCGCCGTCGACGAGCTCCGCGATACGGGCGCCCGTCCTGCGGGCCTCCAGGTTCAGCCGCCCCACATTGGCGTCGGCCGAGGCCAGCAGCGTCAGTACGCTCGCGGCGCCGGCCGCGTACGTGGCCACGTAGCCGAGCTCACCGCTGACGACGAGCTCGCGGAACCCCCCGTGGCCCACGGCGTCCGAGAGCCGCGCGCCGACCCCCAGGGCCGCGGCCGTCAGCGCGGCCAGCCCGTCCGGTTCGGTACCGGTGACGAGATGCGCGATCACCAGCCCGTCCGTGCTCGCCACCATGGCACCGGTCAGATGCGGTACCCGGACACGTAACCCCTGGAGCTCGGCGAGCACCTCGGGTGCGGCGGTCATCGGTTGCCTCCTTACGACGAATTGTCTCAACGCGCGCCTCATCATGGGATCGTCGGGACCCGGCCGGCACCCGGCACGGTCGCGGAGCGTCTCAGGGTCACAAGGCCTCCAAAGCGTCGCGGATCCGCCTGAGCAGGGAGATCTCCGGGGCGTCGGCGGGGACCCGCGCGGCCGGCGCCGGGCGGGGCGCCGGCGTACCGGGTGCCGGGGTCCGTACCAGCCCCGCCGCCGCCAGCCGCCGGACGTCGAGGAGGGTGGCGAAGGCGGAGCGGCCCAGCACCCCGGCGATCTGCGTCGGCGTCCGCACCCCGTCGGCCGCGGCCAGCACCGCGCCGGGGCGGGCACGGCGGACGGCTCCGGGGACGGGGACGACCGGGGACACATCGACCTCCGGGCAGGGCCAGGCCCGCTCCAGCAGGCCCCGGCGGCTGCGCACTTCGCGCTCCACGGCCGCCACGGGGACGGGACGGACGGGCCCGAACCAGTGCCGGGCCTCCCTCAGGAACCGGTCGGGCGCCCGCTGGGAGCCGTCGAGCGGGAACAGCACGAAATAGGCCGCGTCGAACAGGGCGCTGAGATGGCACAGTTCGAGCTCGCCCCGGCTCAGCCGGCCCCGTTCGACGAGCAGATTCCCCGCGCGATGGCCCGGCCCGCCCTCGGCCACCGCCTCCTCCCAGCTCGACCTCGACAACCGGCCGCCCGCCGTCAGCCGCCACCCCACGTCCGGCACGACCGGGCTCTCGGCGTGCACCAGGGCGCCGTCGGCGAGATAGAGCGCCCCGGCCCGGCCGTGCAGCGCCCCCGTCGCCCGTTCCCGGACGAGCCGGTCCAGCGTGGCCGTCACGACGGCCCCGCCCGCCCGCGAGCCCGGGTCCGCGGCCGCCCTCTCCACCCCCGCCGCTCCCGCCAACGCCGTCATGCCGACACCAGCCGGGCGGCCAGGTCCTTCATCCGGAACAGCGCCACCGCGAGATTGGCCTCCGTACGGTCCAGCCGGACGTAGAGGAAGACGCTGCTGTCGAACGAGGTCGCCACGTACCGGAACAGGTGGTAGCTCCCCCGGGCCGTGACGATCAGCTCCTCGACCGGGCCGTCACAGCGCACACCACCGCCCGTGAACACACCGTTCTCGACGGCGAGCCGGGCCAGTTCGGCGGCCTCCGCCGCCGACGCCTCGTGGTCGCCGTCCGGTCCGTCGCCCACCGCCCCCAGGGTGAGCCCGCTCGTCCAGTCCACCAGGCTCGCGCCCCGAGCCCCGGGGATGTCCATGGCCTCCGTCAGGCACCCGTCTATTCCGGTCACACGATCCTCTCCAGCCGCGCGACGGCATCAAGGAGCGCCGCGTCTCGGTACAAGGGGGGTGATCACCAGGGGACGTGACCCATGCGACGGAAGGTAACCGATAACGGTGGTGGAGGGTGAGGGTTTTGGCATTTTCTCTCGGCACATGTGCGGAGGTGCTATACGCCGACGCCTCGCTACATCGAAGGATGTAGCGAGGGTTCATCACCGCCTACGAGGTCCGCCGTCCGGCACCCGCCGAGGATGAGGAGAACGACGATTCCGGGGGCTTCCATGACGGAGACCGTACGATCCACCGCGCCCGTACCGGCGCCGGCTGCCGGCGGCGGGCCACCGGGGCGGCTGCCGCTCCTGGACGTGCTGCGCGGCGCGGCCGTCCTGGGCACGCTGATGACCAACGTGTGGCTGTTCACCGGACCTGCGGCGGAGTGGGGCGTCGTCAGCGGCGGCACGGGCGGCGACGGGGCCACGCTGCACGGCCCGCTCTCCGAACCGTCCCTGTCCGCGGCGGCCGAGAGCGTCTTCCGCTTCCTCGCCGACGGCAAGTTCCTGTCCATGCTGACCATGCTGTTCGGTGTGGGTCTGGCCATCCAGTTCGCTTCCGCGTCCACGCGGGGACAGCCCTGGCCCGGCCGCTACCGATGGCGGGCGCTGTTCCTCTTCGCCGAGGGGACCGTGCACTTCGTGCTGGTCTTCGCCTGGGACGTGCTCATGGGGTACGCGGTCACCGCCCTGCTCGTGGCCCGGCTGCTCGCCCGCTCCGAACGCGTCCGCCGCACGGCGATGTGGGTGGCGGGCGGGCTCCACCTGTCCGTGATGGCGCTGCTCACCCTCGGCACGATGGCGGCCGGTACGGGCGGCGACGGCGACGGCCCCGACCCCCGCGTCGTCGACCTCTACGCCCACGGCGACTACCTCGACCAGATCGCCTTCCGGCTCCAGAACGCGATCGCGCTGCGCATGGAGCCCGTGCTCTCCTTCGGGCTGCTGGTCTTCCTCTTCCTCCTCGGCGTACGGCTGTTCCGCGCGGGAGCCTTCGCCGACGACGAGGCGGGGCGGCGCCTGCGGGCCCGTATGCTCCGCTGGGGCCTGGGCGTCGGGCTGCCGCTCAACGCGGCGGCATCCCTGGGCGGTACGGACTTCTTCCTGCTGGGCCGCTACGTCGCCGCCCCCGTGGTGGCCATCGGGTACCTGGGCCTGATCGGCGTGCTGCTGGACCGTCGACGGAACCGTGGGCACGGACGTGGCCGTGGCCGGGTGGCGGCGGGGCTGGGGTCGGTGGGGCGGATGGCGCTGACCTGCTACGTCGCCCAGAACGTGCTGTGTGTCCTGGCCTGCTACGGCATCGGCCTGGGGCTCGCGGACCGGTTCGCGGGCAGCGGGCCGTGGTGGGTCATGGGGCTCTGGGCGGCGGTGGGCCTGGTGCTCGTGGCCGGATCGACACTGTGGCTGCGGAGGTTCGCGCACGGCCCGCTGGAGTCGGTGCAGAAGTGGGCCCTGCGGCGCTGACGGGGCGGATCACCCGTGCGGGGCGTTAGGGTGAGCGCTGCCGGTCCCCCCACGTTCGGCGGCGATGCCGCCTGCCCGTCCGTACCGATCGTGGAGTTCCGCCTTGGCCATAGCCACCGTGTCCCGTCCCGCCTTCCGCCGGCGCCTCGCCGCCGCGTGCGGGCTCGCCCTCGCGACCGCGCTGACGCTCACCGGGTGCACGGGGGACGACAAGTCGTCGACGCGCCCGTCCGCCACGGCGTCCGCGTCCGCGTCGAAGTCACCGTCGCCGAGTCCCACGGAGAGCGCGACACACGCCCCCACACCGCCCCCCGAGCCGTCGACCCACGCGCCGAAGGCGCCACCGAAGACGCGCGGGCCGCAGACCGAGCCCCCGGCACCCGGCGCGGAGCGCACGGCGGGCGCGAACGGATCGTCCGCGTCGAAGTCGTCCTGTGAGATCCGCTCCAACGCCGGGAACTGCTACCGGGATTCATTCGCGGTGCATCAAGCTTCAGCCCGGTGGTGAGGCGAATCTTGTCGTGGCGATGCGGTGCTTCGCGGATTCCTGGTCTGCGGAGCCGGACATCGTGTGTTCGCCACTCGTGGCGCGGAGCGCCGCGATGGCGGGTCCCGGTGGTGCCGGGTGATGCTCACGCGGGCTGGTTCTGTTGCTCGGTGTACTGCTTGACCACGGAGAGCGGGGCGCCGCCGACGGTTCCGGCGAAGTAGGTCCCGGACCAGAGCTTGTTGGCCCGCTAGTAGTGCCGTACCAGGTCGGGGAACTCATGGCGCGTCAGGTGAGCATCCGTGAACACCTTATGCCGGAACTTGGTCACGAAGACCAAATGCACATGCATCATGAAAGCACAGTGCCGACCAGTCCTGATCTTCTGCATCTCACCCATAACCCACGTTTGTAAGGTGGCTGTTATGCAGCTTCGGTACAGCTTCCGCCTGTACCCGGACGTCGCCCAGCGCACGGCGCTGGCCCGGGCGTTCGGGTGTGCCCGTGTCGTGTTCAACGACGCGGTGCGCGCCCGTGAGGACGCCCGGAAAGCGGGCGCGGCGTTCCCGACGGCCGGTGAGCTGTCCAAAAGGCTGATCACCCAGGCCAAACAGACCGCAGAGCGTTCCTGGCTGGGGGAGGTCTCCTCAGTCGTGCTTCAGCAGGCCCTGCGCGATGCGGAGGCCGCCTACCGCAACTTCTTCTCCTCCCTCAAGGGCACCCGCAAGGGCCCGAAGACGGGTGCGCCGAGGTTCAAGTCCCGCAAAGACAAGCGGGAGTCGATCCGGTTCACGGCCAATGCCCGCTGGTCGGTCACTGACAGCGGGCGGCTGAACCTGCCGAAGGTCGACGCGGTGAAGGTGAAGTGGTCCCGCGCCCTGCCCGCCACCCCGACCTCGGTCACCGTGATCAAGGATGCGGCCGGGCGGTACTTCGCCTCGTTCGTCATCGACACCGACCCGGCCTCCGACGCCGCCCGGATGCCCGGCAGTGACCAGGCGGTCGGCATCGACCTTGGGCTGACGCACTCCGCCGTCCTCTCCGACGGCACGAAGATCACCTCCCCGCGATTCCTGCGCCGCGCGGAGAGGAAACTCAAGAAGGCCCAGCGCGAGCTGTCCCGCAAGCAGAAGGGATCCAGGAACCGCGAGAAGGCCCGGCTCAAGGTCGCCCGCACCCACGCACAAGTACATGACGCCCGCCGTGAGTTCCACCACCAGCTCTCCACATGGCTGATCCGCGATAACCAAGCGATCGGAGTGGAAGACCTGGCCGTCAAAGGACTCGCGCGCACAAGACTGGCGAAGAGTGTGCATGACGCGGGCTGGTCACAGTTCGTACACATGCTGGAGTACAAAGCGGTCAGGTACGGGCGGACCCTGGTGAAGACCGGCCGGTTCGAGCCGACCAGCCAGGTCTGCTCGCAGTGCGGGGCCAAGGACGGCCCCAAGCCCTTGCACATCCGGACCTGGACATGCGCCGCCTGCGGCACGGTCCATGACCGGGACCACAACGCCGCGAAGAACGTCAAAACGGCCGCCGGACTGGCGGTCGCAGCCTGTGGAGCGCAGGTAAGACCAGGACTCGTCCCGGCACAGCGCGACGAAGCAGGAAGCCACGGATTCTCCCCCGAACCCCGTGCCACGTAGCGGCACAGCAACGGACGAGAAGACCAGAATCCTCGGGCTCCAGCCCAAGGAGCAAGTCAAAAGGCGGGCCAGTACTGCCGCGCTGCCGCGACGGCGACGTGGGTGCCAACACCCACGCCGCCAACGGCCGTCTCATCACCTGCGGTGGTGGCGGCGGCCGCCCGCGCTGGCACTACTGAGTTCTTTCGCGACTTACGCGGGATACCAGGCGCCGTTGTACCACTGCTCGTTGGCGCTGTCGTTGTGGTGATCCATGTTGAAGTCTTCGGGGTAGTTGTCGACGTGGTTCTTCGGGTAGGTCCAAATTCCTGCTGACTCGTCGCAGACGTAGTCCCAGTGGCAGATCGTCTTGACCGGAACGTTCCCGAAGGACTTGTCGGCGCCGGCGAGCGGAGCACCGATGATGCCACCGAACGGCACGGCTCCGCCGTTGGCGCCGGGAGGGCCCTGGCGCTTGGGGTCCGCGATGAGAACGGCGTTGACGTTGTCGAACGTCCGCCAGTTCTCGGTGACCCAGATGTGCACCACCGCGGCGCCCAAGGAGTACCCGGCCATCTTGACGTGCTGGGACGGGCACGCGGCACGCTGGTCGCGGACCAGCCGGTTCAGCTCATTGACGCCCGCACGGGCGCTGGCGCCGTTGGGGATCGTGGTGGGGTACCCGACGTGCTGCTGGATATTGCCGTAGAAACGGTCGTTGTTCCATGAGCTGCCCGTGCCCCCCACAACGATCGTGTAGGTGCCCTCGCACGGAGCTGTCGCTTGCGCCGCGGACGCCTGCCCCATTGAAGAAAGCCCGGCTGTCAGCAGAAAAGCGGCCGATACGGCCGCGATCCGTCTTGTTCGCATTCGATTCTCCCCATGGAGTCGGTCCACGCCTCTGCCTGTCGTGGGAATTTCACGGCAGGCAGAGGTCAACCGGACGACAGTGGCAGCGGTCGATGAAATTCCGGTGAAACCGGCGGGGTTCGACCGGACCGGACTCGCGCCGGTGCCCGGGCGGAGCGCCGGGGTTTGCCGCTGCCCGCGACGCCCGACCGTGAGCAGCGGCCGGTGCCTCGGGTGGCCCGTACGGCCCGTACGGCCCGTGTGGGCCGTGTGGGCCGTGTGGGCCGTGTGGGCCGGACTCTCCGGCCGGACGCGCCAGCCGGGGACGTGCCCGGCCCCACCGTGCACCGGGGGCGGCCGTCCGGTTCCCCTTCCGGGGGCGGCCGGGGGACCGAGGCGGTCGGGGCCGGGGCGGTCGGGTCCGGCGGCGCGTGCCCGCCGGGGCGGCGTGCCGGGGCCGGCCATCGGCTTCCGGCCCCGGCACGCGCCCGGGGGACCGAGCGGGGACGACATCCCGTCCGGGCTGTGACCAGCATGCCGACGCGGGGCCACGGCGCGCAGGGGCTGAACGGGCCCCTCCCGGGGACACCCGGGCCTTGCCGTCCCCCCGGGCCCGGCGCACGGTGGAAGGAGCGAGGGCCCGACGGGGGCGCTGCCGGGGACGACGGCCGGAGGTGAGCACGATGACGGTCCCGGAACCGCAGGACCCGCGATCCCCCGGGCCCGGGGCGGCCGTGGCGGAGACCACCGCCTGGGTCGTCGACCACACCGCGCCCGCCGCCGAGCGTCCGCTGCGCCGGGAGCGCCGGCCGCTGGCGGAACCCGGCCCGTACGACCTGCTGATCAAGGTGCGGGCGTGCGGGGTGTGCCGTACCGATCTGCATCTGGCGGAGGGCGACCTGCCGCCGCGCGCGCCCCGCCGTACGCCCGGCCACGAGATCGTCGGCCGGGTGCTGGCAGCCGGGCCGGCCGCGGAGGGCTTCGCCCCCGGCGACCGCGTCGGCGCCGCCTGGCTGGCGGGCACGTGCGGGACGTGCCGTTACTGCACCGGCGGCCGGGAGAACCTCTGCCCGGACTCCCGCTACACCGGCTGGGACATTCACGGCGGGTACGCCGAGCACGTGGTCACGGACTCCCGTTTCACCTACCGGCTGCCGGAGGGCCCGCCGGACGAGGAGCTCGCGCCGCTGCTCTGCGCGGGCATCATCGGCTATCGCGCGCTGCGGCGGGCCGAGCTGCCGCCCGGCGGCGCGCTCGGCATCTACGGGTTCGGCGCGTCCGCCCATCTGACCGCGCAGCTGGCGATCGCCCAGGGCGCGTCCGTGCACGTCATCACGCGTGCCGAGCCGGCCCGCCGGCTGGCGCTCGAACTGGGCGCGGCGTCGGCGGGCGGCACGTACGACGATCCGCCCGTGCCGCTCGACGCGGCGATCCTCTTCGCTCCCGTCGGGGATCTGGTGCCGGTGGCGCTGGCGGCCCTCGACCGGGGCGGGACGCTGGCTGTGGCCGGAATCCATCTCACCGACATCCCGGTGCTCGGCTATCAGCGGCACCTCTTCCAGGAGCGGACCCTGCGCAGCGTCACCGCCAATACGCGGGCCGACGGGCGCGCGTATCTGTCGGAGGTCGCCCGGCACCGGCCGGTGGTGCATGTACAGCCGTATCCGATGAGCCGCGCCGACGAGGCGCTCGCGGACCTGGCGGGAGACCGGGTCTCGGGCGTGGCGGTGCTGATCGCGGAGGAGTGAGCCGCCCCCGGCCGCGCGTCCCTGGCCACGCGCCCCCGGCCACGCGTCCGTGGCCGGATCGGGGCCGTTCGGCCCATGGCGGTCCGACAAATGTTGGATCATGATCCAAACAGGACGACATGCCGACGGAGCGATGAGGAGCCGGAGCGGTGGAACAGCAGTCAGCGCGAGCGGGGGCGTTCTCCGCGGAGCGGCCGATCCGGGTGTTCCTCCTGGACGATCACGAGGTCGTACGGCGGGGTGTCCACGATCTGCTCGACGGCGAGGACGACATCTCGGTCGTCGGCGAGGCCGGCAGCATCGCCCAGGCGCTCACGCGGGGGCCGGCGCTCCGGCCCGACGTGGCGGTGCTGGACGTCCGGCTGCCCGACGGCGACGGCATCACGGTCTGCCGTGAGCTGCGGTCCCGGATGCCGGGGCTGACCTGTCTGATGCTCACCTCGTTCGACGACGACGACGCGCTGCTGGACGCGATCATGGCGGGGGCGTCCGGCTATGTCCTGAAGCAGATCAAGGGCTCCGACCTGGTGGCCGCCATCCGCACGGTCGCCTCCGGCCAGTCGATGCTGGACCCGGCGACGACCACGCGTCTGATGAACAGCCTGCGCGGCGAGGACGAGCGGCCCGAGCCGGAGGACGAGCGCCTGGCCGGGCTGTCGCCGCGCGAGCGGGAGATCCTCGGCCTGATCGGGGACGGCATGACGAATCGTCAGATCGCGGAGCGGCTCTACCTGTCCGAGAAGACGGTCAAGAACCACATCTCGCGGATGCTCGCCAAGCTCGGCGTGGAGCGCCGGATCCAGGCGGCCGTGCTCGCGTCGAGCGTCGCCCGGCCGTCCTGAGATGCGTGCTCGCCGGACTTGGAGCCGCCTTCCGAGGCACGACCCCCTTCCTCACGCCACGTGAAGCTCGGACCCGCCCGCGCGGGCGCCCCTGGGGATCCCCCTCCCGCACGCCGATTCCGGGGGCGGCGATCCAGGCCCACTATCAGGGCAGGGACCGAACAGAGAGGCAGCCTCATGAAAACGAGGGCCTTCCGCCTCACCCCGGCAGCGGCAGTGCTTACCGCGGGTCTACTGCTTGCCGGTGCGTCGGGGGCGGCCGTCGCAACTCCGCTGGATGATTCCCCGAAGGCGAGCAGCAAGGCTACGAGCAAGTCGGACAACGAGCGGGCGCGGTCGGGCTATACCGTGCGCAGCAAGTGGCAATACAACCAGGACTGCTGCTACTCGGCAGGCGACCATGGTCAAAATACCACCCACCAATGGAGCGAGTACTACTGCGAGCAAAACGGCCACTGGTGGTGGCTGTACACCAAGTGAACGACGAGCCGGCAACCCTCGTGCCCTCCGGGCAGCCGCCCGGAGGGCACGAGGTTGTTACCGATCCGCCCCGCCGGTCGGCAGCGGAATGCTCCACCTCAAACTCGTCCCCCCGCCCGGCGGCGCTGTCATCCGCAGCCGGCCGCCATGGCGGTCGGCCCGCTCGCCGAGGTTGCGCAGACCGCTGCGGCGGCCGCCCTCGCCCTCCGGCATCCCGGCGCCGTTGTCGGTGACGGTCAGCGTCAGCCGGCGGCCGTCGTTGACGACGGCGACGTCCACCGACCGGGCGCGCGCGTGGCGGGCCACATTCGCCAGGGCCTCCCCCAGGACGGCGGCGACGTCCTCGGTGACCTCGCGCGGCACCTGGGTGTCCAGCAGCCCCTCCATCCGCAGGCTCGGGGCGAAGCCGAGGAGCGCGCCGCCCTCGCCGACGGTCCGGACGACCCGGGTGCGGAGCCCGTGCTGCGGGGCGGTCTCCCGGGACCGCAGGCCGAAGATCGTGGATCTGATGATCTTGATGGTCTCGTCGAGGTCGTCGACCGCCCGCTGGACGCGTTCGGCGGCCTCGGGGTGGTCGATGAAGCGGTCGGCGCTCTGGAGCGTCATCCCGGTGGCGAAGAGCCGCTGGATGGCCAGGTCGTGGAGATCGCGGGCGATACGGTCGCGGTCCTCCAGCACGGCGATCTGCGCGGCGTCCGCACGGCGTTCGGAGAGCTCCATGGCCACGGCGGCCTGCCCGGCGAAGGCGAGGAGGGGCTCCGACTCCTCCCGGGTGAACGGCGCGCGGCCCTTGGCCCGGGCCAGCAGCAGCACGCCTCGCACCGCGTCACCGGAGGTGAGCGGCACGGCCACGGCGGGACCGGTGGCGCGGCAGGGCCCCGCGGAGTTCGCCGGGTCCGCGGCGAGGCCCGCGCTGAGGACCGGCCGGCCCGAAACGTACGCGCTCCCGGCGAGGGTGCCGTCGGCCGGCAGCACCGTGCCGCGCAGTCCCTCGGCCCCCTCCCCCAGGGCGGCCTCGACGGTCAGCGCGGGCTCCCCCTCCGGCAGCGGGAGGGAGACGGTGACCAGGTCGGAGCAGGTGATCTCCTTCGCCCGCTCGGCGATCAGGCCGATGACGTCGGCCGGCCGGCTGCCGGACATCAGACGGTTCGTCACCTCGGCGCCCGCCCGCAGCCAGCGCTCGCGGCGGGTGGACTCCTCGTACAGCCGGGCGTTGTCGATGGCGACGCCCGCGGCCACGGCGAGCGTGGACAGCACCTCCTCGTCCTCGTCCTCGAAGTCCGCGCCGCCCCGCTTCTCGGCCAGGTAGAGATTGCCGAAGACCTGCTCGCGCACCCGGATGGGCACGCCCATGAAGCTGCCCATCGGCGGGTGCTCCGCCGGGAAGCCGTACGAGGCCGGATGCGCGGAGATCCGCGACAGCCGCAGCGGTTCGGGGTGGCGGATGAGCTCACCCAGGATGCCGTGGCCCGACGGGTACGACCCGATGGCCCGGATGCGCTCCTCCGGCAGCCCGACAGTGAGGAACTGCGACAGGGTGCGCCCGTCCGGCCCGATGACGCCCAGCGCGCCGTACCGGGCGTCCACGAGCACCACCGCGGCCTCGACGATCCGGCGCAGCACATGCTCCAGGTCCAGCTCGCGCCCGACCGACATCACGGCCTCCAGGAGGCTGTGCACCCGGTCCCGGGTGCCCCGCGCGGCGTCGATCCGGGCCTGGAGCTCCTCCAGCAGCTCGTCCAGTCTGAGTTGCGGTAAGCGCACCACCGTTCCGTGCCTCCTCGCAGGCGCGTCCGAACCTTCACGGACGGACGACCAGCCCACCCTTAAGACCACCGTATCCGCTGGCCGGAGCGTCGGAGGAGCCGGGGCCGGGCCATGACGGGGCCCGGCCCGGGCACCGGCTCAGGTGCCGGGCTTGCGCCCGTAGACGTAGACGTCGTCGCCGTTCTTCAGCATCGACCAGTACGTCTTGGCATCCCCGCGCCGCATGTTGACGCAGCCGTGGGAGCCGGGCGCCGACCAGACGTTGCCGTCGATGGAGTGGAACGCCTGCCCGCCGTCGAAGAACTGGCTGTACGGCATCCGCACCTTGTAGATCGTCGACCAGTGGTCGACGCTGCGCCAGTAGATCCGCTTGAGCCCGGTCCGCGTCTCGTACCCGTCGCGGCCGGACCGTATCGGCACCGGCCCGAACGCCAGCCGCGAGCCGTCCTGTATCCAGCTCAGCTGACGGGTGAGGTCGACGCAGGCGATCCGTCCCTTGTTCACCGGGCATGTGCGCCCGGCGTTGGGATTGCTCCCCGCGGCGCGCTGCTTGGCGACGAGGTCCATCACGCCCCAGGTGACGGGCCCGGCGTAGCCGATGGCGGGGCTGATGGCGTGGTCGAGCTGGAAGTCCCGGATCGCCCGGCAGTCGGCGGCCGACTGCCGCCCGTCTACGGGCCGCCCCAGGAACCGCTCCGCCTGCTTCTGGTACGGCCCGGCCCCGGCGGTGCAGGGGGCCGTGGCCGCCTGCGCGCTGCCCGTCCCCGCCGCCACGGAGAGCGGCGCGGCCAGCACGGCCGCGCCGAGGAGAACACCGAGTCGCCTGCGTGCGCGTACGTTCGCTCTGCTCGCTGCTGCGCTTGTCATGCCCGTATGACACACGGGGGAGCCGCTTGGTTGCGCTTCGAATCAGTCGCGGCAAGTACCCGGAGGCGGAGGGCTCCGGGAGGTTTCGCCGTGGCGACACGGGTTACCCGTCTTCCCGTCCGAAGGAGCGTCCGGAGGAATCGACCGCGATGACCGAGTACGGATACTTCCTCTCCTGCGAGGAACACTCCCCCGGGGACCTGGTCGAACAGGCCCGGATGGCGGAGCAGGCGGGTTTCACCTCGCTGTGGATCTCCGACCACTTCCACCCCTGGACCGACGAGCAGGGGCACAGCCCGCTGGTGTGGGCGGTCATCGGCGCGGTGTCCGAGGCCACGTCGCTGCCGGTGGAGACTGCCGTGACCTGCCCGACGATGCGGCTGAACCCCGTGGTGACGGCGCAGGCGGCGGCCACGAGCTCGGTGCTGCTCCAGGGGCGCTTCCGGCTCGGGGTGGGCAGCGGCGAGGCGCTCGACGAGCACATCCTGGGCGATCCGTGGCCGCCGGCCGCGGTGCGGCTGGAGATGCTGGAGGAGGCCGTTCAGGTGATGCGGCTGCTGTTCGAGGGCGGCCAGGTCAACCACCACGGCAAGCACTACACCGTCGAGAACGCCCGCCTGTACACGCTGCCCGAGGAGCCGGTGCCCATCGACGTGTCGGCGTTCGGGCAGGCGGCCACGGAGGTGGCCGGGCGCATCGGCGACGGGCTGGTGACGATGGTCCCGGACCCGGACGCGGTGGCCCGCTTCCGGCGCGCGGGCGGCGGCCAGAAGCCGGTGCAGGGCGGGGTGAAGGTGTGCTGGGGCCCGGACCGGGAGGCGGCGCTGGACACCGCGCACCGGCTGTGGGCCGTGGAGCAGCTGCCGGGCGAGCTCAACCAGGTGCTGCCCACCCCCGCCCATTTCGCGCAGGCCGCCGAGCTGGTGACACGTGACCGGGTGGCCGCCGCCGTGACGTGCGGCGACGACGTCGACACCCATGTGGGGGCGCTGCGCGCGTACGCCGACGCCGGCTTCGACCGGGTGCACGTCTCCCAGATCGGCCCCCTTCAGCGGGGCTTCTTCGACTTCTACCGGACGAAGGTGCTGCCCCGGCTCGCGGAGTGAGCGGAGTGACGCGACGGGCAGGGCCGTCGGGACGGCCCCGCCCGTGCGGCCGCCGCCTACGCCTTGCGGAGGCGGCCGATGATGCCGTCGAGATCGCCGCGGAAGAATTCCTTGCGGAAGAAGTGGCCGCCGCCGTCCTCGTGCGCCTCGTACGGGATGCCGGCCCGGTCGAGGAGACCGCGGAACTCCCGCTGGCCGGCCAGGACCTCGGGCTCGTTCATCCAGTCGAACGCGGTCTTGGGGGCCGTGCCCGCGACCATGAAGATCCGCTTGTTCCGGTAGCTCTCGATGCGCTCGACCGGGTTGTCGGCGCTGACCCGGGCCTGGTCCCACGGGGTGCCATAGACGGTGGCGCCTCCGAGGTCCAGGGCGGACGTCAGATTCGCCCAGTGGACGACCAGGCCGGCGTCACGGCGCAGGCTGGCGGGGCCGGAGTAGGAGCTCACCGAGGCGAAGTGGCCGTAGTACTTGGCCGTGTACTTCAGCGCGCCGAAGCCACCCATCGAGAAGCCGCCGATGGCACGGCCGTCGTACTCGGCGTACGTCCGGAAGTTCGCCTCGATCCACGGGATCAGCTGGTTGATGTGGAAGTTCTCCCAGTTGCGGGGGCCGACGTTGGAGCGGACCGGGTTGGAGTACCAGCCCGTCTTCCCGCCGTCGGGCATCACGAGGATGATCGGCTTGCCGGCGGTCAGCTCGCGGATGCCCATGCGGTCGAACTCGATGAAGTCGCCCCCGCCGCCGTGGAGCATGTAGAGGACGGGGTAGGTGCGTCCGCTGGTGTGGTAGTCGTCGGGGAGCAGGACGTTGACGGCGGGCTTCCAGCCGATCTCCGCGGTCTCGAACCGGTAGTACCACATACGGGGGTCGCTCTCGCCGCGCTCCGCGACGCGCAGCCCGAAGCCGTCACCGGCCGCGTGGGCCGTGGACGCCGTCGCGAGGACACCGCCGGCGCCGAGCGCCGCCGCGGCGGAGAGGCCGCCGGCGGCCTTCAGAAGACTCCTGCGGGTCGGGCGGTACTCACTCACGATGACCTCCTGGTCGTCGAATGTCGTCAAAGAATGTCGTCGAACGAAGAGAGACGTGCGGGCCGCAAGGTAGCGGCGGGGCGCCGGGGCGCGGCACCCGGAATGATCCGGAGTGACAGCGCCCGGCGGTCACCGATAGGAATGGGAAGGCGTGGGGCGCGGGCACACGGGAATCGCGGGGCGGTCCTTCGTGCGCACGGCGGGCAGCCAGGCGGTGGGCCGTGCGGAGCCCTGCGGGAGATGGACGCGGAACCATTCGGCGGACCACGTGCCCATCTCGTCGACGATGGGCACACCACTGGACAGCCGGCAGTCGACGGCGAGGGCGTCGCCGTGCCACACCCGTGTCGGAACGACGTTGTCGATGGTGTACGGCCGCAGGGGGTCGATCGCCAGGCCGAGACTGCACTCCGCGTTCCGGTCCTGGCGGTCCTGGCAGGACCGCTCGACGTTGAACACCCGGATCCGTCCGGCGGCGGTGGGCCCGCCCGAGCCGGCGGGCGGGGCGGACCCGGCGTCGCGCACGGCGTACGACCAGCCCGCCGCCACCACGCCGCACACCGCGGCGGCCACGACCGCGGCACGGGTACTACGGCGCCGCCGGCGTCCCACCGGTGGCAGGGTGTCGGGGCCGGTCGGCTCCGGCAGGACGGCCTGCCGGGCGGTGATGCGGGCCAGCAGGCTCTCGGCGGTGTGGGCCGCGCGTGCGGAGTGCGTCGGGGCCAGGCAGTCGGCGGCCAGGGCGCGCCAGAACGGGGGCACCGCGTTGTCCATGCGCAGCGGTGCCCGCCCCTCGGCGTACTCCTGCGTCGAGGCGGCGCGCGACACCGGTGTGGCGCCGGGGAACGGCGAGGCGCCGGACGCGAACACCTGGTGGACGATGACTCCCAGGGCCCAGATGTCGGCGCTGGGCCGGACCTGTACGCCCTGCTCACCGAGCGGGGCCTTCCAGCGCTCGGGCGGAAGGTAGTCGAAGGTGCCCATCGGGGGCGCGTAGCCGTGGGTGCCCTGGTCGCCGGTCAGTTCCGTCGCGAGCCCGAAGTCCGAGAGCCGGACCGAACCGTCCGCCATGAGCAGGACGTTCTCCGGTTTGAGGTCGCCGTGCACCCAGCCGGTGGCGTGCAGGTGTGCCAGGCCCTCGCAGATCTCGGCGACGATCCGCCCGGCCTCGGCCTCGGTCACCCCGCTTTCGAGCACGTCCCGCAGACTGCGCGCGGCCCGCTCCATGACCAGCACGATCGCGCCGTCCAGGAACGGGTGGCCCGGCTCGCTGAGCACGAAGGAGCCCAGCAGTCGGATCAGCCGGGGGTGGCGGGCCCGGCGCCCGAGTTCGACCTCGCGCCGGGCGGTCTCCGCCACCTTGCGGGCCTGGCGCGGTGCGAGCCCCTCGGTGGGCAGGATCTTGAGGGCGACAACGTCGTCGGTGTCGTCGCCCTGGCCGCCGGCTGGTCGTCCGGCGTAGACCGTGGCCCAGCCGCCGGTCCCGATGGGCTCGGTGACCTCCCAGTCGCCGACGCGTTGGCCGGGCGGGAGCGGTGTCACGCGGTCACCCCGGCGCCCGCTCCCGGGCGGGGCGGCAGCAGCGCGAGGTGCTCCTCCCGTACGAGCCCGAACCGCAGCGCGAGCCCGACGATCGCCTCCCGCTTGCCGTTGCGGCGGGCTTCCCGGCCGGATTCGCCCCCGGCCGGGACGACGATCCGCATCTTCTCCTCGGCGAGGTAGTCGATGTGCGAGCTGACGGCCCGTGGCGTCAGCCGGGCGCAGGCGGCGTGGCCCCGCAGCCGCTCGACGATCTGCGGAGTGGTCGGCACCGCCACGGGCGACTCGTCGCGCAGCCGCGGTTCGCAGAGAGCGACCAGCACCAGGAAGTAGGTGGCGGTCTCGTCCAGGGAGTACGCGGTGACCGTACGGCCCTCCCAGGGACCGCCCGTGTCGTCCGGGTCCAGATAGACGTGGTCGGGCGCGAAGACCTGGAAGGCGACCGTGGCGCCGCCGCGGGTGGGCAGCACGACCCTGGAGAACTCGAAGGGTATCGGCGCCCCGGCCCGTCGCGGTGGCACTCTCAGATACTCCCCGGCCCCCTCCGGGTTCTCCACCAGATAGCTCTGGGTCGCGCTGTGATTGCTGAGCTGCCAGTGGTCGTCGGTCACCCGGATCTCCCCGGCCAGCCGGGAGATCGCCTCGTCGACGAGACGGAGCTCCACGGGTGTCGTCGCGGATCCCCGCCCGAAGCGCGCCACCTCCCCCGGGCCGAGCCGTAACGTCACCGCGTCGCCGCGCGGCTCCCCGTCGGCGTCGCGGCTCCCACCCGACAGTTGACTGCCGCTCCCCTGCGGCAGATGGACGACTATCCCGCTCACACCGCCCCCTCCTCGCTCCCCGTCACCGGATGTCACTCAGTGCCGAAGAGTACCGATCCCACGTTCGGTCACGAGGCCAGGTCGGTCATGGGGGCAGGGCGGTCACAGGGGCAGGGCGGTCACGAGGTCAGGGCTGCCGCCCCAGCTGCGCCAGCAAGCGCTGCCAGGAGTCGGCGCCCGGCGGCGGTTCGACCGCCGGGGCGAACAGGCCCGAGCCGGAGAGCGCGTCGGCGTAGGGCTCCACCTCGTGGCGGGTGAAGTCCACCAGGGCCTTCGAGGGGTGTTCGTCCGCGCCGATGGCCCGGGAGAGGTCCCAGGCGTGGACGACCAGGTCGGCGATCATCTGGGCGCAGTAGGCGTGGGAGGCGGTGCGCCCGTAGGACAGTTCCACCGTGCCGGTGAGGGAGCCATGGGCGCCGAACGCCTCGCGGGCGGCCTCGGCCGCTCGCTCCCAGGCGGCGACGGGTTCGTCGCCCAGTTGGTCGCCGTCGAAGGCGTCGCCCACGTCCGCGATGCCCTTGCCGTCCAGCAGGGGCGGCACCCACAGCTGTTCGACGGTGAGGTGGTTGACGAGGTCGCGGACGGTCCACTCGGTGCACGGGGTGGGCGCCCGCCACTGGTCGGGGCGCACGGCACGGACCCGGTCGGTGAAGAGGTCGAGTGCCTCCGCGTGCCGGGCGCGGACGGTCCTGCGGCGCGATTCGGTCGGGGTCGGGTCAGCGCTCATGCCGGCCATGGTCCGCCCGCATGCGGGTCGCGGCGAACGCGGCGGCGACGAACGCCGCTCCGGCGGCCAGGGCGCCCCGGTGCTCGGAGAGCCACAGCTGCGGGCCGTGCGTCCGGGCGCCCATGCCGAAGTCGCCGTGGGCGCCGTGGTCGTGGCCGCCGTCGCCGTCGACCGGGTGCCACAGGTTGACCGGGGGCAGCGGCGGCGCCGGCTCCGGGCGCTGCTGCGCGTCGTAGGCGGTCCGGGCGAGGTAACGGTCCAGCAGGCCGGGGGCGACGGCGTTGGCGAGGAGGGTGGCGACGGTGCTCGCGCCCACCCAGTACTCGCGGCGGCGCGGGTGGGCGGCCGCGAACAGGATGGCGCGGGCGGCGAGCTCGGGCTCGTAGACGGGCGCCACGGGCCGGGGGCGGCGGGGCATCCGGTTGAGCACCCAGTCGAACTGCGGGGTGTTCACGGAGGGGAGCTGGACCATGGTCGTGTGGACCTTGCTGCCCTGGTGGAGGAGTTCGCAGCGCAGGGACTCGTTCCAGCCCTGGATGGCGTGCTTGGCGCCGCAGTAGGCGGACTGGAGCGGGATGCCCCGGTAGGCCAGCGCCGAGCCGACCTGGACGATGGTGCCGTGGTCGCGCGGGAGCATCCGGCTCAGCGCGGCGTGGGTGCCGTACACATAGCCCAGATAGGTGACTTCGGTGACGCGCCGGAACTCGTCGGGCTCGATCTCGACGAACGGGGCGAAGACGCCGGTGAAGGCGTTGTTGACCCAGACGTCGACCGGGCCGAAGACCGCCTCGATCCGGTCGGCGGCCTCGGTGACGGCCCGGTGGTCGGCCATGTCCACGGACAGCGGCAGCGCGGCGCCGCCGGCCCGCAGGACCTCCTCCGCGGCGGCGTCCAGCCCCTTGCGGCCACGGGCGAGCAGCGCCACGCTCGCGCCCTGCTCGGCGAAGGCCCGGGCGGTGGCCCGGCCCACGCCGCCGCTCGCCCCGGTCACCACGACGACGCTCGGCTGGTTTCTCTTCATCACCGGCGTCGGGTACCCGCGACCCTCAACGGCAAACAGGCGTCCCGGTAAAAGCGATATCAGCGGGCTTTCACCCGTTCCGGTGATTGTGACCGGGTGTCGTCGCCGCCCACCCTGGAATCCGGAACCGCCGGGGGACGGACGGGGAGCGCCATGCCGCAGACACCGAACGCTCCAGTGGCGGTCACCACTCAGCACAACGACAACCGGCGCACGGGTCTCAACGCGTGCGAGACGACGCTCCATCCGGGCAATGTCACCCCCGCCTCCTTCGGCCGGCTCTTCAGCCGCGCGGTCGACGGCCACGTCTACGCCCAGCCGCTGGTCCTCCCCGGCGTGGAGCTGCCGGGCCCGGGCCCGCGCGACGTGGTCTATGTGGCGACGATGCACAACAGCGTCTACGCCTACGACGCCGTCGACCCCGCCGCCTCGGCCCCGCTGTGGCGCACCTCCCTCGGCCCGTCCTGCCCGCTGCCCGACCCCGAGATCGGCCCGTCGCACTACCGCGACATCGCGGTCGAGGTGGGCGTGGTGAGCACCCCCGTCATCGACGCCGCGCGCCGGGTGATCTACGTGCTGGCCTTCACCAAAGAAGCGGACGGCTACCACCACACCCTCCACGCCCTCGACACCCGCACGGGGCAGCCGGTCCTCGGCGGCCCCGTGCGCATCGAGGCGACCGTGCCGGGGACGGGCGACGGCAGCGTGGGCGGGCGGCTCACGTTCACCGGCAAGCGGCAGATCCAGCGCTCGGCGCTCACCCTGGCGAACGGCATGGTGTACGCCGCCTTCGCGGCCTACGGCGACCGCAGCCCGTACCACGGCTGGGTGTTCGGCTTCGACGCGGTCACGCTGCGCCGGACGGGTGTGTACGTCACCACGCCCGGCACCGGGCTGGGCGGCATCTGGCAGGCCGGGCAGGGGCTCGCCGTGGACGAGGCGGGGTGCCTGTACTTCATGACCGGCAACGGCGGCTTCCGCGCCGACGGCTCGGAGCTCGGCGACAGCGTCGTCAAAATCCGTCCGGACCTGACGCCCGCCGACTGGTTCTCGCCGTTCAACAACGCGGCGCTGGACGCCGCCGACGCCGACCTGGGCTCGGCCGGGCCGCTACTGGTCCCGGGCACCCGGCTGCTGCTGGGCGGGGGCAAGGAGGGCAAGTTCTACCTGCTCGACATGGACGCCATGGGGCACTTCCACGCCGGTTCCGACAGCCAGATCCCGCAGAGCTTCTATGTGGTGACGCCCGACACGAACAGCCACCACATCCACGGCGGCCCGGTCTGGTGGGACGTCCCCGGCGGCCCCTGGTGCTACATCTGGCCGGAGAACGCCTTCCTGCGCGCCTACCGCTTCGCCGGCGGACGCCTGGACCCGTCCCCGGTGTCGACGAGCACCACCACCGACCCCACGGGCGTGCCGGGCGGCTCCCCCGGCATGCCCGGCGGGATGCTGTCCGTCTCCGCCGCCGGCCGGGACCCGGCATCGGGCCTGGTGTGGGCCTCCCACCCCTGGCGGGAGAACGCCAACCAGGCCGTGGTGGACGGCGTTCTACGGGCCTACCGGGCCCACGACCTCACCGACGAGGTGTGGCACAGCAGGATGAACGCCGCCCGGGACGACGTCGGCAAGTTCGCCAAGTTCGTCCCGCCGACCGTGGCCAACGGCCGCGTCTACCTCCCGTCGTTCTCCGGCGCGCTCCATGTGTACGGGCTGACGGGCTGAGCGGCGCCGTCCCGCGGGTCCGGGGGGTCGGGCACCCGTGCCGCGCGCGGCCGCGTCCGGGCCTCCGCGCGCAGGGCCGCGGCGAGCAGGACGAACCACACCCCGACGAGCAGCAGATGCGCCCGCTGGGGCACCCCGTGCCAGCCCGGCCGCCCGAACAGCGGCCCCACCGTGGCCAGCGCCGTCGTCAGCGCGGCGCCCAGCACCCAGGGGCCCCAGCGGCGGAGGACGGGGCGACGCGGGGCGCCGAGCGCCGCCGCGGTCACCAGCAGGGCCATCGAGGCGAACAGCGCCAGGTGCACCAGCGCGCTGGTGGTCGTGTGCCAGGGGTTGACGGCCTCGCAGGGGCTCTCCACCGAGGGGGCGCAGCGCATCGGGACGGCGACGTCGGCCACGGAGGCCGCGCCGAAGGCCACCAGCGACCACCAGCCGGCCTCCTCCCAGCGGCCCGGCGACCGGCCCCGCGCCAGCAGCGCCCCCGCGCCCACCAGGGCGGCGGCCACGAGCTCGATGCCCCCGAAGAGCCCGTGGAAGCGCTGGTCGGCGGCGTAGAGCTCGCTGACGTAGGAGTGCCGGGGGTCCAGGCCCGTGGGCAGGAGGAACTCCAGCACCCAGTCGTTGTAGACCACGGCCGCCGTGGTCAGCAGCAGCGGGGCCCACACCGCTCGCGCGGTGTGCGGGTCACGCGTCGGACGGGGCATCAGCGCGGGCGGACCGGGGGCGGCCCGTACGCCGGGGGCGCCGGCGGCTGGGTGGGCGGCGTGGTGGTGTAGGGCGTGGTGGGAGCCGGCGTGGTGTGCGGCGGCGACTTGGGCGGGGGCGGGGGTGCCGGCGGGGACTGCTGCCCGCCGCCCTGTGAGGGGTTCGGCTTGGGGCTCATCGTCACCCCGCCCTTGGGGGCCGAGGTGGAGCGGTCGTCCTCGCCGTCGGTGCCCACGGGCCGTTCGAACCACTCGCCGGTGTCGGGGTCGTAGACGACGAAGTACTCCAGGACGGAGTCGGCGGGGGTGACCGCGACGACGTCGGACGCCTTGTACGCGGGCCAGGAGTCGCCCTTGGCCGTCGGGGTGCCCTTGGCGGCGACGGGCGGGCCGAGCGGGTTCCCGCAGGCGCAGCGCACCCGGGGCATGCCCCGGTCGTCGACGAGCACGGCCGTGCCGGCCTGGAGGACGGACTGGTAGCTGGTGACGGAGCCGTCCTGGTAGCCGTGGTTGGTGACCCGGGTGTCGGCGCGCAGTTGCAAGGGGGTCAGGCCGCGCAGGTAGGCGGCGAGGCCGTTCTGCTCGATGCCGGCGGCGCCCGCGAAGGCGCGACCCCTGGCCTGGTCCTGGGTCAGATAGCCGATCTGGCGCTCGACGTCGCAGCCGGCGTTGTGCCGGGAGCCGCCGTAGAGGCCGCGTGTGGAGCCCTGGACGGTCCGGGTGCCTCCGCCGCCGCCCGTGCCGGCCGGGACGACGGGGTGGGACGACGCCGACGCGCCGTAGTCCTTGGCCGTCGACTGGGTGAAGGGGTCCCTGCCGTTGGCGGTCGCGGACTGGAGGTAGGCCTCGGCGGAGCCGCCGGAGCCCTGGCGGAGGAAGAAGACCGCGAGCGCGGCGGCGACGACCAGGGCGGCGAGCGGGACGAGCGCCTTCTTCGACCGCCACCAGCGGCTGCCGCCCGGGCCTTCGTCCGGGCCCTTGCCCGGGCCCTCGCCGGGGGTGCCCCGTCCGCCGGCCGGCGGGGCGGGCGGGCCGCCGGGGCCGCCCGGTCCGGCGGGGCCACCGGGGGCCTCGGGGCGGGGTGCCGACCAGTCGGGCCGGGTCGGCTCCGGCTCGCCCGCCGGGCGGTCCGGCGGCTGGGAGCCCCGGCCCGACAGCGGGCCGGACGGTGGGCCGGAGGGGCGGTTGGCTGACGGTGGCTCGGACGACACGTCCCTGACTCCTCAGTGAGGCCTTTTGTTCCTTTTCGCCGCCCCTGCGCACATTGTGTGTACCAGACCCATGGGCCCCGCAAGTTGCCGTCACGCGTCTTTCCCCCGCCCGACCCGCCCTGCGTCCCCCGCTCGCGCGCCCGGACGGGTGGCGTACCGGCTACTGGCTTACGTTGGCGACATGAGCGAGCTGCGTGCCTGGGGGGACGCCCTCGCGGCCGTGGCCGCCGGAGTGGCCGCCATGGTCGCGGTCGCCGCGCTCGGCCTGTGGGCCGCCGGGGCGGGGGCCCTGGGCGCCGACGCGCTGGCCCCCGTGGTCGCGGCCACCGTCGTCTGCGCCGTCGGCGGGACCGTCGAGCTGTCGGGTGGCGCCGGCTTCCTCGGCCGTACGGGCGCGGGGCTGGCCGTCGTACCGCTGTCGGTGACCCTCGCCGGGGCCCTGGCGCTCGCGGTGGTCTTCCTGCTCCCGATGCGCCATCACGCGGTGGCGAGCGGCGCCGCGTTCCTCGGCCGGGCCGCCCGTACGGCCGTGGTGTGGCTGGTGGCGCTGCTGCTCGTCGCGCGGGCGGCCCGGCACACGTTCCGCATCCGCCTGGACGAGGACATCCTCGACGAGCTCGGCGCGGCGCTGGGCGTCACGCCCACGGTCGGCTTCCGCGCCGCGACCGGGCCGACGGTCGGCTACGGGCTGCTGTGGCTGCTGGTCCTGCTGGTCGTGGCGACGGCCGTCTCCCGTAGGACGCCGCTGCCCTCGCGGCTGCTGCGTTTCCAGGACTCCGTCCGCCCGGCGGCGTTCGCGGTGCTGGTGCTGCTGCTGGGCTATGTGGTGCTCGGCCTGCTCGCGGGCCTGGTGGTGGCCGCCACGCGCGGCCACGCCGACCGGACGTTCGCGGTCCTGCTGCTGGGGCTGCCCAACCTCGCCTGGACGGGGCTCGGGATCGGACTGGGCGGCACGTGGGAGGGGCGGGTCCCGGACGGCATCGGCCTGCCGATGCCGCAGGCGCTCGCGGCGGTCCTGCGGGAGGGCGGGCAGGGGACCGCGACGGTGGACCTGTCCTCGCTCTCCGCCCAGGACGGACGGGCCTGGCTCCTGGCCCTGCTGGCCGCCCTGGCCCTCCTGGCGACGGGCTTCCTCACGGCCGTGCGTTCCCCCGCCGGAACGAGCCCCTGGCGACTCGCGATCCGGCTCGCGGTGACGCTGGCGCTGGCCCTGCTGACGATCGGACTGCTCACCCGCGTCTCGGCCCGCTACGGACTGTCCCTGCTGGGCATCGGCGACCTGGGCGACTTCGGCGGCGAGGTGACCCTCGACGCGCGACTATTGCCGCTGGTGGGCCTGGGGTTGCTGTGGGGGCTGGTGGCGGGATTCCTGGGCGGGGTGCTCGTGGGGTACCTGCGCCGCCGCGAGGAGGCGGGACGGGCGGGGTGAGCGGGGTGCCCGTCCGGGCGGGGTTCGTCGGGATGGGGTGCCCGGCCTGAGCGGGGCGGTTCCCACCCGGGTGGCGGCGGCCTGGGCGGGACAGGTTCGGCCTGGGCGGACGCGGACCCGAGCGGGCTCCTTCCGGGCAGGTCCCATCCGGACGGGCGGGTCCGGCCCGGACAAGGCGCGTCCGTCCCGGGTGAGGCTCGCCCCGCCCAGGCGGAATGGGCCCGGCCCTGCCGGAGCAGAGCCGACCCAGGTGGGCGGGTTCCGCCCGGGCAGGTGAGCCCGGGCTCCGTCCGGCCCGTAGGGGCGGGCGGAGCCACGACCCGTCCACGCACGCGAGGCCGTGACCGGCGGTCTTCGCCGGTCACGGCCCCCGGGCGACCGGGTCCCCGGTCAGCCCGTCGCGCGGCGCGTCACACGACGCGCCCGTCCAGTCGGCGCCGGAGGCGCCGACGTCACCGCTTCAGGTTGGCGTTGGTGGAAGGCGTGTTCGCCTCGGTGACGTTCACCCCGGCCCACGCCGCGTCCACGGCCTTGTACTCCGCGCCGTCCTGACCGTAGATGTCCGCGGCCGCCTGGAGGGTGGCCTTGCGGGCGTCGTGGAAGTCGCTGGTGGAGACCAGGTAGCGGCTCAGCGCGCGGTAGAAGATCTGCTCCGCCTTGTCGCGGCCGATGCCGGTCACCGTGGAGCCGTCGGAGGTCGGCGAGTCGTATGTGAAGCCGCCGATCGTCTTCTTGCCGCTGCCCTCGGCCAGCAGGTAGAAGGCGTGCGAGGAGACGCCGGAGCCCGCGTGGACCTCACGGTCGTAGGAGCCCTCGTCCCAGAAGTCGACCGTGCCCTCGAGCTTGTCCAGCGACGGCTTGTCGAGGCGGCGCAGGAAGGTCTGCTGGAGGCCGAGCTTCTCGCCGAGGAGGTAGTTCGGCGGGTTGGCCGGGTTGTTGGTGGCGAACTCCACGCCCGTGCCGAAGATGTCGGCGAAGGACTCGTTGAGCGAGCCCGCCTCGCCGAACTGGTTCTGGTCGTCGTCGACGCGCGTGGGCTGGAAGTTCGCGGTGGCCTCGACGACGCCGTGGGTCAGCTCGTGACCGGTGACGTCCAGCGCGACCAGCGGCTGCTTGAACGTTTTTCCATCGCCGTCGCCGTACAGCATGCAGCCGCAGTCGGGGGACCAGAAGGCGTTGCCGACGTTGCTGCCGAAGTGGACGAGGGCGTGCGGGCCGACGCCGTCGTTCTTGATGCCGTTCCGGCTGAACGTCTTCTTGTAGTAGTCGAACGTGGCGGTGATGCCGTACTGGGCGTCCACCGCCGCGCTGGCGGCGTCCGACGCCGCGCCGTTGCCCCACTTGTTGTCGCTGTCGGTGAAGGCCTTGCCGCCGGCGAAGGTGCCCAGCTGCTGACGGCCCGCGTTGCGGGTCTCGGCGTTGCCGCGGCTGGGGTCCTTCAGGGTGAAGGAGCTCTTCGCGGTCTGGGTCGTGATCAGCGGCACATTGCCGACGAAGATCGACGAGCCGCTGCCGGTGGCCTGCGCCGGGAAGGCGCCCGCGGCGGGCTTGACCGGCCCGGGCAGGGGCTTGGTGTTGGTGCGCGGGGCGGCCTGGGCGCCCTGCTCGCGCAGCTTCGCCTTCAGGGCGGGCGAGATGAACGCGTCGGAGAGCGGCGTCTTGCTGATGACCTTGCCGGACGCGGCGTCGACGAGCACCGAGTGGGCGGCACCGGCCTCGGTCTTCGGGGTGCCGGTGACGGTCACCCGGTAGGCGAGGACGGCCTTGTCGGCGCGGGCGTCCACCACCAGCTCGGGCTTGCCGGCGGCGGTGCCGTCGGCCGACGCGGCGGCCTTGGCGGCGGCGTCGGAGGCGCTGAGCTTGGGGGTGACGCTGGGGACGGTGACCTGGCGGTTGGCCGAACGGGTCACGCCCAGGTAGGAGTTCTTCGCGTCCAGGTGGACGACCAGGTCGCCACCGATGACGGCGACGCCGTGCTGGGACCGCTCGAAGCGGACGTGCCGCTTCCCTTCGGGGTCGGTCAGGACGTCCTTGACGTTCAGCGTGTCCGCCGAAGTGACGCCGGTGGCGGCCGCGTTCGCGACGGCGGCGCTCCGCGCGGCCTTGACGACGTCCGCCTGAACACCACTGGTCGCGGTGGTCACGGCGGTCGCGGCCGGGGCCTTGTCCGAGGAGTGGGACGGGATGGTGTCGGCCGCGGCCGTGCCGGCCATGGTCGCCGCGGCGACCACCGCGACGGCGATGGTCAGCGCGCGTCTGCCGGTCGAGGCCGATATGGAGCTTGTGGGGGATGTACGCACGTTTCAGCGCCCTTTGCCATGAGGGCGGTTCGGATGACCGGACCGCCTGCGTGCACGCGGTGCCGGTTCTGCCGCACCACGGGGACCCCTGGTCCAGGTCCCGTGGATGACCTTGCACCCATTGGCATGCCCATGAGAAGGGCGAAGGGGCTTCTTGTCCGAACAGTTGATCTACCGTTTACAAATCCCCAACACACCGTTACGACAGCGCAACTTCCTGTCGACTTGCGGGGGAGGACGCGGCAACGCCCCCGAAGGTTGCCCATGTTGGCCGACTGATCACTATGTGAGACGCGGCCCGTCGCTACCCCCGCCAGTCGCCGCCCGGCACCCGGTTCCCCGACGCCCGCAGCCGGCGCGCCGTCCGGTCCGCCGCGAGATACACCCATCCCCGCACCGGACCGCCGCCCTCCACCCGCACCTCGCGCACCACACGCTCGTACGAATTGCGGGGATCGCCCGGACGGTAGTCCTCCAGCGCGTCGAGCTCGGCCAGCACCCGGCCGTACTCCCCCGGCGCCACGGTGATCAGCTCACCGCGGATCTCGCCCTCCGCGTCCGCCACCGCGTACGGATACCCCGGCCCCTCGTACAACACCGCGCCCCGCATCCGCGCGGGCTCCTCCGTCACCGTCCGGCCGAGCAGGAAGCGGTCGTGATTGTGCCGCCCGGGCCGCAGCGTGCCGTAGACGAAGACAGGCAGCCCTCCGGAGTCCTCCGCCGTCACTCCCGTGCTCCCTTCCCCGGCCGTCGCCCGGCCATCCGTCTCCCCCTGCCGCCGCCGAAAGGCGGGCGGCGGGGGTCGGCCGTAGCCTAGAGGCATGGGAGAGCGCTCGGTCGCGCCCTCGGCACCCGAGCTCGTCGTCGAGGCCGACGGCGGCTCGCGGGTGATGAGCCCCGGCAGGATCTACCACGTGGGGCGCGACCCCCTCAGCGACATCGTGCTGCACGACGGGCGCGTCTCGTGGCACCACGCCACCCTGCGCGCCGTCGCGGACCACTGGACGCTGGAGGACAGCGGCAGCACCAACGGCACCTACGCCGAGGGCCACCGCGTGACCTCGCTCGACGTGGGCCCCGGCAGCGTCGTCCGCTTCGGCAACCCCTCCGACGGGCCCGCCGTCCATGTCACCGAGGTCCTGCCGCACCCCGACGACCGGCCCTCCTCCGTCTCCCACCCCTCCGGCACCAGCACCTTCCGGCAGCCCACGTCCGTACGCCCCCTGCCCACCCGCACCGTGCGGATCGGCCGCGCCGCCGAGAACGACCTCGTCCTGGACGACCTGATCGTCTCCCGGACCCACGCCGAGCTGCGCGCCCTCCCCGGCGGCGGCTACGAGATCGTCGACCTCGGCAGCCACAACGGCACCTACCTCAACGGCCACGCGGTGCAGCGCGCCCTCGTCGGGCCGGGCGACATCGTCGGCATCGGCCACTCGGCGTTCAGCCTGGTCGGCGACCAGCTCCAGGAGTACGTCGACACCGGCGAGGTCTCGCTCGACGTCCAGGACCTGACCGTGGAGGTCGACGCGGGCCGCAAGACCCTGCTGGACGACGTCTCCTTCCCCGTCGGCGCCAAGTGCCTCCTCGCCGTCGTGGGACCCAGCGGCGCCGGCAAGTCGACCCTGCTCAACGCCCTCACCGGACTGCGCCCCGCCGACCGCGGCACCGTCCTCTACGACGGCCGCGACCTCTACCGGGACTACGCCGAGCTGCGGGCCCGCATCGGGCTCGTCCCCCAGGACGACATCCTCCACACCCAGCTGACCGTGCGCCGGGCCCTGAACTACGCCGCCGAGCTGCGCTTCCCCGGCGACACCGCCAAGGCCGAACGCCGGGCCCGGGTCGAGGAGGTCATCGGCGAACTGGGCCTGGAGCAGCGCGCCGACCAGCCCATCCACAGCCTCTCGGGCGGCCAGCGCAAACGCGTCAGCGTCGCGCTGGAGCTGCTGACGAAGCCTTCGCTGCTCTTCCTCGACGAGCCGACCTCCGGCCTCGACCCGGGCATGGACCGCTCGGTGATGAACATGCTGCGCGGCCTCGCCGACGACGGCCGCACCGTCATCGTCGTCACCCACAGCGTGCTCAGCCTGGACGTCTGCGACCGGCTGCTGTTCCTCGCCCCCGGCGGACGGACCGCCTTCTACGGGCCGCCCGGGGACATGCCCGCCTTCTTCGGCTTCGGCCAGTGGCCCGAGGCCTTCGAGGCGTTCGAGAACGACAAGGACCGTGACTGGGCGGGCGAGTACCGCTCCTCGCCCCACTACCGGCAGTACATCGCCTCCGCCACCGACCAGCCGCGCCTGGGCGCGCCGCCCGCGCCGGAGGCGGCCCCCGCGCCGGCCAAGGCGCAGACCTGGGGCGCCCAGCTGTGGACCCTGATGCGCCGCTATGTGATGGCGCTCAGCGCCGACCGGACCTTCCTGATCATCATGGTCGCGCTGCCCTTCCTCACCGGCGCCATGGCCCGGCTGTCCTCCGGCACCCGCTTCGCCTCCGCCGACAAGGCCAACACCGTGCTGCTGATCCTCTGTGTGGGAGGCGTGCTGACGGGAGTGGCCAACGCCGTGCGCGAACTCGTCAAGGAACGCGTCATCTACCGGCGCGAACGCGCCGTCGGGCTGTCCCGGTCCGCGTATGTGATGTCGAAGATCCTGGTCCTGGGCGTGATCACGGTGGCGCAGGCGATCGTCCTGGCCGTCGTGGGCCTCGGCGGGGTGGACACCCGCGCGCCCAAGGGCCAGGGCGTGCTCATGCCGCCGCTGCTCGAGATGACGCTCGCCCTGGCGCTGTTGTCGTTCACCTCCATGCTGCTGGGCCTGCTGGTGTCGGCGCTGGTGCGCAGGGAGGAGGTCACCATGCCGCTGCTGGTGCTCATCACCCTCGTCCAGGTCGTCTTCTGCGGCGGGATGATCGAGCTCAACGGCAAGCTGGTGCTGGAGCAGCTCTCCTGGCTGGTGCCGTCGCGCTGGGCGCTGGCGGCGATGAGCGCGACCATCGACTTCACCCACATCCCGCCCGAGAGCGGCCAGCTCCCGCCGAAGGGCGGGAGCGGGGCCGACCCGCTCTTCCGGCACGCCGTCGGCACCTGGCTGCTCGACATGAGCATGATGGTGGTGCTGGCCCTCGTCTTCGCCTTCCTGGTCGCCCGGCTGCTGCGCCGCCACGAGCCGGCGGTCATGCGGAAGTGACGGCGCGATGAGCACGGTTCCCCTCTCGTCCGGCGCGATGCCGGACGTCCCCGGTTTCCGGCCGACCCATGTCGTGCCGAACGAGGGCCTGCCCACGTGGACGGCCCCCGACGCGGCCGTGCCGACCGAGCCGCTGGACCCACTGCTGCCGGTGCGGCTGCTGGCCCGGAGCGGCGACTGGGGGCAGGTGCTGTGCTCCAACGGCTGGTCGGCGTGGGTGGACGCCCGGCTGCTGGTCACCCTGCCGCAGCACCCGCCCGGGGCGGCCGGGGCGCTCGTCCGCACGTCGGACGCGCGAGAACTGCTGGCCGGGCTGGAGGAGTCGCTGGGGCGCTACCGGCGGGCGGTGGAGGAGCTGGCGGCGGGCCGGATCGACGACGAGACGTTCCGGCACACGACGCGGGGCCTGCGGATCGGGGTGGTCGTGGCGGGCGAGGAGATCTGGCTGTACGACGTGGCGGGCGACCGCTGGTGCTACAGCGACGGCACGACGACGACAGCCGTCACCGGTGGCGAACCATCACCGGAACGGGGCGCGCCGGGGGCGACACGACTGGACGACGCGGGCCCGGGCCCCGGCCAGGCCGGGGTGACCGGGACGGCCGGCGGCAGCGCGGGCTCCACGCGGCTGGACGGCGGGAGCGCGGGGCGATCTGCCGGCCCCGGCGAAGACGACGACGGCGCGGGCTCCACGCGGCTCAACGGCGCGAGCCCCGGCTCCGCCGGGCCCGGGGCCGGGGACGCGGGCTCCACCCGCCTCGACGGCGAGAGCCGGTCCCCCCGCCCCGGGGGCGGCCCGGGCGGATCCCGGCCCGCGCGGCCTGACGGCGGTGGCCGGTGATGGCCGGGGATCAGGAGGAGCGCCCCGCACGCCCCGACGTGTCGCTCGGGGCCGGGCCCGGCGGCCTGACAGGGCACCGGATCGCGGGCTACCGCATCGAGAGCGAGATCGGCCGGGGCGGCATGGCCGTCGTCTACCGCGCCACGGACCTCCGGCTCGACCGCACCGTCGCCCTCAAGCTCCTCGCCCCCGAGCTCGCCCGGAACGACACCTTCCGACGCCGCTTCAGCCATGAGTCGAAAGTGGCCGCCGCCATCGACCACCCCCACATCGTGCCGGTGTTCGAGGCCGGTGAGGTGGAGGGCGTCCTCTACATCGCCATGCGCTACGTCCCCGGCCAGGACCTGCGGGCCCTCCTCGACCGCGAGGGCCCGCTGCCCCTGCCCGTCACGGCCCGGATCGCCGGCCAGGTCGCCTCCGCCCTGGACGCCGCGCACGCCCACGACCTGGTCCACCGGGACGTCAAGCCCGGCAACATCCTGGTCGCCGAGGGCACCGACGCCGACCACCCCGAGCACGTCTATCTCACCGACTTCGGGCTCACGAAGAAGTCCCTGTCGCTGACCGGCTACACACGGGTGGGCCAGTTCGTCGGCACGCTGGACTACGTCGCGCCCGAGCAGATCTCGGGCAAGCCCGTGGACGGTCGCTGCGACGTCTACAGCCTGGCCTGCGTCGTCTTCGAGATGCTGACGGGAGCGCCGCCGTTCCGGCGCGAGGACGACATGGCGCTGCTGTGGGCCCATCAGTACGAGCCGCCGCCACGGCTCTCGGAGCTGCTGCCGGGGCTGCCCCCGGACGTCGACGACGTCCTGGCGACGGCGCTGGCCAAGGCGCCGGACGACCGTTTCGACAGCTGTCTGCGGTTCGTGACCGCGCTGCGGCGGACGGGACGGGCGAGACCGGCGCCGGGGGAGGCGGCGGCGCCGCCGCCTCCCCCGCCGGACTGGGCGGCGGTGGCCTTCCCCGAGCGGGGTACGGGCTGACGCCGTACCCCGCTCGAGCCCGGGTCACCGGCCCGGCGTGCCGCCGGGGATCATGAAGGGCAGCTCCTGGGAGAGGAAGGACGCGTCGCCGTTGCCGACGGTGAATCCCGCGTCCGCGTGGGTCACATCGCGCGGGGCGGTCCGGGCGACGGCGACCTTCAGCCGGTAGACGGCCGTCTCGCCGGGCGCGAGCAGGCGCTTCCCGGTGGTGGGCAGCAGGGCGGCGCTCATGCCCGGGTCGCAGCCGCCCGCGACCAGTGGGACGCGCGCCCAGCCCCGGTCCGTGCGGTACTGGGACAGCGTCAGGTCCTTGGGCGTCAGGGCGTGCGAGCCGCCCGCGCCGTAGGCGAAGTACGAGCCGTTCAGGGCGGGGTAGGCCCGGTCGGTGGTGTTCTTCACCGTGACCGTGACGGTGCGCCCCGCCCCTCCGCGCCGCAGGGTGGCGCCCCGGTCCCAGCCGGTCACGGTGACCTTCGGCCGGGTGGCCTCGGCGGTACGGACGGGGGCACGGTAGGTGTGGCCCCGGCCGTCGTCGAGGGAGGCGGCGACGGTGAGGGTGCCGGGCCGGTCGAGGTCCTGGAGCCGCAGGGCGATGCCGACCGGGTGCTTGGGGCTCGCGTCCGGCGCGGACACCGGGAAGGAGAGGACGCCGCGGGTGGGGAAGGAGCCGGGGCCCGACTTGCTGTCCAGGTCGACCCATCGGTGGGCACGCGGCTCGTAGCGCTGCACCGTCAGGGAGTCGGTGCTGAAGCCTTTGCTCGAGACGTCCAGGCGGACCGTGCCCTTGGTGACGGGCGTGCGCAGGGTGACGCCGGAGTCCGACCACAGACCGATGGGCAACTGGCCCGGCATGCCGTACGCGACGTTCTGCGCGGCGGTACCGGTGAGGGCCGGCACCGGCGCCGGCTGGTGCGCCGCGGCCCACGCGGGCGCGGCGCTCATGGCGCCGGCCTGCTCCGCGCCGTCACAGCCGGGCTTGGCCGGGGTGATGCCCCCGGCCGGCGTGGCGGCGGCCGCCTGGCCCGTCGCCGCCACGCCCATGACGAGCGCCAGTCCGGCGGCCAGCGCGGCCGCCGTTCTGACCGTGACTTTCCGTGCCGCCGACGTCCGCCGCTGCGCGACCTTGAATGTCATGTACCGCCCCCCGCAATGTGGGTGTGTATCCCGTGCTCGACGTACGTGTGTACGCGTCCGGCCTCAGAGAGGGCCGTCCACAGCTGATGGTTCCCACGCGGAACGGAAATCCCACGTCTTCCGTCAGTGGCCGCGCAGGTGCTCCATTTCGCGCCGGTCGCGCTTCGTGGGCCGGCCCGCGCCCCGGTCGCGGACACCGGCGGGGGCGACGGCCTCGCGCGGCGGTGGCGGCGGGCTGTTGTCCTCGTAGCACTCGACGGCGACGGGCGCGCCGACGCGCTTGCGGATGAGCCGCTTGACGACCACGACCCGTTCGTAGCCCTCCTGCCGCAGCCGCACCTCGTCCCCGGGCCGGACGGTCTGGGCGGGCTTGACCCGCTCCCCGTTGAGCCGGACGTGCCCGGCGCGACAGGCCGTGGCGGCGATCGAGCGTGTCTTGGTGAGCCGTACGGACCAGATCCAGGCGTCGATCCGTACCGCCCCTCCCTCTGTCTCCATGCCCGTAAGCCTAGGGGACCCCACCGGCATGGCCGATTACCGTCGGCGTTTCGCCTGCCGGGCCCGGGAGTCCGTTGACTTCTGTACCTCCCCGTGCGACTGATGTCGTGTTCACCTCAACCCCCGACTCTTCGCAGCCGTCGGCGGTCCGCAGGGGCCGCTCCCGGCCGGATGGGAGTACGGCGATGAACGCTGCCATCGGCTCCAGGAACACCGTCATCGGCAACCGGCACCGCGCACGCGCCGCGGCCGCCGCGGCCTTCGTGGCCGCCCTGGCGAGCGCCGGCCTCGGCCTGGGCGCGCCGTCCGCCGCGGCGGACACGGTGTCCGTCAGCTACACCTGCACCGGCCCGGGCGCGCCCAGCGACGTCCAGTCGCTCCAGGTCACCGTGACCGCTCCGGCGAGCGTCCCGCAGGGCGGCACGGCGGATCTCACCCTTGAGGCCGCCACCCAGCTGAAGGTACCGATCAGCGTCCCCGCGCAGGCCGTCACCGGCGAGCTCGACCTCGCCCTCGGCGGCGCCGCGTCCGGCACCGTGACGGCCACCGGCTTCACCAACCCCGACCCGGTGCCCAGCGGTTCGGGCGTGACCCTCACCGGCGGCACGGCCTCCGTCAAACTCGACGCCGCCGGCACCACGACCTTCACCCCCGGTACGGCGAAGGTGCACGTCTTCGGCGTGACGGTGGAGTGCGCGGTCTCCGGCAGCGCGCCGGTGGCGGCGAGCACGCAGGTGACGGCCGAGTAGGCCCGGCCCACCGGCCGACGGGCCGTCCGGGGTGGCCGGCCGGGGTGGCCGTCCCGGGCGGCCCGGGCCGGATCCCGGGCCGCCGCGCGCCCGAAGGACGGCGCGACCCTCGCGCCCGGGTCAGCGCGGCTTGCGCAGAAGGAAGACGTGGTACCCGAGGTGGTCCCGGAGGAACTCGCGCAGCACCGGCATCATGGCGTCCATGCCGGCCACGGTCTCGGACCCGTAGCGACGCAGGATCTGCTCGTGGTGGTCGTGGTACAGGACGCTCATCAGGTCCCCGGTGACCTGGAGGCTGCCGGTGTGGTTCTCGATCCGCAGGAGGTCGAAACCGGCCCGCTCCGTCAAGGCGAGCACCTCGGCCGGCAGTCGCGGCGGCGGGGAGCTCCACACCGTGCGGAACGCGGCCAGGTGCTCGGGGCGGGGGTCACCGCGGTGGGTGAACTCGGTGAGCAGCAGGCGCCCGCCGGGGCGCAGTACGCGCCAGGCGTTGTGGAGGGCGGCACGGCGGTCGGACATGTGGGCGAATGAGTCGATGGCCCACGCGGCGTCGTAGGCCGCGTCGGGGTGGTCGTCCGAGAGTTTCATGGCGTCGCCGAGGGCGAATCGCACCCGGTCGGCGAGCCCTGCCTCACGTGCCCTCTCCTGGCTCGACGACACCTGCTCGGCGCTGACGGTGATGCCTGTGACACGCGCGCCGGTCGCCCGCGCCAGCCGGACGGCGGGGCCGCCGGTGCCGCAGCCGATGTCGAGCAGGTGGTCGTCGGGGCCGAGTCCCAGGGCCTCGACGTAGTGGTCCGTCTGCCGGTCCATGGCCGCGTTGGCCAGGCCGGTCAGGGACGCGGCGGTCGACGGTCCGTCGGGGGGTGCCCACATGCCGATGTGGATGGCCGAGTCGCCGAGGATCAGCCCGTAGAGGTGGCCGAATGTGTCGTACGCGGCGCCGACCTCCTCGGGCGTCGGCAAGGGGTGCGCGCCGATGGGCTGTTCGTCCGGTTCATCCGCTGCCATGGCTTTCACGGTAAGGGCGCACACGCGATGCGCCTACGGCGCGAACCGGCCATGCGGATCCGGCACCTCGGTGGTGTCATGCCGCCCCCGAGAGAGACGCACGTCACACTGGATCGTGTCACATCCTGCCGAGCCGAGTCCGTCCTGGGTGTGCAGCCATCGACAACGACGGAGGAACACCCGCCATGGACGCACGACTGAACGCCTTCGGCAGCCCGACCACCGGCAAGGTCCTCAAGTACCTCGTCTCGGCGAACAAGGCGGTGGCGGACTCCGCGCTGCCCGCCGCGACGCAGGAACTGGTGAAGATCCGCGCGAGCCAGATCAACGGCTGCGGCTACTGCCTCGACATGCACACCAAGGACGCCACCGCCGCCGGTGAGGACCCGACGCGTCTCCACCTGGTCGCGGCGTGGCGGGAGGCCACCGTCTTCACCGAGGCCGAGCGCGCGGCGCTGGAGCTGACGGAACAAGGCACCCGCCTCGCCGACACGCCCGGCGGGGTATCGGACGAAGTGTGGGCCGGAGCCGTCGCGCACTACGACGAGGAGCAGCTCAACGCTCTTGTCTCCCTGATCGCCGTCATCAACGCCTTCAACCGGCTGAACGTCATCACCCGGCAGCCCGCCGGCGACTACCGCCCCGGCCAGTTCAGCTGACGACGCCCTGACGCAAGGCAGCGCGGTCCCTCACCGGGAACGGCTCAAAAGCCGCACCCCAACGGGGATTTCGCTGCCGGAACGCCGGGCGGGCGGGGGCCGGCGCCCGAACGGGCAGCAGCCCCCTACTCCTCCTCCGCCAAGCGTGCGAGCAGGCCGAGCGCCTCGACGACCACGGCCTGTTCGCGCTCGTCCAGGCGCTCCGCCAGGGCGCCGGCGATCCACCCCTCGCGCTCCCGGCGGACCTCCGCGAGCCGGATGCGGCCCTGTTCGGTGAGGGACATGATGGCCTGGCGGCGGTCGCTGGGGTGCGGGGTGCGCTCGACGAGGCCGGACTCCTCCAGGGCGGCGAGGGTCGCGCCCATCGACTGCGGGCGTACGCGCTCGGCGCGGGCCAGGGCCACGGTGGTGGCGGGCCCCTCGCGGTCGAGCCTGCTGAGGGCGGAGGCCTGTGACAGCGTCACGTCCGTGCCCTCCGAGGCCGCGCGCAGACGGCGCGTCAACTGCCCCGTGAGCACACGGAGCCTGGCGGCCGCCTCGGCCAGTTCGGCGGACGGGGCGGGGGCGGCGGGGGGCTGCTCTCGGTCCTTCATCAAGCAAGGGTACCTTTCGACCGCGGCCCCGGCCGGTGCCTCATGCCGCACGGCCCGGGCCACCGCGCGGCAGGTCGCGGTCCGCCAGGGTCGCCAGCAGCAGGAGCACGCTCAGCGCGCCCAGGACGAGGGCGATGGCGTGGAGCCCGGACGTGGAGGCGTGGTCCCCGTAGAACAGGCCGATCAGGCTGGAAGCGGCGATGGCGCCCGTGTACTGCGCGGTGCGGAAGAGGCCGGCGGCGGTGCCCGTCTGCCCGGCGGGGGCCTGGGCGTACAGGGCGGTCTGATTGCCCACGGCGTTCAGGCCGTTGGGCAGCCCGAAGAGGGCGCCGAGGGCGACGAGGAGCAGTACGGGGCTGTCCGGCCCGGCACACAGCAGCACCCCGGTGGCCAGCACCATGGCGCCGGTGCCGAGGAGCAGCGGGCCGCGCACCCGCTTGCGGCGCGAACCCAGCCAGGAGGCCACGGCCGCCACCACCGACATCGGCAGCATCAACAGCCCCGTGGTCGTCGTGGAGTGGCCGGCGGACTCCTCCAGCCACTGCGTATAGCCGTAGAGGACGCAGTAGAGGACGAGGAAGGCCGTGGCGTAGCGGACGTAGGTGCGCACCAGTGGGCGGTTGGCCGCCAGCATCCGCAGGTCGAGGAAGGGACGGCGGGCCCTGAGCTCCCAGGCGACGAGCGCCGCCGCGAGCGCGCCGCCCAGCGCGAGCAGGGACCACCGGGGGTGGTCGAGGCTCATCAGGAAGAGCACGGCGGGCAGGGTGACGCCGGCGAACAGGGTGGCGCCCAGCGGGTCGAGGGCCGTCCAGGCGGACTCCCGTTCGCCGGCCGGGCGCGGGGTGTCCTTGGGCAGCCAGGCCAGGGTGAGGAGGAGTCCCACCGCCGCGAGCGGGACGTTGACGCCGAAGATGGAGCGCCATCCGGCGAGTCCGGTCAGCAGTCCGCCGAGGGCCGGGCCGACCGCCGCGCTGGCGAGGCCGGCGATGGTGAGGGCGCCGAGGACGCCGCCCGGCGGTTCCCGCCGGAGGCGGGCGGACTGGGCGCGGATCATGGCCATCGCGGCGGGGTAGGCGGCGGAGGTCCCGACGCCCAGGGCCACCCGGACCGCGATCAGCTGGTCCAGTGAGCCCGCCCGTAGCCCGGCGAGTCCGGCCAGTGCCACCAGGACCAGTCCGGCCGCGTAGACCCGGCGGGGGCCGAACCGGTCGGCGATCTTGCCCATCGCGGGCTGGGCGACGGCGCTGGCCGCGTAGAGGCCGGAGACCAGCCAGGCTGTGCCGGCCGCGCCCGTGCCGAGCGCGCGGCCGATGGGGACGAGGGCCGTGGAGATCATGGTCGAGTTGACCGGGTTGAGCATCGACCCGATGACGATCGGCGCCACGAAGCGGGGGCCGAAGCCTATGGACCGGGGAGGCCCGGACGAGGGAAGCGGCATGGGGAAAGGCTAGCTTTTCAGAAGCTCACCTTGCAAGGTTGCCTTTCTATTTTTATCGCACCGGGACCGGAGGTCACCGCTCCCTGCGGACGATCAGCAACGCCGCGTCGTCCGCCAGCTCACCCCCCGTGTAGTCCCGCAGATCGGCCACGATCCGGTCCGCCAGATGCGCCGGCGTCAGGTCGGGCAGTCCCGCCAGCCGCTCGCCCAGCGGATAGAAGCGCCCGGCCGCGTCGCGGGCCTCCGTCACCCCGTCCGTGTAGAGCACGAGCGTGTCGCCCGGCGCGAAGGGGGTGCGCATGAGGTGGTACGGGCCGGGGTTCAGCTGCCGCAGGGCCAGTGGCGGGTCGGGCTCGGGCGACTGGATCTCGGTGACCTCGCCCGCGCGCCACAGCAGCGGCGGCAGATGCCCGCAGTCGACCAATTCCACCGGGCCGCCCCGCACCGGCACCCCGAGGAGCACGGCCGTCACGAATTCCTCGCCGACGCCGCGCCGGAAGACGGTGGCGTCCAGCCGCCGGGCCACCCCGTCGAGCCCGGGCTCGACCTGGGCGGCCTCCCGGAAGGCGCCGAGGACGTCGGCGGCGGTCTCGACGGCGCCCAGCCCCTTGCCCCGCACGTCGCCGAGCAGCAGCCGCGTCCCGTACGGGGTGCCCAGCACCTCGTACAGATCCCCGCCCACCCGCGCCTCGGCCGCCGCCGAGGCGTAGCGCACGGCGATCCGCAGGCCGCCGATCCGCTCCGGCGCGGGGCGCAGCAGGGCGCGCTGGGCGGCCTCGGCGACCGAGCGGGTCTGGAGCAGCTGGCGCTCGCGGGTCGAGACGAGGACGACGTTGGCGGTGGAGACGCAGGTGATGGCCAGGACGGTGGCCCCGGCCGTGAGGTGGACGGGCAGGGCGACGCCGGGGTCGGCGAGGGCGAGCGGGGCGACGAGCAGCAGCGCGATCAGTCCGGTCGTCAGGGGGACGCGGGCGCTGCGGGTGCCGAGGCTGGCGAGCGCGGGGGCGGTGGCCAGCACCGGGGAGAAGGTCAGCGAGGGGTTGGTGGAGAGGTCCAGCGCGACGGCGGCCGCGAGCAGCACATAGGCCGCCACGACGAGCGGGCGCACACCGCGGGGCAGCGCCGGGGCCGCCCCGGGCACATCGGGGCCGGGGTCTCGCTTCATGACTGCCCTCCACCCTAGGTGGCGGGTGGGGCGCCGCAACCGCACCGCCCTCCTTCATGGCATACGCTGTCCTATGCCCAGAAAAAAGGACATTACTCCATAAAGGTGATCGCTGACCCGTTCGGCGGTGCGCCACCGGGACGGCGCTCGATGATGGGTCTGTGAGCGGCAAGGTGGTGACGCGCGACGTCCTGATCGTCGTGTACGACGGAGTGCAATTGCTGGACGTCGCGGGGCCGTTGGATGTCCTCGACCGGGCAGGCGGCGAGGCGGACACCGGCTACCGGGTGCGTCTGGCCTCGCTGGGCGGCCGGTCCGTAGCCACCTCCGCCGAGGCGCAGTTGGGCGTCTCGGCGGACCTGACCCGGATCCGCAAGCCGCCGGACACCCTGATGGTGGCCGGCGGCCGGGGCTACGCCGCCGCCGCGTCGGACCGCGAACTGGTCCGGCACGTACGGCGGCTCGCCGCCGGGGCGCGGCGGACGGGCTCGGTGTGCACGGGGGCGTTCGTGCTGGCCGAGGCCGGACTCCTGGACGGGCGGCGGGCCACCACGCACTGGGCGTTCTGCTCCGAACTGGCCGCCGGCTACCCCGCCGTATCGGTCGAGCCGGACGCCATCTTCGTCCGCGACGGGGCGGTCGTGACCTCGGCCGGGGTGACAGCGGGCATCGACCTCACCCTGGCGCTGCTGGAGGACGACCTCGGGCCGGAGGCGGCCCGCGCCGTCGCCAAATACCTGGTCGTCTTCATACAGCGCCCCGGCGGGCAGTCCCAGTTCAGCACCTGGACGCGCGGCGACCCGCCGCGCGGGGGCGCCCTGCGCGACCTGGTCGAGGACATCGACGCCCATCCGGCGGGGGATCTGTCGGTGCCCACGCTCGCCGCCCGCCTGGGCATGAGCCGGCGCCACTTCAGCAGGCTGTTCAGCCAGCAGGTGGGCACCAGCCCCGGCGCGTACGTCGAGCGGGCCCGGGTCGCCGCCGCGCGGGCCCTGCTGGAGAGCACGCCGGACGGCGTCGACACCATCGCCGGGCAGTGCGGCTTCGGCACGGTCGAGACGATGCGTCGCGCGTTCGTCCGCGAGACGGGGGTGTCCCCGGCCGCGTACCGCGACCGCTTCCGCAGGGTCTGACCGCCGTCCTCGTACGGCACCGGTCGTCAGTGAGTGCGATCATGGCCTTGCACACCCCGGGGGCGAGCGACCCCGGATGGGGAACGGACCGGCCCCATGGTGCAATTCACCGGTGATACCGATGGTCAATTCCGCTGGTGAGACGGCTGTGGGCAGCCCCGGCAGCGATCTCCACCTTGAGCTGCCGGACGGCCCCGGCGGGCGGCGCGGCGCGCTGATACGGGCCCTGCGCGACGCCGTCCGGACGGGCCGGCTGGCGCCCGGCACCCGGCTCCCTCCCTACCGCTCCCTCGCCGCCGATCTGGGCGTGGCCCGCAACACCGTCGCCGACGCGTACGCCGAACTCGCCGCCGAGGGCTGGCTCATCGCCCGGCAGGGCTCCGGCACCCGCGTCGCCCACCGGGCGGAACCGCCCCGCGCCGAGCACCCCCGCCGCCCCACGGCCCCCACCCGGCTCCGCGGCCCCGTCCACAATCTGGTGCAGGGCACCCCCGACGCGGCCGCCTTCCCCCGCGCCGCCTGGGTCGCCGCCACCCGCCGCGCCCTGACGGCCGCACCCGGCGAGGCCTTCGGGCCCGGCGACCCCCGGGGTCGCCCCGAGCTCCGCCACGCCCTCGCCGACTACCTCGCACGGGCGCGCGGCGTACGGACCGACCCCGAACGCGTCGTCGTCTGCGCCGGCTTCGCCAACGCCCTGCGGCTGCTGGGCCGGGTGCTGGAGGGCACGGTCGCCGTGGAGTCGTACGGGCTCGGCTTCCACCGCGACCTCCTCACCGAGGCCGGGCTGCGGACGGCCGACCTGCCCATCGACGAACACGGCGCGCGCGTCGACCTGCTGCCCACGACCGGCGTGAACGCGGCCCTGCTCACCCCCGCCCACCAGTTCCCGACCGGCGGTCCCCTCCACCCCGGGCGACGGGTCGCGCTCGTCGACTGGGCGCGGAGGTCGGGCGGGCTGGTCCTGGAGGACGACTACGACGGCGAGTTCCGCTACGACCGCCGCCCCGTCGGGGCGGTCCAGAGCCTCGATCCCGAACGGGTCGTCTACATCGGCACGGCCAGCAAGAGCCTCTCCCCCGCGCTGCGGCTGGGCTGGATGGTGCTGCCGGGGCACCTCGTGGACGCGGTGCTGGAGGCGAAGGGCGAACGGGAGTCCTGGACGAGCGCCCTGGAGCAGCTGACGCTCGCCGAGTTCATCACCTCGGGCGCGTACGACCGGCACGTCCGCCGGATGCGCCGCCACTACCGGCGGCGTCGTGACCGGCTCGTGGCGGCCCTCGCGGAGTCCGCGCCGCACGTCCGGGTCACCGGGATCGCGGCCGGGCTGCACGCGGTGCTGGAGCTCCCGCCGGGCACGGAACGGGCCGTCGTCCAGGCCGCCGCCCGGCAGGGGCTGGCCGTGGAGGGGCTCGGCGGCTACCGGCACGGGGAGGCCACCGGGGTGCCGGGCGACGGCCTGGTCGTGGGGTACGGCACTCCGCCCGAGCACGGCTTCACGGGGGCGCTGGAGGCGTTGTGCGGGGCGCTGCCACCGATGGGCGAGGTACAGTAAACAGAACCCTTTGGTTCATGATGCTGCTCTGAAGGGTCCGAGGAACCGTACCGACCCGAGGAGCAGGCATGACAACCGGCACCGGAACCGTCGACACCGCCGACATCGGGGCCTGGCTCGAGGCCGTGGCCGTCGACACCGCCGTACGGGAGCTGCGGCCCGACTACCGGGCGCTGGTCGTCGTCGCGGAGGGCCTGATGCCCGGCCCCAGCGACGACGCCGGCGAGAAGCTGCTCGCCGGGGCGGAGGAGACCGCCCGCGAGTGGCTCGCCCGCACCGCCCCCGAGGACCACCCCCACCTGGCCGCCTGGCGCGAGACGTTCCGCGCCTTCGGCGCCAAGCCGCAGCGCACCCGCCCCAGCGCGGAGGCGCTGCTGCGCCGCGTGCCGGCGGGGCTGCCGCGGGTGGACCGGCTGACCGACATCTACAACGCGATCTCGGTCGCCCACGTCCTGCCGCTGGGCGGCGAGGACCTCGACCACTACCGCGGCCCGGCCCGGCTGGTCCGCGCCACGGGCGAGGAGCCGTTCGAGACGACGGGCGGCGGCGAGACCGTGACCGAGCACTGCCCGCCCGGCGAAGTGGTCTGGCGCGACGACGCCGGCGTCACGTGCCGCCGCTGGAACTGGCGCCAGTGCACCCGCACCCGCCTGACCCTCACCACCACGCGAGCGGTCTTCATCCTCGACGCCCTCGGCCCGCTCGACGACACGGCACTGACGACGGCCGGGGACGCACTGGTGACGGCCCTCGCGGAGAGCAGCCCGGGGGCGAGGACGGCGTCGCGCCTGGTCCGCTGAGCGCCCCGCAAGGGGGGTGCCCCTTAGGGGCGCGGGGAACTGCGCGACCAGCCCCCACCGGCCCGCGGTGACCGCTCAGCGCCCGGCGACGAGTGCGCGCTCGATCCGGTCCGCGGCCTCTCGCAGCAGCCCACGGCACCACCGGGACTCCGGCCACGCCGGATCCAAGGCGCGGCACGGGCCCGTGAGGCTCAGCGCGCCAGCGGCGGGCTCCGGCCCAGGGCAGCGGACAGCCATGGCCAGGGAGGCCATTCCAGGCCGAGCCATGTCCGTCGTGTAGACGACGCGCCCGTCGCGCGGACCGGCCAGGGCCCGTGCCAGGGCACCGGTCGCGGGCCGCACGTCACCCGTCTCCAGGCGCTGCGGGGTGTTGTCGGGCCGGAAGACGTGGTGGACGATCTGCGCCCCTTCCGGGTGCCCCACCGCCAGGTGGACGCTCATGCCGCTGTGCGCGGCGAGCTTGTCCGCCCAGTTCATGGCGGCGGCGCGCAGGTCGTTGCAGTCGGCGGCGGGCCCGCTCAGGGGCCCGGCCAGCCGGAAGGCGCCGTCCGGTTCCTGCCGGACCAGCCCTTCCGCCTCCAGGCTCCGCAGCAGGGCCGTGGCGTCGACGGCCGGGATGTCGAGGGTGTCGGTCAGCCGGCGTCCGGTGACGCCGTCCTCCGGATGCCGGTCCAGAAGCCGCAGCGTGGCGGCGGTACGGCCGACGAGTGCTTGGTTCCGGTACATGCGGCCCGGGCTAGGAGGGCCGGGCCGGCGGCGGGTCGGCCGAATGGCCGATTCCGATTCCGATTCCGCGAGACTGCCGTCGTGACTCCACCCACGCGTAAACGCGCGGGCTTCCTGGATCGGTGGCTAGGCACCGTCGCAGAGGACCAGCCCGGCCCTGTGCAGAACGTTCAGCGCGCCCACGCGGTCGGCGTTCTCCACCAGGCCGCACTTGACGCATTCGAACTTCGCTTGGGTGACGCGGTTCTTCTTGGCGACGTGTCCGCATCCACCGATCGCGGGCGGGCACGTGCGGGAGGTGTTGCGGGCGTCCACCGGGATCACGCGGCGACCGGCGCTCTCAGCCTTGTTCACCAGGATTCCGAGGAACAGTCCCCAACCCGCGTCGAGGATGCTGCGGTTCAGCCCGGCCTTCGCAGCGGCCCCGTTGCGCAGGAACGCGCCGGGCCGCTCGGGGTCGGGACTGGGTGCCGGAGATTTGGTCATCCCGGCCGTGTTCAGCTTCTCGTGCCCGATCACATCGTGCGCGCGGACCAGGGCAAGAGCGGTCTTGTGGTGGTGATCCAGGCGCTGACGCCGGATCTTCGCGTGCAGCTTGGCGACCTTCCGCGCCGCCGCCCGGTGCTTCCTCGTCCGGCGCCTGGTGCGCTTGGGAAACGTCGAAAGGTGCTGCTGTGCCTCGGCGAGCTCGCCGGTCGAGACGTCGAGGAAGCGAGGGTTCTCGACGTGCTGGCCGTTCGAGGTGGTCAGGAAGTGCGCCACGCCCATGTCGACACCCACGATGCTGTCCGTCTTTGGCAGCGGTTCGGCAGGCACGTCGTCGCAGGCGAGGATGACGTACCAGTGCTTGCCCTCGCGCTTGACGCTGACCGTCTTGACCCGGCCGCGCACGGGCCGGTGCTGGTGGACGCGGACGTGCCCGACGCCCTGGAAGCGGACGCGGGTTTGAGTGTCGTGCGGGGTGGAGTCCCAGCGGCAGCCGTCCCCGTCCTTCGGGAACATCACCGTGTCGAAGTGACCGACGCCCTTGAACCTGGGGCAGCCGGGCGTGAGGCCGGCCTTCACACGGCGGAAGAACGCCTGGAACGCCTTGTCCAGGCGCCGCAACGTCGCCTGCTGGGAGGAGAAAGACCAGCGGCCCTGACGCTCCGGGGCGAACGCCCGGATCTCCTTGAGCTGCGCGGACTGATCCCATACCGGATCGTCGTCTTCGAGGTGTGACGCCGGGCGTCACGACGCTCTTGCAACGCGCCGTTGTACAGCGAGCAGTGATCTCGCAGCATCTCACCGAGCGCGGTATCCTGCCGGACAGTGGGACGCAGCAAGAACTTGTAGGCACGGATCATGTGGCCCACCCCCCTTCAGTTTTCGCTGGTCAAAGACAGCGTGTTCACCCTACCGGCGGCCACTGACAACAGTGCGGATCCGTAGGAAAAGACAGGTCAGAGCAGTTGAGAGAAGCCATTCCCCACCCCGCTAACGCGGGGCGTCCCCTGACTTAGACCCTGATGGATCTCCTGTCGCTGCGATATTTCCGGGCCGTGGCCCGCCACGAGCACATCAGCCGGGCCGCCGAGGAACTCCGCGTCGCCCAGCCGTCACTGAGCCGGACCATCATCCGGCTCGAATCAGAACTCGGCACTCCGCTCTTCGAGCGCCAGGGCCGCCGGATACGGCTCAACGAGCACGGCGCGGCCTTCCTGCGCCGCGTCGAGCGGATGCTGGCCGAACTCGACGACGCCCGGCGCGAGCTCGCCGACGCCACCGGTGACGGCCCGGGCCGGGTCGCCATCGCCGCCGAGACCCTGGTCCAGCTGGGCGGGGTGCTGGCCGCCCTCCGCGCCCACCGCCCCGGGGTGGGGGTGCGGCTGTTCCAGGCGCCGCCGGCGTCGATGCGGCGTCATCTGCGCTCGGGCGAGGTGGACTTCGCGGTCGCCTCCCAGCCGCTGGCCGGCCCCGGGCTGTGCGCGGTGGAGCTGGTGCGGGAGGAGGTGCTGCTGGCCGTGCCGCCCGGGCATCCGCTGGCCGGCCGGGAGCGGGTGACGGTGGCGGAGCTGGCGGACGAGGAGTTCGTCAGCACGCGCCCCGGCCACTGGCAGCGCGCCCTGCTGGAGCGGCTCTTCGCCCGCGAGGGGCTCACGCCGAGGGTGGTCTGCGAGGGCGACGAGGCCGCCGCCACCCCCGAGCTGATCGGCGCCGGACTGGGCCTCGGCCTCATGCCCGCCGTCGCGCGGCAGACCCTCGGCGGGCACAGCCCGGTGGCCTGGCTGCGGCTGGACGCCGCGGACTGCCACCGGACGCTGACCCTCGTATGGCGCCGGGACTCCTACCTCTCCCCCGCGGCCCAGGACTTCCGCCGGCTGGCCATGGGCCCGGATCATGCCTCCGGGGCCATGAGTTCATGGCGGAACAGGTCGTGGAAGGTATGAGGGGCCGCCACTAGCGTCGGGTCCGTCCACCGGTTCCGACGAGGGAGACCAGCGATGAGCCAGCGAAACGACACCCAGGACGGCGGTTTCAGCAGCTACGTGGAGGCCGTCCTCGACACCCTGTCCGACGGGCCCGGACGGCCGGCCGTCACCACGGCCGAGGGGCGGGTGATCAGCGCGGGCGAGCTCCGGGACGAAGTCCTCCGGCTCGCCGGGGAGCTGGCGGAGCGCGGGGTGGCCCGCGGCACCACGGTCACCCTGCTCACCGGCAACACCGCCGAGGCGATCGTCGCCCGTTATGCCGCCAATCTGGCCGGCGCCCGGGTCGTCGGCCTCTACGAGGGCATGAGCCCGCCGACCATGGCCGAGATCATGACGAGCGTGGAGTGCGCCCTCCTGCTGGTGGACGACCGGCGGCACGACACCGCCGAGGAGCTGGGGAAGATCGCCGGCGTTCCCCCGATGCTCTCCCTGGGGCCGAGCGGCTTCGCCGAGGACGTCCTGGCCGCGGCCGCCCGTCGGCCCGCCCGGCCGATGGGCGGCCTGGTGGGCCCGGACGACGACTGGTGCGTCCGGCACACCGGCGGCACCACCGGAGTCCCCAAGGGCATCAGGACCACCCACGGCCCGTACCGGCAGAGCCTCGACCACCGGTTCGCCGACGCCGGCGACCCGCCCCGCTTCCTGGCGTGCACCGCGCTCGCCCATCTCGCCGGCGTCTTCATCGACATGACGCTCCGCCAGGGCGGCTCGGCCGTCCTGCGGCACGGCTTCGAGCCCGGGGACGTGCTGGCCACGATCGAGCGCGAGCGCGTCACCCACACCTGGCTGTTGCCACCGCTGCTCTACCGGCTGCTGGACCACCCGGACCTGCCCGGCACCGATCTCTCCGGCCTGAGCCGGATCAGCTACGGCGGCACCGCCGCCTCGGCGGCCAGGATGCGACAGGCGGCCGAGCTCCTGGGGCCCGTCCTCTACGGACTGTACGGGCAGGCCGAGGCGCAGCACATCACCGAGGCGGGCCCCGCGGAGCAGACGAGGACCGGCGGCGGCGGGCAGCTGACGGTCGGCCGGGCCGTGCCGGGGGTGGAGATCGCCATCCGGGATCCCGACGGGGTGACCCTGCCGCCCGGGGAGCGGGGCGAGGTGCAGGTGCGCACGCCCCAGGTGATGGCCGGCTACTGGAAGCGGCCGGAGCTGACGGCGGAGGTGCTGCGGGACGGCTGGGTGCACACCGGCGACGTCGGATATCTCGACGAGGCCGGCTACCTCTACATCGTGGACCGGATCAAGGACATGATCGTGGTCGTCGGGGGCCATGTGTACCCGACGGAGCTGGAGGAACTGCTGCTGAGCCACCCCGGCATCGCCCGGTGCGCGGTCTTCGGCAGCCGGGACGCGGAGTCGGTGGAGCACGTCCACGCCGCCGTGGTGCCCGTGGCGGGGCGGCGGCCCTCGCTGGAGGAGGTCCGGGAGTTCGTCATCTCCCGCAAGGGGCGCCTTTACGCCCCCGAGTCCCTGCATCTGCTGCCCGACATCCCACTGACGGCGGCGGGCAAGCCGGACAAGCGGCTGCTGCGGGAGCGGCTCGCGGACTGAGGGCGGGAACGGCCGGCGGGTCAGGCCCGCCGGGCCGGCTGTCGCGCGGCCCGGCGGGCGCGGTCTAGGCCGTCAGCTGTTCCTCCATCGGGTCCAGGTCCGCGACGCAGGCGTCGGCCAGGGCGTCCATGGACAGCCCCAGCGCGTTCGCCAGCGCCGAGATCGTGAAGAACGCCGGTGTCGGCGCCCGGCCGGTCTCGATCTTCCGCAGGGTCTCGGAGGACAGCCCGGCACGGGCCGCCACCTCCACCATGCTGCGTTGACCACGGGCTTCGCGCAGCAGCTCGCCCAGCCGCTCGCCGCGCTGCCGCTCCCAAGGGGTCAGAGGAGTCCTCACCATGCCCACGATCATAGTGGGCGTGATACTAATACCGGTATAAGAATTGGATTCATGGGTGCGGCCGATCGCCGACGACATGGGTGGGGAGTCAGTGGACATGGTGGAGATGAAGACGGACGCGGCGCTTACGGCCATGCGGGAGGCGGGGCGCGTCGTGGCGCACGCGCTCGCCGCCGTCGAGGAGGCGGCGGCCGTGGGGGTGAGCCTGCGCGAGCTGGACGGGGTGGCCCGTGACGTCCTGGAGAAGGCCGGGGCCCGTTCGCCGTTCCTCGGCTACCACCCCTCCTTCGCGCCCACGCCGTTCCCGGCGGTGATCTGCGCGTCGGTCAACGACGCCATCGTCCACGGCATCCCCGACGACTACCGGCTGCGCGACGGCGACCTCGTCAGCGTCGACTGCGGCGCGATACTGGACGGCTGGGCCGGCGACGCGGCCGTCAGCTTCGCCGTCGGCACGCCCCGGCCGGGCGACCAGGAGCTGATGGACGCCACCCGGCGCGCCCTCGACGCGGGCATCGCCGCCGCCACCGTCGGCCACCGCGTCGGCGACATCTCCCACGCCATCGGTTCCGTCGCGCGGTCCGCCCGGATGGGGATGCCCACCGACTTCGGCGGACACGGCATCGGCCGGCAGATGCACGAGGAGCCGCACATCCCCAACCGGGGCCGGGCCGGGCGCGGCCTCCCGCTGCGGCACGGGCTGGTCCTGGCCATCGAGCCGATGCTCATCGCCGGCGGCCGCGACGACTACGTCCCCGCCGCCGACGGCTGGACCCTGCGCACGGCCGACGGCAGCCGCGCCGCCCACTTCGAGCACACCGTCGCCGTCACGGACGACGGACCGCGCATCCTGACCCTCCCGTGACGGGGGGGCCGGGTGAGCCGCGTCATCGCGTAAGACTTTCGTCATCGGAAATCCGGATCCCCGGCCCGCCTCCCCACCGTTTCCCCATGTGAGAACGGAAACGGCTTCGGGAGGCGGAACATGGGACGCGTACGGCGACTGCTGAGCAAGAAGGTGGTCATCGGCATTCTGGCCGTCGGGATCGTGCTGGCCGGCGCGGGGACGTACTGGTTCCAGCCGTGGAAGCTCTGGGTCAGCGAGACGGTGCGCGAGGCCGCGCCGACGGCCGGGGGCGGGCGCGGCGAGGCGCCGAGCACGCTGGCGACCGGCCGGCTGATCAGCCACGAGCACGAGACGAGCGGCACCGTGCGGATCCTGCGGCTGCCCGACGGCTCGCGCACCCTGCGCCTGGAGAACCTCGACACGAGCAACGGCCCGGACCTGCGCGTCCTGATCACCGATGCCCCGGTGAAGGAGGGCCGGGCCGGCTGGTTCGTCTTCGACAAGGGCACCCACACCAGCCTCGGCAAGCTCAAGGGCAACAAGGGCGACCAGAACTACGCCCTGCCCGCCGACCTCGACCTCAATCGCTACACCAGCGTGAGCATCTGGTGCGACCGCTTCGACGTCTCCTTCGGCGCCGCCGCCCTCACCCGCGCGTGATCACGCATCCTCACGTCCCCGCCCGGGCAGAGTGAGAAGGCGAACGGGAAAGGGGAGATGCCCATGGAACAGAGCGGGCAGGGCGCGCGTGATGTGGTGATCGTGGGGGCCGGAGTCGCGGGAACCAGCGTGTTCCTGTGTCTGGTGCGCGCGCTCGGCCGAGGGAACGCCGGGCGGATGCGGTCGATCCGGATCGTCGACCCGAACCCCGTCGGCCGGGGCCTCGCCTTCGGCGACACCGATCCGCTGCTGCTGTGCAACAGCGCCGCCGAGGTCAACTCCCTCCTCGCCGACGAGCCCGCCGACTTCGTCGCCTACCTGCGGGCGCGCGGCCTACCCGGCGAGCCCCGCGACTGCGTGCCCCGGGTGCGGATGGCCGAGTACTGCCGGGACCGCTTCGATACGGCCCGGAAGACCGCCGAGGCCCTGGGCGTCGAGGTCGCCCACGTACCGGCGGCGGTCGACTCGATCACAGCGGGTACGGTCCGGCTGAGCACGGGTCAGGAGCTGCGCGCCGACGCCGTCGTCGTCTGTACGGGCGTCCACCGCCCCCGCGTCCCGGACGGCTTCGCCGCCTTCACCGGACACCCCCGCTACTCCCCCGCCCCCTACCCCGCCGCCCGGCTGCTCGACCCCGAAACGGGGCCGCCGCCCGGAGCGGAGGTCCTGGTCCTGGGCTGCCGCCAGTCGGCCATCGACGCCTCCCTGCTGCTGTGCCGGGACGGCCACCGGGTGACGATGACCTCGCCCTCCGGCGTACTGCCCGCCGTCCGGGTCTCGCTGGGCGCGCCCGTACGGGAATTCCCGTCGCTGGAGCGCGTCGCACGGCTCGACCCGGCCGATCCGCTGCTGGAGGAGAAGGTGCGGCGCGCCGCCGTCGAGGCCGTACGGTCGCTCGACCGCACCCCGCTGCGCCGGCAGACCTCGTCGGCCACCGACCCCGTGGCACGGCTGCGCGAGGAGACGGCGCTGGTGGAAGCGGACGCGTGTGCCTGGCCCGGTGCCGTCATGGCCATGATGGAGGCGGTCATCGAGCTCGGCGCCCGGCTGCCCGCCGCACGGCGCCGGGCGCTGCTGGAGCGCCACGGCTGGTTCATCGCCCGGTACGCCACGGCGATGACGGTCGTCAACGCGCGCCTTCTGCTCGCGCACATCGACTCCGGGGCGCTGCGCCTGGCCCGCGCCTACCCCCGCGCGGTGGCCTACGAGGCGGGCGCCTGGCGGGTGGAATGGCCCGCTCCGGGCGAGCCCGATCACTTCGGGCCCGGTCGCTTCGGGCCCGGTCGCTTCGACCACGTGGTCAACGCCACCGGCTTCGACCAGCCCCGGCTGTACTGGTCCGCCGACGGCACCGCGCTCCACCCGGCGGAGCCGCCGCGCCACTCCGGCACCGTGGACTTCCTGGCGGCCGACCTGCGCGTACGGCGGAGCCCCGGGGCCGGGCCCGAGCCGGTGTGGGTGGTGGGCGTCGGCACCCACGTACGGATCCCGTTCTCGAACCACCTGCGCAATGTGGTCCGGCAGGCCCGCCGGGTCGCCGAGGAGGTGTCGGGCGCGGCGGACGGCGGGGAAGGGGCCGCCGTGGCGCGCGGCACCGCGGTGTGAGGCGGGGCCGCCGCCGGGCGCGCCTTCCCCTCGGGCGCCGGTCGGGCGGCGGAGAATACGGTCGCCCGTCCGCGACCGGACGCCGAGGAGTCGCATGCGCCACAGCCCGCCCAGCTGGACCACCGAGGACATGCCGAGCCTGAAGGGCCGGCTGGCCGTGGTGACCGGCGCCACGAGCGGCATCGGCTATGTCACCGCGCGCGAGCTGGCCCGGGCGGGGGCCGAGGTCGTGGTGACGGGCCGGGACGCGGGCCGGGCGCGGCGGGCGACGGAGGACATGGCGCGCGAGGTGCCGGGCGCGCGGGTGCGTCCCGATCTGCTGGACCTCGCCGACCTGGCCTCCGTCACGGGCTTCGCCCACCGGGTGGAGCACGGCGGGCGCCCGGTCGACCTGCTGGTCAACAACGCCGGGGTGATGGGCTTCCGGCACCGGGCCACCACCAGGGACGGTTTCGAACTGACCGTCGGCACCAATCACCTGGGCCACTTCGCACTCACCGGCCGGCTGCTGCCCCATCTGCTGGCCGCGCCCGCGCCGCGTGTGGTGACGGTCAGCGCCGCGATCTCCCGCAGCGCGATCGCGGAGCTCTCCGACCTCCAGAGCACCCGCAAGTACCGGCCCCTGAACGCCTACGCCAAGTCGAAGCTGGCCAACGTGCTGTTCGCCCTGGAGCTCCAGCGCCGCGCCGGCGCGGCGGGCGTCCCGCTGACGAGCGCGGCCGTCCACCCAGGTTTCAGCGCGACGGGCCTCCAACGGCACGCCTCCCGGCCCGTCCGCGCGCTGGCCCGCCTGCTGCCGGGGCACTTCGTCGGCCAGTCGGTGGCGTCGGCCGCGCTGCCCACGCTGTACGCGGCGACGGCGGAGGACGTCGCCCCCGGCGGCTTCTACGGCCCGACCGGCCGCTTCGAGACCCGTGGCGCCCCCGGCCCGGTGGACCTCCCCACCCCGGCCGCGGACGCCACGCTCGCCGCCCGCCTGTGGCGTACGTCCGAATCCCTCACCCACGTCCGCTACCGCTGGCCGGAGGCCGTTCCCTGAACGAAGCGGGCCTCGTGTCACCGTCTGAGCACCTTCCGGGCGAGGAAGTTGCCCAGCAGTTGGGCGATCTGCACGAGGAGCACGAGGACGGCCACCGTGACCACCATCACCGAGGTGTCGAAGCGCAGGTATCCGTAGGTCATGGCCAGGTTGCCCACTCCCCCGCCGCCGACGGTCCCGGCGACGGCCGAGAAGTCGATGAGGGCGACGAGCATGAAGGTGAAGCCCAGCACCAGCGGGCCGAGGGCCTCGGGGATCAGGACGGTGAGGAGGACGCGCAGCGGGCTCGCGCCCATGGAGCGGGCGGCTTCGATCACTCCGGGCTCGACGGACAGCAGGTTGCTCTCGACGATCCGGGCGACGCCGAAGGTGGCCACGACCGTCATGGGGAAGACGGCGGCCTCGGTGCCGATCATGGTGCCGACGACTTCGCGGGTCACCGGGGAGAGCGCGACGATGGCGATGATGAAGGGGACCGGGCGGACGACGTTGACGAGGGTGCTCAGGACGGCGAAGACCGCGCGGCTCCGGAGGATGCCGCCCTTGCGGGTGGCGTAGAGGGCGAGGCCCACGGCCATGCCGAGCACGGCGGACAGGGCCAGGGTGACGAGCACCATGTAGACCGTCTCGCCGGTGGCGTCGACGACCTTGACCCAGAAGGTGTTCCAGTCGGCCTTCATCGGGCCACCACCTCTCCCTTGCCGGTCAGGCGGGCCAGGACGGCGTCCACGTCCCGTGCGGCGCCGCGCAGTTCGAAGGTGACGCTGCCCAGCGTCCGGGCCTGGACCTCGGCGACGCCGGCGTGGGCGATCGTGAAGTCCACGTCGTGTTCGCGCAACAGCCGGGAGAGGTCGTCGCCGCCGTCCGCCGGGACGGTCACCAGGCGTCCCGGGTGGCGGGCGCGGAGCCGCTCCAGGGCGGCGGCGTCGGGCACGTCGTGGAGCGCGGAGCGGACGAACGCCTCGGTGACGGGGTGCGCGGGGCGGGAGAAGACGTCGTAGACGCCGCCGCTCTCCACCACCTTGCCGTCGGCCATCACGGCCACGTGATCGCAGAGCGAGCGGACCACCTCCATCTCATGGGTGATCAGCACGATCGTCACGCCCAGTTCGGCGTTGACGCGCCGCAGGAGGTCCAGGACCTCGCCCGTGGTCTGCGGGTCGAGGGCGGAGGTCGCCTCGTCGCACAGCAGCACGCCCGGTTCCGTGGCCAGCGCCCGGGCGATGCCGACGCGCTGGCGCTGGCCGCCCGAGAGCTGTTCGGGGTAGCGGCGGGCGTGGGCGTCCAGGCCGACGAAGCGCAGGGTCTCCCCGGCCCGTTCGCGGGCCTCGGCGCGGCTCAGCCCGGACAGCCGCAGCGGGTAGGCGACATTGCCGAGGACGGTGCGCGAGCGGAACAGGTTGAACTGCTGGAAGATCATCCCGATGGAGCGGCGGACCTCGCGCCGCCGCCGTTCGCCCAGGGTGCCGAGGTCCTGGCCGTCGACGAGCACGCTGCCGGAGGTGGGTGTCTCCAGGTAGTTGACGAGCCGCAGCAGGGTGCTCTTGCCGGCGCCGCTGTGGCCGACGACGCCGAAGACGCTGCCCCGGTCGACGGTCAGGGAGGCGCCGTCGACGGCGGGCCGCACCACGCCGGGGTGTTTTCCGGCGGCCGGGAAGACCTTTGTCACGTCACGGAGTTCGATCACGGTTCAGCCCCGGTCCTGGCGCGTGAGGCGGTCCAGTTCGTGCCGCAGCTCGCCCTGGGGGATGTCGATGACGTACCGGGCGCCGTGGGCCGACTTCTTGACGGCCTCCTGCACCGTGCGCGAGCGGTAGAGCTCGACGATCTTCCGGATGTTCTTGTTGTCCTTGTCCTTCGCACGGGCGGCGATGACATTGACGTAAGGGCGGGCGACGGCGCTCTCGGGATCGTCGTGGAAGACGGCCTGGTCGATCCTGTAGCCGGCCTGTTCGGCGACTCCCGCGTTGATGACGGACGCGGCGGTGTCCTTGAGGGTGCGCGGGGTCTGCTGGGCGTCGACCGGCGTGATCTTCAAGTGCTTGGGGTTGTCGGTGATGTCGTCGGGCGTGCCGTAGATGCCGGCCTTGTCCTTGAGGCCGATGAGCCTGGCCTGGCGGAGTACGAGGAGGGCCCGGCCCTGGTTGGAGGGGTCGTTGGGGATCGCGACGCGCGCCCCGTCGGGGATGTCCTCCACTTTCCTGTGCTTGAGCGAGTACAGGCCCATCGGCGCCACGGAGGTGGAGGTGACGGGCACGATGTCGGTGCCGTTCTGGCCGTTGAACTTGCTGAGGAAGGCCAGGTGCTGGAAGGCGTTCAGTTCGATGTCGCCGTCGGCCAGGGCCTTGTTGGGCAGCTGGTAGTCGTCGAAATTGACGATCTTGACGTCGATGCCCTCCTTCTTGGCCTCCTCGGCGAGGACGTCCCACTCCGGGTCGGCGCCGCTGACCCCGATGCGCACCCGGTCGCCGCCGGCCCCGTCCGACATGCCGCAGGCCGACAGCAGGAGCGCGAGGACGGCGGCGACGGAGGCCGCGGCGGCGCGGCGGCGGGAGGGGGAGATTCTCATCGGAGCTCATTCCACGAAAGGAAGTACGGGGTGCTGTGCCATTGATCGTAGGAGCGAAAACCCACTTCACCTGGAAATGAAAGGAGGGATTCATGTTCTTGCAATAGAAGCAAGGAAGGCCCCGCTGTGGCGGGAACACCTCCCTTGCCAGGCCCGGCGCCCGGCGCTGCAATCACCTCATGGCGGCGACGACCCGACACAGACCCCGTCCCCTCAACCACCCGAAGATGGCCACCGGGTTCGACCGGTTCCTCCACGCCCTGCGCGGCCGGAGGCCACGGCGCGCTGCCGGGCAGCCGGGCGAGCCGCGCTGGCGCGCCGAGTTCGTGGCGCGGGACGTCAAGGGGCCGCGCCTGGGGCTCCAGGACTTCGGCTACGCCTCCCACGAGCTCAGCCGCGGCTACGGCGCGGTGGACGACACGGCGCTCGTCGGGCCCGTACAGATTCTCACCCCGGAGGGCCTGGACTCTCTGACGGAGGTGTGCGACCGGCTGGAGAGCTCGGCCGGCAGCGCCCGGTTCATCACCACCCGCCGGGTGCGCAACGCCGATCTGATGTCGGCGTTCATCAACAACATGATCCGCGACCGGGGCTTCCTGCTGTCCTGCTCCCGGCTGGCGGGGGTGCCCCTGATCCCGCATCCGCTGCGGATCCCCACCGTGCAGGTCAACTACTTCGAGGCCGACGGCCGCGCGGACATCGTCAAATGGCACCACGACGGCATGGACTACGTCCTGACCATCCAGCTCAACGGCTACGAGGACTACGACGGCGGGCGCTTCAGCTACTTCATGGGCCGCGCGGACGAGTTCACCGGCGCCCGGGAGGGCGATCCCCGGATCAGGGAGGCGCCCTGCGGGGAGCGCGGGGCAACGCTGTTCCTCCACGGCAGCAGGATCTACCACGCCGTCACCCCGGTGACGCGGGGCCGCCGGGTGACGGTCGTCGTCTCCTTCCTCTGCCCGTACTTCGCCCGCCAGGACTCCAACACCTTCTGGCACCTGGCGGCCGACGACGGCATCCCGGCGACGATCCCCGGCTGGCTCCGGCTGAAGTGGCCGGTGCGGGACCCCGCGATGGACTACAGCCTGCGTGCGGGGAGCCCGGTCATCACCTGGGAGGACCTCCAGGGGTAATTGGCCCGGGCGGCGCTGTGCGCGCGGGGCGCGGTCCGGTGGTCCGGGATCACGTCCCTCTCCCGCGCGGCGCGTGCCGCAGATAGGCGAGGACGGCGCTGACGCGCCGGTGCAGCTGGGGCTCCTCCGCGAGGCCGAGTTTGGCGAACGTGGAGTTGACGTGTTTCTCGATGGTCGACTCCGACAGGACGAGCTCCGTGGCGATGGCGCGATTGGTCTTGCCCTCGGCCATGTGCCGCAGGACGTCGAGCTCGCGGCGGGTCAGACAGGCCAGCGGGGCGTCGGCGGCGCGGGTGTGGCTGCCCATCAGGACCTCGACGATGCGGGGGTCGACGACGGAGCGGCCCGCGGCCACCTCGCGCAGGGCGCGCAGGAGTTCGTCGAGTTCGCCGATGCGTTCCTTGAGGAGGTAGGCGAGGCCGTCGGTGCCGCGCCGGAAGAGGTCGAAGGCGTAGTTCTCGTCGGCGTGCTGGGAGAGCATGACGACGCCGATGCCGGGGTGGCCGGCGCGGATGGCGTGGGCGGCGGCGATGCCCTCGGTGTGGTGGCTCGGCGGCATGCGGATGTCGGCGATGACCGCCTCGGGACGGAGCTCCTCGACGGCGTCGAGGAGCTCCGTCGCGTCGCCGACCGCCGAGACGACGGAGATGTCGCCGGTGTCCTCCAGCAGCCGACGGGTGCCCTCGCGCACCAGGTAGTGGTCCTCGGCGATGACGACGCGCATCGGTACCTCAGTCACAGAACTCCTCTCTTAGCCGCTCGGCCAGCCGGGAGCGGATCATGGTGCCGCCACCGGTACGGCTGATGATCCGCAGGTCGCCGCCGACCGCCTCGATGCGGTCCCGCATGCCCGTCAGCCCCGAGCCCCGGGTGGTGTCGCAGGGGAAGCCCACCCCGTCGTCGACGACCTCCACCACCAGCCAGCCCTCCGAGCGCGCTATGCGGATCGTCACCCGGGCGGCCCGGGCGTGCTTGAGGACGTTCGTCAGCGCCTCGGAGACCAGGTAGAACGCCGACTCCTCGATGTCCAGGGCGAAGCGCACCCGGTCCAGGGAGTCGTCGACGCGCACGGTGACGGGGATCGGCATCCGCCGGGCCCGGGAGGTGACGGCCGCGACCAGGCCCTGGTCGGTGAGGACGGGCGGGTGGATGCCGTGGGCGACCTCGCGGAGCTCGTCGATGACGCGGTAGGCGTCGTCCTGCACCTCGGTGAGCATGGTGTCGACGTCGCCCCCGCGGCCGAGTCTGTTGCGGGCCAGGCGCAGTTTGGCGACCAGGGCCACGAGGTCCTGCTGGATGCCGTCGTGGAGCCGCCGTTCGATACGGCGGCGTTCGCTGTCCTGGGCGTGGACGATCCGGGCCCGGGAGGCGTCCAGCTCGCCCGCCTGGCGCTGCACCTCCAGGACGCGGGTGGAGAGTTCGGCGGCCAGGCGCGCGTTGTGGACGGCGAGGGCCGCTTGCCGGGCCAGGGTCTCCACCAGGTCGTGGTCCTGGGGGGTGAAGCGGCCCTCGGCCTTGGGCCCGTACTCGATCAGGCCGAGGACGTCGTTGCCGTAGCGCAGCGGGAAGCCGCCCCCGGCACCGGCCGGGCGCCGGCCCCGGCCGGGTGGCTCGCCGGCGGTGCCCAGGTGGACGGGGAGGTCCCCGCCGCCGAGCCGGACCCGGGTCCAGCGCAGGGTCAGCCCCTGCTGGAGTCCGGCCGCCAGCTGGGGCGCCAACCGGCTGAGGTCGTAGGCGTGTTCGAGGGCGCTGCCGAACTGGACGAGCAGTTCGAAGCCGCTGAGCCGCTCGCCGAAGACCCGCCGCTGGGCGAGCCGGTTCAGCCGCTCCCGGACGGGCTGGAAGAGGGCGGTCGCGGTGACCGCGACCAGCACGGACAGCCCGATCGGGAAGTACTGTCCGGCCGTCAGCCCGAGCGTCATCGCCATGCCCAGGTACCAGCCGCTGATGATCAGCCACAGGGTGCCGTAGACGACGGATCGCCGGATGACGATGTCGACGCCCAGGAGCCGGTAGCGGAAGGCGGCGTAGACGACGGACAGGGAGATCAGCACATAGGGCAGGGCCCCGAGCGCCGAGCCGACGAGGTAGAGGATGCCCGTCTCGCCGTGCCAGGGCCGGAACAGCCGCGAGGTGGCCCGGCCCAGGAAGAGGACCGCTGCCACGGCGGCGACGGGCAGCACCCCGGACAGGTCCCGGTCCCCGGCGGCCCGCGCGCGCAGGCAGCGCAGCACCAGCAGCGCGGCGCCCACCCCGGGCAGCCAGGCCTCGGGGTAGTAGAAGACCATGTACTCCACGATCCGCGTGGGCACGCCCGCCAGCGGCAGGGCGAACGGCAGGGCCAGCAGCGCCCACAGCGAGCGCAGCACGGGGCGTTCGTAGCGGAACCGGGGGCGGCCGTCGGGCAGCAGAGCGAGCAGGTGGACGACGAGGATGCTGACGGCGAGGTTGTCCCACTCGGTGGGCAGGACGAGACAGGACGCCTGGAGGGACGGCAGGCCGTTCTCGGGCGCGGTGAGGTCCCAGCCGAACGAGGTCGTCAGCAGCGCCGACGTACAGCGGATGCCGATGCTCACCGCCAGCGCGGCGCCGATCAGCAGCAGCCGGCGGGCGACCGGGCTCGTGGGGGCGTGCCACCACGCGAACAGTCCGGCGCAGTAGCACGGGAGGACGGAGCCGAGGATCCACGGCAGGGTGACGGTGTTGTTCCGCAGCAGAAACGCTCCGGTGGTCACCGCCCACAGCAGGCACAGCCCGCCCGAGAACGCGGCGACCTGTATCGCACGGCCGTTACCCCTCACACGCACCCCTCACGCGCGACATTATCGGGGGCGCCCAGGTGCCAGTCCAGACGATCCCGTTCGGCGCGTATAGCGGAAAACCCCCAGTGGGATCGGAGGATTCCGGGGTACGCGCCGCCGCCCCGGCACGGCAGACTCGGTATATCCGCCCTTTTACCGGCCCCGACGGCCCCGGTAGGACGATCGACTGTGCGATTCAAGGAAAGCCGAAAGGGAACCATGAGCGTGTCTTCCGGTCCCGAGGTGGTCGTCTGGGACACCACCTATGCCTGTCCCCTGCGTTGCTCGCACTGCTATTCGGAGTCCGGCAGGCGGGCACCGCGGCAATTGAGCCACGAGGACATGCTGCGGGTCGCCGACGCCCTGATCTCGCTGAATCCCCGGGTGGTCGCGCTCTCCGGCGGGGAACCCCTCGTCGTCAAGGGGATCTTCGAGGTCGCGGCCCGGCTCTCCCGGGCCGGGGTGCGCACCGCCGTCTACACCAGCGGCTGGATCATGGAACCGTGGATGGCGGCCGAACTCGGTTCCGTGTTCGACGAGGTCATCGTGAGCCTCGATGGGGCGACGGCCCAGGTACACGACCGGATCCGGGGCCGGCGGGGCTCCTTCGACCGGGCGCTGAGCGCCCTCACCCAGCTCGACGGGGTGGCCCGGGAGCGCGCCCGGCGGGGGCGCGCGCCGCTGTGGTTCGGCATCGACTGCGTCGTCGTGCGCAGTAATTTCCCGCAACTGGAGGAATTCTGCACGGCCATCGCCCCGCGCTTCCCGGAATTGCGCACGCTCACCTTCAACGCGGCGGTGCCCGAAGGGCTTGCCAGCAGGCCGGAATTCTGTCGTTTCGAGCTCCTCGACGACGCCCAGGTGACCGAGTTGACGAGCGACGAACGGCGGGCCCGGCTCCAGCGTCTGGCGCCGGCCGGGGTACGGGTCTTCACCACCGACAATCAGAACCTCGTGATGCGGCCGGACCGTTTCGCCAGTGGCGTCGACGCACTGGTGATGCAGATCGAACCGGACGGTGATGTCAGGGCACTGCCCGTGTACGAGGGCACGGTGGGAAACATTCTCCAGGAATCCCCGCTCGATCTGTGGCACCGGGGCGTCTCCCGGCTCAGCGATCCCTTTGTCGTGGAAACGCTGTCGGCGGTGCGCACCATGCAGGACTGGGCGGCGGCCGTGCGCCGCATGGACTATCACTTCGGCTCCCCGGAGGTCCGTTCCCGTATCGAACGCCGCGCGGTGCGTACGAATCCCCCGGAGTTCAGCGCCCTCGCCCACTGACCCCCGCAGTCCTCGCCCCGAAAGGGAAGCGCCGTGCTGACGCTCAAGGACTACGACCGTTTCTGCCTCGCCGACCCCGTCTTCTACGAGGTGCCCGAGCGCTATCCGGACGACCACGAGAGGTTCGCGGCGGCCCGCCGGGAACCGCCGCCGGGCTGGGAGCGCGGCGAGTCCGGCTGGTGGATCACTCTGCGGCCCAATTCGGTGACACCGGAAGCGGGCTGGCGGATCCATGTGTCGGTGGCGCTGCCGGAGCTCGCCCGGGCCGTCGAGATCGTCTGGGGGCACTGTGTGGCGCATGCCCTGCCCTTCGACTTCATCCGCAGCCGCGCCACCGCCCGCGAACTGGGCGGCGACCGCGCCGAGCCGCTGCCCGGCAACCGGCTGATCACCGTCCACGCGGGCGACGGGACGACGCTCACCCGGAGCCTTGAGGAGCTCGCGGTCCTCCTCGCCGGGCTGCCCGGCGCGTATGTGCCGGGCGCGCTGCGGCACGGCTCCGGCCCGCTGTACGTCAGCCACGGCCCGCCCCGCCCGGAGGGCCGGCCCCGGCCCGGCGACCGGAGCGTCTTCGCCCCGCCCGACGGGGTGCCGCTGCCCGAGGTGCTCCGGCCCGGCCTGGAGGCCCTGCGCGCCCGGCCGGCCGGCGGCTTCCCCTACCGGGCCGAGCGGGCACTCGGCAGGTCCCACGGCGGCGGCACCTATCTCGCGGTCGACAAGCGCACCGGCGAGCGCGTGGTGCTGCGCGAGGCCCGGCCGTACGCCGGGCTCGACGAACGGGGCGAGGACGCCGTCGCCCGGCTCGACCGGGAGCGGGCGGCGCGCGAGCGACTCGCGGGCCTGGACTGCGTACCGCGCGTCCTCGGCCACCTCACCCACGCGGAACACCGGTTCCTCGCCGAGGAGTTCATCGAGGGCACCTCGCTGCCGCGGGCCACCGCCACCGCCTTCCCGCTCACCTCGCGGGAGCGTGCCGCGCGGGAGGCCGCCCCGTACACCGCCTGGGCCCTGGACGTCGTGGACCGCACCGAGCGGGCCCTGCACGCCCTGTACGCCCACGGGCTGCGTCTCGGCGAACTCCGGCCGGAGAACGTCCTCGTGCGGCCGGACGGGCGGGTGGCGCTCGTCGGGCTCGGCACGCTCACGGACGCCGGGGACGACCGGGCCCCCGCCACCGGCGAGCCCGGCTTCACCGTACCGCCCGGCCTCACGGCCCCCGACGCCCTGCGCCATCTCCTCGACCGGCTGCGCCTGTGGCTGTTCCTGCCGGTCCCCTACCGCAGCCCCGGCAAGCTCCACACCCTCACCGCCGCGATCGAGCGGCACTACCCCGTGCCCCGGGGGTTCGGCGCCGGGCTGCTGACGGGGCTGTGGCCCGAGGGCCACCCGGCCGAGGACGACCGGGCGGGCGCGCCGCTGACGGCGGACCGGCCCGACTGGCCGGCGATCCGCGACTCCCTCGTCCGGGGCATCCACGCCACCGCCACCCCGGGCCGCGCCGACCGGCTCTTCCCCGGCAGCCCCACCGGGGCCGGGGCGCTGGGCGGTCCCGCGTTCGCCCACGGCGCGGCCGGGGTCCTGTACGCCCTGCACAGGGCCGGGGCGCGGGTCCCCGAGGAGTACACCGCGTGGCTCCTGGCGGCCGTGCGGCGCGACCCGGACCCCGCGCCCGGCCTCCACGAGGGCCTGCACGGCGTCGCGTTCGTCCTCGACACGCTCGGCCTGCGCGCGGAGGCCCTCGACGTCCTCGGCCGCTGCCCGCCGGAGCGGGACGCGGTGCCCGGCGCGGGCCTGGCCGCCGGCCGGGCCGGCATCGCCCTGACCCTGCTGCACTTCGCCTCCGCCACCGGGGACCCCGCGCTCCTGGGCCGCGCGCTGAGCCTCGCGGGCGAGCTCGGCCGGGCCGTCGAGGACGGCCCCCCGCCCGCCCCGCCGGGCCGCCCCGCACCCTACGGGCTGCTGCACGGCGCGACCGGAGCGGCCCTGCTGTTCCTGCGGATGTACGAGCACACCGGCGACGCCTCCCTCCTCGGCCTCGCCGGGCACGCCCTGCGCCACGACCTGGTGCGGCTGCGCACCCTCCCCGACGGGACGCTCACCCTCTTCGACGGCGCGGCCAACCTGCCGTACCTCCACGGGGGCAGCACCGGGCTCGCGTTCGTCCTGCGCGACCTGCTGCGGTACCGGCCCGACCCCCGGCTGGCCGCCGTGCTCGCCTCGCTCCGGCTCACCTGCGACGCCGTGTACGTGCGCAACGCGGGCCTGCTGCGCGGGCGGGCCGGGTCGGTGGCCGTGCTCGCGGCGCTCGGCGAGCCGGTCGCGGGCACCGCGCTCGGCCGGCAGATCGGCCTGCTGTCCTGGTACGCCCAGACCTACCGGGGGCACCTGGCGTTCCCCGGGTTCCGGATGCTGCGGCTCTCGGCGGACCTGGCGACGGGCGCCGCCGGCGTCCTGCTCGCGCTGGGCTCGGCGTTCGAGGGGACCGGGCCCGTCCTGCCCTTCCTCGACCCCCGTCCCGTGGCCGTCCCGCCCGCCCGGGAGGGAGGTGAACGACGTGTCGGAGATCCTGGAGCTACAGGAGCTGGAGGAGGAGACCCCCGTCCAGTGGCCGTGTAGCAACAGCTACCACAGCACCCTCGGACAGGTCTGAGCCGCCCTCGCGGGACGGCGGGACGGCCGCCGCCGCACCGGACGGCGGCGGCGGTCGGCCCGCCGGAAACGCGAGGCCCGGCACCGGACCGACGCGGCACCGGACCCGACACGGCACCGGAGGAGCACGGCATGCTCGCTCAAGGCCACCTCGTCGCCGACCCCCTCTTCGTGGACGCCCCGGAGCGCGTGGAGGACACCGCCGTCCGCTTCGCCCACGCCGCCCGCCCGGCGCCGCCGGGGTGGCGGCGCGCGGAACGCGACGGCTGGGTGGTCCTGCGGCCCCGGGACGCGCGGCTGCCGCCGCAGGGCTGGAAGATCCATGTCTCGGCGACCGTCGAGGAGGCCCCCCGGGCGATCGCCACGGTCTGGGAGTACTGCGTCGAGCGCGGCATCGGCTTCAAGTTCCTGCGCAGCCGAACCCTGCTGGCCCTCGTCAACAGCAAGCGGGCCCCGCGCTCGGCGGGCGGCAAGCTCGTCACCGTCTACCCGCGCTCCGAGGAGCTCCTTGAACGCGCGCTCGAGGAGCTGTCCGCGCTGTTGCGGGGCGTCAAGGGCCCCTACATCCTCAGCGATCTGCGCTGGGACGACGGACCGCTGTACCTGCGCTACGGGGGTTTCGCGCCCCGGTTCTGCTTCTCCGGCGACGGCGAGTACGTGCCCGCCGTCGTCCGGCCCGACGGCAGGGCGGTGCCCGATGTGCGCGGGGCCGCCTTCAAGGTGCCGCCGTGGGCGGGCGTTCCGTCGTTCATCGCCGGGCGGATCCGCGCCGCGCGGGCGGACGGCGCCGGGGGCTTCCCCTACCGGGTGGAGAAGGCGCTGCGCTTCTCCAACAGCGGCGGCGTCTACCGCGCCGTCGCCTCCGGCACCGGGCGACGCGTGGTGCTGCGGGAGGCGCGCCCGTATGCCGGGGTCGACGACAACGGCATGGACGCGGTGGCCCGGCTGGGGCGCGAGCACGCCGTGCTGGAGCGGCTCGCCGGGCTCGGCTGCGTACCGCGGGTGCTCGCCCGGACGCGGCACTGGGAACACCACTTCCTCGTCGAGGAGTTCGTCGAGGGGGAACGGCTGGAGGAGGCCATGGGGCGCCGCCACCCCCTCTTCCGGCCGGACGCGGGCCGGGCGGAGCTGGCCGCGTACACCGCCTGGGCCTGCGCGGTCGTCGCCCGCGTCGAGGAGGCGATAGCCGCCCTCCACGGACGGGGCGTGGTCTTCGGGGACCTCCAGCCGGGCAATGTGCTGGTGCGGCCGGACGGCAGCGTCTGCCTCGTCGACTTCGAGACGTCCTTCGGGACGGACGAGAACTTCACCCCGGCGCTGGGCACGGCGGGTTTCACGGCCCCCTGGGCGCGTTCGGGACCGGCCGTCGACGCCTACGCCCTGGACTGCATGCGGCTCGCGGTCTTCTGCCCGCTCACCGAGCTGCTGCGCTTCGACCCGCGCAAGCACGAGGAGCTGATCCGGCACGTCGAGGACCGTTTCCCCCTGCCGCCCGGTTACGGGGAGCGGCTGCGCGCGGGCCTCGCCCCGCCCCCGGACCCCGCCCCGCCGCCCGCGCCCGCGTGGCCGCGCACGGCGGACGGCCCGGCCGGCGACTGGGAGGAGGCCCTCGGTTCCCTGCGCGAGGCCATCGCGCGCAGCGCCACCCCGGAGCGGGAGGACCGGCTCTTCCCCGGCGACGTCCGGCAGTTCGACGGCCAGGGCGCGGCGCTGGCGTACGGCGCGGCGGGCGTGCTCCACGCGCTGCACCGCACCGGGCACGGCGGCGGCGCGCGCTTCGAGGGGTACGTGGACTGGCTGGCCCGGGCGGCCGAGCGGGCCCGCTGGCCCCGGCCGGGCCTCTACGACGGGCTCGCGGGCGTGGCCTACGTCCTCGACGAGCTCGGCCGCCCGCAGCAGGCGCGGGCGGCCCTGGCCCGGCTGGGCGCCTTCGACCTGCGCGACTGCGGGGCGGGGCTGTTCGGCGGGCTCGCCGGGATCGGCCTGGCCTTCACGCACTTCGGGGACGTGACGACGGCGGCGCGGCTGGCGGAGAGGCTGGCACGAGGCCTCGACGGCGCCGGCAGCGGTCCCGCGTCGGCGGCGGGGCTGATGCGGGGCTGGTCCGGGCCGGCCCTGCTGTTCAGCCGGCTCTTCGCCGAGACGGGCGACGACCGCTGGCTGCGGTGGGCGGAGGCCGCGCTCGCCCGCGACCTCGCCCACTGCGGGGTGTCCCCCGGCCGGCACGTCCACGTGCGCGCGGGGCGGCGCCGGCTGACCACACTCGGCGGGGGCGGCGCCGGCGTCGCCATCGCCCTCCACGAGTATCTGCGGCACCGCGAGGACCCGCACTTCGCCGGGCTGCGGGACCGGATCCGCGCGGGCCTGGGCACCGAACTGCTGCTGTCCTCCGGCCTCTTCGAGGGCCACGCCGGGCTGCTCTACGCGCTCGTCCACCTCGGCGGCCCGGCGGACGCGCGCCAGGCCCAGCTGCGCGGGCTGGGGCTGCACGCGGTGCGGTTCCAGGGGCGGCTGGCCTTCCCGATGGACGGGCTGCTGCGGCTGTCGATGGACCTGGCGACGGGGACCGCCGGGGTGCTGCTCGCCGTCCACGCGGCGCTGCGGGGCACCACGGCGGGCGCGTCGCTACCGCTCCTGCGCACCGGTTGAGCGTGGCGCGCCGGGGCGCGCACGCTGTGGCGCGGGCGGGGCGAAGGTGCTGCGGGGGCCCGGCGGCGCGGGGTGGTTCCCGTGGGCGGCGGGGGTAGGGAGGGCCGGAACGCGCCGCTCCGGGCGCGTCGAGGCATCTCGAAGGGGTACCGCATGTTCGGAAAGCGCGGGATCGGCGTCGCGTTCGGTTCACTGGCGCTGCTCGGCACCTGTCTGGGGTGGGCCGCACCGGCCGTCGGGGCCCACGCCCCCGCCCACGCGCCGGTCACGTGTCAGGGGCTGGAGAACACCACGTACAGTCCGGGACTGACGCTCACACCCCAGCAGGTCCGCATCCGGGGAGCCGCCTCGTACGCCTGCTCCGACCGCCCGGGACACACCGTCGCGGCCACCGGTGTCGCCAACGGCCAGTCGCCGTCGGGTACTTGTCTCGGGCTCCACACGCCCTCGGGGCACGAGACCCTCCGCTACGGGGACGGCTCGGTCTCGGAGATCGACTACCCCACCGGCCACGCCGGCCGGGCCCTCGGCCTCAGCACGGTACGGCTCAAGGGCACGGTCGTCGCGGGGCGCGACAAGGGCGCGGACGTGGAGCGGTTCATCGAACTGACGCCGGGCGGCGGGCTTCCCGTGGGCTGTCTGACGCCGGAGGGCGTCCGGCAGGCGGCCGGCGCGGTGCAGTTGCGCATCGTGCCCTGACCTGTCCGGGGCGGCGGGCGGCCGTCGTTCAGTGGCCGCCGCCCGTCACCTTGAACCCGCGCGGGACCATGAACACGGTCAGCAGGGTGACGGTGACGACGATGCCCGCCGAGACGTAGGCGGTGGTGGTGAGCGCCTGGTCGAAGGCGGCCCGCGAGGCCTCCAGTACCCGTCGCCCGGTGTCCCCGCCGACCCGCCGGGCCACTTCCGCCGCGCCGCCGACCGAGCCGCGCGCGGTGTCGAGGTCGTGCCCGCGCAGCGGAAGGCCCGTCATGCGGTCGGAGAAGACGGCCGCGTGGATGCTGCCGAGCAGGGCCACGCCGAGTCCGACGCCGAGTTCGTAGGCGGTCTCGGAGACCGCGCCGGCCTGCCCGGCGCGCTCCGCGGGGACGGCGGAGACGAGGACGGACGCCGAGGCGGTGATGGCCAGCCCGTCGCCGAGGCCGATCCCGGCCAGGACGACGGCCACGACCGGGTAGGTGGTCGGCTGCGGGGCGAGGGCGAGGAGCAGGAAGCCTCCCGCGAGGGCGCCCAGACCGGCGGCCAGCACGGTGCGCACCCCGGCGTGGTGCATCAGCCAGGGCGAGCTCAGCGAGCCGACCAGCATGGCGAGGGCGGAGGGCAGGGTGCGCAGCCCGGCCTCCGAGGGCGAGTAGCCGTGCACGTACTGGAGCCAGAGGGAGATGAGGAACAGCGCGGCGCCGATGGCGAGCATGGCGAGGAGGGTGGCCAGCGCCGCCGCGAGGAACGGGCCTTCGCGGAACAGCCGGACGTCCAGCAGGGGGTCGTCGAGCCGCAGCTGGTGCCAGGCGAACAGGGCGAGCAGGGCCACGCCGAGGAGGAGGGCGCCCACGTCCGAGGGGTGCGGGCTGCCCTTGGCGATGTGCTTGATGCCCCAGGCGAGGGCCACGATGCCGACGACCGAGAGGGCCGCGCCGGGCCAGTCGAGCCCTCCGGGGTGCGGGGCGCGGTACTCCGGCAGCAGCCGGACGCCCATCGCGACCGTCACGACGACGATCGGGACGTTCACCCAGAAGGCCGCCTGCCACGCGAAGTGCTCGACGAGGAACCCGCCCACCAGCGGCCCCACACAGGCGCCCGCCCCGGCCACGGCGGCCCACACGCCGATGGCCAGGGCCCGTTCCCGGGCGTCGGTGAAGATGTTCCGGATGAGGGAGAGCGTCGACGGCATCACCATGGCGCCGCCCAGCCCGAGCAGCACCCGGCCGCCGATCAGCTGGAGCGAGCTGTGCGCGGTCGCGGCGAGGACGGAGGCGGCGCCGAAGAGCACGAAGCCGAGGAGGAAGAGCCGTTTGCGGCCCCACCGGTCGCCGACCGCGCCGGTGGTGACGAGGAGGCCGCCCAGGATCAGCCCGTAGATGTCGATGATCCACAGCTGTTCCAGCGGGCCGGGCCGGAGGTCGTCGATCAGCGAGGGCAGCGCGACGTTGAGGATGGTGGCGTCCATGGCGACCAGCAGCAGGCTGGCGCACAGCACGGCCAGCATCGCCCAGCGGCCGGGGTCCCGTCCGTCTCCGGGTCCGGGTTCCTCCGGAGCTCGCGCCATCGGACGACACCTCACCGTTCTCGGGCCCCCGGGCCACCGGCACCCGGAAGGCACCGGTCAGCCCAGTCGACCGGATCCCCGCAGGGCGCGCAACCGGAGGAGGCCGGGCGGAACCACACGCGGCCTCGCCGGTGGGCCCGCTGCCGGCTCAGGTCGAGTCGACGCGATCCCTAGGCGACCAGCCGGTCCAGGATTCCCGCCACGTCCGCCGGTCGCAGGACGAAGCCGACGTGACTGGTGTCCAGGGTGTGCACGTCGTAGGGGTTGTCGGGGGTCAGCGCGTCGGACTCGGCGATCAGGCGGTCCTGCATCGCCACCGGAATTGCGCGATCACCGGTGAGCCGGATGTACGTGCGGGCGATCGTTCCCCAGGTGTCGGCCTGCCCCCGGGCGTCAGCCGTCATCACGGCGAGGGACTCGTCGGGTTGCAGGATGTTGAGGAAGGCACGGAACTGCTCGTCGGTGGCATCCGCCATGACCGCGGCCTTGGTGGCGGCGAGCAGGGCGGGGTCCGCCGTGCGGTAGTTGGCCCGGCCGGCGCCGAGTGCGGCCGGATCGCCCACGTTCAATGCCGCCATCGGGCCCAGCAGACTGTCGGCGAACTCGGGTTCCCGCATGTACTCGACCGGGCTGGACCGCTGTACGCACGACCACGCGGATACGTAGACAAGCCTGTCCACCAGTTCGGGGATCGCGTTGCCCACCTGCGTGATGGTGGTCCCGCCGAGGCTGAGGCCCACCAGCACCACAGGCCCGTACGAGGCCACTCGGCGGACGACGTCGACCACCATGTCCACGTTGTCCTGCAAGGTGACCTTGCCCAGCGTCGAAGGCTCGGCCGCCCAGGCGTCGAGATCCTGCGGGGCCTGATAGGCCACCGGGTACTGCGCGTCGAAGCCATGGCCCGGCAGGTCGACGGCGAGGCTGCGGTGGCCGAGCAACGCCAACTCCCGCTGGACGGACGTCCACATGAAGGAGCTGGTGCAGGACCCGTGCACCAGGACGAACGTGGGGCCGGCACGGTGGGTACTCATAATCCGGATCGTAGTGACCACGCCGCGCCCCGTCCTCTGATTTCGGTGGCGCCCCGGCGCCTCAGTCGAGCAGGCCCCGGCGTACGGCCTCGGCGACCGCGGTCGCCCGGTCGGGTACGCCGAGCTTCTCGTACAGCCCCTGGGTGACGGTCTTGACGGTGTTCGCCGCCAGCCGCAGTTCGGCGGCGAGTTGTGGGATGCCCTTGCCCTCGGCGAAGCCGAGCAGGACCTGCCGCTCGCGGTCGGAGAGGGCCGTGGCGTCCTCGCCGGCAGGCGGCCCGGGACCGGTCTCCGGGGGAACCGGTCTGCCGTCGGCGGCCGCCAGCACCGCTTCGACGAACTCGGGCCGTTTGGCGTCCTTGGCGAGGTGTCCGGCGGCCCCTTCCCGGAGCGCCCGGTAGACCACCGCCGCGTCGGTGGCGGCCGACAGCAGCACGACCCGGGTCGGCAGCCCGGCCTCGACGACGGCGTGGATCACGGCGACGCCGTCCATCTTGGGCAGCCGGTAGTCGACCAGGGCCACGTGCGGGACGAGGTCCCGGATGGCGGTCAGTGCCGCGACGCCATCCTCGGCCTCGGCCCGCACGTCGATCCGGGCCTCGACGCGCAGACCCCGGACGACGCCCTCGCGGTAGGCGGGGTGCTCGTCGGCCACCACCACGGTCACTCTCGTCGCGGGATCCGGCACGTCGCCACCGCCTTTGTTCTCGCGCACGCGTCGTCGCGTTCGCCTACGCGTTCCACGATAGGCACGAGGGCCCCGGAGGGGCCTCTACGGGCGGGTCACCCCTGGGGATCCGCGGGCGGTTCGGGGGCGGGGGGCGGAGGGCTCTCGGGCTGCTCCCGCTCGGGGACGGCGTTCTTCACCGCGTCCGCGCCCTTGCCGATCTGATCGGAGTACTTGCCCTCCGTCTTCTCGTCGATGAATCCTCCGGCCTTGTCCACCGCTTCATGAACCTTTTCGGGGTTCTCGGCCGCAGCCTCCTTCCCCCTGCCGACGAGGCCCTTGAGCGTGTCCATGAGTGACATGGCGTTCCCCTCCCCGGATGCCGGGCGGCGGGCCCACGCTGAAGAAGGCCCCCTGTCTTCAGCATGCGCACGGCCGACGAGCGGGCATGCGGGACAGAGGGCGGACTAACCCGAACGGGTGACAGCGCGACCTGGGCACCCCCGGCTCATTGGTGCAGGTGAGCCAGGAACCCGTCGTTCACGGCGTAGGGGCGTTCCTGGGGCAGGAGTCGCCCCGCGGCGTCCAGGTCCCCGTCCCGGACATGCGCGTGGATCGCGTGGGCGAGCGGTGTGACGTCGGTGACGGCGACGATCCATTCGTCGGCGTAGCGGCGCGCCGCTTCGCCGGTGAGGCCGAGCTGGAGCGACCGGTGGGGAAGAGGCCGAAGGCGGAGGTCGCGTTCGGGGTCCCACTGGACCCGGGCCGGGGCCCGCTTCAGCCGGCGCTTCCATGTGGCGGCATCGGCGTGGAGCCCCCGCTCGTAGTGGGACAGGCAGGCGTTCTCCAGCGCCCACTCGAAGCCCTCGCGGGAGATCTCGACGGCGAGGACGGTCTCCTGGCCTTCCTTCGTGCCCCACCCGCAGCGGTACATCATCCACAGGAACGACGGCTTGATCCATGTCATCCGGTCCCGTTTCCACGTCTCCGGGAAACGGCCGTCACGGGCCGCCGGCAGGCCGATCCCCGGCGCGTACGCCTGGTAGACGGTGACCGTGGAGTCCGTGTACTGGGCTCGAATCTGGTGTTTGCTTTCTGCCACGGGGACCAGAGTGGGCAAACAGTTTCGCGCGCGCCATCGAATTACCGCGCCGAGGACGTCACTCACGCGGCGGCCGGTACCGCGTACGGGGTGCGGGCGATCCGTGCGATGTCCTCCGCCACGCCCGTCAGCCAGGCCTCCGCGTCCACCGTCAGCAGGACGCGCGCGGCGTCCACGTCCCCGGCGTGGAGGGCGGCGCTGCGCAGGAGGCCCGACGCGGCGGCCGGGTGGGGAACGGGATCGGGGGCACCGGTGGCGGGGCGGGACGGGGCGGGGGCGCGCAGTGCCTCGGCCGTGCGGAGGGCGTCGGCGGCCACGCGGTCGGCCAGGAGGGTCAGTTCGGCGGCGGCGTCGGGCGCGAGGGGCGTGTCGCCGAGGGCGGCGCCGTGCCGCAGGAGCATCAGTTCGCCGCCGCGCAGCATGTGGTAGCCGGCCAGCATGGCGATCCACCACGGCGGGTCGGCGGTGCGCCGCAGGAGGCGTTCGCTCTGGTGCTGGCAGTACGAGGCCTCGGCCAGGAGCATGGCCACGCGGACCGGGCGCAGGGGGTCGGCGGGCGCGGGGCGGCCGCAGAGGAGGTCCGTGACGCCCCGGCATCCGACGGCACCCGCGGCGAGGAAGTCGGCGACGGCGCAGCGCAGTTCGCCCCCCGCGCCGCGCGGCCAGGCGAGGAGGCTGGCCAGGACGCCGATCGCGCCGCCGACGAGGACGTCGACGAGGCGCGCGGCGGACAGTTGCCACTGCGGGGTGGAGATCTGGGCGAACATCAGCACGATGGCGACGGTGAACGTGGCCTGTCCCCACGCGGGTCCGAGCAGCGGGGCCGCGGTGAGGCCGACGAGCAGGACGATGGGCAGCACGGCCGCGTAGAAGAGGGGGACGTCGCCGACCACGCGGAGCGCGAGGGCGGCGAGCACTGCCCCGGCGGTCGTACCGGTGACGGCGGGGCGCAGGGCGGTACGGGTGTCGGCGGCGGAGGTGCGCATGAGGCTGAGGGTGGCCAGGAGGACCCAGAAGCCGTGCGAGAGGTCGAGGGCGCCGACCAGGAGCCGGGCGCCGGCCATGGCCGTGGCGACCCGGAGGGCGTTCTGCAGATGGACCGAGCGGAGTGTCAGGTGCACCCGCATCCGGTGCCACCACAGCTCGGGGGCGGGCACGGCGGCGTACCAGAACGGTCCGTCGCGCTCCGCCCCGGCCGTCGTGGAACGGGCGCCCAGGGCGATCCGGGACGTGCGGGTGGCCAGCCGCGCGCCCTCGGCGGCGGAGCGGACGACGGCGTCGTGGCGGAGCCGCTCGGGCGGGGCGCCGGGGAGCTCGTCCGCGCGGATGGCGTCGAACGCGGCGACGGCGCGGCGCAGCTCGTCGGCGTCGGGGGGCGGGATGCCGCCGGTCAGGCCGTCGGCGACGGGCCGCAGGGCGGTGGCGGTGTGCTCCAGCAGGGCGGTGGCGGCGGGCTCGCCGCCGCGGGGCCCGCAGGGGTGGTCGGGTCCGCCGGGGGCGCGGTAGAGGCGGTCGAGCTGGTCGTGGACGTGCCGGACGCAGGCGCGGGTGTGGTTGAGGGCGCGGTCGCGGGCGGAGGGTGAGGTGGGGCGCTCGGCGGGCGGGATCAGGGAGGGGCGTGCCCCCTCGAGCGCGCGGTCGGCGGCGGGCCGGAGGTCCTCGCCGCCGCGCGCGGCGGTGGCGCAGCTGTCGGCCACGGCGGCCGCCGCGCGGCCGAGCCGCACCCGGTACGGGACGGGCGGGGGCTCCCGCCAGCCCAGGCGGTCCAGCAGCCGGTCGACGGCGGCGGTGAGCAGGATGCCGGCGGTCAGTCCGGCCAGGCGGGAGCCGAGGGTTTCGGGGGCGTAGGGCGGGAAGCAGGGCAGGACGTAGAAGAGCTGGCAGGCCACGCTCAGCCCGGCCGGTCCGGGCCCGGCCGTCGCCGCGAAGGCGACGAGGAAGCCCACGACGAACATGCCGGCCGCGGCGGCCCAGCCGCGCACGGCCAGCAGGGTGCCGGCCGTGACCATGACCCAGCCGACCGGCACCATCGCGAGGAGGACGCGGGTGCGATGCCGGGCGGGGCCGGGGATCTGCGAGAACAGGACCAGCGGGAGGACGCCGAAGATGGCGTAGAGGCCGAGGATGCGGTCGCCCAGGGCGTGGGCGAAGCCGTAGAAGCCGGCGCAGCCGGCGAGGGTGGCCCAGACGGCGCGGCGTGCGGCGGGTGGGATATCGGCGCGAGCCATGGTGTTTCCCCAGGCTAGGCGGCGTGCGGGTTGCCGCAACCGGGGCTCCGCCCCGGACCCCCGGTCCTCAGGCTCCGGACGGGCCGATTTCAGCCCGCCATGGCCGCCGCCAGGCGCTGGCTCACCTGGTCTGCCGTCGCGTGGCCCACCGCCAGGACCGTGACGCGCTCGCCGTCGACGGCGAGCAGCGTGGGGAAGCCCTGGACGCCGTACTCCGCCGCGCGGCGGAAGTCCGTGCGGGCGGCCTTGGCGGCGCCGGGGGACGGGAAGGCGGTGGCCACGGCGTCCGCGTCGAGGCCGGTGGTCTCGGCGACGGTGCGGTAGGTGCCCTCCTCGGAGAGGCTGAGCCCGTCCTCGTAGAACGCGTTCTGGAGGGCGGCGGCCAGTTCGGCGGCGCGGTCCGGGGCGGCCTGGCGGAGGGCGGCCATGCCGCGTGCGGCGGCCTCGGAGTCCATGACGAAGGAGCCGTCCGCGATCAGCCGGTCGTAGGCCGCGCCGAACCCCGCCCCCGTCAGCTCCGCGATCTTCGCGTTGGCGCCCTGGACGTAGCCGAACTCGCGGATCGGCACGCGGCGGGCGCCGGTGAACAGTCCGCCGGAGACGACCTCCACGGGCAGCCCCGGGTGGCGCCGGGCGGTCTCGGTGAGCGTGGCCGAGAAGCCGTGGGACCAGCCGCAGTAGGCGTCGAAGACGTAGACGAGCTTCATGGGGGGTACCTCCAGAGGGTATGGCGTGAGCGGTTCGCCTGCCATAACAGTATCTGCTGTGTCAGATATTCCCCCGACCGCCGAGCCGGCCCCCTCAGCGCAGTCGCGGCAGCGCGTCCCTCGCCGCGTGACTGAGGATCTTCAGATCCTCGGCGAACCGCTCCCGGTGCGCCTCGGGCAGCGGCTCCAGGAAGAAGCGGCGGATGTTCTCCCGGTGGATCCGGGCGGCCCGGACCACCGTCGCCTCCCCCACCGGGGTCAGCCGGACCAGCCGGCCCCGCCGGTCGCCGGGATCGGCGTCCCGGACCACCAGGCCCGCCGCCTCCATCCGGTCCACCAGCCGGGTCACCCCGCCCGTGGTCAGCACCCGCTCCTGGGCGATCGCCCGCATGGGCAGCCCCGCCTCCCCGGCCCGGCCCAGGATCAGCAGCACCTCGAACATCAGGTGGCTGATCCCGCACTCCTCCTCGATCGCCCGGCCCAGGATGTACTCCAGCCGGTTCGCGGCCCCCTGGAGCCGGCCGAAGGCCAGCACCAGGCCATCGTCCGCCGCTTCCTTGGCCGTCGCGATCGCGCTCTCGTGTGCCACGTGGCCCCTCTCGCCCGTCACCCCTGGCTTGCGTGGCACCCATGCGCCACTGGAGGAGCCTACGAGCTACGCCGAGAACTGCCGCACCAGCCGCACCCCCTGGACGGCCGTCAGGTGCGGCAGATACGCCTTGGCGACCGCCCGGGTGATGGCGGGCAGGGCCGCCAGGTCGGGGTAGGCCATGTACATCGGGCGGTAGCGCGGCTGGAACTTCGCCTTGAACGCGAGCAGCGACCGGAAGCCGTAGACGGGCTCCAGCATCTTCCCGCCGTAGTCGAGGACCCGCTGGAGGGCGACCGGTGGCTCCTCGGTGGCCTTGCGGGCCAGCGGGGCGCCGGAGAGGCTGAGGAAGCGGGCGCCCTCCTCCTTGAAGCCGAGCGCGGCGGAGGCGATCAGGAACTCCATCGAGCCGCGGAAGCCGTCCGCCCGGCGCCGCATGAAGTCCAGCGTCCAGCCGGCGGGCGCCCCCTCCTCGTACACCGGCATCCAGCTGGTGATGCCGTGCACGGTGTGCTCGGCGTCGACGGCCAGGAGGCAGCGCACCGCCGGGTCGTCCAGCTCGTCGAGGCCGCCCAGGGTGAAGTCCATCTCCGGCAGGCCCTTGTCGGCGACCCACTCCTCGGAGATCGACCGGATCTGGTCGGTGACGGCGACGGGGGCGTCGGGGAAGGACCACCACTGGGCGGTGATGCCCTCCTTCCTGGCCTTGTTCAGCGCCGTGCGCACGTCCTGCCACTTCTTGCCGGTGAACGCCAGGTCGGGCAGCGGCACCACGGTGTCCTCGGCGACCTGCACCGAGCGCCAGCCCAGCCGTTCGGCGGCCTCGCGGGTGGCGGCGCCGACGCTGTAGAAGCAGGGCGTCCAGCCGCGCTCGTCGCAGAAGCGGGCGAAGCCGCCCACCGCGTCCGCCCGCTCCTCCGGCACCCCGAAGGGGTCGCCGGTCGTCAGCGCCACCGTGGCGATGACCCGGTAGGCGACGGCGGTCCGGCCGTTCGCGGCGAACCAGTAGTAGTTGCCGTCCCAGGTCGTCAGGTACGACAGGGGCGAGCCGCCGTGCGCGACGAGCAGTTCGCGGGCGCGCGCGGCCGCGTCGGCGTCGGTGTGGAGCCGGGGCCGGCGGAAGGTGATCAGCAGCGCGATCAGGGTCACCAGCCAGAAGAGGAGCCCGCAGTAGCGGTAGAGGGTCTCGGCCGTGCCGCCGACCGGCACCGGCCAGTCGGTGAAGTAGCCGAGGAAGGCGGGCGGCAGGTACTCCGACACCAGGCCGCCGAGCAGCCGGCCGAAACCGGCCCGGGGGTCGTACTGGTCGCGCACGGCCCAGCCGATGCCGACGTACGCGGCGGAGGCCAGCAGCAGGGCGCCGCCGGCCACGGCGGCCAGGCCGCACAGGGCCGGGCGCGGCAGGCGCAGGTCGAAGCGTTTGCGGGTGACGAGGAGGAGGAGCAGGACGAGGACGGGCAGCAGCATCTGCTCGGCGAAGTACTGGACGTAGTCGGCGTGCTCGCTGGGCTGGGCACCGTACGCGGAGGGGTTGCCGAGGAAGTCGTGGAGCCAGTAGGCGAAGAGGGCGATCCAGCAGAGGTGGAGCAGGACGGCCAGGCTCCAGGCGAGCCGCAGCCCCCGGCGCAGCCCCTCGGCGAGGACGAGGAGGACGACGGGGACGACGACGGCCATGGCGATGGCGGGCGAGTCGTAGAAGCCGCGGACGGCCTGGGCGGCGTGGCAGTCCCGGGCGGACTGGGCGCAGGCGTCGGCGATGTCCTGGGCGCTGGGCCGGGTGGAGACGTAGAGCTCGTTGAAGGTGCTGAAGGGGCCGTAGGCGTCCTTGTAGAGGATGGCGGTGATCGGGCCGATCGCGGCGGCGGCCACGACGAGGGCGACGAGCACCCGGGCCTCGGTGTGGGAGGAGTGCAGCGGTCGCAGGGGTCCGCGGCGGCGGAAGAGCAGGGCGCCGACGGCGAGCCCGGCCACCGCGCCGCCGAGCCGCAGCACGCCCTGGAGGTGGCCCACGTACAGGGCCATGACGAGGGAGAAGGCGACGATGCCGAGCCGTACCCGGCGTCGCCACAGGGCGGTGAGCCGGTAGCTGAGGACGGCTCCGACGGCGAGGGCGCCCACGGTGGGGGTGACGGACAGGTCCTGGGTGAGGCTGTCCAGCCACTGCTCGCCCGCCAGCGAGCCGAGCTTCACCGCTCCGACGCCCAGCAGGGTGCCCAGGACCTGGCCACCGAGGAGCGCGGCGGCGGTCCGGGCGACGCCCAGGCGCCGCTCGGCGGGGGTGACAAGGAGCAGCACGATGACGGTCGAGCCGATGTACGCGCCGAGGCCGGGGCACCACAGCAGGGAGCTGGCGGGGGTCCACCAGCGGCCGTCGGCGAGCGCGGGCACACCGACCGCGATCCGTTCCATGCGGTGCGGCCGGGGGCCGGAGCCCAGGGAGCCGGTGACGGCGCCGACGATCCACAGCACCGCGAGGAAGCCCAGGGTGAAGGGGGCGTGGCGGACGGGTGCGAGGAGCCGGTCGAGGGTGGCCCGCCAGGGGTGGGTGCTGTCACCGACCCCGGGTACGTCGCCGGCCGGGGGCGGGGGCGCGGGAGGCGGGGCGGCCGGGGTGTCGCCGGTGCCGGTGCCGCTCACCGGATCAGTCCCGTCTCCCGGGCCAGCCAGGGCAGCTGCCGCTCCAGGCCGGGGCGCCAGACGGCCCAGCTGTGACCCCCGGGCAGCAGCACGAACTCGGCCCGCATCCCGGCCTTCACGGCGGCCTCGTAGACCTTCCGCTGCTGCGGCCGGTAGGTGCTGTCGTCGCTGCCCGCGACGAACGCGGCCTTGGTGTCGGGGAAGCGCCGGCGGGCCATGACGTCCAGCGGGTTCGCCTTCTCGTAGGCGGCCGCGTCCCCGCCGAAGGCCTTGTCGATCGTCTTCTGCCGGCTGCCGAGGGTGGGGGCCTCCTGGCCGGAGATGTCGTTGACGACGCCGTAGACCTGGGGAGCGTTCACACCGAGCTGGAGGGAGCAGGTGCCGCCGAAGGAGAGGCCGGAGACGGCCCAGGAGGTGCGGGCGCCGGCGACCTGGAGGTGGGAGCGGATCCAGCCGGGGACGTCGGTGGCGAGATAGGTCTGGACGTTCCCGAGCCGGGAGTCCAGGCAGAGGGTGTTGGCGAACTGCGAGCCGAGCGGGTCCACGACGGCGACGACGGGGGCCAGGCCGCGGTGGTCGCGGGCGAAGGCGTTCATCATCTCGACGAGCCGGCCGGAGTTGATCCACTCGTCGGGCGAGCCCGGCTGACCGGCCATCAGGACGAGCACGGGCAGCAGTGGGCGCGGGGTGGCCTTGTAGGCGGGCGGCAGATAGACGTAGGCGCTACGGGCCTTGAAGCCCGAGACGGTGCCGGGGATGTCGGTCCGGGAGATCGTGCCGGTGTCGGCCATGCCCGCGGGGGGCCGCCACACCTCGGAGAGGACCTTGCCCGGCGGCACGGACAGGGTGGGACCGGCGGTGCCGGTGGCTTCGGAGAGGCGGGTGGTCTTCTGGAGCCAGGCGTTGAGGGCGCTGCGCGTCGTCGGGTACTGGTCGAAGTGGCGGTTGATCTGCGAGGTGCCCATGAGGACGACGAGCAGGCCCGCGAGCACGGCCGGGAGCCAGTACCGCGGCCGCAGCAGCGGCAGCCGGAAGGCGGTGAGGCACAGGCCGAGGGCGGCGACGCCCGCCCACAGGACGACCTCCGTCGGCAGGGGGTCGGGGAAGGGCTGGAGCCAGTCGTCGACGGCCACCTGGAGGAGCAGGGTGAGCAGGGCGGCGAGCACCACGGCCGCCGGGGCCCAGCGGGACCGCCACGGGCGGCGGCGGGAGAAGAACAGGGCGGCGAGGGCGCAGAGGCCTACGGCCAGGACGGCGAGCGGGATCCATCCGCTCACCAGGGACCAGTCCAGTGGGCCCGCCGCGAGCCGCGGCGGGCCGTCCGGTATCCGTATCCGCACCACGACAAAATGCTACGCAAATGCAGAATTCCGGCAAATCGGGGCATGTGGATGCGGTCTTGCCGGAACTCTTCCCTCCCGCCGGATTCCCAGCAGAATCGCTGATTCGTGGGACAGCCGCGACAGCGGCGACGCACGTCTCCCAGGAGGGCAGAGTCATGGACGTGACCCGGAGAATGAGCCGAAGAGGGCTGTTACGGGCGGGGCTGGGGGTGGGAGGCGCCGCCGTGGTGGGACAGCACCTGGCGCTCGCCGGTCCCGCCGCTGCCGCACCCGCCGCGCTGCCCCTGGACCGGGCGGCGTGGGCCGCGCCCGCCGTACGGGCGGGGACCTTCCCCGAGTGGAGCCGCTTCGCCCGGCTGGCCGACGGGACATTCGACGAGGACGCCGACCCGGTCCGCGACATGAAGCCGGTGATCGACGGCCTCAAGGCGCAGAACGTCAGCGTGATCGAGCTCGACACCGTCCTGTCCAACTGGCTGACGGACCAGGACTTCACCCAGCACGTCGGCAAGGTGAGGGACTTCGTCGGCCTCGCCCACGCGGCGGGCATCCGGGTGGTCATGTACTACCCGTCGATGGAACTGATCAGCGTCGGCGGCGAGAAGGGCCGATCCTTCTACAAGGACGCCCAGGGCAAGGACTGGGTCCAGCGATCCCTCGACGGCAAGCCCAACGTCTTCTACGGCAGCCTGGTCGTCTGGGTGGACCCGGGCGACGAGAGCTGCTGGCTCAGCCCCAACTCCCCCTGGCGCGACTACTACCTGGGCCGGATCAAGGCCCTCGCCGGCACCGGCCTCGACGCCATCTGGCCGGACGTCCCCATCTACTTCGACGGCGCTCTCAGCTGGTGCGACGGCTCCTCCTGGGCCGCAGCCGCCTTCAAGGCCGACACCGGCCTCGCCCTGCCCACGAAGGTCGACTTCACCAGTCTACCCTTCCGCCGCTACGTCGAGTGGCGCCACCGCAACCTCCTCCAGTGGCAGCTGGACATCGCGTCCGCCGGCCGGTCCGTCAACCCCGACCTCGTCACCTTCGTCGAGACCGTCAGCATGGACTACCAGTACGCCACGCTGGTCGGCCTCGACGGCGCCTACCTGCGCACGGCGGAGGGCGTGAGCCAGATGTGGGAGGTGGACGTCCTCGGCAACTACGACGGCATGCGCCACGCCACCGCCACCGACTGGACCTGCCTGATCTCGATGTACAAGTACGCGCGGGCCGCCAGCGGCACCAAGCCGGCCTGGGCGTTCTCCTACGGCTGGAAGGCCGACGACGCGTCCCTGGTGATGGCCGAGCTGCTGGCCGCGGGCTGCAACCCGTACGAGGTCAAGAGCCCGTTCAAGAACGAGACCACCGACAAGGTGATGCGCACCCGCATGTACGCCTTCGTGGCGGCCAACCAGGAGAAGCTCTACAACACCACGACCGCCGCCGAGGTCGGCGTCTACCACTCCTCCGCCTCAAGGGACTTCGTCAGCCCCTCGCCGGGCACGGGCATGTACGCCAACGTCAAGAAGCCGGCCGGGGTCAAGGAGTGGTGGAGCTCGGGCAGCGCGGAGGAGAGCTGCGCCAAGCAGGCGTGGCTCGGGGAGTTCCGCGGCACGGTCAAGGCGCTGGTCTACGCGCACGTCCCCTTCGTCACCGTCACCAGCCCCGGCCTGACCGCCGCCGACCTGGCCGGGCTGAAGGTCCTGCTGCTGCCGAACCTCCAGGCGGTCTCCGACGCGGAGGCCGCGGTGCTGCGGGGGTTCGTCGCGAACGGCGGCACCGTCGTGATCACCGGCCCGGCGCCGACGGCGCTGGACGAGCTCGGTACGGCCCGGAGCGAGTACGCGCTCGCCGACGTCCTCGGCTTCCGCAAGGGCGACGCCCTACCGGACAACAAGCAGAACCGGTTCGGCGCGGGGACGTGCCGTTACGTCAAGTCCCTGGCGGGGCAGGCGTATCTGACCACGGCCGACAAGGCGGCGGGCGAGGCGCTGCTCGTGCCGGTACGGGCCGCCGCGCCGCCCGCGGTGACGCTGAGCGGCGACAACCGGATCCATCTGGAGATGGGGCGGCTGGGCGGTGACGTGGTGATCCAGCTGGTCAACTTCACGGGCTTCGGGGACGTGCCGACGGCATTCAAGACCACGCCGGCGGCGTGCACCGTCGCGCTGGCCGTGCCGCCCGGGAAGAAGGTGCTGGGGGCCACTGTCAGCTCACCGGACGCTGGGTCGCCCGCTCCGCAAGCGGTTCCCTTCACGGTGGACGGTGGAACGGTGAGCGTTCCGCTGACGGTCGTCCAGTACTCCTTGCTCACGCTCAGCCTGGGCTGATCTTGGGGTGCGCGGCCGGCGCCGGGCCCGGACGGCTCCCACGGAACGCCTCCAGCCCCGCCGGCCGCTTCAGCCCTTCGGTCCCCTCCGGGCCCTCGGCCGGCACCCCGGCGCCGAGCAGGTACAGCGCCGTCTCCTCCACCCCGTCCAGACCCAGCAGCCCCTCGACGGCGGAGTCGGTGAACGCGGCGGTCTGGAAGGGGCCCAGCCCCAGCGCGGTGGCCACCATGGCGAAGGTCTGCGCGAAGTGGCCGGCGTCCATCAGCATGATCCGGTACGTGCGCGCCGTGCGGTACTTGGACCGCAGCCGCTCCGTCAGCGAGGTGAGCACGACGGCGAACGCCGCGTCCTCGATCCCCCGCTGGTTCACGCTCAGGCGCGCCACGTCCGGCCACGGCGGGCACTCGGTCAGGAACTCCAGCGCGTGTGTGAGCACGTTGTAGTGGTAGACGCCGGGCGCCACGTCCGCGACCCGGCGCACCAGCACGTACGCCTCGGTCTCCTGTCGCGCCCCGGCCGAGGCGCTGGTGCGCTGCATCAGCGCGCCGTAGGCGTCGGCGTCGATGAAGGCGGCGGGGCCGAACACGGCGGCGAGCAGGGCCGAGAAGTCGGCCAGCGGCACGTCCCGGTCGGCGAAGGCGCGATGGGTCCGCCGGCCGTACAGGACGTCCTCGAAAGGGGCGTCGAGGCGCCGGGGGACGCGGGGCAGCAGGATGGTGTCGGCGTCCGGGTAGGACTTGAACAGCGCGGGCCGCTCCGTCTCCGAGGCCATGCGGGCGCGGAGTTCGGGGGTGTCCTCGGTGTAGGGGGCGTCCCTGGTCATCGCGTGAAGGTAGCGGGCGCTGACGTTCCACTCGGGCCAGGCCGTCCCGGCCGCCTCGTCGCCGTCGGCCCCGGGGTCCCCATCGCGCACGACGAGCCCGGCGGCCTCCAGTTCGGCCAGGGACTGGAGGACGGATTCGGGGTCGAAATCCGGGAACCGGGCGGCGGCTTTCTCCTCCTCGATCCATTCCCCCAGCTCGTTGAGTAATTCCGCGCCCAGGGGCTCCAGGGAAACCGTGGTACGGGTGCGGTAATTCTCCGCGACGAATGCGTTGTCGTGCCAGTAGCACACGATGCTGCGGGCTCGGCGGACGGGCAATTTCGCTCCTCACGGGATGTACCGCGGCCGGGCCCGTGAGGACCCGGCCGCGGTCACTTTCAGGCGGAGTGCAGCACGAGGTACTTCTCCTCGGTGACAACCGGCTTGGTGTTGACAACCATCTTGCGCATGGGGCCCACCTCCTTCGCGTTCGGAATTTCACCGGCGGCCGGCCGGATGGCCGACCGGGATCGTGGCGGAGCCGCGCCGCGCGGGACTAGCGGCTCACGACATAGAGGATCTTCCGGCCGCGGATCTCGTCGCCGGAGTCGGTCAGCTCACCGGCGGTGAGACCGTGGGCGGCGACGAGCCGCAGGCCGGCGGCGGCGAGCAGCCGTCGCACGGTGGCATCGGAGTGGTGGCGGTAGACATGCCGGGACGTCACGCGCCGCCAGTCCTCCCCCGTGCGCCGGAAGTAGGTGTGGGTGACGTCGACGACCGCGTCGGGCTCCACCGGCGCGGGCCCGCCCTGCCAGACGTCGAAGTGGCCGTCCTGGTCGACGATCCGGGTCACCGCGTAGGCCCGCTGGTAACTGCCCAGCGTGTTCATGTCGAAGACGAAGATCCCGCCGTCCGCCAGCTGCCGGGCCACGCTCCGGAAGGCCCGTTCCAGCTGCCCGTCGTCGGTGAGGTAGCTCAGCGGCTCGCTCATGCACGTGACGGCGTCGAAGGATCCCAGCACCGGCAGGTCGCGCACGTCGCCGACCGTGAACGGGACGCCGGACGCCTTCGCCCGGGCGCGCTCGACCATCGACGGGGACAGATCGCAGCCGGCCACCTCGTAGCCCAGGTCCCGGAAGGCGAGGGTGCTGTTGCCCGTTCCGCAGCCCACGTCGAGGAGCATCCGCCCGCCGGACCCGTATTTCTCGATGAGCTCGTGGTAGAAGGAAACCCACCGGGAAAAGAGCGGGTCCACGGCGAGCACGTCGTAATCGGCGGCGACCGTTTCATAGGCGGTCCGTGCGTGATGGAAATCCGGGTCCGCGGTTTCCGTGGACATACGACCACCCCTCGACTGGAACTCCTGTTGTTTCTGCTGCTGGTGTTACCGGCATGAACATATGCCGATGAAAAGTGACCGGTCAAGACAGTGGATGTGACCGGGATATGACTGGCCGGATGCATACTCATGGAAACTTCTGTTGTTTAAGGGGAGACGACCGAGGTACGGGCGAAGCACCCTAGTTCCGGGGGCACTTGCCCGTCCCGGCGGAGACGCCCCGCACCCCGCGCCGGGCCCGTCCTCCGGCCCGGCGGGGGGAGCCGATTCGGTCAAATCCGGGGAGCCGGGATCCGCCACAAGGAGCTGGGACGGTCCTCTCCCCCCTCGTGGGACTCGAAGGCGATCCAGCGGCCGTCCGGGGACCAGCTGGGGGCACCGTCGTAGGTGTCGGGGTTCCTGGTCACCCGGACCGGGACCCCGGCGCCGTCGGCGGGGATGACGAAGATCTGCGGGAGTTCCAGGCCGCCCGCCGTGGAGGAGAACACCACCGACCGCCCGTCCGGCGACCAGCTGGGGTCGGTGTGCTCCCCCGCGCCCCGGGTGAGACGGCGCAGCCCCGAGCCGTCCGCGTTCATGACGTACAGCGCCCAGTCCTCGCCGTCCTCGTCACGCCGCTGGAAGACCAGCCGGTCGCCCTTGGGGGACCAGTTGGGCTGGCGGTTGTCGCTCCGGGTGGCGGGGCCGTCCAGGAGCTTGGTGGCGCGGCTGCCGTCGCGGCGGACCTTCCACAGGGAGCCGAGCGCGGCGCGGTCGCCGGAGCCCTCGCGCTCGACGCTCTCCTGGAAGACGATCCACGTGCCGTCCGGGGAGAAGCTGGGCTCCAGATAGCCGGAGGGGCCGCCGTGCTCGGTCACCCGGGTGGGCCGTCCGCCGGGCTTCAGCACCCAGACCTCGTCGCGGCCGCCCGCCCGGTCGGAGGCGAAGGCCACCTCGCCCGTCGGGTTCCAGCTCGAACCCGGCAGGTTCACGGCCGCCTTGTCCCGCTCGTCGAGCAGGGTGCGGGGCGCGGCCCCCGGCGCGGCGCCGGCGCCGTCGTCCAGGGGCAGGACGCGCAGGGCGGCGGCGCCCTCGTTGTAGCCGTCCTGGAAGACGGTGAAGAGGAGCGACCGGCCGTCCGGGGAGAACGCCGGGTTCTGGGCGCTGGCCCGGCGGCCGCCGCGGAAGAGCGGTTCGGCCCGGTCGGCCCGCCGGGAGCCCGATGGACCCTGGTCCGGCTCCTCCGTGTCCTCGCCGCCGCAGGCGGTCGTCAGGGAGGCGGTCAGGATCGCTGCGACGAACAGACGTCTGCGCACCGGGCCGACCGTAGCGGAGCCGACCGCCGTCCAACAGGGTTGTGCCGGAAGGAGCGGAGGTGGCTACAGTCCCGGCAGGGGCACTGGTGCAGGCAGGGGCACCGGTGCCGGCAGGGGTGCCGCGTTCGTCAGGAGCTTGGGCACGGAGGCGAGGAGGGCCTGGAGATCGGCGGTCACCTTGCTCACCAGGGCCGTGACCTTGGCGACGTCCTTGGCGTCGACGGCCGCCAGCAGGTCGTTCACATCCTTGACCAGGGTGTCCAGCTGCGATTTGACGTCCGAGACCGGGTCGACCGCCAGGCCGTCGGTGCCGGGGCGGGCCGGGGTCTTGGCCTTGACCGCCCGGACGTCGGCGAGCAGTCGCTCGGCCGATTCCCGCAGCCGCACCCTCAGGTCGCGCAGGTGCTCCACGTCGGGGTTCCAGGAGTCGGCCTCCTTGGCGATCCGGGAGCCGAGGTTGAGCGTCTCGCCCAGGCTGCCGATGGAGTCCGAGCGGCTGTCGGCCTCGGGGACGGAATCCACGGCGGCGGGCTCCGCAGCGGCGGGCTCCACGGCGACGGACTCCACGGCGACGGGCCGCGCCGCGCGGCCGGCGGCGAGCGCGGGTCCGGTGACGCCCAGGGTGACCGAGCCGCAGACGAGGGCCGTGGCTATCGCGATGAGCTTGGTGCTGCGCATGCGGAAGACTCCCTTCGAGACACCTGCCGGGACGCGACCACCGTCCGCCGCGCCGGATGGGCGCGCAACCGGCCGTTCTTGGTGACCGGCGCCGGGCGCTCGGCCCGCACACCCGGCTGAGCTGGGAATTCACCCGAAAGAACAGCGGGGGCGGCGCCATCCGGCCCTGCGGCCGAAAGGGTTCGCCCCCATGGCCGGGAGCGCTCCCCCGGGCAGGCAGAATCGAGGGGTGTCCAGAAGAAGCTCACGCTCCCCGAAGCCGCCCGTCGTCACCGCCGGCTCGCCCTGCCCCTGTGGGCTCGACGCGACCTACGGCGACTGCTGCGGCGCCTTCCACGGCGGCCGCGCCACGGCCCCCACGCCCGAGCGCCTGATGCGCTCGCGCTACAGCGCCTTCGCCGTCCTCGACCCCCTTTATCTGCTGCGGACCTGGCACTCCTCCACGCGCCCGGCCGACCTCGACCTCGACGCCGGGATCCGGTGGACCGGGCTGGACGTCCTGGCCACGACCGGCGGCAGCGCCTTCCACGACGACGGCACGGTCGAGTTCCGCGCCCACTACGAGGCGCACGGCGAGGCCGGCTCCCAGCACGAGCTCAGCCGCTTCGTGCGGGAGGACGGCCACTGGGTCTATCTGGACGCCGTGGACTAGGGAGTGTCCGGTGGGTCGCGGCGATTCGCCGGACTCCCTGAGGTCACGCCGCGCCGTGGATGGCTCACTCCTGATGTTGATCATGGCCGGGATGCGTCTGGCGGAAGCCGGGAGGGTGGCTCCAGGCTGAGTGGGCCGCAGCCGGCTTCGTAGTCGGCGCGGCACCTTTGTGTTGTCCCAGGTGTGAGAGAGGTCCGAGTTGGCCACCGTTGAAGAACGCGTAGAGAAGGTCGTCCGCGAGCAGCTGGACATCGGTTCGGACAGGATCCCGAGGGAGGCATCCTTCATCAATGACCTCGGATCGGACTCCTTGGGCCTGATCGAACTGAAGATGGCTTTCGAGTACGAATTCGACATGGAGATCCCTGACGCGGAAGCCGAGCGGCTGACCACCGTGGGAGCCGTCATGGACTACATCGCGGCCCGCCAGCGATAGGCGCACGCCGATCCCGGTCAGCGATCTGCGTGCGCTCCAGCGCTTCCAGAGGACGAGCCGATGGCCACGGCCGGGTTCCGCTTATCGTCCGCGAGACGCCGCAGCCCCTGCACCGGCGTCTCCGCAGTGGCTGCGGCCGTGAGCCCGTCGGCCGGCCGACGGGCGTTGTCGCCGCACGCCCCGCAGTGGTGCCCGAGGCGGGGAACGACATGGGCCCCTGGTCGGCCACCCGGTGTTCCGGGTGGCCGGTCGCGGCGTGGGCCTGTTCGAGGACGACGTGGGCGATGACCCCGCCGTAGCCGTAGCTGGAGACCCCTGCCCTGCGCGGACGGCCCGTGCGCGGCCACGGCATCAGCGAGGTGGCCACCCGCAGCCGCGCGGCCTCCCAGCCGATCGCCGGGCTGGGCACCGGGCAGTGTGTGCTGGACGGGATCCGGTCATGGTGCAACGCCAGGACCGTCTTGATCGGGCCCGCCACCCCCGCGCCGGCCTCCAGGTGCCCGATGTTCGGTTCGACCGAACCGATCGGCAACGGCTCCCGGGCCGGCCGCCCGGCCCCGGCCACAGCGCCCAGGGCCGCGGCCTCGACCGGATCACCCACCGGGGTGGAGACGGTGAAGCCGTAGCAGGCGAGGGACACGTGTGCCGATAGCGGTCAGCAGACCAACGCTGATCCCGGCTTCAGGTCGAGTCTGCCGCAGCGGTGGCCAGTTCGAGGCGGGATCTCATGCGTCCGGAAACAGCGGGGACAGGGCCCGCCGACCGGCGTCGGTGAGCCGCTTGTCGCTTCGCGGCGGCTTCGGGAGAACAGGGCCGTCACGGCTGAATCGAGTGAGGCGGTCCAGCTGTCGAAGTCGGCTGCCGTGCCCCCCATACCTCCCGTCAGGCGGGCAGGTCGTAGGGCCGGACCGTGTGCCCCTCCCAGACCTTCCTGGACGGCTCCTCCGGGTACGGCGCCGTGCTCGTCCCCGTGTCGAGGAGCCGGGTGAGCCGTCCGTCGTCGGCCCGGTGGGCGGGCCAGCCCGGGTCGCCGTGGGTCGCGAAGGCCGTCCACGACCGGCGGATCCCGTCCCCGATCGCCACCAGGTCCTCGGGGACCGGCCCCTCGCCGAGCAGCAGCCGGGCCTGCGGTGCGTCGTAGGTGCCGAACAGCATCGCCACGTCGAGCCCGTGGGCGGCGCCGAGCGCCCCGCCCAGGGCGGGCGCGGGCCGGCGCAGCTCGTACAGGTACGCCGTGCCGCCGCCGGCGGTGTGGGCCTCGGCGAGGTGGAGCGAGGGCATGCGGAACAGGACGTCGCTGTGGACGGTCTCGAAGAGTTCCACGGGGGCGGCGTCCGGGTAGGCGGCGCGGTAGGCCCGGGGGCCGTCGGGGCCGGGGGCGAAGGCGGTCAGCACCGCGTTCGTGTCCTCGTCGGTGACCTTGTCCCGGCCGCCGCTCATCACCAGGAACGGCCGGAACTCGTCGCGGGTGTGACCGGTCAGCAGGTCCACGCCGCTCGCCCGGCCGTCGGGCAGGACCGTCCAGGGCGTCTCCGGTACGAGGTCGCCGTCCACCACGACGGAGAACGGGGAGCCGGTCCGGGCCAGCGGCCCCCAGCGGTCGGCCTGGGCGGGCAGGCCGTACATCATCGGGGTGATCGCCTCGGCCAGCCGCCACGGTTCGATCGTGGCGAGGCCGGAGGCGGTGGGGGTGGTGCCCAGCCGCCCGGCGAGTTCGGCGGCGAGGCCGGAGGCGAGGGCCGGGGTGGTGTAGAGGCCGGGGACTGACTGGGCGATCGCCCGGCGGAAGAGGCCGGCGGCGCGGGGCACGGCCAGCAGGGTGGCGATCGAGCCGGCACCGGAGGACTGGCCGGCGACGGTGACCCGCGCGGGGTCGCCGCCGAAGCCGGCGATGTTCTCCCGGACCCACTCCAGGGCCGCGATCAGGTCGAGCAGCCCCCGGTTGGCGGGGGCGCCGTCGAGTTGGGCGGAGGCCTCGGCGCCCACCCGGTAGTTGAGGGTGACCACGACGAGGCCGCCCTGCCGGGCCAGGAGCCCGGCGTCGTAGAGCGGGTCGCCCGCGTACCCGGAGACATAGCCCCCGCCCAGGATCCACACCAGTACGGGCAGTCCGGAGCCGCCGGGGTCCGGCGACCAGACGTTCAGGGTGAGCCAGTCGTCGCCGGTGGCCGTGCCGGTCGCGGGGATCGGGCCGGACTGCGGGGGCGGCGGGCCGAACTCCGCCGCGTCCCGCACCCCGTCCCAGGAGCGCGGCGCGGCCGGGGCGGCGAAGCGCAGCGCCCCGACGGGCGGCCGGGCGTAGGGGATGCCCCGGAAGACGGCGAGGCCGTCGGTGGTGCGGCCTCGTACGGTGCCCTGGGCCGTGCGGGCCTCCGGGCCGGTGACGTCGCTCATCGTCGCTCCCTCCCCGCGCCCGGAGGCGGCACCCCCGTGCGCGGACGCGGATGATCGGGCGGCCCGGGTCACGGACCGCCCGGTCAGGGAGCCTAGTTGACGCGTCCGTACCAGACGCTGCCGGTCCAGATCTTCTCCTGACGGACCGTGGCGCCCGGCTTGGGGGCGTGCCAGATCTTGTTGCTACCCGCGTAGATCCCCACGTGGTAGACGTTGCTGCCCGAGTGGAAGAAGACCAGGTCACCGACCTGGCGGGAGCCGCTGGAGATGTGCCGGGTGCGGTTGTACTGGTCGGCGGCCACGCGGGGCAGGTTCTTGCCGACCTTCTTGAACGAGTACTGGGTCAGGCCCGAGCAGTCGAACCGGTTCGGGCCGGCCGCGCCGTACTGGTAGGGGGAGCCGGCCTTGCCGGCGGCGACCCTCAGGGCCTGCTCACCGGGTGTGGCCGCGGAGGCCTCGGAGGCGAGGCCGGGGACGAGCACCGATGCCGCCAGCGTTGCGGCGGTGACGGCGGAGGCGGCGCCGGCCCGGGATATGAGAGCGGGTATGCGAGGCATAGCAGACATGCCGAAGCCCTTCGACATCCGCCTGCGAAAGATGACCTGTCGGGTTCGGGCTGCGAAGTTGCCCGGCCGGATTTCCCGGCTTCACCCCAAGGACCACCGACTTCGTGATCCGTACCGCTCGGGTCTCCCGCTCCTGCCGATCCATCAATTCGATGCCGCACCCGGGACGGCGGCAGGACTCGGCGTCCGCCCGGGTGGCCCGCCATGGTGACGGGATCTTGTGTTCGGTGAGAGATCCTGCACCATGAATCATTCAAATCCGGCACCCGGGCGGCCATCTGTGAACTTCTTCACTTCGGGAGCAGACCCGGAACCGCGCTCCGCGCGCCCCCGCCGAACTGGCCCTAAACCCTTGTTCCCACGGGTACTTGCAGCATGGAACGAGTAATTCCGGGAATGCCGTTCAGCAGGGCCGGCGCCAGGCGTCCAGCTCCAGCTTCTTCTGCATCGAGCTCAGCCCGAGCCGCCGCGCGGTGGCGCAGAACTCCCCCGTCGACAGTTCGTATTCGACATGGAAGACCGCTTTGTTATGTTTTACGAAGGGGGTGAGCTTCTCGCACTCGTCGTACTGGGCGCACTGCTCGTTCACCGCGAAGTCGAAGACGTTCACCAGCTGCGGGATCTGGTCCAGGTCGTTCTTCAGCCCGATGGCCAGGCCTCGCTCATGGGCGAGATCCGCCAGCATCCGGTTGAAGGCCAGCTGGTGGTCGGCCGTCAGCGGAAAGCCGGTGGAGTTGCGGAATCCCTCGGTCAGGTCGGGTTCGACGGCGTCGAATCCCTTCTGCCGGCACATGTCCATCCGGGCCGCCATGAGCGGCCGCAGGGTGTCGAGGCGACGGATGTCGAACCATTTCTCGCCCTTCCACCCCTTGTTCTTGTTGCCGAGCAGGTTCTTCGGGAATTTCCCCTGGTCGGGCCGGAAGTCCTCCCAGGCACCGGCATTGATGTAACAGATCGCCTTCCGGCCACTGGAATGCAATTGGGCCACGGTTTCGGCCGAATTCTCGAAGCCGTCGATGTCGTAGACGGGGGCGTCCACCGAGGTGTCGGCCTTTCCGTCCAGCTGCCACTGCCAGCGGGTGCCCGGGCGCGGCTGCCAACGGGCCGCGGCCGGTGGCGAACCAGGTGCCGAACCCGTGGCCGTTCCGCCGGGTGAGGCCGAGGCGTCCGGGACACCGGAGGCCTTCGGCGCGCCCGAGGCACGCGGAGTGCCCGAGGCGTGGGGGGCCGCCGTGGCGCCGTCGTCGTCCCGGTCCGGCCCGTCGTCGTCGGCGGGCGAGGCGGAGCAGCCCGCGAGGACCAGCAGCAGCGCGGCGCACAGCCCCGCGCGGACGCGCCACGCGCTCATGCCGTGCCCCCCGCCGCGAGACCGGCGGCCGCCACGGGCACCGAGCGCCAGGGGTTGGCCCCCGTGCCCGGCACCGCGCAGTGGACCGCGGCACCGCGCGCCCCCGCCGTGCGGGCCACTTGCCCCTCCCGCCCCTCGGGCACCCCGTACACCAGATGGCAGAAGCGCTCCGGTGGATGCCCGGTGGTCCACTCCGGCACCCGGGCGCGCCGGTAGTCCTCCCAGGTGCCCTCGAAGGTGACCAGGAGGTCGGCGAGCGAGGCGTAGCCGGGGTCGGGATGGGTGCCGGGGTTGAGGACGGCCGTACGGGCGCCCAGTACCCGGGCGGCCAGCACCATGCGGCGGTAGCGGGGCAGCGGGGTGTCGTGCGCCGGGACCTGGTCGAGGAAGACGCCGTCCACGTCGTACCACCGGCGGTGGCGGCGGATGTCGGCGACCACGGCGCCCGTGCGACGGTGGCCGTAGCCGGTGTCGACGTAGCCCAGCAGCGGGACGCCCGCGGCGCGCAGCGCTCGCGCGGCGGTGCCGAAGGCGGGGTCGGGACGGCCGCCGGGGCCGTCGGCGGCATTGAGCACGACCCCGTAGAGCCGGGGGGCGGCGTCGAGCAGCGCCGCCCACTCCTCGGGGTGGGTCGCGGGGTGGACGTAGAGCGGGACGAGCAGTCGCCCGTCGTCCCCGTGGGAGGCGGGCGTGGTGGTGGTCATGGCACGGGCTCCGTGGCGGGCGCGGTGGCGGCCCACAGGTCGGTGAGGGAGTCGGCGAAGGAGTGCCGGGGGGCCCAGTCCAGGGCGCGGCCGGCGGCGGTGATGTCGGCCTGCTGCCAGGGGACGGCGGCGGAGCGCGGTGATCCGTCGCCGTCCTCGGCGACGCGGTCGCCGACCGGGCCGGTGAACCCGGACGCGCGCAGCAGCCCTTCGGCCACGTCGCGGACGGGGCGGGCGGTGCCGCTGCCGATGTTGAGGACGGCGGGCAGGGGGCGGGGCGCGGTGACGGCGAGGGCGACGGCTTCGGCGACGTCGCGCGGGTCGACGAAGTCGCGGTGGGCGGAGAGGTCCCCGGTGCGGACGCGGCCGTCGGGTCCCGCCCGGCGGAGTTCGGCGGCGAGGCGGCCGGGGAGGGAGGCGGCCGGGGCGCCGGGGCCGGCGGGGTTGAACACCCGCAGGACGACGGCGTCCAGGCCGGAGCCGGTGACGGCGAGGGTGCCGGCCAGTTTGCTCGCGCCGTAGAGGCCGAGCGGGCGGGCCGGGGCACTTTCGCCGACGGGCATCCGGGCCTCGGCGGGCCCGTACTCGGCCGCCGAGCCCAGGTGGACGAGGCGGGCGTCCGGGGCCGCCGCGCCGATGGCTTCGCAGAGTACGGCCGGGCCGCGGGCGTTGACGGCGGTGAGGGTCACGGCGCTGCCGCCGACCGCGCCCGCGCAGTTGACGACGGCGTCGGGGGCGGCCTCGCGCAGCAGGGCCGCGAGCCGGTCCGGGTCGGCTGTCGCCAGGTCGACGGGCGGGCCGGCGGCGGGGGCGCGGCCGGCGACCCGCACGTGCGCGCCCGGGAGGGCGCGCAGGCGCGAGGCGGTGTGCCGGCCCAGGAAGCCGGTGGCGCCCAGGACGAGAATGCGCATCGGGGCCGGTCACGCTCCCTTGATCAGCAGGTCTCGGCGGACGGCGAACTCGGCGTTGGCCCGGTCGTAGTCGTCGGGGCGGCCGATGTCGAGCCAGTAGCCGTCGAATTCGTGGGCGTTGGGCGGGGTGCCGTCCGCCAGCAGGTCGAGGACGAGCTCGTCGAAACCGAGCGGCAGTCCGGGAGTGTAGCGGTCGAGGGCGTCGCGGGAGACGCCGTAGACGCCCATGGAGACGCGGTAGTCCATGCTGGGCTTCTCGGCGAAGCCGACGACCCGGCCCGCCTCGGTGGTCAGGACGCCGAAGTCGATGCTGACCCGGCGGGGGTAGGTGGCGATGGTCAGGGGCGCCCCGGAGGCGGTGTGGTCGCGCAGGACCTCGCCGAAGTCGAGGTCGGTGAGGATGTCGCCGTTCATCACCAGGAAGTGCTCGGGGAGCCGGTCGGTCATGGTGAGGAGCGGGCCCATGGTGCCCAGCGGGCTCTCCTCGGTGGTGTAGTCGACGGTGAGGCCCCACTGGGAGCCGTCGCCGACGTAGGCGCGGATGATGTGGCCGAGGTGGCCGATGGCGAGGGTGCAGCTGGTGAACCCGGCGCCGGCCAGCTGGCGCATGACGATCTCGAGGATGGCGTGCTGGTCGCCGATGGGCACCAGGGGCTTGGGCAGCGCGGTCGTGTACGGGCGGAGCCGGACGCCCTTGCCTCCGGCGAGGATCACTGCGTGCATGGGGTGCCGTTCCTCTCTTGTGCCGCGTGGGTGGTACCGCGTGGGTGGACGGAACGTCGGTGGACGGGACGGAACGTCAGACGTTGTAGATACCGGTCTTGTAGCGACCGAGGTTGGCGGGGTCGCGGAAGAAGGCGACGGTCTCGGCGAGCCCCTGCTCCAGGGTGTGGGCGGGGGCCCAGCCGGTGGCGGCGCGCAGCCGGGAGGAGTCGCAGACCAGCCGCATCACCTCGGAGCCCGCGGGCCGGACGCGCTCGGCGTCCTCGGTGACCTCCAGGTCGGTGTCCATCAGCTTGCCGATGAGGGTCACCAGATCGCCGACGGAGATCTCCTCGCCGGTGCCGGAGTTGAAGGTGCGGCCGAGGACGGCTGCGGCGGGCGCGGTGCCGACGGCGCGGAAGGCGGCCACGGTGTCCTTGACGTAGCTGAAGTCCCGGGTGGGCCGCAGGTCGCCGAGGGTGATGGCGCGCTGTCCGGCGGCGACCTGGCCGATGACGGTGGGGATGACGGCCCGCATGGACTGGCGGGGACCGAAGGTGTTGAAGGGGCGCAGGGTGACGACGGGCAGGCCGAAGCTGGCGTGGTAGCTGTCGGCGAGCCGGTCCCCGCCGGCCTTGGAGGCGGCGTAGGGGGACTGGGTGTTGATGGGGTGGTCCTCGGTGATGGGCACGGTCCGCGCGGTGCCGTAGGTCTCGCTGGTGGAGGTGTGGACCAGGCGCGGGATGCCCAGGTGGCGGACGGCTTCGAGGACGTTGAGGGTGCCGGTGACGTTGGTCTCGACGTAGCTGTGCGGGGCCCGGTAGGAGTACGGGATCGCGATGAGGGCGGCGAGGTGGTAGACGGTCTCGGCGCCGGTCACCAGGCCCTGGACGGAGCCGGGGTCGCGGACGTCGCCGAGGACGACCTCGACGTGGTCCATGACTCCCCGGGGCAGGTCCTCCAGCCAGCCGAAGGACGAGAAGGAGTTGTACTGGACCATCGCGCGGACCCGGTGGCCGTCGGCGACGAGGGCCTCCACGAGGTGCGATCCGATGAATCCTTCGGCGCCGGTGACGGCGACGAGTGCTGATGCGGACACGAGGGCTCTCCTCTTCGGGACTTCTTCACGGTGGCTCAGCGGTGGGTGGTGATCCGGCCGAGCAGGGCGGTGGCCACGGCGAGCAGTGCCGCCGCCGCACCGGAACAGATGACGAGCTGGTCGGTGACCGGGGCCGCCGTGCCCAGCCGGAGCGCGCCGGCCTCGGCCGCGGCGGCGCCCAGGCAGAGCAGGGCCGGGGGCCAGGCGGTGCCGTAGGCCTGGAGCAGCAGGCCCGTCCACAGCACGGCGCCGAGCGCCAGCAGGGCGGCCAGCCGGCCGGGGGCGGGCGGTGCCCCGCCGGGCCACAGCGCCCCGACGGCCATGATGAGCGCGGTCAGGGCCGCCAGGTATCCGGCGGCGCACAGGGCGAGGACGCGGGCGGCCCGCCACAGCAGCCCGGTGGTGGTCGTGGCGGCGGCGAGGGCCGCGAGGGAGCGGCCCCGGCAGCGGTAGAGCAGCCATTCGGCGGGGCCCATGCTGAGGGTGAGGGCGATGACAGCGGGTCCGGCGGTGCCCCCGTCGTGGTGGGCGAGGGCGTCGCCGAGGGCGGCGAAGGTGGTCAGCAGTCCGCAGCCCAGGCCGAAGAGGCCGTAGGGCAGGGAGGTGGCGGACGGGGGCACCGGCGCGGAGGGCGGTTTCTCGCCGCGCCGGGCGCGCAGCGTCTCGTAGCCGGCGGCGAAGAGCGCGCCGCCGACGGTGGCGAGCAGCAGTCCGGTGCCGAGGGCGGCCGGCGGCCGGGCGGCGACGAGCACCGCCCCCCCGGTGGCGACGGGCAGCAGGGCGAGCAGCAGGAGCCGTTCGCGGCCGAGGACGAGCAGCGCGGTGGCGGCGGCCAGGTAGAGGGCCTGGCCCGCCGCGAAGACGAGCACGCCGGCCGGGGCGCTCAGGGCGAGCGCGGCGGCGGTGGCGAGGAGGGCGCCCAGGGGGGCGCCCAGGCTCAGGGCGCGGCCCGCCGCGGCCCGGCCGCCGGCGGCCAGCCGGAGGTAGGCGCGGTGGGCCAGGCCCTGGTTCCAGGCCCAGGCGGTGAGGGCGGAGGCCACCAGCGCCCAGGTGCCGGCGGGCATCCCGAAGCGGTCCCGGGCGCCGGCGAGGAGGGGTGAGCCCAGCGCGTAGCCGAAGCCGGGCAGGGTGAAGACCACCGAGCGCAGCAGGGGCTGCCATGGCCCGGCCCGCCAGGGGTCGGGGCGCGGGGCGGGTTCGGGGTGGCCGCGCGGCACCCGGGCGAAGAGCTCGACGGCGAGCTCGAAGGCGTCGGCGCGGCCGTAGCGTTCGGCGATCTGTTCGCCGGTGAGGCCGTCGGCCTCCAGGACGGCGGCGATCTCGTCGGGGTGGACGGCGGCCGCGCAGACCTCGGCCAGTTCCTCGGCGAGTTCGTCGAGGGGGTCGGCGGCCCACCGGGGCCGGGAGCGGGTCCCGGTGGGCGCCGTGGCGAGTTCGTGCGAGGGTTCGGGTTCGCCGGGGACGAGGCGTAACAGTCCGCTCATCCCGCACCGCCGGCGGCCATGGCCATGACGGGGGCGGGCCGGTCGGCGGTGACGTCCACGGGGACGGGGCGCCGCAGGCCGGAGAGGTCGTGGTAGATGTCGCGGAATCCGTCGATGGTCTGCCGGAGGGTGAACTGTTCGATGACGCGCAGCCGGGCCGACTCCCCCATCTTGGCGCGCAGTTCGGGCTCGCGCAGCAGTCGCAGCGCGGCCCGGGCCATGGCCTCGGGGTCGCGCGGCGGGACGACCAGTCCGCTGTCGCCGACCGCCTCCCGGACGCCGCCGACGTCGGTGGAGACGGTGGCGCGCCCGCAGGACATGGCCTCGATGAGGGTGAAGGGGAAGCCTTCGCTGATGCTGGAGAGCATCACCACGTTGCCGGCGGCGTAGGCGTCGCGGATGTCGTCGACGCGTCCTTCGAAGGTGACCGCGTCGGCCGCCCCGAGTTCGGCGGCGAGGCCTTCGCAGGCGGTGCGGTAGCCCTCGCCGCCGCGTGGGGTGCCGCCGAAGAGGCGCAGCCGGGCGTCGGGTATCTCCTTCCGGACGATCGCGAAGGCGCGGATGAGGGTCTCCAGGCCCTTGATGGGGTCGACCCGGCCGGCCCAGCTGAGGGTGGGCCGGTCCGGTTCGGGGCCGGCGGGCGGGAAGGCGGCCGGGTCGACGCCGTTGTAGACGGTGCGGATGCGCTCCGGCGGGGTGCCGCCGTGCTCCTCCCAGCGGCGGTTGTAGCGGTTGCCGGGGGTGACGAGCGCGGCGCTCGCGTAGCCCTCCTCGGCGAGCAGCCGGAACAGGCCGAGCATCACGGCCTTGACGGGCCAGCGGTACGGCTCGGCGCGGAAGCTGAGGTAGCGCTCGCGCAGATAGATGCCGTGCTCGGTGAGGAGGAAGGGGGTGCCGTGCCGGTGGTGGGCGATGAGCCCGGGGAGGGTGGCCAGGCCCCCGCTGACCGCGTGGGTGATCCCCTCGTCGGGGGCCGGTGCGGCGAGCGGGCGCAGGGCGTGCTCCAGCAGGTCGGTGGCGGCCAGCGCGTCGTGGAGCGTGGGGCGCGCGGCGGCCGTGGCGAGGTGGGGCCGGTTCCACAGCCGGGTCAGCAGCCGGGCCGCCGCCTCGCCGCGCAGGGCGGCGAAGAGCGTGCCGTCGGCGGCGTGGTCGGCCAGCCGGTAGAAGGCGGGCGCGAAGAGCGCTTCGCGCGCGGGGTCGAGGAGGGAGATCAGGAACTGTTCGTAGGTGGCGAGGAAGTGGCGCAGGTGCCGGCCGCGCGGGGCGCGGCCGGCCGGTGGCGGGCCCCACAGGGGGAAGGTGTCCACGGCCCTGACGTGGCCGGGCAGTTCCCAGGCGAGTGCCTCGCGGCCGGTGCCGGTGACGGCGATGACGCTGAAGTCGACGTCGGGCATGCCCTGGACGAGCTGGTCGCACCAGACGCTGACCCCGCCGTGGCTATGGGGGTAGGTGCCCTCGGTGAGCAGGGTCACCGAGGGAGTGGCGGACGCAGGTTCGGCTGACGGTCCGTGCATGAAAGTCGGTTCTCTCCAGGAGACGGTGGGACGGGGTGGTGCAGCACGGAGGTACGAACCGGTTCAGCGCCGTTCGGTGTGCCCGGCCCCGAAGGGGACGCGGTGGCCGACGCCCGGGGGCACCGGGAGGGCGGCAGCGGGGGCCTGGACCCGGGCGGCCCTGCCGTCCGCGACACGGGCGACGGGGGTGCCGGCGGGCAGGGTGAGGGTGAGCTGGGTCTGGTCGGCGGCGGGCGTGCTCCAGCCGGACTGGGCGCCGGCGTAGGCGGTCCCGAAGGGGGTGCCGCCCTGGGCGGTGGTGCCGCCCGGGACGGTCGCGGTGGTGTTCAGCCCGGCGGGCGTGGTGATGGTGACGGTGTTGCCGACGCGGTAGCCGGTGACCTTGCCTGCGGTCACGGCGGCGCTCCAGGCGGCGCGGCGGCTCAGCTCGTCGCCGATGTCGCGCATCCGGAGGTTCACGAGCGGGGTGTTGTCGGCGTAGAGGCCGGCGTAGTCGGCGAGGACCTTCTCCAGGACCGTGTAGCCGATCCGCTCCTCGGAGAGGTTCGACTGGTGCATGAAGTGCGGGCGCGGGTCGTTGCCGAGGACGTGGCCGAGGGCGATCCGGGCCTCGAGCGGGGCTATGTAGCTCTGGAAGCCGGTCTTGACGTCCAGGGGTTTCTTCAGGCAGGTGGTGGTCTCGGGGAACTTCTCGCAGGTGCCGCTGCCGCCGTCGGCCTTCTTGGTGTAGAGCCAGTTGTACTCGTCGGCCTGCTCGGTGGCCTTGCCGACGTTGTAGTACACGTTCATGGGGTAGCGGGGCACGGTCAGGGCGGTGCCGACCGGGCGCTGCTCGCGCTCGCGCGAGGTGTCGCTGGCGATCCACTTGACGCCCGACCGGTCGAGGACCGGGAGGAGTTCGGGGTTGTCCTGGCCCTGCTGCGGCAGGGTCTTCAGGCCCGAGTGCTCGCCGGTGACCAGCTCGTCCTTGTCGAGGGTCAGGCCCTGGCGGGCGGCCCAGCGGAGGTTCTCGTCGACCTGGTAGCCGATGGTCTGCCGGCTGACCCAGCGCGTCTTGCCGGCCGTGTCGGTGGCGCACTTCCAGGGCACGGAGCTGGTGTCCTGCTCACAGCCGAGGAAGGCATGGGTGTAGGTGTGGTTGATCCAGCGGAAGGACTTCTGGTCGGCGACGAACTGCTGGAGCAGCGGGTCGGGCGCGCCGCCGTGCGAGGCCCGGTACTCCTCGCTGCCCACGCCGTTGTAGGCGAAGTCGATGGGCAGGTTGTGGGTGGCGGACCACTGCTTGGCGTACTGCGCGTCGGCGGCGGTCATCCGCAGGGAGGGGGCGCTGGGGTCGGGGTTGCCGGGGCAGTCGACGTCGCCGGGGGTGCACTTGAGCTTGGTGTCCCAGCGGTCGTCGGCGGCGAAGACGTCGTCGACGTGGACGCCGAAGTAGTTGCGGGCGGCGCCCAGGTGGACGCCCCGGGTCAGCCACTCCACGATGCCGCGGGAGACCAGGCGGAACTGGGTCTGGTAGCGGTTGGCGACGAAGGTGACGACGAGTTCGCTGCGGCCGTCGTGGTCGTACTGGCCGATCAGCGAGCCGCGTGCGGAGCCGCCGGGGACGGGCGCGTCGACGAGGCTGGTGTAGGTGGCGCCGCTCTCCTGCTGTGCGAGGGGTACGGCGATATAGCCGTAACTCTCCTTGACGGCCGGGTCGTTGTCCTCGAAGGGAACGTTTTTCTTGAGGTAGCCGAAGGGTCCGGCGGCGCCCGCCGTGGTCACCTGGGCGGTCTGCCCGTCGAGTGGGCCCGCGTAGCCGCCCGTGTCGGGGGTGTTCAGCCCGACGGCCGGGCGGGCGTAGGTGTAGGCGTCGGCCTGCCGGATGCCGAATCGTTTCTCGTAACCGGCGAGGGCGGTCATCTCGGCGGAGTTGGCGCCGAAGGGGTTGTCGTTGGGCAGCACCACGCCCTGGAACTTGGCTCTCGGTCTGCCGTCCACGGTGTCGCTGAGGAACGCCTCGTCGACGCGCGGGCGGGCTGCGTCGCCGAGGTTGATCCTGGTGTACGGGGTGCCGGCTGTTTCGAGCTCGGCACGGATGGCCTCGACGGCGGGGCCGCCGTCGTCGACCACCAGTAGGCGCAGGTCGATGCGTGGCGGAAGGTCCGCCGCGCTCGCGCTGCCCACGGGCAGCGCCATCGTCAGCATCGCGGCGGCGGCCCAGGCCGCGACCGCGCGCGTCGTACTCCCCATGTACGTCTCCCCCCGGACGGAGCCGCGCGCGGGGTGCGCGGTCCTCCGTACCTGATACGTGCGCGGCGCCCCTGACGAACGCCGTCGCACTTCGAGTGATCGTGATCGGCCCCCCGACGGCCGGGTCCCCACCCCGGCCGCGAACGTTCCTCCCCTGCCAGGGAACGGACGCCGATGTCCGGTTCCCAGCCGCGCGCCGGGAGCCCGGGGCGCGCGACGACGACGCGGGCTCCGGGCACGGGAGTGCCACGGCTCCGAGAGGCATCGCTGCCCTTCGTCCGCTCAGCCATATAGTGCGTCATGCCCGAAGCCCGCGCGGGGCGCACCGGGGAGTAGCCCGGCCGGTCCCCGAGGGTCGCTGGCCGAAACCCGCCGCAGCGTCCGGCACCCCTTCCCGCCGGCCGCCGGGGGGCCGTCCGGGGGCATTTCCGATGTGACCTGTGTCAACTTCCGTATACAACGTCATCGGACGTACGTTCAGGGGCCGGAGGCACATCCGCCTCCACTGGTTCCGGACGTCACGAGATCGGCCTGATGACGGCTGTCCGGAATGCCGGTTCCGTTAGGTATTCAAGCGCCATGACCGTCAACTTCCGTGCAGAGAACGGACGGTAATCGTCCGGACCCGACCGTTCGGGTGCGCGGGGCGATACGGAATCACCCTTCCGGGTCCGGGGTGTCACGTGTCAACCAGGTTGCGGGATGGGGACGTTGATCTTTGAGAACAGCGGGGAGCGGCAGCGGAACGGGGGGCGGCCTGGTGGCTCGTGGGCGGATGGGAGAGCTGTGCGTGGGGGCGGTCGTGCCGCGGACGGGGCGGCTCGCCCGGCTGGGCGACCCCCTGCTCTACGCGCTCGGCAGACTGGCCCCCCGGCTGGCGGGCGGGGTGCGCGGCCGCCCGGTCCGGCTCGCCTGGCGCGACAGCCGCTCCGGCCCCGACGGGGCGCGGCGCGCGGTCGCGGAACTCGTACGCGACGAGGGGGCCTCGGCGGTGGTGGTGATGGGCGGCACCCGGGTGCTGCCGGCCGTGGCCGACGCCTGCGAGGTGCTGGGCATCCCCTGTCTGTCGACGGGCTTCCCCTGGCAGGCGTACGCCATGGGCCGGGGCGCGGAGCCGGGGCGCGCGTTCCGCTGGACGTTCCACTTCGGGTGGGGGCTGGACGACATCGCGGTGGTGTTCGCGGAGATGTGGGAACGCGTGGGGCCGCGCCGCACGGTGGGGTGCCTATGGAACGACGGGCCCCAGGGGTGGGCGCTGCGCCACCCCCGGTACGGCTTCGCGCCCGTGGTGGCCGCGCGCGGCCACACCCTGATCGACCCGGGCGGCTACCGGGAGCCGGCCACCGGGTTCGCGGGCATCGTCCGGCGGTTCAAGGAGGCCGGGACCGATGTCGTCACCGGCGCTGCCACCGTGGCGGACCTGGCCCTCTTCCACCGGCAGGCCCGCGAGGCGGGGCTGCGCACCCGGCTGATCACCTGTTCGCGCCAGTTGGACTGCCCCCGGGCGTCGGCGGCCCCGGACGGACTGGCGAACGCCAGGATCGCCACGCTCGTCTACTGGACGCCCCGGCACCCCTACCGCTCCTCGCTGGACGACACCACGGCGGCCCGGCTGGCCCAGGACTACCGGATCACCACCGGACGGCCCTGGCTCCAGCCCCTGGGCCTGGCCCACGCCCTGCTGGAGGTCGCCGTCCACGCCCTGACCACCGCCGCCGACCCCACCGACCGGCACGCGGTCGCGGCGGCCCTCGGCACGACCCGGCTGGCCACGGTCGCGGGCCCCCTCGACTTCACCGCCGGGCCCGTACGCAATGTCGCCCTGCTGCCGCTGATCGGCGGGCAGTGGCGGCCGGGCCGGGGCGGGACGCGTGAGCTCGCCCTGGTCACCAACACCCGGCTGCCGCACATCAGACGGGACGCGGAGCTCACGGTCGGGCTCTGACCGGGCCGCCCACTCGGGCGGCCACCACTCAGGCCACCGCGATGACGATCTTCCCGGTGAGGTGCCCGTGCTCGCTGGCGCGGTGCGCCTCGGCGGCCTCCGCCAGCGGATAGACCCGGTGGATCGGCAGCTGGAGGATCCCCGCCTCGTGGAGGGCGAGGGCGGCCTCGATCGCGGGCACCGTGCCCGCTCCCGTACCGCCCGGGCTGAAGCGCGCGCCGTGGCGCCGGGCGCCCTCCGCGTCGGCGATGGACAGCACCCGGCCGGGGTCGCCGGTCAGCTCCACCGACACCGCGACCGCGTCGCCCTTGCCGACCGCGTCCAGCGCCGCGTCCACCCCCTCGGGGGCGATCCCCCGCACCCGCCCGGCCAGGCCCTCCCCGTAGGTGACGGGGAGGGCGCCGAGGCCCCGCAGGTACTCGTGGTTGAACTCGCTCGCCGTGCCGATCACCCGCACGTCCCGCGCGCGGGCGAACTGCACGGTCATGGTGCCCACCCCACCGGCCGCGCCGTGGACCAGCAGCGTCTCCCCGGCGCCCACGCCCAGCTCGTCCAGGCACCGCAGCGCCGTCTCGGCCGCCACCGGCAGGGCCGCGGCCTCCTCCCAGGGCAGCGAGAGGGGCTTGACCACCAGCTGGTCGGCGCGGGCCAGGGCCTGTTCGGCGTAGGCGCCGGTGAGGGTGCGGCCCAGGACGGCGTCCCCCGCCCGTACCTCCGTGACCCCCTCGCCGACCGCCTCCACCAGACCCGACGCCTCCACGCCGGGGACGTGCGGCAGTCCGGTGGGGAAGACCGCTTCCATGGCACCACTGCGGATCTTGTGGTCGAGCGGGTTGACGCCCGCGCAGCGGACGGCGATCCGGACCTGCCCGGGCCCGGGGACGGGCAGATCGGTGCCGCCGAGCCGGAGCACTTCGGCGGGGCCGAAGGCGCTGAAGGAGATGGCCTTGGTCTTGGTCATGGAATCACCATCATCGAAAATCAGGATTTTCCGTGCCAGGCCGGGCCGTCCCGCCCCTGATTTCGCCCTACGCCCCCGCTCCGGCGCCCGCCTCGGCCCCTGTGCCGGCCCCCGCCTCCCGGGCCGGCTCCTCGGCGAGCCGCCTGACGCCCTCCAGGGTGGCCCGTATGCCCTCGCGCAGCTCGCCCAGGCGCATGGCGAGGATCTGCTCCTCGCGGTCCGGCATCCGGCCGATGGCGGCGCTGAGCCCGGAGGGCGCCGGCCCGACCCGCACCGACTGCCGCAGCAGCGTCCCCCCGCCCTCGGGCCGGAGCTCGAACTTCCAGGTGGCGAGGGGGTACGAGGGATCGGCGACGCCGCCCCCGAACCGGTTGTCCGGGTCCGTGACCGCCCAGCCGAACAGCCGCTCGGGCTCCAGGGCGACGATGTACGAGACGGTCCGCCACTCGCCGCCCACCGGGTGGCGGTTGTGGCCCTCGAAGGCCGCGCCGAGCACCGGCCCGGTGGCGCCGTCCAGCCACTCGACCCGCTGGAGTTCGGTGCTGATCCGGGCGGGCAGGCCGATGTCGGCCACCAGTCTCCAGACCTCGGCCGGGGCCGCGCCGATGTGGACCTCTTCGTGGACGCCGGGCCCGTCCGCATAGCGCATACATTCTCCTGAACTCCGGTTGCCTGCCACTCTGTCGAACAACAGTCTGCACCCGGAAGAGGGTGTTCACCCGGACGTACGGCGCACGTCACACCGGCCGGAGGATCCTGGGAGGGTGACAGCGGTCTTCGTGGTCTCGGTGCACGACGTCGCCCCCTGGAGCTTCTCGCGCAGCCGCCGTTGGCTGGCCGAGCTGGACGCGCGGGGGGTGCCCGCGACGCTGCTGCTCGTACCGGGCGCCTGGCGCGGGACCCGGCTGCCGGACGACCCGGCCCTGGTGCGCTGGCTCCACGAGGCGGCCCGGCGCGGGCACGAGCTCTCCCTCCACGGCTGCACCCACCGGGCCGTGCCCGGCGGCCCGCCCGCGCGGCGGTGGCTGAACCGTGTGCTGGCGCGCGGCTGCGCGGAGTTCTGCGCACTGGACGAGGCGGAGGCCCACCGCCGGCTCACGGCCGGGCTGGCCGCGCTCGCCTCCGTGGGGATCGTCCCGGAAGGCTTCACCCCGCCGGGCTGGCTCGCCTCGCCGGGGTCGCTCGCGGCCCTGCGCGCGGTGGGCCTGGAATACACCACCAGCCACTTGGCGGTGCACGACCTGCGCACCGGCGCCCGGCACCGGATGCCGGCGCTGTCCCACCGGCCGGGCGGCCTCGGGGAAAGGGCCGGCGCCCGCCTGATGCGCACGGCGGCCGGCCGGTGGTCCGGGCGCGGCAGGCCCTTCCGCATCGCCCTCCACCCGGCCGACCTGGACCGGCCGGGCCTGCGCGAACACGCCCTGGAGGCCGTCGACCTCGCCCTCGCGGCGGGGGCCCGCCCCTGGACGTACGCCGCTCTGGTGCGCGCCCGGCGCCGCCCGGGGGACGACGGCGCGTGAGGGACGACGGCGCGTGAGGATCGTCCAGCTCGCCAACTTCCACGGCCCGGCCTCCGGCGGCCTGCGGACCGCGCTGGACGCGCTGGGCCACGGCTACGCGGCGGCGGGCCACGAACGGGTCCTGATCACTCCGGGCCCCCGGTACGGGGCGTGGCGCGACACCGCCGGGCTCCGGGTCGCCCTGCCCGGGGTCCGGGTGGGCGGCGGCTACCGGCTGATCTGCTCGCCCCCGGCACTGCGTACGCTGCGGGCGCTGCTGGGGCGCCTGACACCGGACTCCGTCGAGGTGTCCGACAAGTTCACCCTCGTCCACGCCGCGCGCTGGGCCCGTGCCCGGGGGATCCGGGCGGTGCTGCTCTCCCACGAACGCCTGGACGCCATCCTGGCGCCCCGGCTGCCGCTGCGGCCCACCGCGCTGGCGCGACCGTCGGACGCGTGGAACCGGCGCCTGGCCGGGGCGTTCGACGCCGTGGTGGCGACGTCCGCCTTCTCCTGCGCGGAGTTCGCGCGCGTGGCGGCCCCGGCGCTCTACCGGGTGCCGCTCGGCGTCGACCTGGATGTCTTCTCACCGGAGTTCTCACCGGATCCAACCGCTCAGGAGGCGGTGGTGCGGCTGGTGTACGTGGGCCGCCTGTCGGCGGAGAAGCACCCCCGTCTCCCCCTGGAGACACTGCGCGTACTGCTGCGGCGCGGCGTCCCGGCCCGTCTGGACGTCCTGGGCACCGGCCCGGAGCGCGGCCGCCTGGAACGGCGGGCATACGAGGACGGGTTGCCGGTGCGCTTCCACGGCCATGTGACCGACCGCCACGCCGTGGCCCGGGCGCTCGCGCGGGCGGACGTGGCGCTGGCCCCCTGCCCGGTGGAGTCCTTCGGCCTGTCCGTTCTGGAGGCCCTGGCCTGCGGCACTCCGGTCGTCACGGCGGACACCGGCGCGGCTCCTGAACTCCTCGCCCCGGACGCGGGCCTGGCCGTCCCCTCGACGCCGGAGGCGACGGCGGACGCGGTGATCCACCTGCTGGCCGTCCCCGAACCCCGCCGCCGCGCGGCGGCGCGGAAGCGGGCGGAGGAGTTCCCGTGGGAGCGGACGGTGCGGGGGATGCTGGCGGTGCACACTCGTTCCGGTGAACGGAGTTTCCCTCACCCGTAATTTCCGCCGACATGGCAGGACTTGGGGACCGGAAGGGATATGCTCGGCCCCGGCGGCGCACCTTCGTGCGCCCCCTCTCTGAGGACCGCTACTTCCGGACGCTCGCGCTGGGCGCCCGGCATGGGCGTCCTCCGAGCGCCAACGGCTATGGCGCACCCGTAGAGAGGGGGCGCCTATGGGGCGTCACCGCAAGGAGCGACCGACATGGTTCGTCCGGGCTCAGGCCCGGCGCATGGCGAAGCGAGCTGCCGGGGCGGTATTCACCGCCCTGGTCAGCTACGCCGTCCGTGAAGGGCTGAACCAGGCCCTGAATCATAAGGACGATCCGCTGTCCCACCAGCAACATGGGGCAGATGACCGTTAGCTCCTAGAAACCCTCGGCGACGGTAGCCGCCGTCGCTGAGGGTTTCACCATGCCACACCGCCTGACACGGTGCAACGGCATCACGTCGGCGGCCGGTTCGCGCCGAACCCACACCGCCCTCGCCATGACGGTAGGACCGCCCTCGGGCACAATCCGCCCCATGACCGTGCGCGCCCTGCTCATCTCCCCCGCCACCAGCGCCGCCCTTCGCGCGGCCCGGTTCGACGACGACTGCCCGCTCGACGAGCGCGGCCTCGCCCGGGCCCGCGCGGCCGCCGGGGCCGTGCCACGGGCCTCCCGGCAGCTGACCGCGCCCTCCCTCCGCTGCCGGGGGACGGCCGCCGCCCTGGGGCTCTCACCGGAACCCGCCCCCGCGCTCGCCGATCTGGCCGTAGGCCGGTGGCGGGGCCGGAGCCTCGACGAACTGGCCGCCGCCGAACCGGAGGCCGTGGCCGCGTGGCTGGCGGACCCGGGGGCGGCGCCGCACGGGGGCGAGTCGGTGGTCGCGCTCGTCGAGCGGGTCGGCACCTGGCTCGACGGGCTCGGGGGCGAAAGCGGTGAGGAGGACGGGTCCGGCGACGGCCGGGTGCTGGCCGTCGCCGAACCCGCCGTGATCCGGGCGGCGGTCGTGCACGCGCTCGCGCTGCCGTCGCAGGCGTTCTGGCGGCTGGATGTGCGACCGCTGACGCTGACCGCGCTCAGCGGGCGGGCGGGCCGGTGGAATCTGCGGTGCGGGAAGGCACTGGGATCCACGGGGTAGCGGGGTCAGCCCTGGTACGGGTGGAACCCCCGCCCCGCCTTGCGGCCGAGCAGCCCCGCCTCCACCATCCGCCGCAGCAACGGCGGTGCCGCGTAGAGCGGTTCGCGGAACTCCTCGTAGAGCGACTCCGTGATCGCCAGGACCGTGTCGAGGCCGATGAGGTCGGCCAGGGCGAGCGGACCCATGGGGTGGGCGCAGCCGAGCTCCATGCCCGTGTCGATGTCACCGGCGGTGGCGAAGCCGGACTCGGCCATGCGGATCGCGGAGAGGAGGTACGGGACCAGCAGCGCGTTGACGACGAAGCCGGCCCGGTCCTGGGAGCGGATCACCCGGCGGCCGAGCGTCGTGGTGATGAACGCCTCCGCCGTGCGCAGGGTTTCGGTGCCCGTATGGAGGGAGGTGACGACCTCGATCAGCGGCATGACCGGCGCGGGGTTGAAGAAGTGGAGGCCGATGACGTGGTCGGCGCGCGCGGTAACCATGCCCAGCCGCATCACGGGGACGGAGGAGGTGTTGGTGGCCAGGACGGCCGCCGGATCCTCGACGATCTTGTCGAGGCCGGCGAAGACCTCCGCCTTGACGCCGGCGTCCTCCACCACGGCCTCGACGACGAGCTGCCGGTCGGCCATGTCGTCGAGGTCGGCGGTGAGGACGATCCGGGCGAGGGCGGCGTCGCGTTCGTCCGCCGTCGCCTTGCCCCGGCCGACGGCCCGGTCGAGCGAGCGGGTGATCCGCTCGCGCGTGGCGCGCAGGGCCGTGGCGTCGGCCTCGCAGACGACCGTGTCGAGCCCGGCGCGGGCGCACACCTCGGCGATGCCCGCGCCCATCTGCCCGCCGCCGACGACGCCGACGCGGCTGATCGGGGTGCCGGTCACCGGAACTGCTCCTCCTCGGTGGAGCCGCGCAGGGCGAGCGTCTCGGCGGCGGGGTTGAGGGCGGTGGACACCAGGTCGAAGTATCCGGTGCCGACCTCTCGCTGGTGCTTGACGGCGGTGAAGCCCTGTTCTTGGGCGGCGAACTCCCGTTCCTGGAGGTCGACGTAGGCGGTCATGCCGTGCTCGGCGTAGCCGCGCGCGAGGTCGAACATCGCGTGGTTGAGGGAGTGGAAGCCGGCCAGGGTGATGAACTGGAAGCGGTAGCCCATCGCGCCCAGCTCACGCTGGAACTTGGCGATCCGGTCGTCGTCGAGCGCGGCCTTCCAGTTGAATGACGGCGAGCAGTTGTAGGCCAGCGCCTTGCCCGGGTACCGGGCATGGATCGCCTCGGCGAACTCGCGGGCCTGGGCGAGGTCGGGGGTGCCGGTCTCCACCCACAGCAGGTCGGCGTAGGGGGCGTAGGCCAGGCCGCGCGCGATGACCGGGGCCATGCCGGGCTCGACGCGGTAGAAGCCCTCCGCCGTGCGCCCGCCCGTGCAGAACCGGGCGTCGCGCTCGTCGACGTCGCTGGTGAGCAGGTTGGCGGCGAGCGAGTCCGTGCGGGCCACTATCAGGGTGGGGACGTCGGCGATGTCGGCGGCGAGTCTGGCCGCGTTGAGGGTGCGGATGTGCTGGGCGGTGGGCACGAGGACCTTGCCGCCGAGGTGGCCGCACTTCTTCTCGGAGGCGAGCTGGTCCTCGTAGTGGATGCCCGCCGCGCCGGCGGCGATCATCGCCTTGGTGAGCTCGAAGGCGTTGAGCGGGCCGCCGAAGCCGGCCTCGGCGTCGGCGACGATCGGCGCGAGCCAGTCCACGGAGGTGTCGCCCTCGGCGGTGGCGATCTGGTCGGCGCGCAGCAGGGCGTTGTTGATCCTGCGGACCACGGTGGGAACGGAGTTGACCGGGTAGAGGCTCTGGTCGGGATAGGTGTGCCCGGCCTGGTTGGCGTCGGCGGCGACCTGCCAGCCGGAGAGGTAGACGGCGCGCAGCCCGGCCCGGACCATCTGCACGGCCTGGCCGCCGGTGAGGGCGCCGAGCGCGTGGACGTAGTCGCGCTCGCGCAGTTCGCGCCACAGGCGCTCGGCGCCGCGCCGGGCCAGTGTGTGTTCCTCGCGGACGCTGCCGGAGAGCCGTATCACGTCCTCGGCGCCGTAGGTCCGTTCGACGCCCTGCCAGCGTTCCTCGGTGGCCCAGCGCTCCGCGAGTGCCGCGGCCGTGGTTTCCGCCTGCTGCATGTCCCCTCCCGGGGTGTGTCGGAGAGTCCGTCGCCGTGACGGCGAGGCGTGCGAAGTGTGCGAAGCGTGCGAAGAAACGGAATGCCTGCGAAGGCCGTCGGCCCGGCCCCCCTCAGGGCCGGGCCGGCCGTGCGACGACTCTCCCACCGGCGTCGTACGGCCGTCGACGGTGGCCGCGTGCCGATTTCCGCGAAGGGTCCACGGCCACTTTGCGAATGTTGCCAACACCACTACGCTCGCGGGTATGGGCAGGACCTATGCCGGCGCCCGGCTGCGCCGGCTGCGCGAGGAACGCGGACTCAGCCAGGCCGAGTTGGCCCGGAGGCTGGCCGTCTCGCCGAGCTACCTCAACCAGATGGAGCACGATGCCCGGCCGCTGACCGTGCCCGTACTGCTGCGGCTGACCGAGGCGTTCGGCGTGGATCCCGGCTTCTTCGCCGAGCGGGACACCAACCGCCTCATGGCGGACCTGCGGGAGGCGCTCGCGGACGGGCCGGAGGGCGGCCGGGTCTCCCCCGCCGAGCTGAGTGAGCTCGCACACCGGCTGCCGACGGTGGCCCGGATCCTCCTCGACCTCGACCGCCGCAACCGCGCGCTCACCGAGCGGGTGGCCGAACTCGCCGGCGACCGGGGGCCGGACGAGGCCGCCGTCCTGGGCCGCACCCCGTACGACGAGGTGCGGGAGTTCTTCTACCGGCGCCAGAACTACCTCCACGACCTGGACACGGCCGCCGAGGGCCTGGCGGCCGGGATCGGGCTGCGGCGCGGCGAGGTCCGGCAGGCGCTGGCGGCGCGGCTCGCCGAACACCACGGCGTCCGGCTGGTCGCCGACGCCGAGCAGCAGCACCGCTACGACCCGGTCTCCCGGGTGCTGCACTACTCGCCCCGGCTCCGCCCCGGCCAGCAGGCCTTCCGGATGGCGACGCAACTGGCGCTGCTGGAGTACGGGCGGGAGCTCTCCCGGCAGGCGGCCGAGGACTTCGCGGAGGACTCCCCCGCCTGGACGCCCGCCCGGATCGGCATCGCCAACTACTTCGCGGCCGCGCTGATCCTGCCGTACGGCGTCTTCCACACCGCCGCCGAGGAGACGCGCTACGACGCCGAGCGCCTCGCCGACCACTTCGGGGTCGGCTACGAGACCGTCTGCCACCGGCTGTCCACCCTCCAGCGGCCGGGGGCGCGGGGCGTGCCGTTCTCCTTCGTCCGCGTCGACCGGGCGGGCAACCTCTCCAAGCGGCAGTCCGCCACCGGCTTCCACTTCTCCCGCGGCGGGGGCACCTGCCCGTTGTGGAACGTCTACGAGGCCTTCGCCTCGCCCGGCCGGGTCCATGTGCAGATGGCCGCCATGCCGGACGGCCGGCGGTATCTGTGGACGGCCCGTACGGTCACCCGTTCCCGGGGCGGCTGGCACGAGCCCGGCAAGACCTTCGCCATCGGCCTGGGCTGCGAGATCCGGCACGCGCACCGGCTGGTCTACTCCGCCGGCCTCGACCTGGCCGACGCGTCGGCCGCGACGCCCATCGGCATGGGCTGCCGGGTCTGCGAACGGCTGGACTGCCCCCAGCGGGCCGTACCGCCCCTGGGCCGCCGGCTGGCCGTCGACGAGAACCGCACGACCTTCGTGCCGTACCCGGTGGAACAGCCCTGACCAGGGGCCCGGCCACAGGTCCTGGTCACCGGAGCGCGAGGGTTCCGGTACGGCTATACGATGAAAAAGGCCCTTATGCAGGAAACCTTGTCCCGTCGTTTGCCCTCTCTCCAGGAGACCCCCCGTGAAGAGGAGCGACAACCGTGGGCCTTACGTCCCAGACCTTTCTGCTGACCCTGGTGGTCATAGCCGTCGCGGTGACCGCGTTGGTCCTATGGCTGTGGCCGCGGGCCGCGAAGAAGGGGCCCCTGGCGTTCGCCTCCCGCCTCGGGATGCTCGTGCTGGCCCAGCTCTGCATCCTGTCCGTGCTCCTCGTCGCGGCGAACAACGAGTTCGGCTTCTACTCCACGTGGAAGGAACTCCTCGGCCAGAACTCCCGCAAGCAGGCGCTGCAAAGCGGTTCGGGCAACGGCAAGCGGCCCCCGGCCCTGACGGTCAAGGGACAGGAGCCCGTCGGCCTCGGCCCGAAGGAGAAGGCCGGACAGGTGGACCGGATCGAGATCAACGGCCCGGTGACCGGTCTGAGCATGGACGGCTTCGCCTATCTCCCGCCCCAGTACTTCCAGAAGGCGCATGAGAAGGACACCTTCCCCGTGATCGTGGCGATCACGGGCCAGCCCGGCCAGTCCATCAACCTCATCACCAAGGCCAAGGTCCCCCAGGCCGCCTCCAAGGCCGTGATGGCGGGCGAGATGAAGCCGACGATCGTGCTGATGCTGCGTCCCTCGGTGGTGGCGGACCGCGACACCAACTGCACGGACGTGCCCGGTGGTCCGCAGGCGCTGACCTTCTTCAACCAGGACGTCCCGATCGCCGTCAACGACGTCTACCGCGTGGACAACGCCCGGGGCGCCTGGGGTGCGGTCGGCAACTCCACCGGTGGCTACTGCGCGTTGAAGATGGCCATGACCGACCCCTACCGGTACGGCGCCGCCGCCGGCCTGTCCACCGACCTCTTCGCCCGCCAGGACCGCGACACCGGCGACCTCTACGCCGGCAACAAGCAGCTCAAGAACGAGTCCGACCTGACGTGGCGTCTGGAGCACATGCCCCCTCCCCCGGCCTCCCTGCTCCTGGCCGCCAGCGAGAAGGGCGAGGAGAAGTACTACGCGCAGATGCAGAAGTTCGCGGGGAAGGCCAAACCCCCCACCAAGGTCGAGAAGCTGGTGCGCGAGGAGGGCGGCCACAACTTCGTCACCTGGCGCGAGGAATACCCCGTGGTGCTCCGCTGGCTCGACAAGGAACTCGCCACCCGCCGCTGACGCCTGCGCACACGCCCTTCACCACCGGAGGGGAACGGTATCGGCAGGCACCACGTCCCAGCCAGTGTGGCCCGAATGCGCACGGCTCCGTACGCCGTACGCGGGGGGAAGGGGCGTACGGCAAATGGACACGGAACGCCGCAAACCACTGCTGGCCGGGCGCTACCGGCTCCTGGAGCAGCTCGGCCGGGGCGGCATGGGCGTCGTCTGGCTGGCCCTGGACGAGGTGCTGGACCGCGAGGTGGCGGCGAAGGAGGTCCAGGCGCCGGAGCGGATGAGCGCCGACGACGTACGCGTCCTCTACGCCCGGCTCAAACAGGAGGCCCGCGCCGCCGCCCGGATCAGCCACCCCAACGTCATCACCGTGCACGACGTGGTGGAGCAGGAGGGCCGCCCCTGGATCGTGATGGAGCTGGTGCGCGGGCAGTCCCTGGACGCCGTGCTCCGCCGGGAGGGGGTGCTGACGCCCAAGGAGGCCGCCCGCATCGGCGCCCTGGTGCTCCAGGCGCTGCGCGCCGCCCATGCCGTGGGGGTGCTCCACCGCGACGTCAAACCGGCCAACGTCCTGCTGGAGTCCGGCGGCCGGGTCGTCCTCACCGACTTCGGCATCGCGCTCGTCGAGGGCGCGGGCACCCTCACCCGCACCGGCGACCTCATCGGCTCAGCCGAGTACCTCGCCCCGGAACGGGCGACGGGCAAGCGCCCCGGCATCCCCTCCGACCTCTGGTCGCTGGGCACCCTGCTGTACGTGGCGGTCGAGGGGGTGTCGCCGTTCCGGCGCGGCGACGCCCTCAGCACGCTGCGGGCCGTCGTCGACGACCCGCTGGCGCCACCCCGGCGCGCCGGCCCGCTGGCGTCGCTGCTGGAGGGGCTGCTGCGGAAGGACCCCGCGCGGCGGATGGGCTCCGCCGAGGCCGAGCAACTCCTGGAGGCCGTCGCCGCCGGCCGGCTGACGGAGCATCCGGGGTACGTGCCCACGACCCTCGACGAGCCGGTGCACGCCCGGACGGAGACCCCGCCGCCGGGGCCCGTGCCCGTACGGGAGACGCCACCGCCGTACACGCCCACACCCACGTCCACGCCAACGCCAACGCCGTCGCCGTCACCGACGCCGTCATCCGCGCCGACGCCCACGTCCGTGCCCGCGCCGCCGCCTTCACCGACGCCCACGCCGACGCCCACGCGGTCACCTACGCCCGCACCGGCCCCGAGGCCCTGGCCCGCCCCGGTCGCCTCCCCGACCCCGCCGCCCGTACCGGTCGGGCTCCAGCAGGGGGGCCTCGCCACGCCCCTGGTCGGCCCGTCCTACGGCGATCCGCGCCACCCCGCGTACCCGGTGCGCCCGGATCCGGATCCGCTGCCGGATCCCGGGCGGCGGAAGGCCGCCTGGATCGTGGCGGCCGTCACCGCGCTGGTCCTGGTCGCCGGGGGCACCGCCGGAGTGATCGCCTTGCGCGACGCGGGGGACAAGGGCACGGGGACCCCGGGCGGCGGGCCCACCGCCTCGGTCTCCCAGGGCACGGGCGGGGGCCAGGACGGGCAGAGCCAGGCCCCGGCCACCGGGCCGACGGGGAACGACGGGTCCGGCGACCCGTCCCCGTCCCCCACCTACGAACCATCTCCCAGCCCGCGGACGACGTGCGGCGGTGGCTGGGTGACGTCGTGTTAGTCGCGCTATCGGGGGTGTGAGTGTGCAACGGACCAGGATCGTCTCACTGCTGACGGTGCCCGTGCTGCTGGCCGGCGCGGGCCTGACGGCCTGCTCCTCGGACGGGGGGAAGCCGTCGAACATCGCCCTGGAGGCGGCGGGCCTGGTGGCGGCGCAGCCGTTCGTCGCCGCCCCGGGACCCGACGTCCAGGGGGTCAAGGCCGTTCCGCTGAACGGGAGCACCACCCGGGCCGACGCCCGGGGGGCGTTCGGCGGCACGCCGGGCATGACCCGCTGCGACAGGGCCAAGCTGATCGACCAGCTGACCCAGGATCCGGTGAAGGGGAAGGCCTGGGCCGGTGTGCGGGGCATCGCCTTCGAAAAGATCAAGGACCACATCAACGGCCTCAGCGAGATCACCCTCGTCCAGGACACCCTGGTCGAGAACCACAACTACCAGGGCGACGGCAAGACCGTCGCCTACCTCTCCGTCCTCCAGGCGGGCGTCACCATCCTCCGGGACGACTACGGGACCCCGGCCGTGAAATGCAACTGCGGCAATCCGCTGGGGAAGCCGGACGACGTCGACCGGAAGGGGTCCACCTACACCGGGACCAAGTGGGAGCGCTTCGAGGTCACCCAGATCACCGTGATCGAGGCGCGCACCATCGAGCAGGGCCCCCTGAAGTCGGTCTCGCTCGTCGACGTCCGGCAGCCCGACAAGGCCTTCGACCGGCCGGCCAAGGGAGACGGCTCGACGGACGGCAAGCCGTATCCCCTGCCGTCGCCGACTCCGTCGCGGCCGGGCGGGTCCGGTTCCCCGTCGGACGCGGGGTCCGGGTCTCCCTCCGGTTCCGCTTCCGGTTCCGCGTCCGGCTCCCCGTCCGAGCCGGGTACGGGCTCCCCCTCCGACTCACCCTCGGACTCCCCCTCCGGCTCGGGCCCGTCGTCGGGACAGGGCCCGTCCTCGACCCCGTCCCCGTCGGCCACCCCGTCGGGCAAGGGCACCGGCGGTCACAGCCCGTCGTCCGGCGGCGGGCACACGGCGTCCAAGCCGCCCTCGCTCCCGGCGCCGTCACGGACCGGTGGCGGCGGCGGTACGTACACGCCCCCGCAGAAGTCGATCGCCCCTCCGCCGCCCACGTACAGCCGGACGCCGGGCACGGTGCCGACGCACGCCACCACCGCCGCGCCCGCGCACACCACGGCCGTGGCGCCCCCGCCCGTACGGACGACGGCCGCCGCGCCGCCGCCCGCGCACACCACCGCCGTGGCCCCGCCCGTGAGGACGGCAGCCCCGCCGGAGCGGACGGAAGCCCCACCGGAACGGAAGACGGAGGCCCCGCCTGCCGTCAACCCGCCGGCTCCGACCGGGCACGCGCCAACCGGCTACTAGTGATCTCGTACGTCGGCGACGCGTACAGCCCCCGCGCCCGCCGCTCCGGGTCGGGGTGGGGGTTGCGGCAGAGCCACCCGGCGAGGTCGCGGAGCTCCAGCATGGTGGGCACGGTCCGGCGCAGCGCCCCGGGGTCGCCGGTGAAGGCCTGTTCGAGGACGCACAGCAGGAGCGCGTAGACGTCGTCGAAGCGGTCGGCTGCCCGCCGGACCTCCCCGTCCGGCGGGTAGTCGGCGGCCCGGGCGGCGGGGTCGATGGGGTAGGCGTCGTGCCAGGTCACCGGGGACGCCGGGCCGGTCGGCCCGGTGGCGGGGGTGTCGTGGGGCCCGTAGGAGCGCTGCCGGAGGATCTCGTCGAAGCGGAAGTAGTGCGCGGGCTGCCGGGCCTCGCCGAAGAGCCTGTCGTCGGAGTCGAAGACGGTCCGGTCGGCGCCCTCGCCCTGCTCGGCGATCACCCGCAGGGCGGTGAGCGCCGAGGCGAGGTCCGTGACGGGGAAGACCTCTCCGCCGGAGTTGTAGAAGTCCCGGGGCCCCACCTGGCGCGCGGGGTCGCCGTTGAAGAGCTCGCGCTCGCCGAGTCCGTCCGCCAGCCGGAGCACGCCCTCCCGGATGGTGCGGTAGAACTGGCCGACCGAGGTCCAGCCGTCGTCCTCGCGCACCGATGGGTGACCGGGTGGCCCGGCCACGTAGGCGGGCCGTTCGACGGCCAGGAAGGTCTCCAGCGCCTCGACGCCGAAGTGGCGCAGGGCGACGGTGACGCCGTCCCTGCTGAAGGGCAGCCGGGCGGGGTAGGCGCTGACGAACCGCGAGTGGGCCACGAGGGGCCGGCCGCCGACCGCGTTGAGGAGGTTGGCGACGAGCGTCATGTGGAGCATCTCCTCCAGCACCACGCTACGGATGACGAAGAAGGCGGGCCGGTTGGTGCCCGCCCGCATCGTGTACATGGCGGTGAGGTAGGGCGGGATGGTGAGGTGCTCCAGCGTCAGCGCGGCCTGGAGGAACAACTGGAGGTCCGCGCGGTCGCGCGGCACCCGGAACGGCGGCTCCGCCAGGACGGCGAGCGGGGGCGTGGCGTCCGCGGCGGTCATGTCCGTCCCTCCGGCAGGCGGGCCTCGTCCCGCACGGGCGGGGCGGGGTGGACGACCCGGGGCCGGTGGAGCTCCCCGAGGTCGCGGTCGACGGCCTCGGCGCTGCGGAGCGCGAGGGCGGCCATGGTGAGCGAGGGGTTGGAGGTGCCGACCGAGGGCATGCTGCCGCAGCCGACGGCGTAGAGGTTGGGGTGGTCCCAGCAGCGCTGCCACGGGTCGACCACGGAGGTCGTGGGCGAACTCCCCATGATGTGGGTGCCGGCCGCGTGGCCCGCGCCCTGGAAGACGTAGTCGCGTCCGTCGAAGCGGTACCAGCCGGGGGCGGCGGGCCCCGGCGCGTACGCGGTCCGGTCGTCGGCGCCCAGCAGGGCGAAGAGGCGGCCGGAGACGGCCCGGGCGGCGGCGATGCCGCGTTTGACGTGGTCGGAGAGGTCGTAGGTGAGGACGGGCCGCGGATTGCCGAGCCCGTCGCGGTGGCGGGGGTCGACGGTGACGCGGTTGCGGCTCTCGGCGTCCTGTTCCATGGCGAACTGGAGGCACAGCTGACGGCCGACCTCGCGGCCGAGTGTCTCGCGCAGCGCGGTGCCGAAGAGGCCCTCGCCGCGCGGCGCCCCGGTGCCGGCCTCGATGCCGAGGAGGCGGGCGACGTCGCTCGCCGGGGCGCCGGTGGGCCAGCTCCAGCCCCAGTTGGCGATCTCCACGCGGAAGGGGGCGCGGGCGCGCCGGGCGGGCCCGGTGCGGAAGCCCTCCAGGCCGGAGGTGGAGCCGGGGCCCCGGAACGGGCCGACGGGCCGGTCGAGCAGGCCCCAGGTGAGCAGGGTGGGGTGGTCCATGAGGTTGCGGCCCACCTGGTCACTGCTGTTGGCGAGCCCGGAGAGCAGCAGCAGCTTGGCGTTCTCGACGGCGTGGGCGGCGAGGACGACGACGTCCGCCTCGGCGGTGTGGGTGGTGTGCGCGGGGCTCGCGGGGTCGTCGTAGCGCTGGTACTCGACGCCGAGGACGCGTCCGTTGCCCGCGACGAGGACCCGGCCGGCCACGGCGCGGGCGAGGAGGGTGACCCGGTGGCTCCAGGTGGCCTGGGTCCTGCGGGCGTCGTACTTCGCCTGGACGGGGCAGACGGGGACGCAGGAGGCGTTGCCCACGCACCGTTCGCCGTAGTTGGGCAGCCCCACCGCGCCGGCGGGACGGTAGCCGCGGCCGCCGTCGTACCGCGGGTCGGGGGTGCTGTTGCGGGCGTGCGGGGTGGTGACCACGCGCAGGACGGTCCCGGGCCCGTCCGGGGTCTCCCGGACGGAGGTGCCGTCGAGGCGGGCGGCGAGGACCCGGTCGAGGTGGCTGCGGGGGATCGGGCGCATCGGGTAGGCGTAGCCGGGCGGGAAGGGCAGGCCGATGGCGTCGCGCTGCTCGTCGGCGTCCCCGGCGGCGCCCAGGGCGTGTTCGGCGGCCCGGTAGTGGGGTTCCAGGTCGGTGTAGCCGAGGGGCCAGTCCCGTCCGTAGCCGTAGTCGGCGCGCACGGCGAAGTCGTCCGGGTGCATCCGGGGCACCAGGCCCATCCAGTGCAGGGTGGTGCCGCCGGAGGCGCGCAGGTAGTCGCTGGCGTAGGGCAGGGGTCCGTCCTGGACGAAGTAGCCGTGGGCCCGGTAGCCGCCGGACGGCAGGCCCTCCAGGTCGAGGACGTCCGGGGAGGGCGCGGCGGCGTTGGCCCGGTAGGGCGCGTTGGGGACCTTGGCCAGGGCCGCGTAATAGGTGTTCAGGGCGTCGAGGTGGCCCGGCCAGGTGTCCAGGGTGCGGGTGCCGGCCTCCAGGACGAGGACGCGCCATCCCCGGTCGCCGAGGTGTTTGGCGACGAGGGAGCCGGCGAGCCCGGCGCCGACGACGATGGCGTCGTGGCGGCGCCCGGTGGGCTGACGGGCGGTCATGCCGTCCCCTCCTCAGCCGCCGGGCCGGGGGCGCCGGGGGGGCGGGTCGGCCCAGGTGCCGAAGCCGGGCGGACGGGCGCCCGGCGGGTGGCCGTGGAAGGTCCGCCAGGCCAGGCCCTCGGTCCAGGCCTCGGGCGAGACGACGAAGGCGGTGTTGGGTTTCTCGCGGCCGAGCGCCGTGTGCGTGGCGCGGGCGAGGGGCGGCCAGACGCCCAGGTACCACAGGTGGGTGATGGCCCGGGCGATGTCGCGCGAGACCTCGTCGGCGAGGGCGCCGGGGTCGCCCCCGGCGGCGGCCAGGTCGTCGAGGAAGCGGCCCACGGCCGGCCGGCCCAGCTGGTCGAGGGTGGTGTCGTGGTAGAGCCGGACCATGCCGGTGCCCCGGAGGTCGAACTCGCCGAAGCCGGTGAGGCGTACGGAGAGTTCGACGAACCCGGCGCATTCCGGGGGCGCCGGGTCCGGCGTGGCGGGTGTGGGTGGTGATGCCGTGTGCTGGGTGTCCATCCGTACTCCCCCGTCCATACGACTGCCGCTTTTCTAGCGGACCGTCCGCAATGGGCGGAAGAGGGGTGAACACCCTTCATTCCTCGCGGTGATGGCAGGGGGCGTACCCCTGGTTCCTCAGCGTCGCACGAGGTCGCTGGGGTCGGTGTTGGCGCCGCAGACCACCACGGCCACGCGCTCGCCCTCGGCGGGCGCGTACGCGGCGTCCGCTCCCCCGGCCAGGGCGGCGAGAGCGGTGGCGGCGGCGTGTTCGACGGCCAGCCTGCGGTCGTCCCAGAGGGCCTGGCGGGCGCGGACGATCGCGGTGTCGGGCACCAGCACGGACCGCACGCCGGGGTCCCGGGCGATGGCCAGGGCGGTACGCGAGGCCCGGCGGGCGCCGAGCGCGTCGGCGGCGACGGAGTCGACGGGCACGTCGACGACCCGGCCGGCCTCCAGCGCGGCGTTCAGCGTGCGGCAGCCCTCCGGCTCGACGGCGACGGTCCGTACGCCGTGGTGGCCGGCGGCGGTGGCGACGCCGGAGAACAGCCCGCCGCCGCCGACCGCGACGACCACGGTGTCCAGCCCGGGGACCTTGGCCCGGATCTCGTCGACGAGCGTGCCCGCCCCGGCCGCGATCAGCGGGTGGTCGTAGGCGTGGCTGGCCAGGGCGCCGGTGGTCACGGCGAACTCCTCGCAGGCCGCCAGCGCCTCGGCGTACTCGGCACCCACCAGGCGGACGTCCGCGCCGTAGCCGCGCAGCTTGGCCACCTTGACGTGGGGGGCGTTCTCGGGCAGGAAGACCGTGGCCCGCACACCCTGGAGCCGGGCGGCCCACGCGCAGGCCAGCCCGGCGTTGCCGCCGGAGGCGATGGTCACACCGGCCTCGGGCAGCGTGCCGGCCTCGCGGTGGGCGGCGAGGAAGTTGTAGGCGCCGCGCGCCTTGAAGGAGCCGGTGTGCTGCATGTGTTCCAGCGCCAGCCAGATGCCGTCGTCGCCCTCGACGACGGCGACGGGCCGGGTGCGCCCGGCCAGCCGGTCGGCGGCCCGCTTGATGTCGTCATAGGTGAGATCACACACGACCTGCTCCTTCGAATGAATGGATCACTCCACGGTACGGGATCGTTTCCGGTGGCCACCGGGCCGGACGGCCCTGTTTTCACCGGTCATTCGGCGGGATAGGGGTTCTGATGCGATATCAGAGATCATTGCCCGCGTAGGAGAGGTTGAAGCTCTTGTTCGCCAGGGGGAAGTCCGGGACGATCGTGTCCGCCAAGGCCACCGGGAGCGCGGGCCAGTTGAAGAACGACGGATCCACGATCTTCACCCGGCTCAGTACGGGGCCCGGGCCGAGTTCGACGCGGGTGGCGATCGTGCCGCGCCAGCCCTCGGCGAGCCCGACGCCCGAGCGGGGGCCGGGGGCCGCCGGGCCGGCCTCCGGCGGCAGGGCCACGGTGGCGCCCGGCGCCAGGCCGTCCGTGAGGTGTTCGACCAGGGCCAGCGAGGTGTCGATCTCCTCCGCCCGCACCAGGAACCGGGCCAGCACGTCGCCGCCCGAGTGGACCGGGACGCGCAGCGCGGGGCCGTAGTCGTACAGCGGATGGGCGAGGCGCGCGTCGGCCGCCAGGCCGCTGGCCCGTGCCACGTAGCCCAGGCAGCCCAGGTCCCGGGCGGCCCCGGCGGCGAGCCGGGCCGTGCCCGTGAAGCGGTCCCGGACGGTGGTGTGGCCCAGGGCCAGCTCCACGATCGAGCGGATGTCCTCGCCGAGCGCCCGCATCCGGTCCGGGCGGGGCACGGAGCGCAGCTCCGCACCGCCGAGGACGACGCCGCCGCGCAGCAGCCGGTGCCCGGTGACCTCCCGGTTGAGCCTCAGCAACTCCTCCCGGACGCACTGGGCCTGGGCGTTGAGCACGCCGTGGCCGACGTCGTTGCACAGCGCGCCCAGGTCGGCGACGTGGTTGTGGAGCCGTTCGAGTTCCAGGAGCAGCGCCCGCGCGCGACGGGCGGCGTCGGGCACCCGGACGGCGAGGGCCTCCTCCACGGCCAGGCAGTAGGCCAGCGCGTGTCCCACGGCGGTGTCGCCGCTGACGCGCTCGGCCAGTGGCAGCCCGCGCCCGGCGGTGCGGCCCTCGAAGAGCTTCTCGACGCCCTTGTGCGTGAACCACAGCCGGGCCTTGAGCTTGATGATCGTCTCCCCGACCACGGAGAACCGGAAGTGGCCGGGCTCGATCAGCCCGGCGTGCACCGGGCCGACGGGGATCTCGTAGACGCCGTCGCCCTCGACCTCCAGGAAGGGGTACGGGCCCTCGGGCTCGCCGAACGGCGGGGGCGGTCCCGCGTCCGGGCGCATCGGGTACCAGCCGCGCGGCCAGTGGAAGTGCCGCACGAGCCGGTGGGGCAGCGGGTGGTCCCGGGGGACGATGCCGTACAGGTCGCGCGTCTCGCGCTCGAAGCGTCCCCCGGGGAAGGAGAGCCGGGCCAGGGTGGGCAGTTCCGGCGCGTCGGGGTCGAGGCGCACATGCAGTTCGGTACGGGTGTCGGGCGGGCCGGAGACGAAGAGGTGGACGACCCGCACGGCGCGGTCGCGGTCGCCGTGGGCCGGGTCGTGGTGGGCGGCGACCAGGGCGAGGCGGTGGCCGGCGCGCAGCAGCTCGGCGAAGCGCGCGGGCAGCTCGGCGGCGTCGGTGACGGTGATGGTCCTTGATCCCGTGCCCGTGTCGAGCGACTCCACGGTTCACCGCCCTCCGACGATCGCCGCGGCGTCGGCCAGCAGCCCCGTGAGCGGCCCGGTGGTCACGCCGAGGGCCGCGCACAGCAGCAGCCCGCCGGCCAGCGGGATCGCCTCCGAGGCGGGCAGCCGCGCGGGGGGCCCCGGCAGGGGCGGCGGGCCCAGCAGCATCCGGGCCGTCCGGGCGCCCAGCGCGGCGAACGCGACCAGCAGAAGGAGCAGCGCGATCCCTATGACCGCGCCCATGCCCGCCGCGAACCCGGCCCGTACCAGCCCCAGTTCGGCGGCGAACAGGCCGAACGGCGGCAGCCCCAGCAGGGCGAGCACGGCCAGGGCGAACAGGGCGCCCACGCCGGGCGCCTGGGCCAGCAGCCCCCGCACCCGGCCGATCCGGCTGGTGCCGCGCAGCCGCAGCACGTGCCCGGCCGTACGGAAGGCGACGGCCTTGGCCAGCCCGTGCCCCGTGATGTGCAGCAGCATCGCGGAGGCGGCGAGCGGGCCGCCGACGGCGGCGCCGAGGGCGATCAGGCTCATGTGCTCCATGCTCGAGTAGGCCAGCATCCGCTGGTGGTCGCGCTGGGCCAGCAGCAGGGCGGCCGCCAGCGCGAGGGTGAGCAGGGCCGTCGCGGTGAGCAGGGCACGGGTCCAGCCGGGGCCGAGGGCGGCGTCCGCGATCACCTTGTAGCGCAGCAGGGCGGTGAAGGCGACGGCCGACAGCACCCCGGACATCAGCGCCGACACGGGTGCGGGCGCCTGGCCGTAGGCGTCGGGGAGCCAGGCGTGCAGCGGGGCGAGCCCGGCCTTGGCACCGAAGCCGAGGACGATCAGGCCGGTGCCCAGCCGGGTGACGGCCGGGTCGAGCTCCCCGGCGCGGGCGGCGAGGGCCGGCCAGTCCAGCGCCGACGCCTCGGGGATCCCGGCGCGGCGGGCCGCGTAGTAGAGGAGCACGGTGCCCAGGAAGGCCAGGGCGATGCCGGCCGAACAGATCAGCACGTACTTCCAGGCGGCCTCGACGGAGGCCCGGGTGCGGCGGTGACCGACCAGGAACGCGGTGAGGATCGTGGTCGCCTCGATCGCGATCCAGACGATCCCGAGGTTGGCGGCGAGCACGGCGGTGGCGAGGGTGCCGAGGAAGGCGTGGACCAGGGCGTGGTAGCGCCGCGCGGTCCGGGCCTCGGGCCCGGACGCCGCGCAGGCCAGGACGGCCACGGCGCCGACCGTCAGCAGCATCCACACGCTGAGCGCGTCGGCACGCAGCCCGTACGCGGCGACGGGGCCGTGCCGGGTGACGGTCCGGGCGAGCGCGACGGCGCAGGCGAGGACGGTGAGGGGGGAAAGGAGGGCGAGGTGGGTGAGCGGGTGTGGTCTTTCCTGGCCCGCCCCTTCTCCGCCGTATCGATATGCGGCTCCGCCGCGTGAGGGCTCCGCCCCGGACCCCGGCACATCCCGGCCACGGCCGGGGTGTCGCACGCCGGTCGCGGGGCCACCGCCCGGCCCGGGCCTGCGCGGCGCGCGGTGTGCGGCCGCCATCCCCGCGGCGGCGTGCGCGCGCTCGGCCGGCACCCGCTGCGCGGGCGGCCGTACCGTCCCGGCCGCCGTGGCGGCCGGCCGCACCCCCGCTGCGTACAGCGCGGACACCGCGAACGGCACCCCCACCGGCGCGGTCAGCAGCACACAGGTCGTGGAGTGCGTCATCGGTCGCAGAGCTCCCGCAGGTCGTCGATGCCGGTCCCGCCGAAGGCGGCCCGCATCCGGGTGGTGAGGATGCCCAGCACGAGCACCGCGAGGAGCACGTCGAAGGACACGCCGAGTTCGACGATGAGCGGGACCCCGGAGGCGGCCAGGAACGCGGTGGCGGTGATGCCGTTGTCGAGCAGCAGGAAGCCGACCACCTGGGCCAGCGCGCGCCGCCGGGTGACCAGGACGAAGAAGCCGATGAGGACGACGGCCAGGCCGACCGGCAGGGCGCGGGTGGCGGGCGTGGGGTGGAGGGCGACCAGGGGCCTGGCGACGGCGTAGGCGAGGAGGGTCAGCAGGGCCGCGCTCAGCAGGGAGGCCGCGACGTTGACGAGCGGCTGTGTCTCGCGGGCCTCGCTGACGTCCTCCGCGTAATGGTGGCCCGCCCCGCCGGCCGCCGGCGCGGGGCCGGTCGCGACGGCGGTCAGGGCGCGCCGCATCAGCAGGGGCAGCAGCCCGGCGCGCAGCAGGCCGATGCCGACGGCGACGGCGAGCAGCTCCCAGCGGCTCTCGTGCCCGTCGAGGAGGGCGGCGATCCCGGCGAGCGCCACGCCCTGGAGGGCGAACACCCGGACGATCGAGGCGAGCTGGCGCAGCCAGAGCACCACCACGGCCGCCAGTAGGAACGCGCCGCAGACCAGGTCGAGGAGCTGGGCGGGGAGGGTGCCGGGCACGGTTCGTCACGCTCCCGTCAGGAAGTAGGAGGCGGTCACCGCGAGGAGGGCCAGCAGCAGGGAGCCCGCGAGCAGTTCGGGGACCCGGAACAACCGGACCTTGGCCCAGCACACCTCGGCGGCCGCGAGGGCGGCGCCCAGCACCGCGACCTTGGCGGCCAGGAGCGCGATGGCGAGGGCGACGGCGAGCGGGGCGGCGGTCGTGGCGATGCCCCAGGGCGCGGCGAGCGTGGCCAGCAGCCCGAGCAGGACGGCGAGCCGCATCTGGGCGCCGAGTTCGACGAGCGCGAGGTCCGGGCCCGCGTACTCCAGGACCATCGCCTCGTGGACCATGGTCAGTTCCAGGTGGGTGGTGGGGTTGTCCACCGGGAGCCGGCCCGTCTCGGCCAGCACGGCGAGGGCGAGGGCGGCGGTGGCCAGCAGCCCGGACGGGGAGGCGAGCCGGTCCGCGTCGCGCAGACCGCCGGAGACGATGGCGGCCAGGTCGGTGGAGCCGGCGGGCAGCGACAGGGCGAACACGGCCAGCAGGATGGCGGGTTCGACGAGGGCGGCGACGGTCATCTCCCGGGAGGCGCCCATGCCGCCGAACGCGGTGCCGGTGTCCAGCCCGGCCAGGGCCAGGGCCACGGTGCCCAGGGCGAGCAGCGCGACGACGAGGATGAGGTCGGACCGGCCGGTGGCGAGTGTGGCGGTGCTGGCCAGCGGCATCAGCGCGGCGACCACGGCGGTGGTGGCGACCAGCAGTGCCGGGGCGACGCGGAAGGCCGGGCCGGTGCCGGTGGGGGTGATGGGCTCCTTGCGCAGCAGTTTACGCAGGTCCCGCCACGGCTGCCGGACGCCCGCCCCGGCCCGGCCCTCCATCCGGGCCCGTACCTGCCGCATCAGCCCGGTGAGCAGGGGCGCCCCGGCGACGACCGCCACGACCTGGGCGCACATGGCGGCCGCCCCGGCGGCGGTGTGGCCCGTCACGGGCGCACCGCCAGGACGAGGAGGAGGGCGACGAGGCCGCAGAAGCCGTAGCCGAGGTAGAGATGGACGCTGCCGGTGGCCAGCCGGCGGGAGGCGTGGCCCAGGGCGGCCACGGCCTCCAGCAGCGGCCGGTAGAGGCGGTGTTCGAAGCGGTCGGGGACCCGGCGGCGGAACCGTACCCGCTCGACGAGGTACGCGGACTCGGGCGCGGCCGTCACCCGGACGTCCTGCTCGGGCGCCAGCACCCGGTCGAAGATCCGCTGGAGGGGCTCGGCGAACGACGTGGCGGTGTAGGCCATGCGGGGGGTCGGCGCGCCTCCGCCGCAGTCCCACAGGTGGGCGTTGCGACGCCGGCGGCGGCGCGCCGCGAGCCGGGTGAGCGCGGCCGCGGTAACCAGACAGGCCGTCAGCGCACAGGCGGCCCACAGCGGGGACAGGGTGGTGGCGAGGCGGTCCAGGCGGACGCCGAGGGGGCCGCCGGTCAGCGGCGGGCCGTCGGCGAGCCCCGCGGCGGCGACCGCCGCGGACAGCCCGTCGCCGAGGACGCCCGGGACGAGCGCGAGGGCGGCGCAGAGGGCCGCGAGGAGGCCCATCCCGGCGAGCACGGCCGGGGGGCTCTCGCGGGCCTCGGCGGCGCGGGGGCCGCGGGGCCGGGCGAAGAAGGCGACGCCGAGGGCCTTGACGAAGACGGCGGCGGCCAGTCCGGCGGACAGGGCGATCACGGCGACGGCCGGGGGCAGCACGAGGGCGGTGACCAGGCCGGGTACGGCCAGGCCGTGGATGAGGGACTGGAGCAGGAGCCACTCGCCGAGGAAGCCGTTGCCGGGCGGCAGGGCCGCGGCGCCGAGCGCGGCGAGCGCGAAGAGGCCCGCGGTGACGGGCATCCGGGAGCGCAGTCCGCCCATGCGGTCCAGGTCGCGCAGGCCGGTGGCCCGCAGCACCGAGCCCGCCGCGCAGAACAGCAGGCTCTTGAAGGCGGCGTGGTTGACGAGGTGCAGCAGGGCGGCCGCCAGGGCCAGCGCTGCGGGGGCGCCGCCGCCGGCGTCGGCGAAGAGCCCGGCGGCGCCGACGCCGATGAGGGCGAGGCCGAGGTTCTCGGAGGTGGAGTAGGCGAGCAGCCGCTTGAGGTCGGAGGCCATCGCGGCCTGGAGGACGCCGTACGCGGCGGAGAGCGCGCCCGTGGCCAGGACTCCCAGCCACCACCAGCGCGGCCCGCCGTCCAGCAGGTCGAAGCCGGTGCGGACGAGACCGTAGATCCCGAGGTTGACCATGGCGGTGCTCATCAGCGCCGAGACGTGGCTGGGGGCCTCGGGGTGGGCGCGGGGCAGCCAGGGGTGCAGCGGCACCGCGCCCGCCTTGGCCGCGAACGCGGCGGTGGTCAGGACGAAGACCGTGCCGCGGACGGCGGAGGGCAGTTGGTGGGCGCCGTCGCGCAGCGCGGTGAACGTCTCGCCGCCGGCGCGGGCGGCGAAGAGGGCGGTGCCGGCCAGGAGCAGGAGGAAGCCGAGCTGGGTCATGACGCCGTACCAGAGCCCGGCCGCGCGGACCGCCGCCCGCGCGGCGGGCGGGCCGGCGCGGTGCCCGGCGAGGACCAGCAGCAGGGAGGTGAGAGCCATCAGCTCCCACAGCAGCAGGAAGGAGCAGACGGACGCGGCGGCCGGGACGAGCAGCAGGGTGAGCGCGAAGAGCGGCAGTACGGCCTGGGCGGTGCGGGAGGCCGCTCCGTGGCCGGTGTGCCCGGCGGCGTATCCGGTGCCGTAGACGGCCACGGGGAGGATCACTGCGCCCGCCACGGCCATGAACAGGCCGGACAGGGCGTCCACGGCCAGGTGGACTCCGGTGGGCGGCAGGACGCCGGGCAGGAATGCCGACCAGCGCGCGCCGCGCAGCGCGGCGGTGCCGGCGGCGAGGCCGGCGGCGCCGGTACCGGCGGTGCAGATGCCTGACGCGACGACGCGGGCGCGGGCCGGCAGGGCCACTCCGCAGAGGGCCCCGACGGCCGCGAAGGCGGCTGCCGCCGCGGTGGCGTGCCCGATGACGCTCACGTCACCGCCTCTCGGCGGGCCGGATCAAGGTGGGGTCTGGGCACCGGGGCCAAGTGCCGCCCGGTGGGCGGTTTGTGCCCACCCTCCCCCGGCTACCGCTGGGAGGTGCCCCCGGCCCTGCGGAACGATTGCCCACAAACGGGCGCGTGGGCGTCACCGGCCGGTCACCCTGCGCAGCGCGGCCACGATCCGTTCCGGCTCCGGGGGGCAGCCCGGCACCTCCAGGTCGGTGGGCACCACATCGGCGACCGCGCCCTCGACCCCGTATCCCCCGGCGAACTCCCCACCGTCGATGGCGCAGTCGCCGACGGCCACCACCAGGCGGGGCCGGGGCATGGCGGCGACCGTGCGGCGCAGCGGCTCGGCCATGTTGCGGGTCACCGGGCCGGTGACGAGCGCGACGTCGGCGTGCCGGGGCGAGGCCACCAGGCGGGCGCCGTACCGCTCGACGTCGTACACCGGGCCGAACGCGGCGGCGATCTCGATCTCGCAACCGTTGCACGAACCCGCGTCCACGCAGCGGACCTGGACCGAACCTCCCAGGTCCCGCGCGGCGCGCGGCGGGGCGGCGGTGGGTGGTGGCGGGGCGGCCTCCGCCACCCGTCCGGTGTCGCGGATCTTGCGCAGCAGGCCCATGCCGCCTCCCTCGGAACTCCCCGGCGCCCGGTACCGCCGCGCCGTGGGACTGAGCAGTAAACGGCCGCACCCCCCTCCGGGGTTACGGGGCCCGGGGCCCGTCCGCCGGGAAATACCGGGCGTTCACGAGGACAGGTGATAACGGAATGGCCAAGAGGCCGGCGATGCGTGTATTGGCGGTCGACACCGGTGGGTAGACCCGCGTCCTATGCCACTCGGGGGAAAGGCGGCCGGAGCTGGGGATCGTATGACCGGCCGATCGTCGCCGTCGCCGAGCGGATGCCGTTTCCGCTGGTCAAGCCCGCAGGTCAGCACCGTGGGCCATTGCCCGGAACCGGGCTCGCCCGGAGTCCTCCGCTGCTACTGTCCCGCCTCATGGAGACCCTCTTCACTGCTGAGGAACTCGTCCGTATCGAGGCCGCCGCGCTGGAATGCGGCCTTTCCGTGCGGGATTGGGTGCGCGAGGTCGCGCTCCAGCGCCTCAAGGGCGAGTGGCGCCACGACCTCGAGGACGCGATCTGGCCGGTCACCGTCCACCGCCGACCCGGTGGCACCCTCCAGGAACTGCACCACGCGGGCTGCTGGGTGCCCCGGGGCGGTGAGGACACCCTGACCACCGCGGAGGCCCGCGAGCGCGCGGCCAAGTTCGACGTCCGGTTCTGCGACGCCTGCGAGCCCGAGAGGTTCCTCGTCCCCTTCGAGTGACCGGGTGACCGTCCGTCACACCGCCCTCGTGGCACCGCCCGTGAGCGAGCAGTGGGCGCGCCCCATTACTCTGTCCCCCTCAAGATCAATTAGGCGGGTGGGGGAAGTAGGGCATGAGGGTGTGGACGCGCCTCACGGGGTGGGCGACACTGCTCACCGGGTACGCGACCGTCCTGCTCGGAGCGGCTCCGTTCCGGGAACTGCCGCCCAAGCGGCATCATTTGGGGCTGATGGGCGCGGCCGCCGTGTGCGCCGGGTGCTGGGTCCTCGCTTCGCTCCTGGTCCGCGCGCACCGGCGGAAGGCCCTGCGGAAGAAGACCTGGCGCAGGCGCTACGAGCCCTGGCCCGAGCCGCGGCCGTCCCGGCTGCTCTGCTGGGCGCTGGGCTTCGGCATCGCGCTCACCAGCGCCGCCGCGCTGTGCCAGGGCGTGGGGCCCGACGGCGCGGAGGGCGAGTGGCTCGCCACGGCGGCCCGGTCCGGCGGGGTGACGGGCGAGGTGCGCGTGGAGCGGATCGTGGGTGAGCCGCGCCCCACGGACGTCGAGATCAACGACACCGACGAGTACGCCTCGACGATCGTCGCCACCGTCCCCTTCGCCTCGGGCGCCCGGCAGGTGACCGTCGAGGAGGTGCACACCGGCGGCAAACCCGAGGCGGGCCGCACGGTGGAGCTGATCTATGTGCCGGACCGGCCCGAGCTGGGGGCCCGTCAGGCACCCGGCAACGACATCGGAACCTTCGCCGGCCGCATGATCACGCTGCCGCTGATCTGGACCTTCGCCCTCGCGGCGGGATTCGTCACAGGCCTGGCCCTCCACCGCCGGGAGCCCAGCGTCCGCTACGCGCGTCGATTCGAACCCTGGGTCCATCTGCCCGCCGCGCTCTTCCTGCTGTGCGGGGCGGGGCTCGTCCTGCCCCTGCTCATCGGCTTCCCCGACACGGAGACCGGCTGGGCCCTGGCGGCCGCGAGCGCCACCACGCCGTGGCTGGCACTGGCCTGGGTGGCGAGAACGAGCTGAGCCGGGAACGAGCCGAGCGGGGCCCGCGACAGCGGGCCCCGCTCGGCGGGTGGACGACCGGGCCGGTCAGGAACGGCGGCGCTTGAAGGCCCGGCGGATCATGAAGATCACCAGCACGATCACCGCCACCACGAACAGGAAGGCGAGGATCAGGATGATGAGCAGGGCCACGCCCAGCTTCGCGAAGAAGCCCTTCTTCTTTTTCTTCTTGTCCTTGGCCAGCGCCGTGTGACCGTGCTTCTTGTGGGAGGCGGCGACGACCTGGTGGCCCTGCGACGCGTCCGCGGCGCCCGTCCCCACCGCCGCCGTACCGGCCTCGGCGGCCGCGACGGAGACGACCCGCGCGGTGCCCGCCGAGGAGCTCGCCGCCGTGGCGGGCGTCGCCATCAGGACGGCGCCCAGCACCACGGCCACCACGGCCGACATTCTGCGGGCCAGCCGGCCTCGGTACCGTCCGTCGTGATTCCGCTCGTGCTTCATCCGCGCCCCCTGTGTCTGGTGCTATGGCTTTCGTTGCTCCGCGGGCCGCGGGGCGCATCCATTATCCGCACACCCGGACACCGCCCAGCAGGGCGCGTCCACGGCCCCCGGAGGGGCACAGACCGCGCGCGGGCATAAGTACGGCCATGTCGGGATTGGCGGTGCCGGGGGCCGGACAGGGGTGGGGAATGCGGGCCGCGACGCGCGGACCGGAGCCTAGAGTTGCGTCACGGGCTTGCGTCATGGGCTCTCGAAACGGCCGGAAGGAAGAACGCGTTGGATCAGCCGACCCATGGTTGTGTTCTGCTGCTGGACGGCACCCCCGACCGGCGACGGGGCGCCCTGCCGAACCCGACCGCCCACGCCATCGCCGGAGCGAACCCCCGCGGCTTCCTCGCCGCCGCCTCGGCCGACGTGGTGCAGCTCCCCGCCATGGCCGGCCCCCAGAGCGTCCTCGCCTACCTCCAGGACGCCGTCCGGGTGCCCGGACCGCTGCTGATCTGGATCACCGGCCACCTGATGGTCCCGGCCCGACGCAGCACCGAACTCCACCTGGCGCTCCGTGAGAGCACCACCGCGACCGTCCGCTACACCGGGCTGCCCTGGGAGTGGCTCACCCGGACCCTGCGCGAGCACACGGGCCCGACGCTGCTCCTCGTCGACGTGGAGGCCGACGCCCACGCCTGGCCGCATGTGACCGCCGCCGCCCACGACGGCCGGCTCGCCGACGGCCTGGCCCTCCACGGGATGATCACCCCCACCCCGGCCAAGCCCTCGCTGGAGGCAGGCCCCTACACCCGGGCCTTCCTCACCGCCCTGTCCGTCGGGAACCCCGCGGCCGGGCCCGCCCTCGACCCGGCGCTGCCGCATCAGCTGGCGCTGACTCAGGCCACGCTGCCCGAGGGCTTCCTGGCCCTGGCGTACGGCAGCGCCGGGCCCGTCCTCGCCAACCGGGCGGCCCCACCACGCACCACCGCACCCCCGGCCGCACCCACCGCGCCCGCTTCCGCACCCGTGCCGACTGCTTCCGCGCCCGCCGCCGTCCCCGCGCCGGCACGGCAGGAGGAGGATCCGCTGCCGGGCATCCTCGCCGCCGCCCACGCCGGGCGGCACAACGAGGCGGCGGCCATGGCCGCCGCCTGGGAGCAGCAGGCGCTGCGCCGCCACGGCCCCCACAGCCCCGAGGCCTGCCTCTGGATCGAGGTACGGGCCGACCTCGCCCGCCTCGCCGGGGACCATCCGCGCGCCGCCGAGCTGTGGCTGTCGGCCGCCTCCCACCGGCTGGACCGGGGCGGCCCGGCCGACGCGGAGGCCCTCGCCGCGCTGAAACGGGCCCACTACTGCTGGCAGCACAGCGGCGACCGCGCGGCACTGCTGGCGCCCGCCCTGCTCGCCCTGTGGGAGCGGGTGCCGGACAGCGAGGAGGCCGCCGCCGACGTACGGGCGCGCCTGACGGGGGAGATGCCGCCGGTGGGGTCGCGCTAGGGGCGCGCCCCGTTCCTCACTCGCCGCGCCGGGTCGTCCACCAGCGGGCCTTGTACATGCCGCCGCGCAGCATCGTCCGGGTGCCGTCCGGGCGGTAGAGGACCAGCGTGGTGGTGCACCACGAGCAGGAGTGGCCCGGCTCGGGGCGGGAGAGCAGGATCCGGCCCGTGGCGGGGTCGTCCCCGATGCTCTTGACGTCCGGGCCGCTGATCCTCGACTGGAGCGGGTAGCCGACGAACGCCTGCTGGTCCGTCGCGTACTGGTACACCGCCGACGCCGTGGTCACCCACAGGTGACCCGGCCTGCCCAGTACGGGTGCCAGGTCGTGTCCGCCCCGCGTGGGCAGGGCCACCCGCCGGACGACGGTCAGCTCGGGCTCCGCGGCGGACCCGTCCACCCGCAGGGCGACGAGCTGCCGGCTGCCCAGCGCCCACAACAGCCGGGTGCGCGGGTCCCAGTGCACCCCGTGCGCCCCCGGGAGCGGCGTCTGCGCGTGGCCCGTGGCGCGCGAGCCGGTGGAGGCCGCGTACACCCGGACGTAGCCGCCGGTGCTCGCCGCCACGGCCACGTTCCCGTCGGGCAGCAGGTCGATGCTGTGGGCGTTGCCGGTACCGGTGTCGGCCGCCCAGTACACCTCCCGGTCCGGGTAGCCCACCACGGCGGCCAGTCCGCCGGAGGCCGTGGCCAGCAGATAGCGTCTGCCGTTCAGCGACCGGAACTTGACCTCGCTCGGGTTGGTCCACGTCGTGCCGGGGTCCAGGTCGGACAGTTCGGACCGCCCGTCCGCGCTCCACGACCAGAGCACCCCCGGGTCGCCCTCGTCCCGGGCGTCCCACCGCGGCCGCGCGGAGTCCAGGACGTACACGGACCGTGTCGCCTGGTCGGCCGCCACGATCGGCGCGGCGGCCGCGCGCTCCCCCGCCCGTCCCGCCCGGGCACCCGCCACGCCCGGTGCCGCGAATGTCAGCGCCGCCGCCAGCAGGACCGCCACCGGCCCGCTCACCCCTGTGTTCACGACGCACAGCGTCGGGCCGTACCCCCGCCACGGACGTGGCACCACGCCCGCGCGTCACGCGAACGGCCCCGCCGGGGCGTGAGCCGGACGGGTGATTTCCCCGGCGTGGCGCGCCGCGCGTGCCCGTTTTGGGGGAGCGTGTCTGTCGGACAGACGTGCTCGTGGCCAGGGTGGGAGTACTTGAGCGATGACGACGACCGAATCAGCGCAGGGGCCGTTCCCCGTACGGTTCTGGGATGTGCGGGACCTCCGGGGGCTGGACTTCGATCCCTTCATGGCGGCGCAGCTGAAGGACGAGCCGATCTCCCGCGTCAAGCTGCCCAACGGTGAGGGGCACGCCTGGTTCGTGACCCGCTACGAGGACGTCAAGTTCGTCACCTCGGACCCCCGGTTCAGCCGGCAGGCGGTGCTGGGCCGCCCGATCACCCGGCTCGCCCCGCACTTCATCCCGCTGGACGAGGCCGTGGGCTTCGCCGACCCGCCCGAGCACACCCGGCTGCGCAAGGCCGTGGCCAGGTCCTTCACCACCCGTAGCCTCGACCGGCTGCGGCCGGGCGCCCAGCGTGCCGCGGACGAACTGCTCGACGAGATGGAGCAGGAGGGGCCGCCCGCCGATCTGATGGAGCATCTCCACGGGCCGCTGCCCCTGGCCGTGATCAGCGATCTGATGGGCGTGCCCCAGGCCGACCGGCGGCAGATGGCGCTGTGGACGAACGTCATCCTCTCCGCCGGGTACGGCCGCGAGGCCAGCGAGCGGGCGAAGAACGGGATGGCGAAGTACTTCACCGATCTGCTGGCGCAGCGGCTCGCCGAGCCCCAGGAGGACCTGGCGGGCGAGCTGGCCGACGCCACGGCCCAGGGCGGGCTCAGCACGGAGGAGGCCGTGGCCATCGCCCTGCTGATCCAGGCGAGCGCCGCCCACGCGGTGCGCAACAACAGCGCCAACATGGTCTACGCGCTGCTCACCCACCCGGAGCAGACGGCCCGGCTGCGGGCCGAGCCGGAGCTGCTACCGCAGGCGATCGAGGAGCTGCTGCGCTTCATCCCGCACCGCAACGCCGTGGGACTGGCCCGGATCGCGACCGAGGACGTCGAGGTCGCCGGGGTCCCGATCAAGGCCGGTGAGGTGGTGCACTCCTCCTATCTCACGGCCAACCGCGACCCCGAGGTCTTCGACCGCCCCGACGAGCTGGACTTCGACCGCGAGCACGTCCCGCATCTGTCCTTCGGTCACGGGCCGCACTTCTGCCTGGGGTCGATGCTGGCCCGGCTGGAGTCGGAGATCATCCTCTCCTCCCTGCTGCGCCGCTTCCCGGAGCTGCGGCTGGCGGAGCCCGTGGAGAAGGTCCGCTGGCAGCGCAGCGCGCTCATCCGGGGCCCGGAGAACCTTCCCGTCACCTGGTGACCGCCGCCCCGGCCCGTCCCGGTTCCACCGGCCGCAGTCGAAAGGCTCCGCCATGACTCTCATCAGCGCCCCCGACGGTCTGGTCGTGCCCCCGGGCGAGGGCCGGACGCTGGTCACCGCGGCCCAGCGGGTCACCTTCAAGGTGACCGGGGAGCACTCCCGGGCCGCCTCCAGCTTCGAGGTGGTCGTCCCCCCCGGCTTCGACGTCGGGGCGCACCGGCACACGCGCAGCGAGGAGCTCTTCTACGTCCTCGAGGGCGAGCTCGACGTCCTCGCCTTCGAGCCGCGCGTGCGCACCCGGGACAACTGGCGGGAGTGGGAGTCCGCCAGTGGTCAGCGCTGTGTCAGGGCCACCGCCGGCACGGTGATCGTCGTGCCCCCGGGCTGTCCGCACGCGTTCGCCAATGTGACGGGTGACCAGGCCCGGATGTTCTTCCAGGCGTCGCCGCCGCCCGACCACGAGCGGTATTTCGAGGAGCTCTTCGAGATCCTCGAATCCGGGCCGGCGGTGGACCACGAGGCGATCGCCGAGCTCCGCCTCCGCTATGACATCGAGCAGCTCACGCCGCTGCGGATGACGCCTCCGGAGGCAGGTGGAGGTGCCGCTGCCGCTCGGTGATGGCGACGTCGTTGATGCTCGCGTAGCGGCGGCGCATCAGGCCGTTCGGGGCGAACTCCCAGTTCTCGTTGCCGTGGCTGCGGTACCACTGGCCGTCCACGTCGTGCCACTCGTACTCGAAGCGCACGGCGATGCGGTCGTCGGTGTGGGCCCACAGCTCCTTGCGGAGCCGGTAGCAGAGCTCGCGCTCCCACTTCTCGCGCAGGAAGGCGACGATCCGCCGACGGCCGATCAGGAACACATCACGGTTTCGCCACTCGGAGTCCTCGGTGTAGGCGAGCGCGACCCGCTCGGGGTCCCGGGTGTTCCAGGCGTCCTCGGCGGCGCGCACCTTCGCGAGGGCGGTCTCGGTGGTGAACGGCGGGACCGGCGGTTTGATCTCGGGCATGACTCTCCCCTTGTCCATGTTGTCCATGGGCCGAACAGAGCGGAGAACGATCGTTCCCCGTGGTGTGCGGTAGCGTAAGGAGAACGATGGTTCTCGCGCAAGCGGCGAAGAGGACGAAGAGAGGGAGAGCGATGGGGACGGTGGCGCCGACGGAGGCCGAGGTCCGGGTCCTGGACGCGGCCGAGGAGCTCTTCTACGCCCGGGGGCTCCAGGCCGTGGGGATGGACGCGATCCGGGGCGCCTCGGGGGTCTCCCTCAAGCGCCTCTACCAGCTCTTCCCCTCCAAGGACGTGCTGGTGGAGGCCTATCTGCGGCGCCGCGACGAGCGCTGGCGCGCGGCGCTGGCGAGCCATGCGGAGGCGCTGCCCGCCGGACGGGAGCGGGTGCTCGCGGTCTTCGACTGGCTGGAGCACTGGTTCACGGAGGACGGCTTCCGCGGGTGCGCGTTCGTGAATTCCTTCGGCGAGCTGGGGGGCGTCTCGCCTGCCGTGGCGGAGGCGGCCCGGGCGCACAAGGCCGCCTTCCGCCGCTATCTGGGCGGCCTCGTCGTGGAGGCGGGCGCGCCGGCGCCGGTGGGCGACCAGATCGCCCTCCTCACGGAGGGCGCGATCGTGACGGCGGCCGTGTCGGGCGACCCCGGGGCGGCCCGAACGGCCCGGGAGGCGGCCTCCGCCCTGCTGGCGGGCTACTTCGCGTGCGAGCCGAGGTAGAAGAGCAGCCAGATGAAGCCGGCCAGGACGTGGCCGAAGACGACGTAGATCAGCACGCGCCAGCCCACCGCCTTCTCGGCGTACTTCTCGGAATCGTGGGTCATGGCCGTATCTCCGTCTTTCCGGTCGTCGTGGCGCGTCTCGCGGTCGGGTGCGCGGGCGGGGTCATCGTTCGGCGGCGCTCTCCGCGCCACGCAGCTCCGTGAGGAGCTCCTCCTGGCCGCTGAGCACCTGGGCCAGGATGCGCCGGGCGGCACCGAGGAGCTCCGCCACGTCCCCGCCGGCCAGGGCGTAGACGACGGTGGAGCCCTCGCGGGTGGCGGTGACGATGCCCGAGCGGCGCAGCACCGCGAGCTGCTGCGAGAGGCTGGACGGCTCGACGCCGATCTCGGCGAGGAGGTCGCGCACCGGCATCGGCCCGTCCTGGAGGAGCTCCAGCACCCTGATGCGCACCGGGTGGCCGAGCATCCGGAAGAACTCCGCCTTGGCCTGGTACAGCGGCACCCTCACGCCGATCAACTCCCACCCCGCCCGTCGTCCTCGTCCATGGTGATGCCGTGCGCGCGGGCCAGCCGCAGCGCGTCGTCCAGTTCGTCCTCCGCGACCATGGCCGCGTAGACGTCCCCGGCCGCCCGCGCGGCCACGAGCTCGGCGCGCGCGGCGCGCACCCGCTCCCGCATCGCTTCGGCGAACGCACTCACGGCGGCCCCCTCACTGACTCGTCCGGCTCTCCGCAGACCTGGTGAATTGAAGAATTACGCAATTCTAGGCCGAGCGGGCGAACGGACCGTAGCCCTCGGCTGTGCAGGTGATGTGATGCCGGTTTCGGGGCGCGTTCATCACATGATCGTAGGTCCGTTTTGTTAGGTTTTCTCCCACTGTCCCTCCTGGTGCGACTGGGGGTCTGTGGTGGCGATCTCGGCGAGCGAGGCCCGGCTGGCGGCGGCACGTGGCCGCCCTGACGGCGCGGTGCCCGCCCCCGGCGGCGCGGTGGGCGACACCGGGAACGCCGGGGGCGGCATCCCCGGCGTCCCGGCACCCGCCGGGCCGGGCGACACCGCCGGCTACGACTACGCGCGCTACAGCAGACTCGCCGGGCCGCTCACCGATCCCCCCGACGGCGACTACCGGGTGCGCTACCGGCGCCTCCTCGGCCCCGGACCGGGCGGCGGTCTCGGAGTGATGCTGCTGGTCGCGGCGGGGCCCCTGGTCTGCCTCACCCTCCTGCTGTGGCTCGTCTCCCCCCAGCACTGGCTCCACCGGCCCTACGTCAGCGGCTGGGAGCGCGCCCTCGACACCGTGATGCTGGTCTCGATCGGGCTCATCGAGCTGTTCCGCGTCGTCAACGTCACCTCCAACGCCCATGCCACATGGGTGGCCCGCGACCCCGTCCCCGTCCGCGCCCGGCCCGGCACCCGCGTCGCCTTCCTCACCAGCTTCGTCCCCGGCAAGGAACCGCTGTCCATGGTCCGGGCCACGCTGGAGGGGGCGGTGCGCATCGAGCACGACGGGCCGCTGGACGTCTGGCTGCTCGACGAGGGCGACGACCCGGAGGTCAAGCGGCTCTGCCGGCGGCTGGGCGTACGGCACTTCTCCCGCAAGGGCGTCGCCCGCTGGAACCAGCCCTCCGGCCGCTACCGGGCCCGCACCAAGCACGGCAACTACAACGCCTGGCTGGACGCCCACGGCGACGCCTACGAGTTCATGGCCTGCGTCGACACCGACCACGTACCGCTGCCCAACTTCCTGGAGCGCATGCTCGGCTACTTCCGCGACCCCGACGTGGCGTTCGTCGTCGGCCCCCAGGTCTACGGCAACTACACCACCGCGGTCACCAAGGCCGCCGAGAGCCAGCAGTTCCTCTTCCACGCCCTGATCCAGCGGGCCGGCAACGCCTACGGCTCGCCCATGTTCGTCGGCACCAGCAACTGCGTCCGCGTCGGCGTCCTGCGGCAGATCGGCGGCCTCTACGACTCCATCACCGAGGACATGGCCACCGGACTGGAGATCCACCGCCGCCGCAACCCCGCCACGGGCCGCCGCTGGAAGTCCGTCTACACCCCCGACGTCCTCGCCGTGGGGGAAGGACCGTCGACGTGGACGGACTTCTTCAGCCAGCAGCTGCGCTGGTCGCGCGGGACGTACGAGACGCTGCTGCGGCAGTTCTGGCGGGCGGCGTGGACCCTCTCCCCCGGACGGCTGCTCAACTACGGATTCATGGTGGCCTACTACCCCATGGCCGCGCTCAACTGGGTGCTGGGCGCCCTGACCTGCGCGCTCTTCCTGGGCTTCGGGGCCTCGGGGATCTCCGTGGAGCCGTCCTTGTGGCTGATGCTCTACTGCGACGCGGCCGCCCTCCAGATCGGCCTGTACGTCTGGAACCGGCGCCACAACGTCAGCCCCCACGAACCGGCCGGCTCCTCCGGGGCCGCGGGCATGGTGATGTCCGCGCTCTCCGCCCCCCTCTACGCGCGCTCGCTCGCCCAGGCCCTGCTGCGACGGAGCTCGCGCTTCGTGGTGACGCCCAAGGGCGACTCGGCCAGCCCCGACCGTCTCGCGACCTTCCGCACCCATCTGGTGTGGGCCGGGCTGTTCGCCCTGTCGCTGGCGGCCTCCTGGGCGCTCGGCCACGCCCACGCGGCGATGCGGCTCTGGGCGCTGCTGGCCCTGGTGACCGCCCTCGGCCCGGTCGCCGTCTGGCGGGGCGGCCGGTGGCGGGAGCGGCGCCGGGCCTGGTGACGGACTCGTACGAGCGATGGGACGTGGATGCGGTGAGGTTCCCGGCGAAGAGGTTCCCGGCGGCGTTCCCCGCCAGGTCCTGGGCGAGGTTCCGGGCGAACAGGAAGGCACGCAAGGCGGTGCTGGGCGCCGGCGCCGCCCTCGCCCTGATCGCGGCCAACGGCCCGGCCGCCACCGGCTTCGCCGAGCGGGCCTGGCACGACTACACGATCAACCAGGAGTCGTACAAGATCCGGTACGGGCACTGGGACGTGGTGGACGTCCCCGCCCGGTTCCGGATCAACGCCATTCACGCGGCCCTGCTGCGCACCGGCCAGGTGCTGCTCATCGCCGGCTCCGGCAACGACGAGAAGAACTTCAGGGCCGGGACCTTCCAGAGCGTCCTGTGGGACCCCGTGCGCAACACCTTCCGGGAGATCGACACCCCCAAGGACATGTTCTGCGCGGGCCACGCCCAGCTCTCCGACGGCCGGCTGCTGGTCGCGGGCGGCACCGCCCGCTACGAGAGGCTCACCGGCGACGTGCGACGGGCCGGCGGCGCGATGCTGGTGAAGAACGAGAACCCCGACGCCCCCCGGACCTTCCCCGCCGGCACGGTCTTCGTCGGCTCCACCGGCAAGCGGTACCGCACCCTCCTGCCCCTCCTCGTGCCGCGCGCGAAGAAGAACGTCACGGAGGGGACCGGCGGCGCCCCGCCGAAGGTCACCGTCACCGCCGCCCAGGCCCGGGTCTACGTCGAGGCGGTCACCGACGGGGAGCAGGGCATCACCCACACCGCCGACCAGTACCGCGTCCAGGGGCTGCGCGGCCGTGCCGCCCAGGACCTCTACGGCCTCGCCGCCAAACTGGGGCTGGACAAGAAGGACTTCCAGGGGCTGAGGGACGCCTATGAGTTCGACCCCGTCGCCGAGCGCTACGTCCGGGTCGACCCGATGTCCGAGGCCCGCTGGTACCCCACCCTGGTCACCCTCAAGGACGGCCGGGTCCTGGCGGTCTCCGGCCTGGACGACATGGGCGAGATCATCCCCGGCAAGAACGAGATCTACGACCCCAGGACCCACAAATGGTCCCCGGGCCCCAACCGCTACTTCCCCACCTACCCCGCGCTCTTCCTCACCTCCGGCGGCCGCCTCTTCTACTCCGGCTCCAACGCCGGCTACGGGCCCGCCGAGGCGGGCCGCACCCCGGGCCTGTGGAACGTGGACACCAACGCCTTCGTGCCCGTCCCCGGCCTGGAGGAGCAGGACATGACGGAGACCTCGGCCTCCGTGCTGCTGCCCCCGGCCCAGGACCGGAAGGTGATGATCCTCGGCGGCGGCGGGGTCGGCGAGTCCCACGAATCCACCAGGCGGACCGCCATCGCCGACCTCCGCGCCCCGGCCCCCCACTACGCCCCCGGCCCCGACCTGCCCCAGGGCACCCGCTACCTCAACGCCGTGCTCACCCCCGACGACCGGGTCTTCACCTCCGGCGGCTCCCGCGACTACCGGGGCAAGCGCGGCTCGGACATCCTGCGCGCCCAGTTCTACGACCCCAGGACCCACGCCTTCGAGACCGCCGCCGCGCCGGCCGTCGGCCGCGACTACCACTCGGAGGCCCTGCTGCTGCCCGACGGGCGGATCGCGGTCTTCGGCTCCAATCCGCTCTTCGCGGACAAGGACGACACCCGCATGGGGGTCTTCGAGAAGCGCATCGAGGTCTACACACCGCCGTACCTCTACCGCACCCACCGCCCCGCCCTGCACACGGGCCCCCTGAGCACCGCCCACGGCGCCACGCTCGTCCTGCCGGGCACGAACCCGGGCGAGGTGGCGACCGCCCGGCTCATGCGGCCCAGCGCGGTGACCCACGCGACGGACGTCGAACAGCGGTCCGTGGCGCTGCCCCTGACCAACCGTGGCGGTGCCGTGGCCGTGACGATCCCGCAGGACCCCTCGCTGGTGCCGGGCGGCTGGTACATGCTCTTCCTGACGGACCGAGCGGGCACGCCGTCGCGGGCGGCGTGGGTGCACGTGCGGTGATTCCGGGGGGGCGCCCCCGTCAGCCCGACGCCGTCGCCCCCACAAGTGGTGGCCGCCCGGCCGGCGCGGCCCCCGGCTTCGCCAGCCCCAGCGCGTACTCCGACCACCAGTGCCCGGCCGGCGGTGCCCCCCGGCAGCTGCCGTCCGACTCCCCCGGCCGCTTGACCCAGACGAAGGCGTCGACCCTCGGGTCACCGGTCGCCGTGGTCGGCGGCGTGCCCAGTGTCCGTCCCGGCGGATTGCACCAGCTCTCCGCCCCCGGCTCGTCGCTCCCGGCGGCGGACGCGGACGGCGCGGGCAGCGGCCCGTTGCCGTTGCGGCTGGTGTCGATGATGTAGTGGGCCCCGCCCAGCCGTTCGGAGAGCCGGTCGCCGTACTCCCTCGTCACGGACGTCGTATGGAAGTTGGAGACGTTCAGCGCGAAGCCGTCCGCCTCCGCGACCCCGGCCCTGCGCAGCGCGTCGGCGAGCAGCGACTGGTCCGAGATCCAGCCCGCGTTGCCCGCGTCCACGTACACGGAGACCCCCCGCCGGGCCTTGAGCGTCCGTACCGCCTCGGCCAGCAGCCCCAGCCGGGCGCGCGCCGCGTCCTTCGGCAGACAGCCGGAGGCCCACTGGGCGACCGCGTCGGGCTCCAGCACCACCCAGGCCCGGTGGTCGCCGATGCCGGCGGCCGCGCGGGAGACCCAGGCGCGATAGGCGGCGGCGGTGGGCGCGCCGCCCGAGGAGTACTGGCCGCAGTCGCGATGCGGGATGTTGTACGCGACCAGGAGGGGGATGCGGGAGGCGCGTTCGGCCTCCTCGGTGACACGGGCGGTCTGGTCCCTGGGGTCGTCGCTCGTCAGCCAGACGGCCGTCGGCTGCTCCGCGATGTGCCGCACCGCCTCGGCGTCCCCGTCCCGGCCTCGTTCCTCCCAGGTCAGGGCCTGTTTGTCGGCCCGGCCCGAGGGCTCGACCCAGAACGGCGAGTCCGAGCCGTCCCCGGAATCCGTGGCGGCCGCGGGGCCGGGCCCCCAGGCGAGGCACACGGCCCCGGCACACACCAGGACCGCCCTGCCGTACCGCGCGCCGGCGCGGAGGCGGATCATACGGGCACCGGTCATGAGCGTCACCTCTTCAAGCCGGTTTCAGGTTGTCGTACCAGCGTGAAATATGGCGACTCGTCAGCCGTGCATTGGGGCGGCCGTACGGGGCGTCGTTGCTCCGGAAGGTCTACCCGGCCTCCGGCCCACCGCCGAGGACGCGTGCGAGGTCGTACCGGACCGGCTCCTCCAGCTGCTCGTAGGTGCAGCTCTCCGGTGTGCGGTCGGGGCGCCACCGGCGGAACTGGGCGGTGTGGCGGAAGCGGTCCCCCTGCATGTGGTCGTAGGCGACCTCGACGACCCGCTCGGGCCGCAGGGCGATCCAGGACAGGTCCTTCTTGCCGGTCCAGCGGCTGGGGCCGCCGGGGAGCCGGCCGGTGGCCTGCGCCTCCGCGTCCGCCCAGTCCTGCCAGGGGTGGCCGGTGGCGTCCGGCAGGCGCAGCGGCTCCAGTTCGGTCATCAGTTCCTGGCGACGGCCCATGGGGAAGGAGGCGCACACGCCCACGTGCTGGAGCCGGCCCGTGGCGTCGTGGAGGCCGAGCAGCAGCGAGCCGACGACCGGGCCGCTCTTGTGCGGGCGCAGCCCGGCGACGACGCAGTCGGCGGTGCGCTCGTGCTTGACCTTGACCATGACGCGTTCGCCCTGCCGGTAGGGCAGGGCGGGCGGCTTGGCGATCACCCCGTCCAGGCCGGCGCCCTCGAACTGCTCGAACCAGCCCCGGGCCACGTCGAGGTCGTGGGTGACGGGCGCGGTGAAGACGGGGTCGCGAGCGTCGCGGAGCGCGTCGGTGAGGGCCGCCCGTCGCTCGCTCTGCGGGGTGTCGAGGAGCGAGGTGTCGCCCAGGGCGAGCAGGTCGAAGGCGATCAGGCTCGCCGGGGTGACCTCCGCCAGATGGCGCACCCGGGAGTCGGCGGGGTGGATGCGCTCCAGGAGGGCGTCGAAGTCCAGTCTGCCGCCGCGCGCGATGACGATCTCCCCGTCGAGGACACAGCGGGCGGGCAGCTGTTCGAGCAGGGCGCCGGTGAGTTCGGGGAAGTAGCGGGTGAGGGGTTTGCCCGTGCGGCTGCCCAGTTCGATCTCGGCTCCGTCGCGGAAGACGATGGCCCGGAAGCCGTCCCACTTGGCCTCGTACTGCATCCCGGGCGGGATGGTGGCGGCGGCCTTCGCCAGCATCGGCCGGACCGGGGGCATCACCGGAAGGTCCATGGTCGCGATTGTGCGGGCGGGGCCGCGCGCCCGCCCGCCGACAGGCGCCGCCCCACGGCCCGGCCTAGCGTGAATCGCATGGCAGAGGCGCTCGAGCTCACCGTCGGCGAGCGGACCGTACGGCTGTCCAACCCGGACAAGGTGTACTTCCCCCGGCGCGGGTTCACGAAGTACGACGTCGCCCGCTACTACCTGAGCGTCGGCGACGGGATCGTACGGGCGCTGCGCGACCGGCCCACGACGCTGGAGCGGTACCCGGACGGGGTGGAGGGCGAATCGTTCTTCCAGAAGCGGGCGCCCAAGAACCTGCCGGAGTGGATCCCGACCGGGCGCATCGCCTTCCCCAGTGGCCGGTACGCGGACGAGATCTGCCCGGGCGAGCCGGCCGCGGTGCTGTGGGCGGCCAACCTGGGCTGTCTGACCTTCCACCCCTGGCCGGTGCGGCGTTCGGACACCGAGCACCCCGACGAGCTGCGCATCGACCTCGACCCCCAGCCCGGCACGGACTACGCGGACGCGGTGCGGGCCGCGCTGGAGCTCAAGGACGTCCTGGAAGGGCTGGGGCTCACCGGCTGGCCCAAGACCTCGGGCGGGCGGGGCCTCCACGTCTTCGTGCCCATCGCGCCCCGGTGGACCTTCGTCCAGGTGCGGCGGGCAGCCATCGCGGTCGCCCGGGAGCTGGAGCGGCGCGCGCCCGAGCGGATCACCACGGCCTGGTGGAAGGAGGAGCGCGGGGAAAAGATCTTTGTCGACTACAACCAGACCGCCCGGGACCGGACCATCGCCAGCGCCTATTCCGTACGGCCCCGGCCGCACGCGCCCGTCTCGGCGCCGCTGCGCTGGTCCGAGCTGCCCAGCGCCGTGCCCGAGGACTTCGACCTGGCGACGATGCCGCCCCGGTTCGCCGAGGTCGGCGATCTCCACGCGGGCATGGACGAGCAGGCCTGCGACCTGGAGGCGGCCCTGGAGCTGGCCGCGCGCGACGAACGCGAGCACGGCCTCGGCGATCTGCCCTATCCGCCGGAGCACCCGAAGATGCAGGGCGAGCCCAAACGGGTGCAGCCCAGCCGGGCCCGGAGGACCGATGACTGAAAGGACGGCGGGCGCACGCCGAACGCGCCCGGAGGAGCGCCGGGATCAGCCATCCGGGCCGTCCATGCGGGCCGTCAACTTGATTTGTGTTTATGGCGACATTTGATGTGGAACCCGGTCAATGCGTGATCCACTTCGCATCGAGGGAGTTCCCATGATCAGTACATTCGTGATCCGCAGCAGAAGGGTCTCGGCCGGTGTGATCGCGGCCGCCACCCTCGGCGGTTCGCTGCTGGCCGCCGCCCCCGCCGCATACTCCGCCGATGCGCCGCCGATCCCGCCCAGCCGGCCGTACGGTGCGGTCGTCTCCAACACGGGCATCAACGAGCGCGTCTTCCCCACCACGGACTCCGCCGTCAAGGGTGTGCTGAAGTACCACACCCAGGTGTCCCTGCGCTGCAAGGCCCACGCCCAGGACGTGGCGGGCAACCCCGTCTGGTACCTGCTGCGGGACCGCAACACCTGGGTCTCGGCGAAGTACGTGGAGAACACCGGCGCCGTGCCCGTCTGCAAGAACGTCAGCAAGGGCGTGCTGGACGACGCCCAGCAGGCGCGCCCGCAGAACGTGCGCCCGCCGCAGCCGGCGCGTCCCCCGCAGTCGCGCAGCGCCGAGGCCGAGCAGCCCTCCGGCCCCATGGGGTGACGTCCCGGCCCGCGGCGGCACCGACCAGTCCGGGCTTCCGGACTGGTCAGGCCATGGGCCGCGGTGCCGGGCCGCCGGCCGCGTCAGCCGCTCTTGCGGCGGAACGAACGCTGCCCGCCCTCCTTGCCGTGGGTGCCATGGATCTTGGAGCCGTCACGGCCCCGCCCGCCGGAGGCACCGTCCGTCGATTTCCCGCGTTTGCGGTCCAGCGCCTCCCGGAATTTGCGCTTCACGTCGTCCTCTTGCCCCTCCGGGGCCTGGGCGCTTCCGTCGTCCGCCATTGAAACCTCCTGGTCATAGGGGCCTTCGCCACAGCTTGACACACACCGGCAGGGGTCGGCCGCCGGTTTTCCCGGCCACCGGGCCCCCGGCGGACGGCCGGCTTCAGCGGACCGTCTGATCGCCGTCGGGCACGTCCTCGACGCCCACCCGCGCCGACGCCGGCAGACCGAGCCCGCCGGCCACCGCGCGCGCCAGCCCCTCCGGGTCGGGCCGCGTCGGGAAGGGCACGGTCTCGCCGTCGCCGTAGCTCTCGATGGCCTTGGTGAAGTACGAGGGGTCCCAGGCGCCGACGGCGCCCCTGACCTCCACGGCGACCACCCGGCGCCCCGCGACCCGGCGCCGGACGGCGCCGAGGATCTCGTCCGAGCGCAGCTCACCGGGCACCTGGAACAGACTGGCGTGCGCGCCGACCTTCGCCCCGCAGCTCAGCCGCACGGTGACGGTGAGGCAGCTGGTGACGCTGGGGTAGAGGATCGCCTGCCCCCGGGCGGCCTCGGCGACCTGCCCCTCCGTGATCCGGACGGGCGCGCCCTGGGCGGTACGGGCCGGGGCGGCGGCAGGCCCGGCGGCCACGGCCGTGGCGGGCCACAGCGCGAGCGCGACGGCTCCGGTGAACACGGCGCGACGGGAGGGGGCGGACCCGGTGATGACGCCCCTGGATGCTGATCGTGACATCCCATCAGCTTCGCAGCCCGTGCGGAGCGGGGAAGAGCCGGGTGCGGGCCCCGCTGCCGGTGGCCGGGAAGCCGGCCTCCACGTGGTGGGCAGTGGCCGGACGACCAGTCTCCGCGGGATCGGGAGATGCGCCCTGGCGGGGCCCGGAGAGCGAGGTCCGCGTCTGACGAGCCGCCGCCACCTGGTGAGCAGCGGCCCGGACGGCAGGCCCCGCGGGATCGGGAGATGCGCCCTGCCGGGCGGCGCGCCCCGGCGGACGGGCGGACGGGGGCCACGCCCGGGAAGGCGAGCGGCCGTCTCCCCGGAGCCGGCTCCGACGGTCAGACCGTCGGAGCCTCCGGCTCGAAGCGGCTGCGCACCGCTGTCTGGACCTCCGCCTCCTCCGCCGGGTCGGCGGCCAGCCTGCGCAGCTGGTCGACGACGCGGGCGTCGGCCGTGGTCGCGTGGCGGGCGGCGAGCTCCCGGGTCGACTCCTCGCAGTCCCACAGGCACTCGACGGCGAAGCCCGCCGCGAAGGAGGGGTCGGTCGCGGCGAGGGCGCGCGCGGCACGGCCCCGCAGATGGGACGAGGCCGTCTCGCGGTAGATGTGGCGCAGCACGGGCGCGGCACAGGTGATCGCCAGCCGGCCGGCCCCGTCGACGAGGTCCCACAGGACGGGCGCGTCGCAGCCCTCGGTCCGTACGGTCCGGCGCAGGGCGCCGAGGACGAGCGCGGAGTCGTAGGCGGCGCCCCGGCAGGCGAGCATCCCGGCCGCGGCCGCGCCCAGGGCGTCGCCCCGGTGGATCCAGGCGCGGGCCCGTTCCAGGGCGGCCGTACTGCGCATCCGTTCGAAGGCGGTCACGGCGGCCGAGGAGACGAGCTCGCCGACGTCGGCGGCGGCCGTCTCGATGAGGTCGAGGGCCTGGGGGTCGTGGTGCTCGGCGAGGTAGCGCAGGGCGGTGGCACGGGCGGCCTCAAGGCCGAAGGCGGCGGCCTCGATGATCTCCAGGCGGTCCTCGGGGCCGGCCACGGCGGTCAGACAGCGGGTGGCCGGGACGTGGCGGTGCTGGGTGGGGTGGGCGTCGAGGCCCTGCTGGGCCCAGTCGAGGACCTCGCGCACGCTCCAGCCCGGGCGGGGGCCGGAGGGGCGCATCTGACGCTGCCAGCGGTCGAAGGAGCCCTGTTCCTGGGCGGCGCGCACCCGGGCCGCGGTGGCGGGGGCGCGGCGGTCGTCGGCCCACAGCCGCCAGGGCCGGGGCTCGAAGGCGTCGCGGACGGCGGCGGCCAGCGCGGCCTCGCCCTCGGGGGTGTGCGGGAAGCGGGCGAGGACGGGGACGGCCAGGGCGCGCAGCCCGGCGTCGTCGTCGCGCAGGGCCAGCTCGTCGAGTGCCCAGGCCCAGTTCCCGCCGGTGGCCGCGTAGCGGCGCAGCAGGACGAGGGCGTCGTCGCGGCCGTAGGAGGCGAGGTGGCCGAGGACGGCCAGGGCCAGGCCCGTGCGCTCCTCCGCGGTGTCGATCAGGTCGTCCGGGTGGAAGAGGTGCTGTTCGATCTCGCCGAGCCGGCCGCCGAGGTCCAGATAGAGGCGCGCGTAGTAGAGGGAGCGGTTCTCCACCTGCCAGTCGCGGCGGGGGTCGCGGAGCACGCAGTGGTTCAGCGCCGCGAGCGCCTCGGCCCGCGGCGCCGCGAGGGCATGCAGGGTCCCGTCGCCGCGGCCTCGCTGGAGGAGGCCGAGCAGGGTGCCGCTGGGCGCTATGTCTGGATCGAACATGGGGTCAGCATCCGGTGCGAGGAGTCGGCTGGCAACGGGATTTCCTTCCGGACGGCATTCTTGCCGGTGTCCACCTGTGCTATGCCTGGTGAACTGTGGAAACTCGGGTACTCACAAGCGCCGCAGCCTACCCGGAGCGATACGTTCCGCCGAGCGCCGCCGGAAATGTCCTACCCCTGCCATCGGCATATGCCATATGCACCACCGTATCGGGTATTGCCAAAGCCCTTACAGCCCGTCGCTCCCTGTGCCACAGTCGTGACAGCAGTCCTGCCGGCCGTTCCAGCGGGTCCCCGGAGCCGGCCGCGCCCCGCCTGTATCGGAGTACGTGATGCCGTCCCCACAGTCCGCGGATCGTCCCACCGCCGAGTCGCCCGAGCGCGGCCAGGTGGACGCGCTCATCTCGCAGACGCGACGGCTCAGAGGCGGCATCGACGCCGTGCGCCGTGAGGCGGTGGCGAGCGCGGAGACCTCGGACGACCCCCGGCTCCACTGGCAGCGCGCCCTGTGCGAGCTGGCCGCCCACCACGCGGACGACCTCGGCGAGCAGCTGGGCCAGCTCCGCGCGGGCCTGCCCACGGCCGGCCCCGCCGGCACGGAGAGCGGCGCGGCGGCCCAGGGCGCCCGCCCGGCCACGCGCGTCGTCGCGGAGGGCCCCGCGGCATCCGGCAGGGTGGGCAGCGCCGAGTGGAATCTGCTGACCGACGAGGTCGCCTGGTCCGACGAGCTCTTCGCGCTCTTCGGCCGCCGCCCCGAGGACGGCGCCCTCACCCTCGACGAGCTCCCCTCCGCGCTCGTGGAGGATGACACCGCGCTGCTGACCACGATGGTCACGGACTGCCTGGTGGACGGGAAGCCGATCGACGGCGAGTTCCGCATCGTGCGCGGCGACGACCGCGCCGTGCGCACGGTGCACATGATGGGCGAGCCGGTGCTCGACGCCGACGGCTGCACGAGCTCCATGTGGGCCGTGCTGCGGGACGTCAGCGATCTGCGGCGCTTCCGCCAGGAGGTGCACGAGACCCGTGACTCGGCGCACCGCCGACGGGATGCCGCCCGGACCGAGCACCGGCTTGCGGTCGAGTTGCAGGAAGCCGTACTGCCACCGTGGCGCGGCTCCCTGCGGCTCCCGCAGAGCGTCCCCGCCGCCCCCGAGGCCCCGGGCGGCGGCGTCCTCGACCTGGCCGGGCACTATCTCCCCTCCTCGACCAGCAGCCTTATCGGCGGCGACTGGTTCGACGCGATGGAGTTGCCCGGCGGCCGTACGCTGCTCACCGTCGGCGGCCTCACCGGCCGGGGAGTGGCCGCCACCTCGACCATGGCCATGCTGCTGGGCGCGGTGCGCGGTATGGCGGTCTCCGGGGCCGAGCCCGGCCCCCTGATGGGCTGGCTCAATCACCTCCTGGAATCCTCCGCCCAGCCCGCCCTGGGCAGCGCGGTCTGCTGCCGCTACGAGCCCTCCTCCGGCACCCTCCTGTGGTCCCAGGCAGGCCACCCCGCCCCGCTGCTCTTCCGCGACGGGACGGGGCGGGCGCTCCGGCCTCCGGAAGGCGTCCTGCTCGGCGCCATGACGGATGCCGCCTACGCGCAGACCGAGGAGCGGCTGCTGCCCGGCGATGTGCTGCTGCTGCACACCGAGGGGCTGACGGACCGGCCCGGGGCCGGCCGGCTGCTGGAGCTCGCGCCGCGATTCACCATGGCGGACACCGCTCAGGAGTGCCTGCGGGCCGTACTGGAGGAGTTCGGCGACAGGGAGCGCGAGGACGACGCGTGCGTACTGATCGTCCGTATCGGCTCATAGCCTCAGCCGCTCAGGGGGCTTCCGGCTTTACACCGCCGTCGGGCGGCTCTTCCCCGGTCCCTTGGGCAGGGCCCGCTGGATGTCGTCCCGCAGATGCGAGATGGCGGGGTAGTCCGCGTACTCCCCGGTGAGCCGGTACATCTCGCGCAGCCGGTCCCAGGTGCGGTGGGAAGAGGTCTCGGGGATCGTGGTGAGCGCCATCCGGGCGAAGGTGTCGGCCTGATCCGGGTCATTGCCGATGAAGCAGGCGGACGCCATGGAGATGTAGTCGAAGATCATCGACCGTTGGCGCTGCCCTCCCCGCAGCTCCATCGCCCGCTTGGCGTGCTGCTGGGCGATGGGGGCCGCCGTGGCGTCATGCTCGGCGAGGGTGCGGTAGGCCAGGGCCTGCATGCCATGGAGATCCGCCTCGTCGAACATCTGCATCCAGCTCGGCGGGGTGACATCCCCCTTGTCGGCGACGAACAGCTGCTCGGCCTCGCCGAGCGTCCGCCGCATGGCCTGGCCGCGCCCCATCGATGCCTGGGCCCAGGCCTCGACCGTGTAGAGCATCGCCCGGGTGCGCGGGAGGGTCTCGGGGCCGGCACCGGACGTGGCGAGCTTCATCAGGTCCAGCGCCTCGTCCGGCTTGCCCAGGTGGATCTTCTGACGGGCGCAGCGGGAGAGGGCCTCGGCGGCCCTCGGGCGGTCCCCGCCCTCCCGGGCGGCGTGGGCGGCGATGATGAAGTACTTCTGGGCCGTGGGCTCCAGGCCCACGTCGTGGGACATCCAGCCGGCCAGCACCGCCAGATTGGCGGCGACACCCCACAGCCTCCGCTGGAGGTGGTCGGGGTGGTGGTAGGAGAGCATGCCGCCCACCTCGTTCAGCTGGCCGACGACGGCCTTGCGCTGGAGCCCGCCACCGCGCTGGGCGTCCCAGAGCCGGAAGACCTCGACCGAGCGCTCCAGCGCGTCGATCTCGAGGGAGCCGACCGGGGCCGCCTCGTAGCGGTCGAAGGCGGCGGGGTCGGCCTGCGCTGCCTTGACGCGCAGGGGATCGTCGAAGTACGGGGCGTCGGAGGCGAGGACCGGGTCCGTGTGGAGCCAGTCGTGCATCGCGCCACTGATTGCTGAGCCTGCGGCGAGCGCGGCGCCCGCGCCCACCAAGCCGCGTCGGTTGAGCATGAGGTCCATTCCCGTGAATTCGGTGAGGACCGCGGCGGTCCGCTCGGGCGGCCAGGGCAGCCCGTCAGGGGTCTGCGCCTTGCCGGCCCGCCCGCGCCGGCCGAACCCGAGGTCCTCGATGGTCACGACACGGCCGAGTCGCTCGGTGAACAGGGCGGCCAGCACCTTGGGCACGGGATCGCGAGGGGACTCCCCCATGTCGATCCAACGCCTTACCCGCGAGGTGTCGGTCGCCAGCTGCGGATGGCCCATGGCCGCCGCCTGCCGGTTCACGAGTCTCGCGAGCTCGCCCTTGGACCAGCCGGCCAGGCCGAACAGGTCCGCGAGGCGGGTGTTGGGTTCCCTCGTCACGTCAAGCCCCCAGGTTCCTCGGCTGACTTGAAGGTACTCGGGCCGTCATGGGCCAAGCGAGTATTCGCCAGGGTTCGCCAGGGTGCGCCACATGGTGTGCCACCCGCGATCGGGTGTGATGTAGGAACGCGCAACCCCGGCCACCCGGCAGCCCGACCGCATTCCCCAGGGTGCACAAGGGCCCGGGTACCGGGTAGCGCAGCAATTCGCCGACACGAAGGGACCCGTTCCGCTCATGTATGCAGCCTCGACCTCCGTGTCCGCTCCGCCCCGGCCGCTCCGCCCCCAGCAGAGCGGCGGCGGCCCGTACCTCGACCCCTCCCACGCCGTGGGGGCCGCGTTCGGGGGCGGACGGGCGCGGAGGGCCCCGGGGATCGGCGCCCAACCGCTCAGCGGGAGAATCGACTTGTCCGGCCCCCAGGGGGCGCAGCTGCGCACGGTGATCTCATCGGTCCATCGCATCTGCCCCGAGTTCAACCCCGTCCAGGTGCTGCGCCGAGGCGGTCGTTCCGTCCTCCTGGTCGGCACGACCGGACGGAGTACGGCCGTGGCGAAGTGTTTACTGGATCATTCCTCCGCATGGGCCGAGCGGTTCCGTCATGAAATAGCCACTTATCGGGCGTTTGTCCGGCATCGCCCCCCGGTCCGGGTCCCGCGGCTCATCGCCGCCGATCCGGAGCACTGCACCCTGGTCATCGAGCGGATGCCCGGCCGGCCCGCCGCCACCCAGCGGCACCCGGTGGACACCCTGCCCCGCGCGGACGTCCGGGCTGCGCTCGGCGCCATCTGCCGGGTCAATCTCTGGCGGCCGCCCGCCGGGATGTTCGACATGCCGCTGGACTATGGGAAGCGCATCGCCCGCTATCACGAGCTGGGTCTGCTGACCGATCGTGACATGGGCGATCTCCAGAAGCTGCTGCACGGCCTGGCCCATGTCCAGGGGCAGTTCTGCCATGGCGACGCCCAGCTCTCCAATGTCCTCCTCTCCCCCGCCGGGCCGGTGCTCGTCGACTGGGACCACGCCGGCTGGTATCTGCCGGGGTACGACCTGGCGACGCTCTGGACCGTCCTCGGCGACGCCCCGGTGGCACGGCGTCAGATCAGCCAGCACGCCCAGCAGGCGGGGACCACTTCCCGGGACGCCTTTCTGGTGAATCTGATGCTGGTGCTCACCCGGGAGATCAGGACCTATGAGACGGCCGTGCAGCGCGCGATGCACGAGCCCGCCCCACCCGGCACCACCCCCGAGTCCGGCGAGGAGCAGCGACTCCTGCTCCGTCGGCTCCACGACGACTGCGCGATGGCCCGCCGGGCCGTCCGGGCCGCCGTCGGTACGCGCTGAGCTGCTCCACCGGCACGTAGTTCCGCCGACTTATGGCGTGTCGGTGCTCGCCCGGACGGGCGAGCAGCACTCCGCCGCGTTTCAACGCCCGCGTCGGGAAACCCCCGACGCGGGCGTTGACGTGTCTTGCACCATCCACCCAGTCTGATGAGCGCCACTCCAGTCATATTGACGGATCGCCTGCTGGGGCATCCCTCTTGGTAGGTTCGGTCCCCATATCCGATCACGCACTCTTCACCGTCACTGCAAGCACTCGGCACGGCCCGTCCCGAGGAGGCCGCATTGCGAGGATCCGTACCGGAGTCACGACGGAACGCGAGAACCGGCAGACGAAGAAGCCATCGGACCCGGATGTTCGGCGCGGTCGCCTCGGCGGCCCTGGCCCTGCCGATGGTCACGGCCGGGCCGGCCGCCACGGCGGACAGGCCCGCCGCCGGCGCGCTCCAGCGGGAGTTCGCCCAGGCGGCCGCCCGGTATCACGTGCCAGGCAGTGTGCTGCTCGCCGTCTCCTATCTGGAGTCCCGCTGGGACACCCATGGCGGCGCCCCCAGTGTCACCGCCGGCTATGGCCCGATGCATCTCACCGACGCCGCCACCGCCCTGACCACCGCCCCGCACCACAGCGACCCCGGCGAGGACGCCCGAGGCGATCTCGCCCGGCCGCGTGCCGCCGGCCGCAGCGCGGTGGCCGCGCCCGCGCCGGCCCCCCTGCCCGCGCCCGCCACCCTCCCGGCCCGGCTGCGCACCCTGGAGCGGGCCACCGAGCTGACCGGGCGCTCCCCCAAGGAGCTGCGTACGAGCACCGCCGCCAACCTCCAGGGGGGCGCGGCCCTGCTGGCCGCCGAGCAGAAGCGCCTCGGCCTGCCGCCGAGCGATGACGCCGCCGACTGGTACGCGGCGGTGGCCGGCTACTCCGGCGCCACCGACGCCGCCACGGCCACCACCTTCGCCAATGACGTCTTCGACGTCATCCGCAAGGGACAGCGGCGCATCACCGACAGTCGCCAGGAGGTCGTCCTCCCCGCCACCCCCCGGGTCGCGCCCCGCACCGAGCAGCTACGACGGCTGGGGCTCGGCACGGTCCCGTCCAAGGGCACCGAGTGCCCGGCGTCGGTGGCCTGCGAGTCGATCCCGGCGCCTTACCAGCGGCTGGAGGGCAAGGACTACGGCAATCACGACCTCGCCGACCGGCCCGCCTCGCAGAAGGTCGACTTCATCGTCATCCATGACACCGAGGGGTACTGGGAGACGACGATCAAGCTGATCAAGGATCCGACGTATGTCTCCTGGAACTACACCGTGCGCTCCGGGGACGGCCATATCGCCCAGCACGTGCCGACCAAGGACGTCGCCTGGCACGCGGGGAACTGGTATGTGAACAGCAAGTCCGTCGGCATCGAGCACGAGGGTTTCCTGGCCCGGCCCGACGCCTGGTACACCGAGGAGATGTACCGCACGTCGGCCCGGCTGGTGGGCTATCTGGCGGAGAAGCTAGACATCCCGCTGGACCGTCAGCACATCCTGGGCCACGACAACGTGCCGGGCACCGTTCCGTCGACCATCAGGGGCATGCACACCGATCCCGGCCCGTACTGGGACTGGGCGCACTACTTCGACCTGATGGGCCAGTCCTTCGAGGCCACGGGCAGCCCCTTCAGCGGGATGGTCACCATCGCGCCCGACTACGAGGAGAACGAGCCGGCCTACACCGGGTGCGCCAAGCCGGGTGAGAAGTGCTCCCCGCACGGCTCGGGTGCGGTGCGGCTGCACACCGCCCCGCGCGAGGACGCCCCGCTGATCCAGGACATCGGTCTGCGCCCGGACGGCAGCCCGTCGACGACCGACGTCAATGACACGGGTGCCCGCGCCTCCACCGGTCAGCAGTTCGCCGTGGCCGACCGGCAGGGCGGCTGGACGGCGATCTGGTACCTGGGGCAAAAGGCTTGGTTCCGTAACCCCTGGTGGGACCCGACGGCGGTGGGCGCCCACGGCCGGCTGGTCACCCCGAGGGAGGGCCTGGCCGAGATCCCGGTGTACGGGCGCGCCTACCCGGAACAGGAGGCCTATCCGGCGGGCGTTCCGGTGCAGACCGTGACCCCGTTGCCGTACAGACTGCTCGCCGGTCAGTCGTACGCGCTGGGGGCGACATCGCCCGGCGAGTATCTGTGGGCGGCGACCTTCGAGCCGTCGGGCCACCGGATCGTCCGGGGCAAGGACGTCTACTACGAGATCCAGTTCGGGCACCGGGTGGCCTTTGTGAAGGCCACCGACGTGGAGATCCACTCCTCGAAGTGGTAGCGGCCCGGGAAGTGGTGGCGGCACGGCACGGCGGGAGCCCGGCACGCGACGGCGTGCCGGGCTCCGGTGGTTCATGGGGCCGGTGGCGGCCCTAGCCGGCCTGGAACATCTCGGCCGGCAGCGGCTTCAGCAGCTGGTAGAGGTCGTCGGTGATCGGCCGGTCCCAGCTGGCGATGGTGACGAGGACGCCGTCGCTGCGGTCGAACTGGGTGCAGGAGATCCGGCTCTCGGAGCACTTCAGCCGGCGCACGATGAGGAGGTTGTCCTCGTGCATGACGGGCAGGTCCTCGGTCTCCACCACCTCGACCGGCTCGTCGTTGCCGAGCGCGGCCAGCAGCTGGGCCACCTCGAAGGGCACCTGGCCCTCGCCGAGCTCCCGGGCCGGGGATCCCTCGGGCAGATTGCCGATGATCATCGCGGGGCCGCGGCCGCCGAACAGGTCGTAGCGGAGGAAGACTCCCTGGCAGCTGCCGTCGGGCGCGGGGAGCAGCCCGGCTCCGAGATCACCCGGCCAGTCACCGGGGTCCATGGCGAGGACGTCGAAGTCCGGCCCGGTGGGGGTGGCGGCGCTGCGGCGGCGGAGGAAGGACATGCCCACATCGTACGTGCCCGCCGCGGCGCCACGGCGCCGGGAACCCGTCGGGCGGGTCCCTCCACCGGGAGCCGGCCGCTCCGGCGCGCCCCGGTCAGGTGAGGTCGAATTCCCCGGCCCGCGCGCTCACCATGAACGCCCGCCACTCCCCCGGTGAGAAGATCACCGCGGGGACGTCGGGGTCCCTGCGGTCCCGCAGGGCGATATAGCCCTCGACGAAGGCGATCTGGACGTTGCCCCGGCTTCCCCGGGCGCTCGACTGCCACGTGGCCGTGGCGAGGTCGAGGTCCGGCCTCACGTCGCCCACCAGTTGCTCGGTCGTGCTGTCCGCCACGTCCGTACCCCTTCCGGCTCGTCGTCGCCGCCCACACTAGCGAGCGCGGCCGGTGCCCGACAGGCCCCCTGATCCGGCCTCATCCGGTGGGCGGGCCGGCGGCGACGAGCCACATGGCGAAGAACTGGGCGCCGCCGCCGTAGGCGTGCCCGAGGGCCCTGCGCGCGCCGGGCACCTGGTGCTCGCCCGCCCCGCCGCGCACCTGGAGCGCGGCCTCGGCGAAGCGGAGCATGCCGGAGGCCCCGATGGGGTTGGTGGACAGGACGCCGCCCGAGGGGTTGACGGGGAGGTCGCCGTCCAGTTCGGTGGCGCCGGACTCGACGAGTTTCCAGCCCTCGCCCTCGGCGGCGAAGCCGAGGTTCTCCAGCCACATCGGCTCGTACCAGCTGAAGGGGACGTACAGCTCGGCGACGTCGATCTCCCGGCGGGGGTCGGTGATCCCGGCCCGGCGGTAGACGTCGGCGGCGCAGTCGCGGCCGGCGCGCGGCGAGACGAAGTCCTTGCCGGCGAAGAGCGTGGGTTCGCTGCGCATGGCTCCGCCGTGCACCCAGGCGGGCGGGTGCGGGGCGCGGGCGGCGCCCGCGCGGTCGGTGAGCACCATCGCGCAGGCCCCATCGGAGGAGGGGCAGGTCTCCGAGTAGCGGATGGGGTCCCAGAGCATGGGCGAGGAGCGCACCGCCTCCAGGGTGAGGCCGTGCTCGTGGAGGTGGGCGTAGGGGTTCTTGAGGGCGTTGCGGCGGTCCTTGTGGGCGACGAGCGTGCCGGTGCCGGCGGGGGCGCCGGTGCGGCGGATGTACGCGCGGATGTGCGGGGCGAAGAAGCCGCCGGCGCCGGCCAGGAGGGGTGGCTGGAAGGGGACGGGCAGGGAGAGGCCCCACATGGCGTTGGACTCGGACTGCTTTTCGAAGGCCAGGGCGAGGACGGTCCGGTGGACGCGGGCGGCGACGAGGTTCGCGGCGACGAGGGCGGTGGAGCCGCCGACCGATCCGGCGGTGTGGACGCGCAGGACGGGTTTGCCGGCGGCGCCGAGGGCGTCGGCGAGGTGGAGCTCGGGCATCATGACGCCCTCGAAGAAGTCGGGGGCCTTGCCGATGACGACGGCTTCGACGTCGGTCCAGGTGAGGGCGGCGTCGTCGAGAGCACGCCGGGCGGCTTCGCGGACGAGTCCGGCGAGGGAGACGTCCCGGCGGGCCGCGGCGTGGCGGGTCTGTCCGATGCCGACGACGGCGACGGGTTCCTTGTTCGTGCCGCTCACGCGGTTCGTGCCGCTCACGCGGGTTCTCCTTCCAGCCCGGCGGCTTCCAGTACGGCGACGAGGTTCTGCTGGAGGCAGGGGCCGGAGGTGGCGTGGGCGAGGGCCCGGTGGGACTCGCCCCGGTGGATGCGGGCGGCGGCCTCACCGATCCGCACGAGCCCGGCGGCCATGAGGGGGTGGGCGGCGAGGGCGCCGCCGGAGGGGTTGACGCGGACGTCGCCGGTGAGGCGGAGGGCCTTGCGCAGGATCACTTCCTGGGCGGTGAAGGGCGCGTGGAGTTCGGCGGTGTCGACGGGCGCGTCGAAGGCTCCGGCTCGTTCGGCGGCCAGGCGGGTGGAGGGCGAGTCGGTGAGGTCGCGTCGGCCCGGGCTCTGGGGTTCGATCCGGTGGTCGATGCCGCGGATCCAGGCGGGCCGGGGGCACATGTGCCGGGCGCGGTTCCGGGCGGCGAGGACGATGGCCGCGGCGCCGTCGCTGATGGGCGGGCAGTCGCCGGTGCGCAGGGGGTGGACGACGTAGTCGCCCTGGGGGACGGCGCCGCGCAGCTGGGCGTAGGGGTTGGCGGCGGCGGCCGCGCGGTTGCGGGCGGCGATGGCCGCGAGGGCGTCTTCGTCGGTCTCGCCGGCGTCGATGAGGGCCTGGGCCTGGAGGGCGGCCAGCGAGACGGAATCCGGCCACAGGGGTGCCAGGTGGACGGGGTCGAGCTGGCGGGTGAGGACGTCGCGGATGTCGCCCGCGGAGGACTTCCCGTGGGCGTAGACGAGGGCGGTGTCCGCCTCGCCGGTGAGGATCTTCACCCAGGCCTCGTAAAGGGCCCAGGCCCCGTCCATCTCGACGTGGGACTCGGCGATCGGGGGCCAGGCGCCGACGCCGTCGAGGGTCTGGGTGAAGGAGAAGGGGCGGCCGGCGAGGTAGTCGCTGGAGCCGGAGCAGGTGAAGTCGGCCTCGCCGGGGGCGAGTCCGGCCCGGTCGAGGACCTCGCGCAGGACGGGGAGGAGTATTTCCGTCTCGGAGAGCTCGGGGGTGGCGCGGCGGTGGTCGCTCTGGGCGAAGGCGACGACGGCCACGTCGCGGGGGCGCGGCGTCACAGCGGCCTCCTGGTCACAGCAGCCTCTTGTAGGTGTCGTAGTCGGCGTCGGGTTCGCCGGTGGGCCGGTAGTGGTCGGGGTGGCGGTCGCCGTCGCGCCAGACGGGCTCGACGCGCAGCCCCATGCGCACCTGGTCGTAGGGGATGCCGGCGACGCGGCCGTGGAGGGCGAGGTCGGCGCCGTCGAGGGCGATGTGGGCGTAGACGTAGGGGACGTCGATGGCCAGGCCTTTGGCCTTGATGTTGACGACGCAGAAGGTGGTGACCGTGCCGCGGGGGCCGACGGCGACCTGTTCGGTGGTGGCGACTCCGCAGGTGGGGCAGGCGCCGCGCGGCGGTACGTGGACCTTGTGGCAGCGGGGGCAGCGTTCGCCGGTGAGGCGGCGGCGGGCGAGGCCGGCGAGGTGGCGGGTCTGGGCGCGGCCGGGTGTGTAGGTGTAGTCGAGGCGGGCGGGGGCGGTGAGGGAGGTGACGGGGTCGGTGAACGTGCCGTGGTGCGGGGTGGCGTGGCCGGTCTGCGGCTCGTCGTGCGGCCCGTCGTGGGGCTCGAAGCAGGCGATGTCGGTGATGGCTCCGGTGCGCTGCCCGGCCCAGCGGACGCGGACGCGCATGCCGGTGCGGACGGCTTCGGGGCCCGGGGCGTCGAGGGCGTGGAGGAGCGCGGTGTCGGCGCCGTCGAGGCGTACGAGCACCCAGGCGAAGGGGGTCGCGAGGGGCTGGTTCGGGCGGGGCGCGGGGTTCCAGGCCCAGGTGGTGACCGTGCCGGTGGTGCCCACTTCGACGAGTTCGCGGAGGTCCTCGGCGGTGTCGGGGTCGTATTCGGCGGGCGGTACGAGCACGCGGCCGTCGTGGGCGCGGACGCCGAGGACGACGCGTTCGCGCAGTCCGGTGAGGAACGCGCTCTGTACGGGGCCGAGGGAGCGGGTGAAGGGGAAGGAGACGACGAGGGGCGCGGTGAGGTGTTCCGGCATCGGTTCTCCTCCTCGTCAGGCGCGGCGGAAGACGGCGGGGCGCTTCTCCGCGAAGGCGCGGGCGCCTTCCTTGGCGTCGGCGGTGTCGAAGACGGGCCGGCCGCGTTCGAGTTCGAGGGCGAGGGCATCGGGTTCGGGGAGGGCCGCGGCGTCGTGGACGGAGGCCTTGACGGCCTCGACGGCGAGCGGCGCGTTGGCGTTGACGAGTGCGGCGGTCTCCATGGCCCGTTCGAGGGCGGTGCCGTCGGGGACGACGTGGCCGATGAGGCCGACGCGCTCGGCTTCGGCGGCGGTGTACGGGCGTCCGGTGAGCAGCATCTCCATGGCGTGGGTGTGGGGGATCTGGCGGGGCAGCCGGACGGTGGAGCCGCCGATGGGGAAGAGGCCGCGGCGGACCTCGAAGAGGCCGAAGACGGCTCCGCTGCCCGCGATGCGGATGTCGGTGCCCTGGAGGAGTTCGGTGCCGCCCGCGACGCAGGGGCCCTCGACGGCGGCGATCACGGGTTTGCGGGGCCGGTGGTGGCGGAGCATGGCCTTCCAATGGAGGTCGGGGTCGGCCTTGAAGCGCTCGCGGACGGGGTCTTCGGGGGCGCGCGGTCCGGCGAGTGCTTTGAGGTCCATGCCGGAGCAGAACGCGCCGCCCGCGCCGGTCAGGACGACCGAGCGGACGTCGTCGTCGGCGTCGGCGAGCAGCCAGGCGTCGTAGAGGCCGGCGAGCATCGGCAGGGACAGCGCGTTCCTCGCCTCCGGCCGGTCGAGGGTGAGGACGAGCGTGGCGCCGACGCGCTCCACGGTGAGGTGTTCGGTCCCGCCCATGGCGGACCTCCCGTCGTGATCACGGATCCTGGTGGTCGTGGTCGTGAGGACCGGAACAGCGTGCAGGAGGCGGGGGCACGGTTCAATAGTTTTCTGACTGATCGTCAGATTTCTTGGGTCGCGGCCCTTCCGGTCGTCACCCCCCGGCGCTCTAATGACCGCCGTGGACTACAACCTCGCGGATCTCCTCGAGTCGGTCGTGGACGTGGTCCCCGCCCGGGAGGCCCTGGTCCGGCTCGACCTCCCCGGCGGCGGCGCCGAACGCCGGCTGACGTACACGGAGCTCGACACGGCGGCGGACCGGCTCGCCGGCCACCTCCTCGACAGCGGCGTCGGCCCGGGCGACCACGTGGGGCTGCACCTCTACAACGGTGTGGCGTACGTGCAGACGCTCTGGGCCTGCCTGAAGATCCGGGCCGTGCCGGTCAACGTCAACTACCGCTACGTCGAGGACGAGCTGGCCTATCTCTACCGTGACGCGGACCTGGTCACGCTGGTCTTCGACGCCTCCTTCACCGCGCGGGTGACAGCGGCCCTCCCCCGGTCCGGGGGACGGCTGCGCCACCTCGTCCGAGTGGGAACGCCGCCCGCCGAAGCCCCCGAACCGGCCATCGCCCCGATGGACTTCGCCGAGGCCGAGACGTCCGGAACGACCGTGCGCGACGCCGTCGGACCGCGCTCGGGCGACGACCGGTTCGTCATCTACACCGGCGGCACCACCGGTATGCCCAAAGGCGTGGTGTGGCGGCAGGAGGACCTGTTCTTCTCCGGGCTCGGCGGGGGCGCGCCGACGGGCGAGCCGGTGAAGCGGCCGGAGGAGGTGGCCGAGCGCGTCGCGGCGGGCGGGGAGGGCCTGGTCTTCTTCCCCACCGCGCCGCTGATGCACGGTACGTCCACCCTCACCGCGCTCATCGCCCACCTCCTCGGGCAGAAGGTGGTCCTCCACCGCAAGTACGCGCCCGAGGAGGTGCTGCGCACGATCGCCCGGGAGCGGGTCACCAATGTCTCCCTGGTCGGCGACGCGATGCTGCGGCCGCTCACGGAGACCCTGGCCGGGCCGCTGCGGGGGACCGACTGCTCGTCGCTGCTCAGCCTCAGCAGCTCGGGGGCCGTGCTGTCGGAGACGGTGCGCGAGCGGTTCGCGGCACTGCTGCCCGGGGTGCGGATCGTCAACAACTTCGGCTCCTCCGAGTCGGGTTTCAACGGCACCGCCACCGAGGACTCCGGCCCCGAGCGGGGCTTCCGGCTGCGCGTCAACGACCGTACGGCCGTGGTGGACCCGGCGACCCACCGGCCGGTCGCCCCGGGCGTGCCGGGCCGTATCGCCCAGCGCGGGCACGTGCCGCTCGGCTACCACAACGACCCGGCGAAGACGGCCGAGACCTTCTTCACCGCCGGCGGTGAGCGCTGGGTGCTGCTCGGCGACATGGCGACCGTGGACGCCGACGGGGTGGTGACCGTCCTGGGGCGCGGCTCCCAGTGCATCAACACGGGCGGTGAGAAGGTCTTCCCGGAGGAGGTCGAGCAGGTCCTCAAGGCCCATCCGGCCGTCTACGACGTGCTGGTCACGGGCGTTGCCGACGCCCGCTGGGGCCAGCGCGTCACGGCGGTCGTCCAGCCCCGGGAGGGGACGGCACCCCCGACCCTGGAAGCGCTCCAGACGCACTGCCGGGCGCGGCTGGCGGGGTACAAGGTGCCGCGGGGCCTGGTCCTGACGGAACGGGTCGAACGCTCGCCGAGCGGCAAGGCGGACTACCGCTGGGCCCGGGCGGTGGCGGAGCGGGGATCGGGGGCCTGAAGCGTCGCGCCCCGTCGGCGCGGGCGGCGGGGCCCGTCGGGCGTGGGCGGCGGGCGGGGCCCGACCCATCCCACACCGTCTCTTGGGCCGCCGGACACCTCGGATGCGGCGGGCGGTCACCCCAGCGCCCTTCACTGAACCCGCCCGTCCCTTCCCCCGGTCCCAGGAGATCCCATGACTCCCCTGACCCGTCGCGGCTTCCTCGGCGCGGCCGCCGCCACCGGCGCGGCCACGGCCCTGAGCTCGGCGCTGCCCGCGTCGCTCCAGCAGGCGATGGCGGCCACCTCCCCCGCCGGCACCCTCGGCGACGTCGCCCATGTCGTCATCCTGATGCAGGAGAATCGTTCCTTCGATCACTACTTCGGCACTCTCAAGGGCGTACGCGGCTTCGGCGACCGTTCCCTGCTCCGTTTCCCGGGCGGCTCCGACGTCCTCAGACAGACGACGCTCGGACCGCTCGGCGGAAGTGTGGTGCGGCCCTGGCACCTGGACACGGCCACCACCGACGCCCAGCGGGTCCGCGACCTCGACCACGGCTGGTCCGGGACCCACCGCGCCTGGAACAGCGGCCGCTACGACAACTGGATCCCCGCCAAGAGCGCCTGGACCATGGGGCACTACCGGCGCGAGGACATCCCGTTCCAGTTCGCGCTGGCCGAGGCGTTCACCATCTGCGACCAGTACTTCTGCTCGGTCCAGGGCCCCACCAACCCCAACCGGCTCTACCAGTGGACGGGGACCGTCGATCCGGGCGGCAAGCAGGGCGGGCCCGTCACCGACAACTCCGAGAAGGGCTACTCCTGGACGACCTATCCCGAACGCCTGGAGGCGGCCGGGATCTCCTGGCGCGTCTACCAGCAGCAGGACAACTACGACGACAACCCCCTGGCCTGGTTCACCCGGTTCCGCTCCGCGAAGCCCGGCTCGTCCCTGTACGACAACGGCATGCTGCGCCGCCCCGCCGACGCCTTCGCCCAGGACGTCGCGGCGGGCCGGCTCCCGGCGGTCAGCTGGGTCGTCGCTCCCGAGAACCAGTCCGAGCACCCCGCCTACCCGCCCGCCTACGGCGCCGACTTCACCGCGAAGTACGTCCTGGAATCGCTGGCCGCCCACCCGGAGGTCTGGGCCAGGACGGTGGTGTTCCTCAACTTCGACGAGAACGACGGCTTCTTCGACCACGTGGCCCCGCCGGTACCCCCGGCCGGCACGCCGGACGAGTTCGTGGGCGGCGCGCCGATCGGGCTGGGGCCACGGGTGCCGATGACGGTGATCTCGCCGTGGAGCCGGGGCGGGCACGTCCACTCGGAGGTGCTCGACCACACCTCGCCCCTGCGGTTCCTGGAGAACTGGACGGGCGTCAAGGAGCCCAACATCTCCGCCTGGCGACGCACCGTCTGCGGCGACCTGATGACCGCCTTCGACTTCGCCTCGAAGAACGTCTCCTTCCCCGCGCTGCCGGACACCACCGCGCTCGTCGCCGCCTGCGACCGGCAGCACTCCCTTCCCGAGGCCCGGCCCCCGGCCGACCCGCCGCAGCCGGCGCAGGAGCCCGGCTCCCGGCCCGCCCGCCGTACGGGCTACGGCTTCGACACCACGTCCTGGACCGACACCGCCACGGGCAGACTGTGGTTCAAGGTGGTCAACACCGGCTCGCTCGGCGCCGGTTTCAGCGCCTACACGGTCAATTACCGCGCTTATGCGGCATGGCACTACACGGTCCCGGTGGGCGGCGGGGCGAGTGACTACTTCAGCGCCCTGACCTACGGCGGCGGGAAGTACGACGTCGACCTCCACGGCCCCGACGGCTATCTGCGCGGCTTCAAGGGCGATGTACGCACCTGGTCGGACGGCACCAAGGGGCACCCGGAGGCGGCCGTGACGCCCGACCCCGCCACGCCCGGTTCACTGCGCCTCACGCTCACCAACGGTGGTGGCGCACCCGTCGTCTTCACGGTCTCCGACGGGCAGCGGGTCACCGTGGCGGCGGGCGGGAGCGCACGGCTGGCGCTGACGGCGGAGCAGGACGGCGGCTACGACCACACCGTCACGGCCGACGTGGGCGACGGCTTCGAGCGCCGCTTCGCGGGGCGCGTCCACGCCTGACGCCCTCGGCCCCGCCGCGAGGGCGCGTGACCGGTGACGGCTCCCCGCGCGCCCTCGCGTTCCGCGCTCCCGGCCACCGCCGTGGACGGACCGCGCGCCGGTCGGGCCCACCGGAGGGAAGCAGGTCGACGACCCCAGCGCGACCGGGGCGAGGCCGCAGGGCAGTTGACGGACAGCTGCCGCCACCGCCTCGGGTGCCGTGGTGGACTCGGCGACGTCCTCGCCCACCGTGGACTCGGCGACGTCGTGGCCGAGAAGCGCAGCGCCCGGTGGGGCGGCCCACGCCGAACCGGCGCTGCGCGAGGGAACGACGCGCGTGTCGCCGGGGTCAGCGACGTCGGCGGGCGTTGAGCCGGGCGGCCTGGCGGGTCAGGTGGTCGCGTTCGGCGAGGTCGGTGGCCTTGTGGGCCGCCTCGGCGTACAGCCGTGCCGCCGTCGCCAGGTCGCCGTCGCGCTCGTGGAGGTGGGCCGCCACCGCGGCGTGGCGGGGCAGTGAGTCGTCCAGCGCCGCGAGCGCCGCCAGGCCGGCGCGCGGTCCGTCGGCCTCGCCGACGGCCACCGCGCGGTTGAGCCGGACGATGGGGTTGTCGGTCAGGCGCGCGAGCTCGTCGTACCACTCGACGATCTGCGTCCAGTCAGTCTCCTCGGCGGTGGGCGCGTCGGCGTGGAGGGCCGCGATGGCGGCCTGGGCCTGGAACTCGCCCAGCCGGTCGCGGGCGAGGGCCGCCTGGAGGATCGTGACGCCCTCGGCGATCAAGTCGGTGTCCCACCGGCCGCGGTCCTGCTCGGCGAGCGGTACCAGACTGCCGTCGGGCGCGGTCCGGGCGGCGCGCCGGGCGTGGTGGAGCAGCATGAGGGCGAGCAGCCCCGCCGCCTCGGGGTGGTCGACGGCGGCCGCGAGCTGCCGGGTGAGCCGGATGGCTTCGGCGGCGAGGTCGACGTCGCCGGAGTAGCCCTCGTTGAAGACCAGGTAGAGGACGCGCAGCACGGTGGCGACGTCGCCGGGCCGGTCGAGGCGCACGCCGGAGACCGTGCGCTTGGCCCGGCTGATGCGCTGGGCCATGGTCGTCTCGGGTACCAGGTAGGCCTGGGCGATCTGGCGGGTGGTGAGCCCGCCGACGGCGCGCAGTGTGAGCGCGACCGCGGACGAGGGCGTCAGTGACGGGTGGGCGCACAGGAAGTAGAGCTGGAGCGTGTCGTCCGCCGCGGGCGCGGGGCCGGGCGCCGGTTCCTCGTCGAGGAGGTCCTCGCGCCGGCGGCGGGCGGTGTCCGCCCGTATCGCGTCGAGGAACTTGCGCCAGGCCACGGTGACCAGCCAGCCCTTCGCGTCCCGCGGCGGGTCGGCGGGCCAGACGCGGACCGCCTCGACGAGCGCGTCCTGCACGGCGTCCTCGGCCGCCGCGAAGTCGGCTCCGCGGCGGACGAGGATGGCGAGCACGCTCGGGGTGAGGCTGCGGAGCAGGGCCTCGTCCATCGACGAGGTCACTCCGTGATGGTGGGCGGGCAGGCCAGGAACGGGCGCAGCTCCAGCCACTCGTGGATCGGCTTCCCGCCCGCCCCGGGGGCGGCCGACAGTTCCCCGGCCAGCGCGACGGCGCGCTCGTAGCTGTCGACGTCGATCACCATCCAGCCGGCGATGAGGTCCTTGGTCTCGGCGAACGGGCCGTCGGTGACCGGCGGGCGCCCCTCGCCGTCGTAGCGGACCCACGTCCCCTCGGGGGCGAGCGCCTGGCCGTCGACGAACTCGCCGGTCTTCTCGAGCCGGGCCGCGAAGTCGTTCATGTACTGCACGTGCGCCGAGATCTCCTCCGGCGTCCACTGGTCCATGGGCACGTCGTTGGCGCAGGCCGGGGCGCCGCGGTAGTGCTTGAGCAGCAAGTACTTGGCCATCGTGTTTCTCCTCGCTGGTGCGGCCCATTGTGGTCGCGTTCATTGCGGGGACGGAGCCGGTCACGGGTTCTCGACATCGCCGTCCGACTTTTTTGGGCTCTCGTGGACGAGACGAGCCTGTCGGTGGACCGTCCCGGCGCGGGACTTTCCGTGTCCAACGAACGGCGCCGGGAGCGGGTGCGTGTCGATCCTCGTCCTCGGCGCCCTCGGCGGCGTCCGGGCCGGGCTCGCGACGGGAACCGGGGCGGGGCGGCCTAGGGCCTGTCTTGAGTCGCGATCAAGATGTGGACTGCGTCTTCCGGTGCCTGCTTGTTGGTTGGTAGAAGCTCGGTATGGCGCGTACGGAACTCAGGGACGATGAGTGGGAGTCGATCGAGCCGTTCCTACCGATCGGCAGGTCCGGCCCGTATTCGGAGCGTCTGCGAGAGCAGTTCGAGGGCGTGATCTGGAGGTTCCGGTCGGGCAGTCAGTGGCGGGAGATGCCACCGGAGTTCGGCGCCTGGCAGACCGTCTATAACCGCTTCGTCCAGTGGCGCGAGGCGGGCTTCTTCCAGGCCCTGATGGACGACATGATCGCCGAGGCGGCCTGGCGCGGGCAGGTGGACCTGTCCCTAGATGATCAATTCCAAGAGGTCTGCGGTTAGTGGTCGTAGGCGGTCAGTGAGCGAAGGATGGACTGGCTGGTGTGGTCGTTGTGCCAGATCGCAGCGGTCAGCGCGAGGATGCGCTGCATGACACGGGCGATCACGCCGCCTGGTGTACGGCCCCGGTGCTGTTCGAGGTTGAGCTGCCCTTTGCAGGTCTCGTTGACCGACTCGATCACCTGCCGCAACGGCTTGAACAGCAAGGCGCCGGGCCGTTCCGGCTCGCCCTTTCGGGCCGGCCGCAGCAGCCGGATGTCCCGCTCGGCCAACTGGTGCTCGAAGTCGCGGCCGAAGTAGTTCTTGTCGCCGATCAGGGTCTGTCCAGGCCGGGCGGCGGTCAGGCTCGGTTCGGCGGCGAGCAGGTCCAGCAGGGTCTCGCGTTCATCGTCCTTGGCTCCGGTCAGGGCAAAGGCGATCGGCAGGCCCTGCAGGGTGCAGACCAGGTGCAGGCGCAGGCCCCAAAAGAAGCGGCTGTGGCTGGCGCAGTACCCGTACTCGGCCCATCCGGCCAGGTCGGAGCGTTTGACAGTCTCGCGGGAGCGTCCGCACTCAACCGGCGTGGAATCGACGATCCACACGTCGTCGCTCCATACAGAGGTGTCGGTGGCCAGCAGCCGGGTCACTCGCCGCAGCAGCTCGGCCGCCTTGCGCAGGCGCTTGTTGTAGCCGGGCTGCTTCGGCAGGTAGGGGAAGAGATGTCGCAGGTGAGAGCAGGCATAGCGAAGCCACTTGGCCTCGGAGGTGAAACCCAGCATGGCCTGCATCATCGCGAGCGTGACCAGCTCGGCATCGGCCAGTTGCGGAGCGATCCCGATAGCCGGACGCCATGGCACCAGATGCGGTGATGCCTTCAGCAGGTCATCGGTCTTCACATAGAGTGCGGTGGCGAGGGAGTCCAACCCTGTCTTCACACACCGATGTTGGGCTCCCTCCTTCCAGGCGCGTGGGCGAGTCCCTGGAAAAGACCAGCATGTGGAGACCGGTGACTCCTGTGGCCTCAGGCACCCACGGTCCCGTCGACACCCTCGCGCAGAAAGTCCGCGTGCCCGTTGTGGCGGCCGTACTCCAGGAGCACGTGCACCATCACCATCCGCAGCGATACTTCCTCGCCCCATCTCGGCTGATACCCGGCCCGGTCCAGGGATTCAGCCTCCCGCTCGATACGGCGCGAGTTCTCCACCTCGGCCTCCCAGGCCCCGAAGGCCTCGTCCCTGGTCGACGCGCTCGCGTCGTACGCCGCCTGGAAGTCGATCTTGTCGGACCAGACCATGGGCACGTCGTTGTCCTCGAACACCCGATGGAACCAAGCACGCTCCACCTCCGCCATGTGCCGGACCAGACCGAGCAGGGAAAGCCTGGACGGCGGCATCGACTGCTGCCGCAGCTCCTCGTCGGTAAGCCCTTCGCACTTCATGGCAAGGGTCGCGCGGTGGTAGTCGAGGAAAGTCCGCAGCATGTCACGTTCGCTTCCAAAGCTGGGCGGTCCTATGCGATTGTCGACGGTCACGGGCTGCACCCCTCATCTGCGCCTGCATTTCAGGGCCAGTATCTACTCCCGTCGACTGTCCCCAGACGAGGGCCGTCCACCGGATCCGACTGCCACCACGGAAGTCGCAGGTCACAGGAATCAGCATGGCTCGTTGGGCACCCGCAGCCGCAGTTACCCCTTGGAATCGATCATCTAGGCGATGTGAGCGGATCCAGTCTCCCAGGCTGATACCCGAGTGGGACAGCAGCGTGTAGAGGCGGCGGACCGAGATGTTGTGTTCCGCGGCGATCCGCGCGGCCGACAGGTCATGCTCACGCAGGTGCGCCCGGATGTACCGTGTGATCCGCAGGTTCAGTGTCGCCTCCAACGGTGCCCGGGCCAGGTCCGAGTCTCCGAGCTGGGTGGAGACCACTGCACGGAGCAGCTCGATGCTGGGCTCAGCGACTGCCTCGGCGTGTCGGCCGCTGCGCAGTTCCTGGCTGACGGCCAGCTGAGAGAAATAGGTGGAGGCGAGGGCGGCAATGGGGTTGCGGGGGCCGAGCGTGACTGCGCTGATCTCCCGCAGAGACCGCTCGGGCAGCGCGAGAGCCGCGCGGGGGAAGCGCAGGAAGTGCTGGTCGACACCCGAGTCGAAGAGCAGCGTGTACGGGATGGTCGTGTCGTAGAGGACGAACTCGCCCGGTCTCAGCAGGGCCTGGCGACCGTTTTGCACCGCCAGGCTGGTGCCCGAAACCTGGAGGCCGAGGAAGACAGCCGGCTCCGTGTCTTCCCGTGCCAGCCGCGATGTCCGCCGTATTGTCAGGCCGGTCGACCGCGCCGAGCAGATGCCAATTTGTCCGACTGCGTCGAGCTGGAGCTTAGTTGAGAGGTCCCTCGATGGAACATGGTGGGCGATATCGATTCGCACAATGGATTCCCAGACAGCGTGCCGGATCGCTTCTTCGCGGTCTTCTGGGGACATGAAATCCGTGTCCAGAGCCGCCGCGTTCAACGGACGGACTTTCGTCGGCATCGACCGCTGAGGCTGCTAGAAAACGCTCGGGTGCCAGCCTGGTCGCAATGGTACAGCTCGTAAGACGGCAGCCTCTTTTCGGCGTTGTCCACTGCGGATGAACCCCCGCTGACGTCTATACACGGGTGCTTGCTCACAAGATCACCTTCTTCCCCAAGGCCAGCTCGAGCACCAGCGTTACCGGGCTTTGTCGTGGCGCGCCAGGGAGGTTTCTGCCATGCCGCGTGATGGAGTTGCGCGGCGCAGGAGGCGCCCCTGGGTGAGGATGCTCAGCCCAGTGCTGCGAGGGGGCGCTCTTGGAGTGCTTCCGATACGCGACTCCTGGTGTTCCCTGTTCACCAGGAGCCGGCCCAGCCTTTCCGTCCCATCGCGGCAGCCGAGGGGATTCCTCCGTTGTTGAACCCCGAGCTTGGCTGAATCACGCTGGCTGCGCTGATGCTATAGGTGGCCATCCAGTTATTGGTGGGACCTCAGTGACTTGTGGGCACCCACGTGAGAAGAGGTGCCAGGTGATGCTTCCGTAAGATCCTATGGGGCACCCAATGTGATGATCGGGCTCAACGCCCGTGCCTTAAACAGGCCGAATGGGTGGCTGCAGTCAGCGGACCGACATGAGGCGGACCTTCCGTGGTAGGCGGCGCGCAGTCCCTGGACTGCCAATCAGCCTGCCTTGCTGTGCGCGGAATTGAGCTGATTTGCATAGGGATGCTTCGGTTCATGGTGAGGCCAACGACATTGTCGGGGGACAGGTCGGACTGGGAAGCGGGGAGTGCCGGGCTCCTTCCCGGCAAACGATTGTGCACTCCTGACCAAGTTCCCTGCACGGACAACACAATCGGTGCGGCCCGGCCATTCTAAATTTATGACAGCTCGAAGCCCGATAGCACTGCGGAGGAGGTGAACATAGCGAGCGCCAGTTCTCGAGCCACGTAATGGGCGTTATGGCTGAGTGTGACTCCGAACAACGGAAATGGCGCTAGCAGTGCACTGGTTGCACACGCCACAGGGGACAGCCCCAGATACGGAGTTCTGCCCCCTGTGCACGATCAGACATCACTGTCCCTGCCGGTCTGCAGGACTTGCAGGGACGTGTACGTCTCGCCAAGGGAGAGGATACATGGAGCACGCATCCCTGAAAATAGCTGCGGCGACCGCAGTAGCGGCTGTCTCGATCGGCATCGCCGGGCCGATCGCCAACGCCGCCGAGGCCCACCGCACCACGGCCGCCGCCGTCTCGGCACCTGCCGTCTCGGATGTGGAACTCGCTGCCTTCAAGACGATGAAGCCGCAGCCCGCCACCACCGGAAAGGTTGGCGTCTCGGCCGCAGCGCTGGCCGAGACCGCCGGTACTGCGAGCACCGAAGAGATGCAGATCCAGGGCAGGCTCTCCGGGATCATCAAGATGCTCAAGAAGTCCCCGAAGCATTTCAAAGCCGCGATCAAGGCCGCTAAGAGGGGCTGGGGTGCCTACCAGAACTGGATCAACAGCCTTCCCTGGTACAGCCCCGTCAAGTGGGCTCTCAAGACCCTGCCCCCACAGATCCTGTGGGATCTGTTTCAGTACCTGGTCAACCAGTAACACCGTCTGACGTTGGGGGCTGCGCTCACTTCCGCAGCCCCCGGCCAGTCTAGGAGGCCAGTCATTTGAAAAAGACACGAGAACAAGTAGTCAGTGGCAATGTATGGGGTTCCCCCGCCCTCTTCGTGACAGCGGCCTTCGTCTGTTTTGGGCTGATTGGCGGCGATGCCGCTATTCGAATCGGGTGGATTCTGTACACATGTAGCTGGATCCCCCCACTCAGCATGCTCACTTGGTGCTGGATAAAACGCCGCAATCCAGGCGTCGGGGGCATCGTTGGATTCTGCGTGCCGATTATCTTCGGACTGCTCTTCTGGCTCAATCATGGATGCTGAACGTCTTCAACAAGTCCTTCAGGGGAGATGAACCTGCGACGGGCTCGGACTGCGCCGAGCACACCATCGACGTGTACCCGCTGTCCAAGCTCTGGAGGCATGTACCCGAGCGACGGACGCGTGCGGCGAGGGCGAGCGGTCACGGCGGCGTCTCGTCGTAGACACGCGGGTCCCCGGCCTCAACCGGCCGGGGACCTGTGGCATCAGTGTGGTCGGCCGCGGCGACGGCCTCTGGTCACCGCACACCTCGGCGAGGCCCTCGGCCAAGCGACCGCGTCCTGTCAGCCCGGTCCTCGGCGTCCTGCGGGAGGTAGGCGTCCCGGAGCCGGTCATTGACCTGCCGTTCCGCCGCCTCACGGATCGCCGGGCCGACCGTCTGCGGCTTCTTCGCTGCCTGGTGCGCGCCGAGCGCGCGGTGGTAGCCGGGCGAGGCCGTCTCCCTCGTCTTCACCGGCTGCACGGGCGCGGCCGCCGCTGGCTACCCCGCGGCGGCGGACTCGGGAGCAGGGCCGGGGCCAGGACGCGGACCGTGCGGACAATCAGCCTGCCTGCGGCCTCGTTCGCGTCGCGGATGATGCGTAGCTGTTCCAGCCGGGCCTTCGCCGCCCAGGCCGCTGACTCTGGGCGCAGCGTCAGCTGCCCGGTCTGTGCGTCGAAGCCGACCGCCGCAATATACCCGGCAAGGTCCGGGGCGATGGCGGCCCAACGCTCGCGCAGCGAACCGCCGACGACTGGTAGCTCCCAGGTCTGCTCCGTGACCAGCCCGGTGAACGCCTCGCCCAGGCCCGTCGGCTCCCGGCCGTCGCGCCGCACGGCACGGGCACGGCGTTGCGGTTTCGCCGCCCGGCCACCGCCATTCTTCGCCATCTCCCGGGCCGCCGGACGATTCACCTGTGCAGCGTGCGTCGGCGGGGTGCGCGGTACCACGAGTGGCTGCCTTGCCGCGTGGTACCGCGCGCCGCTCGGCTCACGCGAGCCTGATGGAGATGGCCCATGACGTGATCGAGGCCGCATCGGCGACCATGTGGTCCTTGGACGACGCGGTCACGAGCTGAAGGCCGCGGTCGACATACGGATGCACGTTCCACAACAGGCTGCCCGCGCCGGAGTAGTGGACGCGTGCGCCGGCGCCGCTGAGCGCCCACGCGCCGTTGGGCGGTGCGGATGTGGCGGAGGGGTGCTGCATGCCCCCCGTGGTCCCGGCGGTCGCACGCGCCAGGATCGTGCCGACCGGCAGCGACGTCGGGATGCCCACGACGTATCCGCTGATGCGCGCCGGGTCGGCGACCTGGTGGTCCTTCGACCGTATGGTCCAGGTCTTCCCCGGTTCGCCGTAGTTGACGGCTTCATCGGGGTACGAGGCCGTGGCGATGTTGCCCTGCCCTGTCCAGTGCACCTGGAATCCGCCACCCAGCAACGTGCACTGGTCCGACGGGAGGCGCACGGTCACCTGCGGGGCGGACTCCGGATCGGGGCTGGTCCGGCGGTCGCTGCACGACGCGACCCAGGAGCGCAACTGGTCCTTGCTCACGCCGTCGATCTTCATGCCGATCACGTATCCGGTGAGTTCGTGGGCCTGACGGGCGTTCACGTGGTCCTTCGAGGACACGATCCAGGACGAGAAATCGGAGCTCGGGTAGGAGGCGGTCAGATAGGCGCCGTAAGGGTATTCCGCGCCGGTCGCACCGCCGCCGATGGCAATCATCGACGGGTCCTCGACCCGGACCCAGTGGTCGGTCCAGATGCTCTGGGCCGGCGCGGCCACCGACTGGAAGATCGCCAGGGTGATCCGGCCACTCGCGTCGTAGTATCTGCCCACCTCGACCGAGCGCGCTCCGCCGGGTCGGGGCGGGTGGGCGGCCGCCGTGGCCGGGCCGCCCAGCAGGGCCCCGAGCAGGGCCAACAGGATGCCCGATATGGGCAGTAGGGCCTTTGTGCGTCGCATGGCTCTCCTTCCGCGTGCCGGTACCTCCGTCCGGACTATGGACCGGCCGGTCGCCCCCGCGGAATCCCCAGATTTAGGGATGGACATCATCGGGACGCGGCGTCGGCGGCCAGCCGGTCGGACGCTGAAGGGGGCGCTGGGGGTTAGAGTTTCCGGCCTTCGGCGACCTTCTTGCTGGTCCAGCCAACGAGAGCGATGGCGCCGCTGGCGCTCAAGGAAGCGATGAACGGGGGCAGGGCGGTCCGCACGAGCCAGTACGCGGATCACTCGGTCATCCTGGGATCCGCTGCCGGCAGGTTCGCCGCCGTTGCGGCGGCGGTCGGCGTCGACGTGAGCTGCTTGGCGTCAGCCGATGCCGCAGGTCCCACGGCGAGGAGGAGAGCCGTAGTGGTGACGCCGACGCTTCGGACACAGGAACGCGCCGACGACGAGCTCGCCCTCGCCCACCAGCTCCTCGACGGCCTCGACCAGCGCTCCAACACCCTCCTCGCCCAGATCGCCGCCCTGATCAAGGACGCTGGAGGAGACGGCGTCACCGACCGCGCCCAGCACCTGCACGCCGACATCGAGGCCACAGGTCTCCCCTTCCTCCACCGGTTCGTCGAGCTCGCCCTCGCCTTCCACCACGCCGTCCGCGGCGAGGACCAGGACCTGGCCGCCACCATCGACCGGCTGTGCGAACTCACTGCCACCGGCGACTTCGCCTACTTCACCGACATCGCCCACTTCATGGCCGGCCTGCCCCTGCCCAGCCCCACCGCCACGCGCTGGATCGACGGCCCCGACGCCGTCCGCGCCCGCTGGCAGCACCTCGTCCAGGACCGGCGAACCCTGCTCGGAGCTGCCGAGTAGGGCGCCGTACGGCGGGAGACCAAGAACAAATGGCCCGCACACCAGGAGGTGTGCGGGCCAAAGAAAAGAGGGGCAGTGGCCAGTGATGGCGAGTGCCCCTTCAAGTCTGTACTGATAGTAGCGCGCTGAGCCGTCGATACCTTCGCCAGCGCCAGCCGGTGCGACCCCGGCGAGTGGGCTGCCAGAGGCGCTCGAGACCCCAGGATAATCGGCCAAGGCGGAGTGCTACTCGGCCCGAACTACGCGTAGGGGTTCGTGATGGTGTGCGGCCGCTGCGCCGTGGCCAGCACATTCGACGGAAACGCGGGGCCGGCGACGTAGTAGCGGCCCTTGGTCTGACCCACGGCGGTCAGCAGTCCGGCGCGGGTCAGCGCCTGCATGTCCCGCGTCGCCTGCTGTGTGTTGATCCCTTCGGCCTTCTCGTAGCGCGAGCGCCGGACGCGGCCCGTCATGGCCACCTCGTGCAGCGCGGTCACCTGCCGCTCGGTGATCCCGTCGGCCTCGGCGGCGTCCATCAGCTGCATCCAGCACTCGTTGGACCGGTCGACGCGGCGCTGCACTCGCTGGGCCTGCTGGTGGTAGGCGAGGAGGTTGAACTTGATCCACGGCAGGGTGTCGCGCTCGGGCGACCAGACGGGCCCGCCGACCTCGCGCAGGACCTTGTAGTACTCCCAGGTGTTGCCCGGCATGCCCAGCCACTCCTCGATGGAGGAGAACTCGGGTGCCAGGACGCCGCCGCGGGCGATGAGCAGGGTCTGCAGGGAGCGGGACATCCGGCCGTTGCCGTCGGACCACGGATGGATCTTCACCAGGTTCAGGTGCGCCATGGCGGCCCGGATCAGGACGTGGCTGTCGAGGTCGCCGTCGTTGAGCCAGTCGACGAGCTCGGTCATGAGCCCGGGGACAAGCTCCTGGTCCGGCCCCTCGTAGTCGGTGGCGAGCTCGTCGCCCGGGGCCGTGATGCGGATGTGGGTCCTGCGCCACTGGCCTGCGGTTTTCAGGGGGTGGTGGCCCTGGAGCATCCAGTGCAGGGCGTTGAGCAGTTCCTTGCTGTAGCGGAAGTCGGCGACGTCGTGGAGGGACTGGATGTAGGTCATGGCCTGCTGGTAGGCCAGCGTCTCGGCCTTGTTCTCCTCGCTCGCGTCGACCTCGCGCTCGCCGTCCATCAGGTCGGCAACGTCCTTGGCATCGACCCGGTAGCCCTCGATCGTGTTCGACGCCGCGATCGCACTCGCCGTGAGCGCCTTGCGCAGGTCCTGGGTCCACTTCATCGGAACCTGCTGCACGGCATGGCGCAGCTGCTCCCGCATGGTGTTGACCTGCTCCAGGACCTCAAGGTCGACCGGCTCGAGGCGCGGCGTCTCATACAGCATGCGGCAATGATACCCACTGCCTATCATTGAGTTGATCTGGCGAGAACGGGCCCGCCGATCTCCCGTGTCCGGCCAGCGGGGAGCGGTTCCCGCGCTGCCGACCTTGAGCGGCGCCCCGACGGAGATGACCCCGGGCCGGGCCATGGCAGTGTCGGAGGACGAAGAAGGCTTGGGCGCCGTGCGGTCTCAGAGAGCGCACGGCGCCCATCCGACGGACAGGACGGTGGTCAGGCAGCGACCGTGACCAGGGGGTTACGCAGGAGGAGCATGCTGGTGACCGTATGGCAGCCATTGACAATGCTGGGTGTCCCGAAGTCCACAAGAGGCTTGTTGACCTTCTTGGCCCATTCGGTGAAGAGGCGCTCCCCGGGTGTGGTCGGGCGGATGGCAGGCGGGATGCGCTCGGGCCCGAATGCTTTGGCCCGGGCGGTGAACCAGGGGGTGAGTGCGGGACCGGTGATCTCGCAGGTTTCCAGGAAGGCGATGTAGGTGCGGATGTCCTTGGGGATCGTGCGGGCGGTGATGATGGCGTGCGCGGTGCTGCGAGCCAGCCGTCCAGGTCCGGCCCGGTGCTCCATGTCGCGCACTGGGGGACTGCCGGCGCGGTGGTAGGCGTCGCGCAGGGCGCCGCTGAGGTCGGCGAGGTCGCGGACGTACTGGGGCTTGGGCCGCACGGTGGTGCGGCGTGCGTCGCGCCGGGCGGCGGCCGCCGCGTCCGCGGCCCGCTGGTGCAGGGCGCGGGCCTCGCCGGTCTCGGGGTGGCCGCACAGGTGCAGGTACTGGAGCACGGTGGCCCAGTCCGGCGGCCGGGTGCCGCCGGCCGCGGCCCGCTTGAGCGTGGCCTGGGAGCACGCGGCGCCCTGGGCGAGCTCGGCGTAGGTGCGGCCGGCGGCGGCGCGCCGGGCGCGGAGGTAGGCGGCGAGGTCGCCGACCTCCGGCACCGTGTAGTCGACCGGTTTTTCGGGTCTGGGCACGGGGGCTCAGCTCCCCGAGCCGCTGGTCAGGGCCGCGTTCAGCAAGCGCCGCAGCAGTCCCCGTCCGCCGCCTCCGCTCCTGCCTCCCTTCATGCCGGCGGCCAGCAGGACGGTGACGCCGACGGCGCCGGATGCGCCGAGAGGATGGCGACGTCGCGCACGGGCATGTGCCCGGCGAGGCGGAGGATGACGGCCGCGGCGGGGAAGGCCACGAGCACGAGGGCCTGCGGCATGCCGAAACGGGCGGTTGTGGGTGCGGGTGAGGTCGTCGGTTCCTGGGTGTGCTGCAAAGTGCCCCCCGGGGGTTGGGCCGGGCGGCGGCCTGGGCGGGCCGCCGCCGGCTTCTGGTGCTGACTCACCGAGCTGGAGACCGCGAGGGCTTGGCGGCACCTCGTGCGCGGTCGGTGGCTCGAACGGGCGGATCCGCGCGGCGCCTTGGCGTGCACCTCATGCGCGGGTCCTCGCCCACAGCCTCGCAGGCCCCACCCGTCTCGCGTAGCCCGATTCGGATTGGCTGACATTCCGTCTAAAAGGGCGCCTGCCTGGGGGCTGTCGGCCGAGATGCCGTCTGACCTGCGCGAACCCTCGCGGCGTGGGAGTTGGCTCAATCTCTGTCCCGCCTTTCGTGCTTCACCGGGCGCCGCTGGCGAGGGATCCTCCTTATCGAACTTGGTGCTGGTACTGGTTATGGACCTTCGCCGAGGCCCCCCGAGAGTGTGCTGACTCAACCGTTCACGAGGGGAAGCAGGAAACTGTTGATCAGGCTTGGCGGCTGGTCAACGCCATGAGAGCCCGCGGGACGCCCCTGGCACGGGCAATGCCGCGAGGGTCTCGTCGGCGGGCCGTGCCGACGACTCCACAGCCGTGGGGGCGTCGAGGTGTGGTTCCGCTGAAGAAGTGCCGGGAGGCGCACCGTCTTCCGGGCAGCGTGATGGGGCTCGGCCGTTGTCGGCCGGGCCCCACCGTTGTGGCCCCCGTTACGGGCCGCCGGTGTCCCGGGCGGGGACGTCAGAGCTCGTCGGGGCTGTCGAGCAGGTGGGGGCCGTTGTCGCGGACGTTGTTGACGGCGGTGGACACGGTGCGGGTGTCGAGGTGGCCGGCGGCGGGGGCGGTCAGGAGGTCGCGGAGTTCGGCGGGGTCCTGGTGGGCGGGGTCGAGCCAGCTGTCCCAGTCGCCGGGGGCGATGGCCAGGGGCATGCGAGGGTGGACGCGTCCGGCGGCGTCGGTGGCCTCGGTGGTGATGATGGTGCAGGACGCCACCCACGCTGCCGGGTCGTCGTCCGCGGCCACGGTGGGGTCGCGCCAGTACTCGTAGAGCCCGGCCATCGCCATGACGTCCCCGCTGGCCGGAGCGATGAAGTAGGGCTGCTTGTACGCCTTCGTCTGCTCGGTGGCCGGCATGGCGACCCACTCGTAGAAGCCGTCCGCGGGCAGCAGGCACCGGCGCTTGACGAACGCGCGACGGTACGCGGGCTTCTCCGCGACCGTCTCGGCCCGGGCATTGATCATCTTGGCGCCGACGGTGACGCTCTTCGCCCAGGACGGCACCAGGCCCCACCGCAGCGGCCGCAGCCGCCGCACGATCTCGCCCGTGTCCCGGTCCGGGGCCTCGACCACGGACCAGACGTCGTCGGTCGGCGCGACGTTCCAGGACGGGGCCAGCGTCTCCTGCGGGTCCCAGAGCGTCGCGCCGAACAGCCCGGTCAGGTCTCGCGGGCCGCGGGTGGATACGTATCTGCCGCACACTTCCCTATACCGTCCGCGTGTTGAAGGGCTGTAGAAGGGGGTCTTCGGCACCTCATGGGTCTCGCCCCCGGAAGCCAGCGACCCGCGGGGCTACTCGGTAAGCCGGGCGGTATAGGCGAGAAGAGCGGCCTGGACACGGTTGGTGGCGCCGAGTTTGTTGAGGAGGCTGGAGACGTGGGACTTCACGGTGCCTTCGCTCATGAAGAGTTCGGCAGCGATGTCGGCGTTGGACTTGCCGTGTCCGATGGCGTCGAGGACCTGGCGTTCGCGGGGGGTCAGGGTGTCCAGGGCCTGCTGTTGCTCGGTGTTCAGGCGCGGGAGTGTGGCATAGGAACGCATCAGGCGTTGGGTGACGGCGGGGGCGAGCATGCCGTCCCCGGCATGGACGACCCGGATGGCCTGGAGGAGTACTTCGGGATCGCAGTCCTTGAGCAGGAAGCCGGCCGCGCCTGCTTGCAGCGCGCTGCGTACGTAGTCGTCCTGGCCGAAGGTGGTGAGCATGATGACCCTGGGCGGGTTGGAGAGCTCGGAGCAGATCGCCGTGGTGGCGGTCAGGCCGTCGACGTGGGGCATGCGGATGTCCATCAGGATGACGTCGGGCTGAAGTGAGCGGGCCGCTTCGACTGCCTGGGCTCCGTCGGAGACCTGGCCGACCACGTGGATGTCGTCGCTGATGTCCAGGATCGCGCTGAGGCCTTCCCGGATGATGACGTCGTCGTCGGCGAGCAGAACCTTGATCATTTCTCTCCTTGTGGGGGGAATGCGCTGGGCATCCCCCGGCCCAGGGGGAGCCGGGCCTCGACGTGGAAGCCGCCTTCGGAGGTGGGGGTCGCGATGAAGGTGCCGCCGTGTTCGCGGACGCGGCGGCGCAGTCCGGTCAGGCCGTTTCCTCCGCCGGGGATGGGTCGTGGGGGTGTGGCGGTGGGGCCGTTGGTGATCTGGAGAAGCATCGTGTCCTGGGGGTAGCGCACCGCGACGGTGATGGGTGCTCCGGGGGCGTGCTTGACGGCGTTGGTCAGGGCTTCCTGGACGATCCGGTAGGCGGTGGCGCGCAGCGCGGTGGGCACCGTGGTCGCTGGCTCCTCTTTGGACAGGCGTACCTGGGTGCCGGTGGCGCGGGTCCCGTTGATGAGACGCTCCAGGGCCCGGACGCCCGGTGGTTCCAGTGGCGCGGGTTCGTGTTCGCGACCGGGTGGCTGCAGAAAACCCAGGACGCCGCGCAGCTCGTCCAGGGCCTGGGTGCCCGAGGTACGGATCAGCTCGGCCCGCTCGGCCACCCATTGCGAGCCCTTGCCCGCGCCGAGCTTGAGAGCGCCGGCATGCACGACCACGTGGGTGATGCGGTGCGCCACGACGTCGTGCATCTCCCGGGCGATACGAGTGCGCTCCTCAGCCTGGGCCGCCTCGGCCAGCAGCTGCTGCTCCCGTTCCAGCCGGGCCGTGTACTCCGAGAGCGAGACGATCCGTACGTGTCCGGTGCGCAGGTGGGCGCCCACCACGATCGGGGCCACGATGAAGGCCATGACCTCGCCGCTGTAGGCGCCGGCGTACACCAGGTCATAGGACGGGTAGCCGTTGATCCAGGGGGTGAACGCGTTCACCACGGCCAGCAGGATTCCCACCGTCCACGCCGCGCGCACCCTGCCGCGCCGGGCCAGTGTGAACAGCGCCAGCAGCACCGCGGCAGGGGCATAGACGGCCCAGTCGCCGATCGCTGCCAGGACGGCTGCCGCGTACGGCCGGCGCAGCCGGAAGACCATCAGCAGGCCGATGACCACTGATGCGGCGGCGTTGAACGCGAGGTGTTCGGACAGGAAACCAGCCTGCGGAGCGGCCAGGATCTCGGACAGGTTGTACACGCCCGCACCGAGCGCGGGCAGGTACTCCGCCTTGGTGAATCTCCAGCCGGATCCGGTGGAAAGAGAGAACGGCATCTGCGACCTCTCTTCATACCGTGCCTCGGAATTCGGGAACCACAAAGGGTAGCTCACAGGAACCAACACCTACCTGGCTGTGGACCGGGTCCTCGAGTGCAGCCGGCCGCCAGCGGCCCGCCCCGGGAACAGAGGCGGCCGTTATGGGCTGGGCCGAGGCGCGGCGGTATCCGGCTGTCCCCGCTCAGGCCCCTATCGGCCGAAAGTATGAGATGCGGTGCCACTTTCGTTGCACTCAGGCTCAACGCGCGGCAGAGACAAAACCGGCCCCTGGACCTACACGGGAACCAGCCATCGCCCCCAAGAATTGAGAAACCCCCGCCGGACACCCGGCCGGGCTCTTGCCAGAAAGGAAGGCCCCATTCCAGCCGTGCTGCGAATCAAAGGAACTGAGATTCCGTCAGCACGCACCTTTGCCGCACTCGAGCCACCCGCAGGCACTCCGCCCGAGGAAAAGACCCGAGACGGCAGCCGAGCCGATGGCACCGAGGCTGCCGCCACCGTCGCGATCACGGCTCACAAGGCCCGAACCGCTGCGCACCCGGCGGCCGTAACCGCCGCGTGACCTCTAAATCAACCCGCAGCCTCCCGGACGGGCGAAGGCACCCCCTGGCATGCGGTGCCACACACCACACATCAACAAAGGAAAGAGATGACACAGCGACACCTTGCCTCCGCAAAGCGGGGCACCCCCTCGTACGCCAAGAGAGCAGCCTCCGCCGCAGTCCTGGCTGCTGCCCTCGCGACGGGACTCGGCGCCGCCCCCGGAACAACGCCCCAGGCGTTCGCCGCAGGCGATGATTTCGAGCACGAAGTGATCAAACTGCACAACGGCAAGGACTTCACACTCCCCTACAAGAAGATGCCTACGAATACCTCATTCACCGGCTATCCAGGACTGGAAGGGAGCGATTGGAAGGTTGGATGGAAGGCTGCGCAAGCAGCATTCAACCCTGAAGGCGACCCCAACGAAGACCCCGATCAGTTCGTGCGAGACAACCTCATATGGCGGGCCGATGAGCAAGAGCCGGAATTCCTGCAGTCAGACGAGCCATTTAGGGCTATCTATCGCCATAAAAGCGTCAATGAATACGTGAAGAAGATGGGCGAAGGCCCCTTTACCACCGACGCTGATTACAGCGATCCCATTATCGCCGCCTCACAGTTCGGGAAATTCGTCGACTCCCGGTTCGCCAAAGATTGCTCGCGTTCCGACGTGTCATGCGTCTTCGTCGGGAGGGTGACCGAGAGAGCTCCGATCATCGGCCAGTCCGACAACATCCAGGGACCAACAGAATTCACCACCACAACGTCCAACACTGAGACCCGCACCAGGGTTAAGGAACAAGGGTGGAGCGTGGGAGGATCTGTCAACGTCGGCTACGGCCAGGATACGAAGGCCGGCGAGGTGACAAGCAAGCCCAGCGCGGGCGGGAGCCTGAACTTCAGTTACACAAATAAGACTACGGACACCAAGCAATACGCCAATACCCAGACCTCGACGTATAAGCGGACCGTCCCCCAAGGGTACTGGGGATATGAGGAAGTCCGCGCCGCTGCCGCCAAATACACTGGATTCTTCCTGGTCCACGACAAGAACTCCCGCGTAATAGATGTGATGCCGGTGACCACCACCGTGAAGGCGGAAGGGGACGTCCCGCCCGTCACGAGGTCTTTCGTGACGACCAAGGATCAAAACACCCCCATGATGGCCGAAGCCCGGAAGCTCCAGCAGGAGATCGCTGAAACCCGACGTCAGCTTGGCGCCGCACCGGGCCCGCAGCGCAAGAAGCTAGAGACCTCACTGGAAGAGCTCACCTCCCGCAAAGAAAAGCTCCTGCGCGACTCGTCCGCGAAGGTAGAGGTATCGAAGCTCGAATTCGGCTAAGAACACCTGTGCCCTGCTCCTCTCACACCGAGGGGAGCAGGTCGCGCCGGCCGTCTCCTCGTCGAATTGAAGTCGCTTGCCCTTGAGTTCGGGCACGCACTTGTAGATCGTGTTCCTGCTGACGCCGAGGAGCTTCGCGATCGAGGTGACGGTGTTCTCCGGGGGCAGCAGGGGTGCCGTTAACGAACGACGAACCAGGTGACAAGTGACCCAGCGCGATGCGCTGGCCTGCGCTCGCGCCGCTGAGGTGGTCCGGGAACCGGCCCGTGATCTTCAATAAACCAACGTTTAATGAAGATCACCGGGCGGACCGCGGGAAGACCCCCAGGGCCTTCAAAAACTCCTTCAAAAACCAGGGTGGTTCAAGAACTCCGGGACACCGTTTTCTGACAGAGTTCCGGGCGTGAACACGCCCCTTGAACCCGAGGCCTTCGAACTGCTGGCCGCCGAGCCTGCCGTCCGTACCGAGATCCGCATCGGATACGCACGGGTGTCCACCGGCGGACAGAAGCTCGACCGGCAGATCGACGCCCTCAAGGCGGCCGGGTGCCGGAAGCTCTTTGCGGATAAGAAATCCGGCAAGAACGACCTCCGCCCCGAGCTCAAGGCATGCCACGCCTTCCTCGATGCCGGCGACACCCTGGTGGTCCCCGCCCTCGACCGCTACGGCCGGTCCCTCCAGGACCTGATCAACATGGTGGCCGAGCTCCGCCGCCGCGAGATCGGCTTCACCTCGCTGCACGAGAACCTCGACACCACCACCCCCGGCGGCCGGCTCGTCTTCCACGTCTTCGCCGCCCTGGCGGAGTTCATCCGCGAGCTCATCGTCTCCGGCACCCGCGAGGGCCTGGCCGCCGCCCGCGCCCGCGGCAAGGTCGGCGGCCGGCCCACCGTGGTCGACGAGAAGATCCTGAACATGGCCCGGGACCTGCTGCCCAACCCCGAGCACTCCATCACCGCGATCGCCAAGATGCTCGGCGTCTCCCCGGGCACCCTCTACAACCACATCCCCGACCTGCGCGAGCTGCGGGCCAGCCGCATCCCCGCCCAGCTCGAAGCCCCCACGAAGTAGGTCGCGCCCAGCAAGATCGATCTCACCGGGATTTCCTGTACTTCGCTGTGCACAGGGATCAGCGACTCCGCTCGAGACCGCGGCGCAACGCTCGTTTGCATCGTCACCGTCACAACGGCGGATCGCGGTGCTGGGCAGCGCCCCGGGTCAGCGGAAATAGGATGATCCGTCCTTCAGGTGGATGGCCATAACCATGCCGTGACGCGCCCCCGTTGATCTGATCATCGCCCGGGCTAGCCGTAGGCGATGAGCTGACCTGGAGGTCGACGGACATGAAGAAGCTCGCGAACGCTGCCCTGCTTGCCGCTGGCGCCGCGCTGGCGGCCGGAGTGGTGAGCCTTGCCGGGGCTGGGACGGCTGCGGCAGATACGGCCAGCTGTTCAGACACTCTGCCGGCCCACACCAACGGTAACCCGATGAACGACGGCCCTCAGCAACTCAACAAGCTGTTCGGTACGGGCGTCGACACCGTCACCTGCAATGTCGCGCAGTTCAAGGCGGGCACGGCGGGCGCGGACGACAACGGCTGACCGGGCACTGCGCGTATGCCGACAGCTGCACCTTCGGCTGGCGAATGAACCGGGCCGCGCTTTCCGTGCCGGACATCGGGCGCGTGATTGCGCACCCTTCGATCATCACATCCTCATGAGAGGGGTCTGCTGTGTTCAGATCACCTGACCGGGCGGGCATCGGCTGGTTCCGGTTCACGCCTGCTGTCGCGGCGCTGTGCGCCACGGCAGCGGGTGTGACGGCCGTTCCGCTTCTGGCGGCACCCGCTGCCTCTGCGCCGGCCGCATGGCGACAGTTCGAGGTCATCCGGCACACGCGCACCTTCAAGGTGCCGCCGAAGGTCACCAGGCTCAACGCCTACGTGTGGGGCGCCGGCGCCGGTAGCGGCGGAGGTGGAGGCGGAGGAGCAGGCGAAAACGGTTTGCCCGGTCAGGGCGGGAGAGGCGGCCGCAGCGGTGGAGCAGGGGCCGGTGGCAGCAGCGGTGCTTTCATCCAGTGCACCCTGTCCGTCACCCCGGGCCAGAACCTGCGCATCGTGGTAGGCAAGGGCGGGGCCGGAGGCGCCGGAGGACAGCAGGGCTTCGGCGGCAGTGACGGCAAGCCGGGCAAGGCGAGCGCCAACGGCGGACGCTCCAGCATCGACGGAGACCTGGTCGCCGCTGATGGTGGACAGGCCCCTGGCGGTTCAGGCGGAGGCGCGCCGGAGCCAATCTACGTTCCGCCTTACGACCAGACACCGGGCGGAAAGGGCGGCACTCCTGCCCCCGTCACCAACCTCGCTACCCGGTGCAACCGGCAGGCGGCGGTATACAGGCCCGCTCCAGGCTCCACCGGGCCGGCTGGCTCCCGCGGGGTCGATGGAGGAAGCTACGGCTTGATTGGCGGTTCAGGCGGTGCTGGTGCTGCCGGGCCCGAAGGCGGGGCGGGCGGCCAAGGCCGTATTGTGTCCCGGCTCTATCTGGGCACTTTCCCCGTCACCTTTGGCAGCGGTGGCAAGGGCGGAAACGGCGGGCACGGCGGACGGGGCGGAGACAGGGGAATGTACAACAAGGTGGAAGGTGCTGGCCCCGGTGGGAGAACGCACAATGTCGCCGGCGCCGGGACGCCAGGCCGTGCAGGAGGCGGAGGCCAGAAGGGCGGAAACGGAGACAACGGCGCTGTCTACCTCACCTGGTAGCGCCTCGCCCAAACGCCCCCCGGCATCCGCACGGCTTCTCCCTGCAGGGAAAACCTCATAGGGATGCATTGCACGGCCCCTAATCGGCACCACACAGATACGGCCCCCTCACTGAGGGGGCCGTATCTGTGTGGCTGTTCAGGCGGGGAACTGGGCGGATGGGGTGGAGGCCAGGACATCTCGAGCGGCCCCGGGGTGCGCCGGTCGTCTAGGGGCACGGGGCCATTTGCACAGGTCAGCGCCCTGATAATAGAGGTGTCAGGCACGTAAGGCAGTTCGTCGGCGCGAAGCGCGGGCCAGCACCCCGGTTAAGTGTTGCGGGGGGGGGGGGGGGTGGGCCGCCCAACAAAAAGGGGGGGGGGCCGGGGGGGGGCGCCCACGGAGGGGGGGGGCCCGGGGGGGGGTGGGGGGGGGGTGGGGGGACCCGC